>JAFWEP010000013.1 GCA_017512885.1 Erysipelotrichaceae bacterium
AAAAGTGGGAGAAACAATGCGTATACCAAGGGAATATGATGGTTAGATCCCATTATTAGTGCTTATAAGGTGCAAAAGTGGTAATCAGAAAATGCATACAATGACAAAGTCGGCCAAAGCCGACTTTGTCAACAGGCTGAGAGACGCAGGTCTCTTTTTGTTTACTGACAGTGATTCTCCCAGAAGGCAGTCGCATCATCGATATCGTCAAAGTCCTCCCGGTAGAGCTCATAGAGGTCTTCCTCGTCACCGCAGGAGCAATACTCTTCGATCCTTTCCTGCAGGTCTTCTTCCTCCCGGCGGGCATCTTCCTGTTTCTCCCACTGCCGCCAGATCTCGTAAGGATCGCTGTCCCGGGGATAATCCTCGTAGGGGATGATGTCGATATTCTTCCGGGATTCTTCGTAGAGCTCCCAGAGCTCTTCATGATACCGTTCGCCGGAAACGGTCCGGTAGTTTATTGCCGAAGAGTGATAGACCAGCAGAGGCTCCTCTCCGTCCTGATACCAGTAGTAGTCAAAGCAAATATCATTGCCCCGGATCTCACAGCGCATATCGCTGTATTTGCCGAGGATGAAGTATTTCTCGTAATAACTGCTGCTTTTCGGATATACGAACATGTCGATACGGTCATCGGCTTCCGGCATCACGTAATAACGCTGCAAAGAGCCATCCCCGTTCTGCCAGGCGGAGAAGGCTTCCCCCTTTTGGCAGCTGACCTGCGTGGGCTCGCTGACCCCGGTCTTATTCACGTAGCGGCAGGTGCAGCGGTAGACTTCTTCGCCGCTGCTTTTTAAGTTCCAGGTCAGGACCGTGCTCTTTCCTTCCTCGGATACCTGCGAGCAGTATTCCAGCGGGGAATGAGAGAGCCTTTCCCGCAGGGAAGCTTCTTCGAAGTAGGAAGAGCTGCGGAAGCTGAGTCCGTAGGGATCACTGTTTTCAGAGGGCTGCGGGGTCGCTGTCGAAGCCGGCAGGGGCGTCGGCCGGGGAGTTGCCGCAGGACGCAGAGTCTCCTGCGGTACCGCGGACGGAGCCGGAGCGCTGCAGGCACTTAGCAGCAACAGTGCAGTCAGTAACATCTTCTTCATCTCTTCTATAGTAACAAAAAGAAAAGGACCGCAGGGTCCTTAACGGAAGATGGAAAGGAAGGAAGCGAGGATATCGACACCGGAAACGAAGGTGCCGATGGTGGAGAAGACGTTGGCCAGCACCACTACCAGCAGTACCCGGGTGACCTTGTTGGTGCGGAAGCCCTTCAGGGTCTCAGTGTCTTCGCCTAATCTCTCAAAGTCCTTTACCTTCGGCTTGGTGACTCTGGCCTGTACGATCCCGGAGAACCAGCCGACAGCCAGCAGGGGATTGAGCGAGGTCAGGGGCGCCAGGAAGAAGGAAGTGAGGACGGCCAGGGGATGTCCGGCGGCCAGGATCGTACCGACCGCGGAGAGACCGCCGTTCCATATGAGCCAGGAACGGATCTGGGCGAGACCGGTGCTGCGGTTGACATAGAGCGTATAGCCGACGATCGCAATGATCAATAGCGGGATCAGCCATTTGACGATGCCCAGCGAAGACTTCTTTTTGGAAGTATCTTCCAGTTTTCCGGTATCGACCGGAGTATTCAGATTGCGGATGATGCCGTTGGCGTGGGCCGCCCCGACGATGGCTACGACCTTCTTGCCGGGCGCTTCCCGGATCTTCTTGGCCAGGTACTGGTCGCGTTCATCGACCAGGATGCGCTTGACGACCGGAAATTCCTTCCCGACATCGGCCAGGGCTGCTTCCAGGGCATCGGATTCCTTTAAGGCAGCCAGATCTTCTTCGGAGATCTCCTCGTCTTCAAAGATGGAAGAGAGGATGGTCACTAAGAGCTTTCCTTTCTCCATGAGACCCAGGGAGTTCCAGATCCGCGAGAAGGTCAGCTTGACCGGACGGTCCGCCAGGACCAGCGGGATATTGCGGGACTGCGACTGACGGATCCCTTCCAGCATCTCGCCGCCGGAGGAAGTCTCCAGGTTCTTGGCGATGCGCCGCTGAAAAGAGGCCAGGATGGTATTGACCAGCAGGAAACCGACCCGTTTCTGTTTGATCACTTCGACGAGATCGGTGTTCTCCCAGCGGTCCTTCGAGGTCAGTGACTGGTAACGGTCGCTGTCCAGTTCGATGCAGATGCTGTCGGGAGCGATCTCTTCGATGCAGGAACGGGCGTCTTCGACGGAGGTGCGCGAAACATGCGCAGTCTTGACGATATAGATCTCTTTGTCCTGATAGGGGACAGTGAGGACATTTTCGTTATTCATCCAAACTATTGTAGCGAATGAAAAGAGGAAATTCCAGAGCTATCCAGTCTGTGCTATAATACGAAAGTTAAGGAGGGAACGTTTTTGCCGGATTACAATATCAATCTGACGATTCAGAGCATCTGGACGATATCCCGTATCTTCTTTGATATTGCGATCATGTGGTTCGTCCTGTACTACGCGATCAAATTCGTACGCAATAACGCCCGTACGATCCAGATATTTAAAGGGGTCATCCTGATCCTGCTCGTTAACGGTATCGCCAAGCTCTTCGGTCTTTCGACCGTCGCCTATTTTTCGGATACTTTCATCAACTGGGGCTTCTTAGCGGCCATCATCATCTTCCAGCCGGAGATCCGCGGTCTTCTGGAACGCTTAGGCAAAAGCAATGCCTTCTCCAGCATCTCTTCGTTATTGACGAATGAGAAGGAGAAACTGGTCGAGGAAGTCTATGAAGCGGTCCTGGCTCTTTCCCAGGCCAGAGTCGGCGCTCTGATCTCCATCGAACAGAGCCAGTCCATGCAGGACTATATCCGTACCGGTCTGAAGGTCAATTCGGAAGTGTCTAAGGAGATGCTGTCGTCGATCTTCATGACCACCACTCCGCTGCATGACGGCGCCGTCATCATCCAGGGTGACCGCATCGCCTGCGCCAGCGCCTATTTCCCGCCGACCAATGCCAACCTCTCTTCCCGTTACGGGGCCAGACACCGTGCTGCGCTCGGTATCTCCGAAGTCACCGATGCCCTGACCATCGTCGTTTCCGAAGAGACCTCCGCGATCTCGATCGCCGAGAAGGGCAAGATCTTCACCGTCGACGAGAAACAGCTGAAGGACTATCTGCGCCGGGTCATCTGCAACGACGAGATCGAGATCCGCAAGCAGAGCCGTGAACGCAGCGCCCTGCTGATCGAGGACGAACCGGACCTGATCGTTGAGAAAGAGAAGGACAAGGAACACCGCAATATCTTCTCTTCCTTCTTCGTACGCCGCAATGAGGAAGAGGAAAAGCCGCAGGAGGAACAGGGTCTGGATATGAAGATCCCGGTCAACAACCGCCTGAAATATGAACAGCAGCATCCGCAGGAGGTCCTGACGGAAGCGATCGATATCAAGGACAATACTCAGGAATTCCATATCCTGGATGAAGGAGGGGAAGAGCGTGAAGGACAATAGACAGACTCAGGACCCTTCGGAAAAAGTAGAACTGGCAAAAAAGATCGCCAATCAGTCCAAACGGGTATCGACCGGTTATGCGAACGTGGAAGCCACGATCTTCCGTTTCGTGCGTTTCGTCTCTTCGCTGGTCGACCGTCTCATCTTCAGCCGCAAATACCTCGGTCTGGTCTCGCTGATCCTGGCCATCCTGATGTATCTGGTCGTGAACTTCGATGCCGAGAACAGTCTCTTTACGGCCGCGCTGTCCAATGCCCGGACATTGACCGGAGTCAGCGTGACTGCCCGCTATAACGATGAATCCTTCGAGCTTTCCGGGGTGCCGACCTCCTGTCAGGTCATCATCACCGGCGATGCCGCCAACGTCAATGCGGCCGCAGCCAAGAGCGGCTACTGTCTGATGGACCTGGAAGGCTATACCGAAGGCACCCATACCGCTTCTCTGACCGCGACCGGTTACGGCAACAACGTTTCCCTGACCGTCACGCCTTCCGAGACGCAGATCACCTTAAAGAGAAAGACGACCCGTCAGTTCGAACTGGACTATGACTTCGTCAATACCAACCAGCTGGATGCCCGCTACATCCTGGGCACGCCGGTCTTCGGCGGAGATACCAGCCGCGTCAACATCCGTGCTTCGCAGGATACTCTGGATTCGATCGCGATGGTCAAAGCGCTGATCGACGTTGCCGGACAGACCGCTGATTTCCAGCAGGAAGCGCCGTTAGTGGCCTATGACCGCAGCGGACAGGTCGTCAATGCCGAGATCGACCCCAATACGGTCACCGTCAATGTGGCGGTCAGCTCTCCGCACAAGACCGTTCCGATCACCCTCGCTCTGAGCGGTGAAGTACCGGCCGGACTGGCTATCGATTCCATTCAGATGGATCACCAGACTACGGATATCTATGCGCCGGAAGCGGTGCTGGCCGAGATCGGCAGCGTAACGGCCTATCTGGATGCCTCTACCCTGATCTCCGATACCGAGATCATCGCCCCGATCACTCTGCCTGCCGGTGTCTCCTCGGCGGATGTCACCAACGTGACATTGCGTACGACGATGGCCGGTGCGGAGACGAGAGAGATCGAAGGCATCAACATCGTCTACCGCAACAACAACAACGGTTACGGGGCAGTCGATGTCGAAGGCGGCACGACGGTAACAGCCATCGTTACCGGTACGGCGGCCAATATCGAGAAAGTTTCTTCTTCCGACATCTATGTCTATATCGATGTCGAAGGTCTGGAACCCGGCACCCATACCCTGCCGCTGCAGGTGGAATTTGCCGGAAACATGTTCGTCAAGTGCAGTCTTGACCGCAGCAGCATCACCTTGACTCTGGTCGAACCCGAATAGGAGGACAACATGGGAAGATATTTTGGAACTGACGGTGTACGCGGCGAAGCCAACAAAGACCTGACGGTCAGCAAGGTCTATAAGATCGGACGCTATGTCGGAGACTACTATCGGAAAAACGGCAAGGGCCGGATCCTGATCGGCAAGGATACCCGCCTCTCCAGCAGCATGTTCGAGGCAGCGCTGGCTTCCGGTATCGCCGAGAGCGGCGGAGATGCCCTTCTGATGGGTTACGGCACCACGCCCTGTCTGGCTTACCTGATCGCCAACGAAGACTTTGACTGCGGGATCATGATCTCCGCCAGCCATAACCCCTATCACGACAACGGCATCAAGATCTTCGGGACCGACGGTCTCAAGATCAAGGATGATCTGGAAGATCCGATCGAGGACTACATGGACGACCTCTTCGAACTGCCCCGGGCAGAAGGGAAGGAGATCGGCCATATCACCGCCTATGCGGAAGGCATCGATCACTATGTCGACTGGCTCTGCCGGACGTATCCGACCGATCTCAGCGGCACGAAGATCCTGCTCGACCTCTGCAACGGCGGCAGCTGCACCACTGCGGAGAAAGTCTTCCGCCGGCTCCATGCCGACTATACCGTCATGAACAGCGCTCCCGACGGCATCAATATCAACACCAACTGCGGTTCCACCCATCTGGAAGGACTGCAGGAAGCGGTGAAGAAGGGGAGCTATGACATCGGTTTCGCCTTTGACGGCGATGCCGACCGGGTCCTGGCCGTTGATCCCCAGGGTCAGGTCGTCGACGGCGACAAGATCATGTATCTGCTGGCCTGCTACCTGAAGGAAGAAGGAAAACTGCAGGGCAACCATCTGGTCACTACCGTCATGTCCAACATCGGTCTCAAGAAAGCTCTGGACAAGAAGGGCATCTCCTATGCGATCACGCCGGTCGGCGACAAGAACGTCGTGGACTGCCTGCGGGCCAAGGGCTATGTCGTGGGCGGCGAACAGTCCGGCCATATCATCAATACCTACAGCGGATACTTCGGAGACGGCGTCAAGACCGCTCTGAACGTCCTGGAAGTCATGAAGAAGAAGGGTCAGTCCATCAACGAACTCTGCGATGAACTGAAGGTCTTCCCGCAGCTCTTGATCAACGTCCGGGTCAAGGACAAGAACGTGGTCCTGCAGGATGAAGAGATCAAAGCCAAGATCAACGAAGTGGCCGAAGCGCTGGGCGACAACGGCCGCATCCTGGTCCGTCCCTCCGGTACGGAACCGCTGATCCGGGTCATGACCGAAGCGGAGAGCGATGAGCTCTGCCGGCAGTACGATGACGCTGTCATCGATCTGATCAAAGCGAAAGGATACGCAGCATAAGGGGACATTGTCCCCTTTTCCTGTTAGAATAGGGCTATGAAAAGGATCATCAATGTCGTAGAAGACGAGAAAGACCTGAACGAACTGGTCAAACGTTATCTGGAGAAAGAAGGCTATATCATCCGTTCCTATCTGACCTTCGATGAAGCCTATACCCATCTGGATGATCCCTGCGATCTCTGGGTGCTGGACATCATGCTGGACGACAAGAGCGGCTTTGATCTGCTGGAAGAGATCAAGGAAAGGAACCGGAATACGCCGGTCATCTTCATGAGCGCCCGGGATAAGGAATTCGACCGCATCATCGGTCTGGAAAAGGGCAGCGACGACTATATCACCAAGCCTTTCTCTCCCAAGGAGCTCGTCTTACGGGTCAATAATGTCATCCGCCGGGTCTACCGCAGCGACGAAAGGATCGAAGTCGACGGCTATGAGATCGATGAGAACGAACGCATCGTTTACCAGAGCGGCAAGGCGCTGGATCTGACGACGAAGGAGTTCGATCTATTGATGCTGTTTGCCAAGAACCGGGGCACGGCTTTCCTGCGGGAACAGATCCTGGCTCAGGTCTGGGGCAGCGATTTCTACGGTTCCGACCGGGTCGTTGACGATACGCTGCGCCGTCTGCGCAAGAAGATGCCGAACATCTCGATCCGTACGATCTATGGCTTTGGGTACCGCTTAGGATGAAACGGCTGCGTCTGTGGGTCAACAGTTTCAACCTGGTCCAGCAGTTCCTGTCGATCGGGTTTCTGGCCTTACTGATCTTCGGCCTCTTTTCCTTTACCTTCCTTTCCGAAAACATCGATACCTTCATCGATTCCCAGATGTACGACTATCTGCAGCGTTCCCAGCGGGAATACCTGGTCTACCGTGATCACGGCAGTCCTTTCGAAGACGTCAATGTCTCGCATTTCGTACTGGATCAGAACGGGATCGTACAGAGCGAAGTCAGTGAAGAACAGGATGCTGCCCTGCAGCGGATCTTTGCGGCTACGCAGGAAGGCAGCGGCAGCATGCGCATCAACGGTCATGAGACTTCCTACTATGTCCGCTCCCTGGATCAGGGACTGACCCTGATCTCGGTCCTGTCGCCCAATTACCGCAGCGCTTTTGAACGGGCCCTCTTCGACAGCGTCATCAACGTCACTCTGGCGGTCATCTTCCTGCTGATCCTCTTCATCGTGATCTGGATCTTTACCCTGCTGCGTCCGCTGAACCAGATGCGTTCCTACATCGAAAAGATCCGGGACGGACAGAATCCCCGGCTGAATATCGAACGCCGCGATGAGATCGGTGAAGTGGCCGAAGCGCTGGTGGATATGCAGCAGGAGCTGCAGAAACAGCAGCAGATCCGTGAAGAGATGATCCAGAACATCTCCCATGACCTGAAGACACCGATCGCGACCATCAAGTCCTATTCGGAATCGATCAAGGACGGCATCTATCCCTACGGTACTTTGGAGAAGAGCGTCGACGTCATCATCGAACATGCCGACCGTCTGGAGAAGAAGGTCTATAGTCTGATCACCTTCAACAAGATGGGCTACCTGATGGACAATGCCGAGAAGGGTGCTTCCCTGCCGATGATCCCGGTCGTTCAGAAAGCGATCATGTCGGTCAAGGTCCTGCGCTCTGATATCCGTATCGATACCAATCTGGCCGATGTCTCTTTCCACGGCGAAGAAGATCCCTGGCGGATCGTGCTGGAGAACCTCCTGGACAACGCTCTGCGCTATGCCAGGAGCCTGGTAAGGGTCACCTTGCGGGAAGATCTGCTGGAAGTCTACAACGATGGCGGCAAGATGAGCGACGAGCGTATCGAGAAGCTCTTCAAACCCTATGAGAAGGGCAGCAACGGCAATTTCGGCTTGGGCCTCTCCATCGTCAAGAAGGTCTGTGAGACCTACGGTTATCACGTCAGCGGGGCCAATACTTCCGACGGCGTCGTCTTCCGTATCGTTCCGCAGAATAAGCGTAAGAAAAAGCAGTAGGAATAGGCTATAATAGAGCCATGAGTTTTTGTACAGTCCGGGAGATCTCCTGTTACTATGAAAAGACCGGTCAGGGTGACCGGTCCGTCGTCCTCTTACACGGATGGGGTCAGAACGTAGAGATGATGCGTGCCATCGCTCTCTTTCTGGAACCCCATTTTACTGTTTACAACCTTGACCTGCCCGGTTTCGGGCAGAGCCAGGAACCCCCTGTTCCTTACGGCGTAGAAGACTATACGGCCTTCTTAAGGGACTTTCTGGTGCAGTTCGGGGTGGAAGATCCGATCTTCATCGCTCATTCCTTCGGCTGCCGGATGGCCTTGCACTATGCCCGTGACTACAAGGTCTCGAAGATGGTGCTGACCGGTGCTGCCGGCGTAAGAGACAAACGGGGGATCGACTGGTACTGGCGTACCTATACCTACAAGCTGGGCAAGAAGATCCTTTCCCTGCCGCCTTTCCGGAAGTATCTGACTTCCCTGCAGAACAAGTCCGGTTCCGAGGACTACCGCAATGCGAGCGGGGTGATGCGCTCGACTTTCGTCAAGGTCGTCAATGACGATGTCTCTCCCTTCCTGAAGGAGATCCCGACGGAGACTCTGCTGGTCTTCGGCGAGAAAGACGAAGCAACACCGCTGGAGAAGGGAAAATACATGGAGAAAGAGATGCCCAATGCCACGCTCGTGACCTTTGCCGGAGATGATCACTATGCCTATTTCCATCAGGCAGACCGTTTTAACCGGGTCCTGGAGGCTTTTTTGAAGAATGACTACTGTAATTAAGATCTTTGGTTTTCTGGCGGTCTGTGCCCTGAGCCTGATCCCGGCCAAGAAAGCCCTGCACATGTTTCAGCAGAACCGCTATGAATTCTACCGTTATACTTCCTGGCTGTTCCGCAAAAGCAACTTCCGCCCTTCCCTGACGCTGATCCTGATCCTGTTCTTCCTGCTGGTCGGCAATGTCCTGAAGGGAGATCTGGGCATCCTGCTCTGCAGCATCGCTGCGCTGGCCTATGCCTGGAAGCTGTATCAGGACGAGAAGAAGCAGGATTATGTCAAACCATTGGTCTATACGGCCAGAGTCAAACGACAGATCGTTTTCCTGACGGTATTGTCCGTTCTGGTCTATCTGCTGTTCTACCGGCTGCGGCCCTGCCTCGGCTTCTGTGCAGCGCTCTTACTGCCGTATCTCCTGATCTATCCGATGGCTGCCCTGACCCTGCCGTTAGAAAAGGCTGTCAGGCAGCACTATGAGAATGAAGCCCGGAAGATCCTCAAAGAGAGCCCGCAGCTGAAGAAGATCGGCATCACCGGTTCCTTCGGCAAGACTTCGGTCAAGAATATCGTCGGCGATCTGCTGAACGAACATTACTACACCCTGAAGACCCCGGCTTCCTACAATACCCCGATGGGCATCACCCGTACGGTCCGCGAGTATCTGAAACCCACCCATCAGGTCTTCGTCTGCGAGATGGGCGCCGACCATGTCGGAGAGATCAGTTACCTGATGGATTTCGTGAAGCCTACCTACGGCATGGTCACCTCGATCGGTCCCCAGCATCTGAATACCTTCGGTTCCCTTGAGAACATCATCAAGGAGAAGATGCAGGCCATCGAGAAACTGCCTGCCGACGGTGTCGGCATCCTCAATGTCGACAATCCCTATATCCGGGACTATCCTCTCGAAAACAAGGTCCGCACGGTCACCGTCGGGATCCATAACACCGATGCGGATATCGTCGGCAAAGACATCGACTACGGGGAGAACGGTTCGACCTTCAAGGCCGTGATCAAAGGGAAAGAATATGCCTACGAGACCGAACTGCTCGGGGAAAACAACGTCATGAACTGCCTGCTGGCGATCGCCCTCGCTCTGGAGATGGGCATCACGCCGGAAGAGACCCGGAAGTATCTGAAGGAAGTCCGGCCGATCGAACACCGCCTGCAGAAGAAGATCATCAACGGCTACCGTTTCCTGGACAACGCCTTCAACTCCAACCCGGTCGGCTGCCGGCAGTCGCTGGATGTGCTGGAGAGGATGAGCGGGAAGCGGGTCATCGTCACCCCCGGTCTGATCGATCTGGGCGGCAGCGAATACCAGGAAAACAAGGCTTTCGGCGCTTACATGAAGGGGAAGGCGGACTTCGTCATCCTGGTCGGCGAGCTGGAGAAGGAAGCCCTGCTGGAAGGTCTGAAAGAGAGCGGCTATCCGGAGGAGCAGATCCTCTGCGTCAACAGCGAGAAAGAAGCTTTCGGTTACATCTATACGCGCTTCACGCCGTCTGACACCATCCTGCTGGAGAATGACCTGCCGGATGCCTTCTTAAAGTGATTGCGCTATAATAATTGAGAATTGGAGGAACATTATGAAGATCAGAGTCGGCGTGTTTTTCGGCGGACAGTCCTGTGAACACGAAGTCAGCTGCATCAGCGCCAATCAGGCGCTGCATGCGCTGGATGCAGATAAATACGAAGTCATTCCGGTCTATATTGCCAAGAACCGCGATTTCTACAGCGGTCCTGAGCTTTTTGACCTGGCTAACTACGGAGATCTGAATCAGCTTACGGCAAAGCTGCAGAAGGTCTCTTTCTATAAGGACGGCGAACATGTCTACATGCGTCCGGTCAAAGAATCCTTCTTCAAACATACCCAGCAGGAGATCGACGTCGCCTTCCTGGTCATGCACGGAACGGGCGGCGAAGACGGTACTCTGCAGGGCTATGTGGAGATGCTGGGACTGCCCTATACTTCCAGCAATGTCCTGGGTTCGGCGATCGGTCAGGACAAGGAGATCATGAAGGAGGTCCTCGCCTTCAATAAACTGCCGATCATCCCCTGGTTTGCGATCAATATGAAGGAATTTGAAGAAGATCCGGCTCCTTACCAGATGAAAGCGGATGAGCTCGGCTATCCGCTGATCCTGAAACCGGCCAACCTCGGCTCTTCGATCGGCATCACCTTTGCGGAGAATGCTGATGAGTTCCTGGAGAAGGTCCGCGAAGCCGGAAAGTTCGACTTCAAGGTCGTTGTCGAGAAGAAACTGGAAGGTTTCCGGGAAGTGAACTGCTCGGTCATGGGCAGCATCGGCGAAGGAACGCCCAGCGAAGTCGAAGAAGTGACCCGGGAAGGTTTTCTGGGCTTCGGTGAGAAGTATCTGGGCGGCGGCAAGGCAAAAGGCGCGAAAGTTCCCGCCAAGGCTCCGGCCAAAGCTTCCAAGGGTATGGCTTCTACGGCCCGCAAAGTTCCGGCTGAGCTGAAGGAAGGGCAGACCGAGGCGGTCAAGAAACTGGCGGTCGCGACCTTTAAGGCTCTCAATGCCCAGGGCGTCGTCCGTATCGATTTCATGATCGATAAGGATGATCGGATCTATGTCAACGAGATCAACTCGATCCCCGGTTCGCTGGCTTTCTATCTCTGGGAAGCAGCCGGCATGAATTTCAGTGAAGAATGCGATAAGCTGATCGATCTGGCTATCAAGCGCCAGCGTGATAAAGAAAAGAAGGTCTTCTCCTTCGAAAGCAACATCTTACAGAACTACGGGAGGAAATAGAGATGGCTACACCGCATAATCAGGCAAACTTCGGAGAGATCGCCAAGACCGTGCTGATGCCCGGCGATCCGCTGCGGGCCCGCTTCATTGCGGAGACCTTCCTGGATGATCCGGTCCAGTTCAACTCCGTCCGCGGCATGTACGGCTATACCGGTTCCTACAACGGGAAGAAGGTATCGGTCATGGGTTCCGGCATGGGCATGCCCAGCATCGGCATCTACTCCTATGAGCTCTATAAGTTCTACGGTGTCGAAAACATCATCCGCATCGGTTCCGCCGGTGCTTACTCCGATACGGTAGACCTCTACGATGTCGTACTGGCTACCAAAGCCTTCAGTGAATCTTCCTATGCCTGGGTCGCCAGCAAGCACGAAGGCCAGTTCACCTATCCCAGTGAGGAACTGAATGAGAAACTGCGGGCCAGCGCCCATAAGCTGGGCATCGACCTGCACGAAGGCTGCATCCATTCCAGCGACGTCTTCTACCGCGAAGGCGGAAACGACTATGTCAAGGATCTGCTGGAGAAGGGCTGCATCGCTGTGGAAATGGAGAGTTTCGCCCTCTTTGCGAATGCGCAGGTCCTGGGCAAGAAAGCCGCCTGTCTCTTAACGATCTCCGATTCCTTCGTGACCCATCAGGAGACCACGGCCGAAGAACGCCAGACTTCCTTTACCAACATGATGAAGATCGCTCTGGAGGCCGTAGAAGAATGAATTTCCGTAAAGCCGTTATCGTCCTGACGGCTTTTCTGCTTATCGTGATGTCTGTCCTGCCGCTGGTGGCAGGCCTGAGAGGTTAGTATGAAACGCCGCCGACTGCTCACCGTCCTTTCCGTGATCGCCATCCTGCTGGCGCTTTTTGACCTGGCTCTCTGGCTGTGGCCGAAGAAAGAAGCAGCGCCGCCGGCCGTCGTTGAGACGGCAGATCCGCTGATAAAAGCCCTGAGTGCGGAAAATCAGCAGAAATTCAAAGAAAACATCTATGGAAGCGAGGAAAAAGCGCTCCTCGCTGACAATAATTTTATAGAGGCCAATCTGGAGCAGTATGCGCGCTATCGGGAATTTCCGGCTGCTCTGCGCCTGCGCCTGGTCAATGACGGTATCGTCAATGAACAGAATAAGGATCTCCTGCTGCAGATCGTGCAGGATCCTTACTACATCTATGAGAAGACTGCAGCCTACCTGTCCGCAGAGAAGGACACGGTCCGGGAGAGAGTCGAATATGTCAATGCCGGCAGGGATAAGGAAGCTTACGTGGATGTGAAGGAAGCCGATCTTTCCAAGGGCATCCTCGTCAACATCAACAAGTACTACCATTTCCCGGAAGGCTACTCTCCGGATGATCTGGTGCAGATCGATGCGAAGTACGGCCTGCAGAGCTACCTGCGCAGGGAAGCCTATGCCGCCTATGAAGAGATGGATGCGGCAGCGACGGCTGACGGCATGCGGCTCTTGATCGTCAGCGCCTACCGTTCCTATGACAAGCAGGTCAGCCTCTATAACAGCTATGTGGCCAATGACGGCGTGGAAGCGGCCGATACCTATTCGGCAAGGCCGGGTCATTCCGACCATCAGACCGGACTCGTCGTAGACGTCCTGTCGCCGACGACGGACTTCTCCGATTTCTATCAGAGTCCGGAAGCGAAGTGGCTGGCGGAGAATGCCCATAAGTACGGTTTCATCATGCGTTATCCGGAAGGGAAGGATGATGTGACCGGCTATGAATATGAAGCCTGGCATTTCC
The DNA here is from genome assembly GCA_017512885.1 of Erysipelotrichaceae bacterium. Classification (GTDB taxonomy): domain Bacteria; phylum Bacillota_I; class Bacilli_A; order Erysipelotrichales; family Erysipelotrichaceae; genus RGIG5669. Next base: position 13,468 of record JAFWEP010000013.1, read on the forward strand.
GCTATATCGGCAGAGAGACCGCCGCAAAGGTCTATGAGAGCGGTCTGACCTACGACGAATACTACGCATATTACATTGAATCGAGGACGAATGAATAGTACTACCAGGAAGTTACTGATCCTTATCGCCGTACTGATCCTGCTGCTGGCAGGCGTGCTGGGAGCACGCTTTTTCCTGGCGCCGCAGGGACCGGCGGAAAGTCCGGCCCCGACCGCTTCAGCCGATACCACGGCGGAACCCACGGAAGATCCGTATGCGGCGCTGCCGACGCGCTGGAGCCGGGAAGAGTACGCCAAAAACGAGGCGATCAACAGTGACTATGTCTTTACCCTGCGCTTTGAATCGGGCCTGATCGATCTTCCGGTCGTGCAGGGCAGCAGCAACGATTCCTATCTGCGGGTCGACTGGGAGAGCGGGAAGTATACCGAGGAAGGAACGACCTTCCTGGATTTCCGCAATGTGATCGGCGAAGACCACAACCTGATCGTTTACGGTCACTATGTCTACCGGGAACTGGATCCCAGTCAGACGCGCATGTTTACGCCGCTGCATCAGCTGGCCGATGAGGACAACTACGAAAAGAACCGCTATGTCGACCTGCTGCTGGAAGACAAGATCCAGCGCTATGAAGTTGCGGATGTCTACTACTGTCAGCTGATCTACGATGAAGCCGAAAAAGCCTATCTCTACACCTATGACGATATGCAGTACTTCCTGACGAACTATACGGCGGAGTATCTGCCGATCTACAGACGGGCGATCGATCTCTTCCGTTTCTACGATACCGGAGTGACCTGGGATGAGAACGATCAGATCCTGACCCTGCAGACCTGTGTAGAGAATCATGAGGAGCTGCGGCTGATCGTGATCGCCAAACTGGTCGAAGAAGTACCGCTGCCATAAAATGCCTGAAAAGGCATTTTCTGTATATAATAGAGCAATGAAAAGACCGAAGTTCCACTATGCCTGGGTGATACTGCTGGGCTGTGTCCTGCTGGAAGCCGGCGGAGCCGGTCTTTTAAGCAATGCTGTCGCCTTATTCTTCGGACCGATGGCGGCAGAGCTCGGCGTCAGCAATGCCGAGATGTCCTTGTACTCCTCGATCCGTACGATCTTTTTGGCCGGAGGGCTATTGGTCGTACCGAAGCTCTTGCGGCGCTTCGACTCCCGGAAACTGATCGCTCTTTCTTCACTCGTACTGGCCGGCAGCTTTGCGGCACAGGCCTTCTTCTACGATATCCGTCTCTGGTATCTGATCGCTCCTCTGAACGGCTTCTCTTTGGGCTGCGAGATCATGGTGACGGTGACCCTCATCGTCAACAACTGGTTCCGGGAACACCGGGGCATGGTGCTGGGCATCTCCCTGGCTGCCTCCGGCGTCGCCACGGCCGTCTATAATCCCATCGCTTCCCATTGGGTGAGTGTCTACGGCTGGCGCAGCACCGTACTGATCACGGCCGGCATCGCCCTGGCGGTCTTACTGGTCAGTGCAGTCTTACTGGTATACCGTCCGGAAGAGATGGGCTTAGAGCCCTATGGGAAGGCTTCTGAGACGCAAAAGGAAGCCGAGGGACAGGATATCGGCAAAGCGCCTTTGGCCTTCTTAGGCTGTCTCTTTCTGGTCCTGGTGGGCAACAGCGCCGTGACTCTGGTCGGACAGTATTCGCTGATGACCGAACAGTTAAAACAGCCGCTCTCTTTGGCGGCGGTGCTCTCTTCCTCGACGATGATCGGCAATATGACCGGCAAGATCCTCTTGGGAGCCCTGGCGGACCGTTTCGGCTGCTGGCCGGCTCTGAGCGGGGCATTCCTGCTGCTGGGGATCTCCTGTTTCCTCTTTACCGGAGGACAGCAGGGACTGATGATCGTCTGTGCCTTCTTTATCGGTTTCTGTTACTTCCTGGCTACGATGGTGGCATCACTGATCTGCCGGGAACTCTTCAACGACCGTTATGCGGAGTATCTGGGCAGGCTCAATGCGGCCGGCTATCTGAGCAGCGCTTTCTCGGGCATCGTGATGGCAGCCCTCAGCGATCTCTTCGGCAGCTATACCCCGGTCTATCTGGGTTTCGGTATCCTGTCCCTGCTCTGTATCGGGATCCTGTACTGGCTGAAGAGAGTGCAGAAAAGACATATGGTAAACAAAGAGCTCTAGTCAGAGCTCTTTTTGACGGATGCATAATCGAAATCATTGCCGCGTTCGCTGTAGTTCTCTAAGAAGCTGTGCAGGTTTCCTTTGGCTTTATAGCCGGGGAAGGTCTCGATCTGTACGGCATGGAGACTGTTGAAGAGCGAACGTTCGATCTCGGGATTGTCTTTCTTCAGGTCTTTGATCAGTTTCTTGACTTCCTGACGTTTGGAACTGCCCCGGTCAAAGTCCTTGTTTTCGGTAAAGGAGCAGGCACACTGCAGGAAGTGCAGATCATTGTAGGCCGCCCAGGAGAGGATATCTTCCTCTCTTACTGCATACATCGGACGGATCAGTTCCATACCCGGGAAGTTCTCGCTGTGAGCCTTGGGAACGATCGTTTCGATCTTGGAACTGTAGAACATCGACATCAGTGTCGTTTCGATCGCATCGTTGAGATGATGGCCGAGAGCGATCTTGTTGCAGGAGAGTTCCTTAGCTTTGTTGTAGAGGTGGCCGCGGCGCATGCGGGCACAGAGGTAGCAGGGAGAGGTCCCGTTCAGATGTTCCGCTACCGCAAAGATATTGGTGGTGAAGATCTCGGCCGGGATGTTCAATAACTGCAGATTCTTCTCGATCTGGGCGCGATGACTGTCCGAATAGCCGGGATCCATGACGAGATACTTTACCTCGAAGGGGATCTCGCTGTGCGCCTGCAGCAGCCGGAACAGCTTGGCCATGCACATACTGTCCTTGCCGCCGGAGATGCAGACCGCGATGCGGTCGTTCTCCTGGATGAGGTCATAACGCCGGATGGACTCCAGAAATCTGCCCCAGAGGGCAGGCTTGTATTTTTTGAAGACCGAACGGTCGATCTGCTGGGCAGGGGTGAATAACCTCTGTCTTTCTTCTTCGTTGTGAGCCATGTCAGTCAGATTATAGCACGAGCCCGGTGTTTTCTGAGGATCCTGCATATTGCCGATGACCTGTTTATTACAGAGAATATAATCTGTCAGCATAGAATAGGCTGCCGTCTGAACCGGGACCGACGTGTGCTCCCGCTCCCGTCCCGGCACCGGACAAGCCTTACACGGTACCGAACACCGCTGCATAGGAAAACGGGAATATCACTGGAAAAAGAGCTTCTGTCTTTATGACGGAAGCTCTTTTTTCTTAAGTCAGATGAGGATGGCCATTTCGATCTGTGTGATGGTCTCATTCTCCTTCCGGCGGGAAGTACTCTGCAAAGAGATCTGCGACCTCTTTGTTCAGGAGCGTAAAACCTTCCGGATACATCTCGTGGCCGTTTGCCGAGATCGAGTTCCCGTCTTCGGTGCTGATGAAGAGCGAGAAAGCAGAACCGTCCATGACCCAGCTGTCATTTCCGGAGAAGCCGTCCCATCTGTCTGCGCCGACAGATCTGACGATGTTTTCCAGTCTGGCCAGGAAGGAGGCAGTGACACTCTTCTGCTGCGCTTCTTCTTCCGGCTGACCGGACAGCTTGCGGGTCAGCAGCACCTGATCGCCTGTTTCGTTGATCTCTGCGGTATAAGCATCATTTCCGTAAGCGAGATCCGTCGGTCCGTAGGAGAAAGAGAAGAAGGACATTCCTTTTACGGAAACGGCTTCATTGGTCTTGTAGGCATGATTGCCCCAGGCTTCATTCATTGCGGAAAGCAGCTCCTGCATGCCTCTCTCGCCGAAATCGATGCGATAGGATCCGGAAGGGTGATCCGGCCAGAAGATACGGGCGGATTCCGAATAACCGTCCATAACACTTTTTGGCGGATCGTATCTGACGTACTTCAGATCTTTAAGGGAGTCCAGGATCTTCTCATAGGCATAGCTGTCGATCGCAACGGTAACGTCTTTCATCTCGTTAGCGTCTTCGCTCCACCAGACCCGCTGCAGTTCGTAACTGTCTTTTCTTTCGGAATGGCAGGCAGACCAGCTCCAGGAAGAGGAATATTCCATGCCGCCGCCGCCGATCGTGACGCTGGTGATGTCTTCAAGTTTCGGATCGGTCCCAATGGTATAGGTCTTCGAAAAACAGGCTGTTAAAGAACTCAGCAGCATAATGATCCCTCCGATGATGATCAGTTTCCGTATCGTCATGATCGTGACCCTTCGCTTTCATCATACCAGAATGCAGACACAAGAAGAATAAAACACCCGGAAATAGTCTTACAGGCTTTTCCGGGTGTTCAGGGTAAAACAAAAACCCTTTCGCAAGGGTCTTCTATTTTAATGGCGGTGCATACGGGAATCGAACCCGTGATCTCCTCCGTGACAGGGAGGCATGTTAACCGCTACACCAATGCACCATGGAGCAGGTGAGCGGAATTGAACCGCCGTATCGTCCTTGGCAAGGACGTGTTCTACCATTGAACTACACCTGCACAAATTACTGGCGAAGAAGGAGGGATTTGAACCCTCGCGCCGGTGTTAACCGACCTATGCCCTTAGCAGGGGCACCTCTTCGACCACTTGAGTACTTCTTCCCCAAATTTGGTGCTCTCAAATACTAGCATAGTTCTTTCCTTTTGGCAAGATATTTGTTATGATTTTTTCGTGAATTCGATCGCACGGTTTGAAAAGGTCTCTTTCGGGCAGTTTCAGAAGGATTCCGGGAAGAATCTTCCCTGGCTCTCCGAAGAGGAAGTGAAGGAAGCTTATGAGAGGATCGCTCTCCCAAAGAGGGCCAGCGTCTCTTCGGCAGGCTACGATTTCGTGACTCCTTACAAATTTTCTTTAAAAGAGAACGAAATGATTTTACTTCCGTCAGGCATTCGTGCTAATATAGATAGTGCCTTCGTACTTACGATCGTTCCGCGCTCCTCATTGGGGGTCAAATATCGTCTGATGCTGGCCAATACGGTCGGGATCATCGATGCGGACTACTACGGGGCTGCCAACGAAGGGCACATCCAGATCGCACTGGTCAACAGAGGAACTGCGGAAGTCACTCTGGAAGCCGGCGAGAGGATCGTCCAGGGCATCTTCCTGCCGTACTTCACGGCAGAGGAAGAGACGGTGGCAGACATCAGGACCGGGGGATTCGGAAGCAGCGGCAAATAGTGCGCCCATGGCTCAATGGATAGAGTGTCAGATTCCGATTCTGAAGATTGTAGGTTCGATTCCTACTGGGCGCGCCATATATCTTACTGTGCAGACTTGTGTGAGTGGCTGAAACAACCATCTTGGAAAGGTGGCATACGCCAAAAGCGTATCACAGGTTCAAATCCTGTAGTCTGCGCCATTGAAAACAAAGCGCTACGGCGCTTTTTGTTTTATAATAAAACCTTAAGGAGGGACTATGTTCGCAAACTTTACTTCACAGGATAGAACGATGCTGATCGTGGTAGCGGTCTGTGTCGTACTGGAACTGATCAGCGTCGTCTTCTTCTCACTGACCGGCAATTCGGCAAAGATGCGCTCCTTCCTTTCGCGGGGCGGAGTCGCTACGGCTACGTTCTTTAAGCGGGAAGCGCAGGGAGGGAAATACCTTGCTGAATATCACTTCCAGCACAACGGCCGGCCTTACGTCCTGAAAACAGTCTTAAAAGACACCCCGGAGAAGATCGCGGTCTTCTTCGATCCCAATGACCCGAACGTCTGTCTGACCAATGCCGGGGAATCGCATCTGCAGCGGCGTCTGCCGCAGCTGATCCCTGCTCTGATCACGGTCGTCATGGTCATTGCCTACAAACTGATCTACGGATAAAAGGAGGATCTTATGAAAACAGTTTGGGAGAAATACCCGGAAGAAGCACGTCAGCCGATCTTTGATCTGGCTGATGACTACAAAGCCTTTATCACGGCTGCCAAGACCGAAAGGGAACAGGTCGCGGAAGCGATCAAGCTGGCCGAGACGAAAGGCTACAAACCGCTGGAAAAGTATAAGAAACTGAAAGCCGGCGATAAGGTCTATGTCAACAACCGCGGCAAATCCCTGTGTCTCTTCGCCATCGGCAAACAGCCGCTGGAAAAGGGTCTCAATATCCTGGGCGCTCATGTCGATTCTCCGCGTCTCGATATCAAGCAGGTGCCGCTCTATGAGGACGGTGCCAGCGGTCTGGCCTTCCTGGATACGCACTACTACGGCGGCATCAAGAAGTACCAGTGGGTCACTCAGCCCCTGTCCCTGCACGGCGTCGTTGCCAAGAAGGACGGCACGCTGGTACAGGTCTGCGTCGGTGAAGACGAGAACGATCCGGTCGTCGGCATCAGCGATATCCTGATCCACCTGGCTGCCGAACAGATGAAGAAGCCGGCAGCGACGGCGATCGAAGGCGAAGACCTGAATATCCTGGTCGGTTCGATCCCGCTCAAGGCAGAAGGGGAAGAGAAGGATCTGGTCAAGAAGAACGTCCTGGCCATCCTGAAAGAGAAATACGGCATCGAAGAGGATGATTTCCTCTCCGCCGAACTGGAAGCCGTTCCGGCCGGAAAGGCCAGAGACTACGGTCTTGACCGTTCGATGGTCTTTGCCTACGGACAGGACGACAAGATCTGCGCCTATACTTCCTTAAGAGCGATCCTTGAGATCAAGAAGCCGGAACGTACTTCCTGCTGCATCCTGGTCGATAAGGAAGAAGTCGGTTCCCAGGGCAACAGCGGCATGCAGTCCCGTTTCTTCGAGAATGCCATCGCCGAGATGATCGCCAAGACCACCGACTACAACGATCTGCTGCTGAGAAGAGCGCTGCACAATTCGCGCATGCTGTCGAGCGATGTCTCGGCTGCCTATGAGCCGAACTTCCCGGCCGTCTTCGAACTGAAGAACTCCGCCTTCATGGGCAAAGGCATCGTCTTCAACAAGTACACCGGCGCCCGCGGCAAGAGCGGCTGCAATGATGCCAATGCTGAATTCCTGGGCAAGCTGCGCAAGGTCATGGACGAGAATAAAGTCATGTTCCAGACAGCGGAACTGGGCAGAGTCGATGCCGGCGGCGGCGGGACCATCGCCTACATCCTGGCCAACCTCGATATGGACGTCATCGATGCCGGTATCGCGGTCCAGAATATGCATTCCTGCTATGAAGTCTCCTCGAAAGCCGATATCTATGAAGCCGTACAGGCCTACACTGCTTTCCTGAAGGATATGGATTGATGATCGTCCCTTATGAAGACAGTATCCTGGCTTCGGTAGCGGCGATCCGGGAGTATTACGGACTCTCTTCTTCCTTCGCTCCCGAACACCGTCTGCAGAAACTGCTGCAGGAGAGGAAGCCGAAACAGATCTTCCTGATCCTGATCGATGCGATGGGTGCGAATCTGATCGAAAAGAAACTTCCCCCGGAAGCTTTCGCGCGGAAGAATATGCTGTACAAGACGATGACCGTCTTCCCGCCGACGACAACGGCGGCTACGACGGCCATCCAGAACGGCAAGGCTCCCAATGAGAATGCCTGGTTAGGCTGGTGCGAATACTTCCCGGAGGTGGATGACACGGTCATCCCGTTCCGGGGCATCGGCTATTACTCCGATATCAATTACGGGGAGAACTATGTCTACGATCTGATCCCGGTCACTTCGACTGATGAAGAACTGCGGCAGCAGGGCATCCCGGCCCGGGTCCTCTATCCGGCTTTCCGGGAGGACGGCTGCGCATCCTTTGCGGAAATGACCGAACGTCTGATCGGCTACTCGCATACAGGCGAATACCGCTATATCTACGCTTACTGGGATGAATATGATTCCCTGATGCACAAGGTCGGTCCGAGCTCTCCGGAAGCGGATGCCTGTCTGCTCCGCATCAACAGCGAGCTGCAGCATCTGGCTGATAACCTCGCAGAAGATACGATGATGATCGTGGTCGCCGATCACGGTCAGGTCGATATCCACCGCGATGTCAACCTCTACTACACGAAGTACCGTGACTATTTCTACCGCGCTCCCAGCATCGAGACCCGGGCGCAGGCCCTCTTCGTCAAAGAGGAATGCCGGGAACGTTTCGAAAAGGAGTTCAAGGAAGAATTCCAGGATGATTTCGTCCTGCTCAGCAAACAGCAGGTACTGGATACGAAGCTCTTCGGTCCGCATCGGGACCATCCCCGCTTTGAAGGGCTGCTCGGAGATTATCTGGCTATCGCCAAGAGCGATGTCTGCTTCTCCTATCGGAAAGATCCGGCCAAAGCCTTCAAGTTCGCCGGCCAGCATGCCGGCATGTGTCCGGATGAGCTCTATATCCCGCTGATCGCCTATCAGAAGTAAATCGTGCTAAACTGAATACGGAGGATATGTCTATGTCGTTCATGAAAAAACTGGTCACCGGAACGATCCTGGCTGCTGCCGCCGGTATAGCCGCCGCAGCTGTCTACGCCAAAGCCAACGAAGGGCCGGAAGAAGAACTGAAGCCCTACATCGAAGTCAGGAAGAAAGAAGATGCAGTCACCTTCTTCAAACGTGATTTCGCGGAACCGACCAAGATGCTGGAAGGTCTGCGCAAGGAAGGCTACCGGGTCTACAATGACGGTTCGGTCGTGGAAGTCCGTTATCAGGAAGCCGACAGCAATCTCGGCCTGACCTGCCGTATCTCCGCCGTGCTGAACAGCGAGGAGCTCAACAACGATCCTTCTTTCTATGCGAACGAGAAGGACTTCTTCGTGGATGACACCCTGGTCCATACCTATGGCGATGAGAAGGGCGTCTCGCTGGTCCTCTTCAAAAAGGATGATCTCTACTACATCCTGATCTCGCAGCTCGAGATGAGTCAGGGTGCTGCGGAAGCTATCGTCAGGAGCGTCGCTTAGGTGGTCTCCTTTTCCTTCTATGGAACGAAAGGAATTCCTGGACTGTCTGTCCCGGACAGCCGCTTACGAGCTGGAGATCAGCGGAAAGAAGTATCTGCTGGGGATCGATAAGACGATCGACTTCCCGGACGGGAGCGGAAGGATCTATCCTGACTGGGAGAGTTTCTTTGCGGTCTCACTGGGAGAAATGAGCGTAGGGGAAGCGGTCGATGCCCTGCAGGACTACTGCTTTGACTATGTCTATCATCTGCCGGTCCGCTTCTATGATCCCGAAGGCAGACGGATCGATGATTGAAAACAGTTTCATAAATTTCTGAAAAAATATTCTTGACATCGAAACGCGAATACCTAAAATAGGTATTAAAGACAGAGAACAGAAGAGTACGTTCCGAAGGTCTGCCAAGAGAGTCCCTGGAGTGGTGAAAGGGGAAGAGAAAGGCGGGACGGAAGATGATCTGGGAGTCGCAGAGTCGATACGTAGGCTCTGACGGGATTGCCCGTTAACGCAATAGAGTATAACTGATTTGGTTTCAGCGTACTTGAAGAGGAAACAATCGTGAGGTTGTTTTGAAGTAAGGTGGTAACGCGTAACGACACGCCCTTATAGCTGGGCGTGTTTTCTATTATTACAGCTCCCAGAGTTTCCTTTTCAAGCCAAAAAGAAGGAGGAGAAAACGATGAAGAAATTAGTTACGATCCTGGCTGCCCTGTTGGTAGTCCTCACTCTCGGAGCCTGCAGCTCCAATTCCAGTTCCGCCACCCCCGCCAGCAGCGCTACGCCTGCTCCCGAAAAGGCAAAGATCACCGTCGGCTGCAACCCGGTCCCGATGGTCGACATCCTGCAGAAGGCCGGCGAAGTCCTGAATGCGCAGGGCTACTCTCTGGAGATCGTGGAATTCACCGATTACGTCCTGCCCAATACTTCCCTGGAAGCCGGCGAACTGGATGCCAACTACTTCCAGACTCTGGGCTATATGAATGACCAGAACGCATCCAACGGCCTGCACTTAGTAGCGGTCGGCGGCGTTCATATCGAACCGATGGGCTTCTATTCCGAATCCCTGAAGGATCTCTCCGAACTGCAGGACGGCGCTTCCATCGCTGTTCCGAACGATGCGGACAACGAAGACAGAGCCCTGCATGTCCTGATCCAGGCCGGTCTCCTGAACGATCCGGGCAAGGACGGCTACCTCGATGAGACCGACTTCAACGGCAATGCCGCGACCAACCCGCACGGTTACGAGATCGTTCCCAACGAAGCTGCCAACCTGCCGGGCACGCTGCCGGATGTCGCTGGTGCGGTCATCAACGGCAACTACGCTTTAGGTGCCGGTCTGCCTTCCACTCATCCGGCCATCTTCGTTGAGACCTTCGATGAGGAAGCCACGATCCGCCGTACGAACTTCATCGTCGTCAAGGAAGGCAACGAGAACAGTGAAGCCGTTCAGGCTCTGGTTGCTGCCATTCAGAGTGACGAAGTTGCCAAGTTCATCGAAGATACCTACAAAGGTTCCGTCATCACTTCCTTCGTCAGCGCTGCTGATCTGAAGTAAGAGATCTTCAAAGTTCAACTGAGATGATCGGTATCGAAAGATACCGATCATTCTTCGCTTTATGATAAAATGCATTTCCCGGGAGGTACGCTATGGTCGATATACTCAATGTATCCAAGAGATTCGGTGATCTGGAAGTATTAAAGGACATTACCATTCATATCGCCGATCGCGAGATCTACGGCATCATCGGTCAGAGCGGTGCCGGCAAATCCACACTGCTGCGCTGCATCAACGGACTGGAAGACTATCAGTCCGGTGAGATCGTGGTCAACGGCGTCAAGGTCAATAAGAAGGACGAAAAGGCCCTGCACGAACTGCAGCGGACGATGGGCATGATCTTTCAGAACTTCAACCTGCTGGAAAGGCTCGATGTCTATGACAATGTCGCTCTGCCGATGAAGTTCTGGGGCATCGATACGAAGACCCCGGAGGCAAAAGAGAAGATCGAAGGGCTGGTCCGGATGGTCGGCCTGGAAGAGAAGCTGCATGCCCGGCCCCGGGAATTGTCCGGTGGTCAGAAACAGCGTGTTGCGATCGCCCGCGCCCTGGTGCTCGACCCCAAGATCCTGCTCTGCGACGAAGCGACGTCTGCTCTGGATCCGGCGATCACCCGCGGCATCCTGGACCTTCTGCAGCAGATCAATAAGGAGCTTGGCATCACCATCATCGTGGTCACCCACCAGATGGAGGTCGTCAAGCAGATCTGCCGGAGAGTGGCCTTCATCAAGGACGGCAGGGTCCTGGCCGAAGGAAGACCGGAAGAGCTCTTCGTCAAGCCGGAGAAGGACGTCAAGAAGTTCCTGCAGTCCGACAGCAATCTCCTGCCTGCCGAAGGCATCAATATCCAGCTGTTCTTTACCGATAAGACCGACGAGCCGATCATCACCATGATGGCCCGTGAGCTCAACATCAACTTCAGTATCTGCTGGGGCAAACTGGAAGATTTCCGTTCCAGTGTCTACGGCAGTCTCGTCATCAATGTCAAAGAGGAAGACAGGGACAACGTCCTTGCCTACCTGAACAGGGTCGGAGTGGCCTGGGAGGTGCTGTAAATGCTTGATATGATCTTTGCCGCTTTCCGGGAGACCCTCTACATGGTGTTCTGGTCCACGATCTTCAGCATCCTCTTAGGCGTCATCCCGGCGGTCATCCTGACACTGACCGCGCCGGACGGCTTAAAGCCCAATAAGGCCATCTATGAAGCCTTATCGCTGGTCGTGAACATCTTCCGTTCCTTCCCGTTCATCATCCTCTTGGTCATCCTGATCCCCTTTACCCGCTTCATCGTCGGCAAGGCAATCGGCACTACGGCGATGATCGTGCCTTTGACGATCTCCGCTGTTCCTTATGTGGCCCGTCTCTTTGAGAACTCTCTGAGAGAAACGGATCCCGGCGTCATCGAGGCGGCCCGTTCCTTCGGGGCCAGTGATGCCCAGATCATCACCCGGGTCTACTTCAAGGAGTCCGTGCCGCGCTTGGTGAATAATGTGATCATGCTGGTGATATCTTTGATCGGCTATTCGGCAATGGCCGGTACGGTCGGTGGCGGCGGTGTCGGCGATGTCGCCATCCGTTACGGTTATCAGCGCTACAACACGAGCTATCTCGTGGTCTGTTCGCTGATCCTGATCGTCTTCGTCCAGCTGGTACAGATGCTGGGGAACTATCTGTACAAGAAATTATCATGAAAGCGTTTCAAGAGGTCTTTCTGAAGGAGGAAGGACCTTTCTCTTATCAGATCTGCACGGAAGAGAAAGCAGTCGGTACGCTCTCTTATGAGCCGGAGACAAAGAGGATCCGTTTTGCGGTAAAAGAGAGCGAAAGAGGAAAGCACTACGCTTCCCGCGGTCTCTATCTGGCTTTGCAGGAATATAAGAAGAAAGGTCTCACGAGCTTTGAAGCTTATACAGCTGCCGGCAACGAGATGGCCCGGCATGTCCTGGAACACAACGGTTTCCAAAGAAGACCGATGCAGGGAGAAGAGCTGCACTATGTCTATCACGATGCAGCGACCCGCCGGGATAATCATTACGCTCCGGAAGGGGAGGAAGTGCTCTATCTGGCCGGAGGCTGCTTCTGGGGCACGGAGCGGGTCTTTAAGCTCTTGAAAGGGGTGACGGATACCTGCGTCGGTTACGCCAACGGAACGCAGAAAGATCCCCGCTACGAGGACATCATCCGTCACAATACCGGTTACCGGGAGACGGTGCGGGTGACCTATGATCCGGCGCTCATCTCCCTGGAGAAAGTCCTGAAGGCCTATTTCCTCTGCATCGATCCCACTGAGAAAGATGCCCAGAGAGGGGATGTGGGAACGCAGTATCAGACCGGCGTCTACTACAAGGACCCGGCATTGAAGGAACGTATCGAAAGAGTCTTCGCGGAAGAGAGAAAGAAAACGGCTGTGTTCCAGGTCGAACTCAAGCCGTTAGAATGTTTCTACGAAGCCGAGGAATACCACCAGGACTATCTGGACAAGATCCCGGACGGTTACTGCCATATCACGGCCGTAGACCTTGAAAAAGTCAAAGCCCTGAATGAAGAATAGAGCCTGCAGGCTCTTCGTTTACTTCTTTTTCTTTTCGCTCAGGACATCGGTGATGAACTGATCGGCTTCCTTCTTGGTGTCGACCAGTCCCAGGAACATATAGTCGGCCATCGCTCCGGAGAGAGCTTTCTCGACCGGCCCTTCCTCAACGATCCTGTCTCCGTACTTCTTACGGATATCTTCGGCAGACTTGCGGAATTCGTGTCCGTCTCTCCTTCCGGTAAAGACACAGATCTGTTTCCTCTCTCTGTGTCGGTCAGACCTGTCGAAAGCGATCATATCCGCCCAGATCTCGTAGGCATCGGTTCCATTGGCATAGTTCATCATGGTCGGGGCAATGCCTCCCGGAGGACGCATATTGACTTCCAGGGCGACGAAATCGCCCTTTTTGCCGATTGGCTGGTCGGAGTTCAGTTTGAAGAATTCAAAGTGGACGAAACGGGAACGGACGTTGAAGGCCTTGACCACGGCCCGTCCTTTCTCCAGCAGTTCCTTGGGCAGTACGCTTCTTTCGTAGAAAGCGGAGTTGCCGTTCTCGGAAACGGTCTCCATGAGGTTGCTGACGGTGACGTTGCCGTTCTCGAAGATCGGTTCGCCATGGGAATCGATGACCGCATCATAGCTCTCGACCTGACCGTCGATGAATTCTTCCATGATGTAGGGGACGTCCATCTTTGTCTCAAAGAAGAGTTCGAGATCTTCGTCTTTCTTTAACTTGTGGGTATCGCTGGCGCCGACGCCGTTGTCCGGTTTGACGACGACCGGGTAACCGACTTCTTCGATGAACTTCTTACAGTCTTCGACGGTATCGACCAGATGATAGCGGGCAACGGGAACGCCGGCTTTCTCATAGTATTCCTTCATGCGGGACTTGTATTTGACGGCGTCCATATCTTCCGGCAGGAAACCGCTGGTGATATGGAAGTCCTCCCGCAGCTGCGCATCTCTGATCAGCCAGTATTCGTTGTTGGACTCGAGCCAGTCGATCTTGCCGTATTTGAAGGCAAAGAAGGCAACAGCGCGGTAGACTTCGTCATAGTTCTCCAGGGAAGAGACCTTGTAGTATTCGGTCAGGGAACCTTTCAATTCCTCGCTCAGCTGATCATAGGGGCAGTCGCCGATGCCTAAGACATTCAGACCGTTCCTCTTCAGGTGGTAGCAGAAATTCCAGTGATTGGCCGGAAAGTTCGGGGATAAGTAGATAAAATTTTTCATAAGACCTCCAGGATCAATAGAAACCTTTTAAGTGATAGAACAGGACATCCATAAAGAAGGGCACCTGTTTCTCCCAGGATGCTTCGTTATGGACGCCGCTGGGAACGATGCGGCTCTCCAGCAGGACCTTCTTGCGGATCAGGAGTGAACAGATATCGGCATAGTTCCTCCGGCTGGCTTCGTAAGGCATCTCTTTCTCCCCGCAGTCCATATAAAGAACCGTGGAACGGGGGAAACGGGTCTTGCGGATCAAAGCCTGCACCTCTTCCGGACAGAAGTTCAGAGAAGGGGACAGAGCAGCTCCGCGGGAGTAGACCTTATTGTAAGCGCAGAGAGCGTAGAGCGTCATCAGACCACCCATCGAACTGCCGCCGATGAAAGTGTGGGCCCGATCGGGGAGAGCGGGGTAGTTGTCGTCGATATAAGGCTTTAAGGTGTTGACGTACCAGTTCATGGTGATCTCGCCTCTGCCGGTGATATCGCCGAAATGCGGATCGGAGAAGGAGAAAGGACTGTATTCGGAGAGACGTCCGAAGGGATCGTCTTCCGCGTGGTGGTTGCATTCCGCTCCTACGACCATTAAAGGCACTTCGTATTCCTGTAAGAAAGACAAGAGTCCCCAGGACTTGCCGAAGGAAGCTTCTTCATCTTCGAACAGGTTCTGACCGTCGAACATATAGAGGACCGGGAAGGGGCCTTCCTGATCGGGAGTGTAGATATACAGTTTTCTTTCTTCGCTTCCCGTCAGTTCGGGAATGGTGATCATGAGCTTCTCTAACATACTGTTTACTATTTTACATTATTTTCAGAAAGAAGTTGCATTTTCTTTACAGTTACAGCAGAAGGAATAAAAAAAGCAGCAACCGCTCGCCATGAGAGACAGTCGGCATGCCGCAGGATATCTTTGAACTTGAATTGTCAAATCAATCGCAACTCTGTTGAATAATGGACTTCATAAGGTGTTCTGTAGCCGAGGCATTTGCGTGGCCTTTTATTGATCTTGTCGAATATCTCCTGGATCAGTTCATCACTCTTGTCATCAAGAGTCTC
>JAFWEP010000002.1 GCA_017512885.1 Erysipelotrichaceae bacterium
AGAGCATATCATTACTGGTCCGTATCTCCTGGAAACGAAGATGATTCTCTAAGATGTAGTCTCTCTTGAAGAGTTTATCCCAGGCCCAGCCGACAAATACTTTAAAGACATTGTCGGTGAAGTTACGGTAGTACATGGGACGGTAAGGAGGAAGATCTTTCTCTCTTAAGGTCCAGGGAGTAGGAGAGTATTCCCTGGTAGTATCGTTATACCTGTCACACTTCCATACTACTAAGTCGGCATTGCCTTCTACGGCTTTGGAATAAGCTTTACTTAACATATCCGGGTCATAGAGATCATCGGCATCCAAGAAGGCTAAGTAATCTCCTGATGCATTGTCTAATCCGGTATTCCTGGCTTTTCCTGCTCCGCCGTTGGACTGAGAGATGACCTTTATCCTGTTATCTTTCTTTTCGTATTCTTTTAATACTTCTAAAGTATTGTCTGTTGAGCCATCATCGACACAGATCACTTCATAATCATTGAAGGTCTGAGAAAGGATACAGTTTAAAGTCTCTTCGATACAGGAGGAGGCGTTATAGATGGGGAGGATGATGGAGATGCTAGGCATGGGGGATGCCTCGCAGTTTCTCTTTGATCTCCTTACAGCCGAAGAGATAGCTGAAGATCGCTTTCTCCACGGTCAGGAACTTCTTTCCTCTTTCCTTGACATTGCTGCCGAAGAGGCATTTCAGCGCCAGCAGATGGAACTCACAGACATGCAGAGCCGAATTCCCTTTGGGGTTATACTTCTTCGCCGTCAGTAAAGAATTGCGGTAGAGATAGAAGAAGGTCCCGATCCGTTTGGGATCCTCTTCGGTCAGGATCGACAGCCTCTTGGCATTGGCCCGTTTGTGGATGACCGTGCTCTTCCCGCAGAGATAGGAATCTCCATAGTAACGGGAAAGCCTCGTCGTATATTCGGTGTCATCACCCCAGAGGAAGTATTCGGCGATGGGCAGTCCCATCTTCCGCACCGCTTCCGCCGAGATCAGCAGCGATACGAAAGTCGCACTGCGCACCTTGATCAGCGAATCAGAGAGATGGCGGTACCAGTCTTCATAGCCGTTCTCCGAAGGCCTCCGGTCGAGGACCGGAACGTTCATCGCTTCCCCTTTCGGTCCATAGACGGCACTGGCTAAAAAGCCCGGTCTTTCCGTCAATGACGCTTCCGCCTTCAGCAGTTCTTCGAGAGCGGTCTCTGTCGGGATAGTGTCATCATCCATGATCCACAAACGGTCATAGTCTCTGGCTTTCTCAAAGCCATAGGCAAAGCCTCCGGCTCCGCCCAGATTCTTTTCGGTAGTCAGAAAAGCGATCTTCTCCTGACAGAAAGGACCGCCTTCTTTAAACAGTTCTTCAGTACCGTCGCTGCTGCAGTTATTGATGACGAGGACAGAGTTCACGGCAAAAGTCTGCGACAGGATCGCAGTCAGACACTCCTGCAGGAGTTCCTTGCGGTTGTAGGTGACCACTAGGGCCGTGACTCTGAGTTCGTTCATTTTCGGTTACGCAGTTTCATCAGGATCTTCAGAAGATAGATCCAGTGCTGTTTTAAGGAGGTCACGAAGATCTTCTCTTCTGTCTTCAGGATCGAGGGATCGATATTCTGCAGAGCAGAAGCATAGGGCTCTGCCTGCAGTTTCTGCAGGATCATCTTCTTAACTTCACCGTAAGGAGCTTCCTGCGAGGGATGGAAATAGTAATACTTCAGGTAGGAATGGAAACTGGTCAGTTCCTTCATCTGCAGGGCTTTATAGAGCACTTCTTCTTTCTGATAGGTATCCAGGAAGTTCTTCGCTTCTTCATAATACTTCTCGAAATAAGAGATCAGCTGCGGATCATAACGGCGGGAAGCAGAGCCCTGCTCCATCCGGTAGACATAGAGTTCTTTCGGAAGATAGACGATCGCTTCGGCATTCTCAGTCGCATAGAGGACAAAGATATTGTCCTGCATACGCACCATGCCCGGAATGAAACGCAGATGATGGCTCTCCAGCCAGTCTCTCCGGAAGAGTTTACCCCAGGGAACGCCGAAGGCGATATGAGGCGGATAGTAGGCAGAAAGCTTCTTGCTGAAGAGCTGATAGAGCAGATCGTTCTTCTCCGTGCCCTTCAGGACTCTTTTTTCTCCCAAGAGAAAACGGTTCTCCAGCATCTTCCCATCCAGGAAGATCTGACTGTCCACGACAGACATCGGAACGTTATGTTTTTCGATACCTTCCAGCAGCGTCTCCAGATACTCCGGCAGTACCCAGTCATCGGGATCGACGAAAGCGATATAGTCGCCCTTCGCTGCTTCCAGACCGGTATTGCGGGCAACGGATACGCCCTGATGGGCGATCGGGAGATAACGGATGCGCGCATCCTGCTTCGCATACTCACGGCAGATCTCTCCTACATAAGCGGGGGAGCCGTCATCGACCAAAAGGATCTCGAGATCCGTGACCGTCTGTTTCTGCAGGGAGCCGATCGACTGGTGCAGATATTCCGCTTTGGTGCAATAGATAGGCAGGATGACGCTGATCATGACTAGTCCAGTTTCTCCTCGGCAATGATCTCTTCGTTCAGGGCTTCCGGATGGTTCTTACGCAGGATACGGATCGCCGTCTTGACAGCGGAAGGCTTGTCGCCGTTCTCGATGATCGTTTCCAGCTTGCGGGCCTCTTTCTCCTGATTCTCTTCGCGCAGGGCTTTCATACGTTCCTGATAGGCTACTGCCAGTTTATGAACATCTTCTTCGTTCTTCGGCAGTTTCTTGGTATACAGGAACTCTTCATAGGCATCGCAGTACAGTTCGACATCATCGGAGAAAGCGATCTGCTTCCCATGATCGATCCAGAGGATCTTGTTGCAGACATCGCGGACCGCCGGTACCGAGTGCGACACGAACATGCCCGTAATGCCTCCGGCCAGGATCTCTTTCATCTTGTCGCCGCTCTTGCGCTGGAAAGCGCCGTCGCCGACACTTAAGACTTCATCCAGGATCAGGATATCCGGATCCACCAGACAGGCGATCGCAAAAGCCAGTCGGCTCTTCATACCGGAAGAGAGCTGTTTGAAGAGGTAATCCTGGAATTCCTCCAGTTCCGCGAACTCGATGATCTCGTTATACTTCTCATCCAGAAAATCCTTGGTGTAGCCTAACATCGCTCCCCGTAAGTACGTGTTCTCCCGGACAGTCATCTCGTTGTCGAAACCGCTGGCCAGTTCCAGTAAGGCAGCAATGCTGCCTTCGGTATGGACGCTGCCTTCGGCCGGACGCATGATGCCGGTGATCGCTTTTAAGAGCGTGCTCTTGCCGGCGCCGTTGGAACCGATGATCCCCAGCATGTCGCCCTTGTCCAGACTAAAGGTGATGTTCCGGTCCGCCCAGAACTCTTCCACATGATAGTTGCCGGTCATCTTCCGGACAAAGTATTCCTTCAGACCGATCGATTTGAAGTCTCCGGTGATGTAACGGATACTGACATTCTTACATTCAATAACAGCCATGGTCACCTCTAGAGATAATAGACAAATTTGTGGTTGTACTTCTTATACATGATGCATCCCACCACAAAGAAGAACAGGGCATAGCCGGCACAGAGGAAATGGAAGGGCAGAGAAGGTATGGTACCGTCGATGACGACCGTACGGAAGTACTTGATGATACAGTAGATCGGGTTGAACAGGAAGCGTCTCTGTACTTCCGGGGTATAGCGGTCCAGGGTATAGAAGATAACGGACAGGTAGTTCAGCAGAGTCAGGAAGACACCGTAGAGATACTGGGTGTCCCGGAAGAAGATATACCAGGCGGAAAGGATCATGCCGACTCCGATATTCAGTACAGTCAGACAGATGACCGGGAAGACCAGGGCAAACATATGCGGGCCGAAGGTGATCCCGTCGAGGATGCAGAAGATGAAGTAGACTCCCAGGGTCAGCAGGAAGTTGACGAAGGAAGAGACGTTGCGGGAGAACAGGAAAAGATACTTCGGGACATTGATCTTCTGGATGATCCCGGAGTTGTTCATCAAGCTGGTCATACCGTTATTGGTCGCTTCCCGGAAGAAGGACATCACGATATTGCCTGAGAAAAGATAAATGGTGTAATGAGCCGTATTTCTGCCGAAGAAATCAGTAAAGATGACCCGCATGACCAGTAAGGTCAATAAGGGGTTCAGTACGCTCCAGAACATGCCCAGGACAGTACGCTTATACTTCTGCATGAAGTCCCGGTTCACCAGCTGCTGGAACAGGAATGTATTCTTTTTTAAGTTTTCAATAGTACGGTTGTACTTCATTTTTTACCTCCAGTGATCGAAATGCTGCGGCTGTAGATCAGAACGTATCGTTTATCCTCCTTTCCGGCATGCCGAAAACATCAGCCTTTTGCCTGCGTTAATAATATCAGTACAGAGGTTTCTTCGCAAATGAGGGAAAGAAAGAAGCGGAAGAGATCCGCTTCTTTACTGCCTTATACTAGTTTATTTCGTCGTTACCTTTTTCCATGCACTCCACGGACTGTAGGTCGTACCGCGGGATTTGTTGGTCTTCTGGCATCTCATCCTGAAAACATATTCTTTACCGGATGCATAGGCATCTGTTCCCTCGATCTTCGTCTCCGGAGTCTTTGCGGTAATGTTCCAGGTCTTGCCGCCGTCTGCCGACACCTCGACTTCATAGAGATTGCACTCTTCCTTTGACCATGTCAGGGTGATATCCCCCGGACCGGGAGATACGCCTGTCAGGATCGTCGGAGCCCTCAGCCTGTATAGCGGCAGACCATAGGTATCATAGACCGGGTCTCCCTTACTGTCTCTGACAGCTACAGAATAGATATATCCTTTACCATAGTCATCCTTTACGGTGGTATCGATATACTTGTAGTTTCCTCCATCCTTAACTAAAGAGGAAACTTTCACGGTAGTGACTTCTGCCCATACACCGCCGGTCTTTTTCATGATCGTGTACTCGTCTACGCCGTTCATCGGCTTCCAGCGGATATCGGCACCGTTGGCAGAATTGTAGATCGCCGTCAGTGTGGGCTTCCCTGATACCGACTCTCCCGGACTGATCCAATCCGAATACTGGCTCCAGGTCGTGCCCCGGTCCTTATTGGTCTTCTGAATGCGCAAACGGAAAACATAGTTCTGTTTCTTCAGATCCAGCCCTTCGACTGTTATCGAAGACTTCTTCGTTTCCGGGACCTTCATCCAGGTCTTGCCGTTATCAGCAGAATACTGTACTTCATATCCGTCGCATTTCTCTTCGTTCCAGGACAGTTCAACGGAACTGTCCGACTGTTTTGACGCAAACCGGAATGTCGGTTTGTTCAAACGATAAAGCGGCAGACCAAGAGTGTCGTAGACCGGATATCCGTTATTGTCTCTGACCGCTACCGAGTAGATATAGCCCTTGCCATAGTATTCTTGTCCTTTGATAGAACCGTCGATGTATTTATAGTTGCCTCCTTCTTTGGTCAGAGAAGAAGCTTTGACTGTCGTTACTTCTGCCCAGACACCGTTGGTCTTCTTCATGATGACGTACTCTTCTACGCCTTCCAGAGGCTTCCAGCGGATATCTGCACCGTTGGCCGAATTATATACGGCTCTCAGCGTGGGGATCTTTTTATCTGCCACGGTCAGAGAGAGCGACAGCTGTGTTTTCCCATCGGGAGCGATCATTGCGATCCTGGCTTCACCGGGCGATACAGCTGTCAGACGATTATTCTTGACAGTGATATTCCCGGAATCTGCTTTCCAGGAAAGAGGAGTCCGGGAAGTGGATACTTCCTGACTGTTGAAATAGCCGTTCAGGAAGCCCATCTGCAAAAGTGTCTTCTGCGAAAGATCCATCGTTTCCCCGATATACAGTTCTGTATCATAGGTATTCCATATTGCCGACCAGGAAACATGATTGACATTGACTCTGGCTTTTCCGGTCACTGTTTTCCGGAAAGGTTCGGTATAGGAGGAAGTGTTCTCTCCCCAGGCAAAGACCTGTACGAATACGACACCGTTATTCTCTGTCTGGATCCGGGCACTTCCGTAACGGGTATATCTCCTGTTCAACATATTCCTTCGATGTCCCTGCCCGCTGTAATTATCGTCTTTTTCTTTCAGTCTCTCTACGACCTCTTCCGGAGTATCACCACCAAAAGCGAGATTTTCACCAAAGAGGATATCGTAACCCAGATCTGCAGCTGTCTGGTGACAGGATACTTCGTCCAGACGATCGTGCTCACCGCTGAAAGCGGCTTCGACAGCTCTCTGCATGGCGATCTTTTCCAGATCGTAATCATAGGACAAAGCACCAAGATCATCTTCCTGGATCTTTGTCTTGTTGTCGCTGCTCCAGTACCAGGCTTCCGGACCCGTCCGGAACCGGTTGACATAGTCCAATGATCTTCGGGCAAACTCCTGATCATAGGTGACGTTATCGCTGACCAGAACGATATCATTTACCGTCTTTTCTTCCGTATGTTTACCCTGACTGTCGTTATAAGAAGCAGTGAATACTGTCTGGGTGTCTGTAGTCTTTTTCGATACCGTCACCTGACTGTCCTGCACATGACTGTGGTCGTTCTCGCAGACCGCATGCACTGCAGCTGTCTTCAGATCATCCGACCATTCAAAATGGTCAAAAAGATAGTCATGACCCTTTGCATAAAGAGTCCATTCCTTTTTGATCGTGTATTCCTTCCCATCCAGTTCCACTTTCGCAGTCTTGATCTCTTTTCCTGTTTCCGTACAGGTCGCAGGGATCGTTTCTGTTTCGATCACTGCTTCTTTCTTCACGACATGCGTCGGATCATTCTTGCAGGTAAAGACGGCATCCGCACCTGTATAAGCCGGTCTCCAGGTAAAGGACGTCAGTTCATAATCGTGACCTTTGAAAGATGCGGGAACTTCCCGGATATCGGTATATTCCTCGCCATTATAGGAAACAACGGCCGTATAACGATAGACGCCGTCTTCGCAGGCCGTTTCTTTGGTAACTTTTGCAGGATTCCTTACCACATGAGAAGCATCTTTGTTGCAGGTAAAGACCAGTTCTGCCGAAGAAAGATCCTCCGACCAGACCCATCTGCCTTCATCAAAAGAGAGGAAATGAAGCTTCGCCCGTTCAATGTCACTGCCTTTCGCATCGATCTTTTCCCAATCCAATGCACAGCCGTCATAATAAATATCTTTCAGATCGGTAAAACCAAAGACATACTGACCGATCGTTTCGATCGTTCCCGGCAGGTAGACTGTCTGCAGTGCTTTACATTCCATGAACTGATTCCCGTTCAGTACTTTCAGGGTAGAAGGGATCGATACCGCGGATAATGACCGGCATTGATGGAAAGCTCCGGAGCCAAGCGTCTGCAGGCCTTCCGGCAGGATGACTTCTTTTATACCCGAGGCAGAGAATGCCTGTGCTCCGATCTCCTGCAATCCATTTGGGAAGGAGAGTGTTTCCAGACCAGCACCCTGGAAAGACTGTGCTCCGATCTTCTGCAGGCCCTCCGGTAAAATAATGATTCGCAATGATGAACAGCCGGAAAAGGCATAGTCCGGGATCTCTGTGATCCCGGAGGGGAGCACAGCTTCCTGTACATTATACAGCCCATAGAAGGAGCTGTTGCCAAGCCCCTGTACCCCTTCTTCGACGACGATCTTCCGGACGTCTTCTGCGTAGTCATACCAGGGAGCAGGAAAGTAATTCAATGTATAGTCACCGATCCTCCCGCTGCCGCTGATCGTCAGAATACCGTCAGCAGACAATGACCAGATCGTATCTGTTCCGCAGATCCCTGATCTCTCTTCCGACGAAAGACTGTCAGCTTCTCCGGCAGTCTCTTCGGGTGCGGTCTCTTCCACGGCGGAAAGATCCTCAGAAAGGCCTTCTTCCTGTTCGCTGACCGGCGTCTCTTCCGGCAGAGGATCTTCCGCCCGGATCCCGGTCAGAAAAAAGGACAGGATGAGCAGTGTGATCAGAGAAACAGATGATAACTTCCTCATATACATAAACCTCAATACTTTACCGTCATTATACACGTTTTAAGGTAAAGGGACACTTCCGTGTCCCTCGCTTACTTCACTGTACATTTCTTCCATTCGGAGTACTGGCTCCAGGTACGTCCCCGGTCCTTGTTGGTCTTCTGACATCTTATCCGGAAGACATAGGTCGTTCCTTTTTTCAGACCGCTGAGCGTCTGGGATGTCTGTTTCCCGTCCTTGACCTCTTCGGCTTTCTGCCAGCTCTTGCCGTTATCGGCCGAATACTGCACTTCATGGCCCTGGCACTCTGTTGCTGTCCAGTTCAGCGTCACCTTGCCGGACGAGGAAGTGATTGAAGTGATCGACGGCTGCCGCAGGCGATACAGCGGCAGGCCATAGGTGTCATAGAGAAGGTTTCCCTTGCTGTCTTTTATGGCTACCGAGTAGATATAGCCTCTGCCGTAATTGCCCTTCACAGAGGTATCGATATACTTGTAGTTTCCTCCGTCTTTGGTAAGAGAAGATGCTTTTACGGTCACTACTTCTGCCCATTTGCCGTTTGTCTTCTTCATGATGGTGTATTCATTGACACCGGTCATTGGCTTCCAGCGGATATCTGCACCTCCGGCGGAGTTGTAGATGGCGACCAGTGTCGGCTTCTTCAGGACTTCACTGCCTGCCTTCACCCAGTCGCTGTACTGTGAGTAGGTCCTTCCGCGATTGGCATTGTCCTTGTAGCAGCGCAGACGGAAGGTCACTTCATCGTTCTTCTTCAGACCGCCGATCGCGAAGGAAGTTTTTTCCGTGCTTCCGCCGAGGTACCAGTTCTTGCCGCCGTCCGTCGTATACTGCAGTTCATAACCCTTCGCATCCAGTTTCGTCCAGCTGACCGTCACTTCCGTATCCGATGTCCGAACCGCAGAGGTGATGACCGGTTTGTCCAGACGATAGAGAGCCAGCCCGGTCCGGTCGTAATAGACATTTCCGTCTTCATCCTTCAGAGCTACTGAGTAGATATAGCCTTTGCCGTAATTGCCCTTTACCTCGGTATCGATATACTTATAGCCTCCGCCTTCCTGCTTCAGGGAGTTCAGAGACACAGTCTTTACTTCCTTCCAGACTCCGCCCTCTTTGCGCATGATCGTGTAGTCGGTGTAACCCTCGACCGCTTTGAAGCGGATATCTGCCCCGCTGGCGGAATTGTAGATCGCGACCAGTTTCGGATTGCTGGGCTTCGGGACTTCCGTGACCGTGACCGTACAGCTGGTCTGTTTGCCGTTTGGCGCCGTGACCGTGATCACAGCCTGTCCGGGACCATTCGCCTGAATGTGACCGACACTGTCTACAGAAACGACAGAAGAGTTCGAGGAGGAATAAGAGATCCTCTTATCGGCACAGCGCGGACTCAGCGTCATCTTCAGCAGAGACTGTTCCCCTTCTTTCAGCGTTAAAGAGGAAACGTTGAGATTTATGGCTGATACCGGGATGGGTTCGTAGGAACCGTTGATGACAGAGAGGCCCTTGCTGTAGAGAGCCTGCAGATAACGTCTCGTTCCTGAAGGATTGCCGCTGGCAGAACCAAGCTTGAACTTCGGATTCGATACAGAGAGGTCAGCGTTGACGGCGACCTTACTGTCGAGGTCCAGAGTGACCTGGTTGTCTCCGCCGTAGGAAGACTTCTGCAGATTCACGGTCTCCCGTGGGAAATAGAAATCGAAGAGCCGGAAACTTCCCAGGTCCCTGGTCGTGACATCCGATATCTGCAGGGAACCTTTAAAGTAATACAGGTTATTGGCTTTGGAACTGTCTTTGGTCTTGGTATCTGCCAGCCACAGCAGAGTAGCCGGAGCCTTGTTGGAAGAACTGATATAGACATCGTTCAGGTACATGTTCGGGAAGTACGAACGGTAGCCGAAATCCCAGTTCTGGGTATTGTTGGCATAGATCAGGTATGCTCCGTCTGTTGGCAGGAAGAAAGAGATGCCCTGGAAATACATATCTCCGTTCCAGGCAGCACCATAGTCCTGCCGCAGAGAGATCGGCTGATAAGCCTGATCAAAAACTACATTCTCCGCCAGGAACTTCCCCTGACCGTCGACTGTCAGACCTTTGCATCCTAAGACCGTATCCCGGATATACAGGTCAGTGATGCCGCGATGGGCATCCATACGGTTGATGATGCTGTTCTCCAGGAATACCGCCTTGGTCTGGTTCGTCCCCAGCATGCCCCAACGGTCATTGTTGGTGATATCGTTGCTGTAGGTACTGCCGTAACCCAGACGGTCCATGTACAGGTAAGCCACGTTCTGAACGCCCAGATCATAAGTCCCATTATAGACATCGCTTTTGTAGCGCAGGACCGGGGTGTGTGCCGCCAGGTCGATGCTGTCCAGCTTGATGTAGGCATCGGTCTGCAGGGCAATGAAGGCAGCATAGTAATTGCCCATTGCATTGCTCTGATAGGAATTGCTGTTCTTATGGGTGTTCTCATCCAGAGTATGCGTTATGTTATGCAGGGTGACGTTCCCGGTATAACGGACCCGGATGCCCCGGTAAGTCGTAGAACTTCGGGAAGAAGATGTATAGACCTGGTTATTGGTCCGGGTCAGGAAACTGCCATTGCCGATACTGATTCCGTTATTACGGATCGGAAAGACCCGTACCGTATCCAGATCGTTATAAGTGAAGTCAACGCCGGTCAGCAGTTCTCCGGTCTCGCTGTCGAAAGTGATGATCTCGCCGGTCGGATTCCCGCCGGATTCACCGGAACCCTTACGGAACCAGCGCTTGGAACTGTCTTCGATGAAAGCGCCCCAGATCCGGCAGTTGTCAAATTCATTTTTGAAATACTGATGACGGGAATTCTTAAAGTTCAGATTCCTATAGTAATAACTGGCCTTTACCGCATCAATGATCGGCTTGACGTTGGTCGTAGACGGAGTGATCGGTCCCAGCGCAGAAGCCTTTTTGTCATTGGCCTGATCACCGGTCTTCTCTGTATTATCGAAGGATATGCAGATCGCCCAGCTGCCGGTTGAATCTGCTTTCATATCCGGTACGACATCAAATACAGGCTGTTTATAGAACACATCATTTGTCCCGTCTCCGTCATTATCGACGAAGTCATCCAGGATGAAGGAAGCACCCTGCCAGTCGACATTCGTAACGATATCGATCGGCGTCTTGCCTTCGCTGGTCACTCCCGGCGTAGTCGAGATATAGTACGTCTTTCCCGGCTCACCATAGACAGTGACCATCGTTCCGGTCGAAAGATACAGTTCATTCGCATATTCATGGGCAGCCCTGATCGCCGAATAATCATTCGTTTTCCCATCGCCGACAGCCCCGAACATGCCATAAGTCAGCTGCATCGTACCGTCCAGGATCATCTGCCGGTCATTGGCAGAAGGTCCGTTGGAGGCTGCCAGAAGGGATGTCTCCAGCAGTGCTTCCTCTTCAACAGCCTCTTCCGTGCTCTCCTGCAGTTCAAGGACTTCCGTTTCTTCGCTGGCTTCAGGATCTTCACTCACTTCCGGTCCTTCTGTTTCGGCAGGGAGGATCTCTTCCGACAGTTCTGTTGAGACAGGAACTGTCTCCTCTTCCGGAACTTCTTCTGCGGCAGGAGTCTCTTTATCTGTTTCCTCGGCAGGCTGTACTTCTGTCGGGGTCTCCGCCTCTTCTGTGCTTTCCGTCTCAGAAGGAGCATCCGTTGTCTCCTGCGGCGCTTCTGTCAGTTCTTCTTTTTCATTCGGCTCTGTTTCCTCCGAACTATCCGTTTCGGCAGCAGCCGGAGGCATTTCTGTCGTCTCTGTTTCCGTAGGAAGGACTTCCTCTGTCTCTTCACTCGGGACAGGTCCTTCCTCTGCCTGCACAGCCGGCAGGCAATGAACACAAAGCATCAGAAAGAGTACCAGGATCATTAATAATTTCTTCATAGATAACACCCACTTACCATTTAGCATTATAGCGCAGACCTGTTAATAAATTAACGAATTTCAGCAGGAAATGATCCCATAAGACTTTATGGGATCAGACACTTTTTCCAGGGAGAATACTGACTCCAGGTCGTTCCCCGGTCTTTGTTGGTCTTCTGACAGCGTATACGGAAGACATAGGTCACACCGGACTGCAGAACTTCGATCGTCTGTACCGTTACAGTCCCGTCTTTGACCTGAGGAGCCTTGGTCCAGGTCTTTCCGTTATCGGAGGAATACTGTACTTCATAACCGTGACAGTTTTCCTTTGTCCACTTTACCTCGACCGTTCTGCTGTCCTTACCGGTAACAGAAGTGATCGTCGGCTGTTTCAAGCGATAGAGCGGGAGACCTCTGGTGCTGTACGCGGAGACGATCCCCTCCTGCATGGCCGCTACCGAATAGATATAGCCCTTGCCATAGTTGGCAGCGACAGAACTGTCGATGTACTTCAGGGAGCCGTTTTCAGTGCTCAGAGAATCTGCAGATACCGTTGTGACCGCCGACCAGACACCCTGGTACTTCTGCATGATCACATAGGCATCAGCGCCGGATACTTCCTTGAAACGGATATCGGCGCCTTTGGCAGAGTTATAGATCGCTGTCAGTTTCGGAACAGACGGTGTGACCGTAACGGTACAGGAAGCAGAAGCACTGCTGCCATCGGTGACTGTAGCAGTGACCACCGCGGTACCGACCGCTTTCGCAGTAACCTGTCCCTTACTGTCAACAGTCGCAGTATTCTTATCTGATGATGACCAGACCGGAGCCTTATCAGAATCACTGACCGTTGCCAGCAATGTCGTCTTCTTCCCGACAGCCAGTGATACAACATCGGTATTCAGGGATACCGAGAACGGTCTCCCGGAAAGGATATCATAAGTGATCGTCTGGTCGCAGGCTTCAGTTTCTGCCGTAATGGGATCGTCGCGATAGCCGAAAAGCTGTACCCAGTAATGTCTTCCACCGATGACCGCATGCCCGACCGCCATGACATTGTAGTTCCTGTTCAGCATGTTTCTTCGGTGGCCCTGTCCGGAATAACCGGCATCTTCTTCTTTCCAGGCTTCCATGACCGTTTCTTTGGAAGCATAGCCCCAGGCGATATTCTCTCCGGCTGCGCTGTACCCTTCAGCATACATCTCTGCCGAAGCCCTTTCACCGTTGGGACGGGTATGACTGAAGGACAGCGAGATCTCTGCAGCCCGCTGCATCGCCAGGCTTTCCAGTTCATAGTCATAGAAGAGAGGTTCCAGACCGTCTACCGTTACCTTGTTTCCCTGCGCGTCGAGCTGCCAGTTCTCTGATGAACGCAGTTCATTGACCATCTCCAGCATCTCTCTTGCTTCGCTCTGTCCGTAGCGAACGGCTGTTTCTTCCGCCTGCACCGGCAGAAGAAAAATACTCAGCAGAAGCAGGCAGATGATCATGGAGATGTTTTTTCCGATACCTTTTATCACGTTATTATCATACCACAGGTAAAAAGACAGCAGAGTTTCCTCTGCTGCCCCTGTTACTGAGATAAGACGCGGTACTTCGGCCGGTAGAACCAGCGCTGCTGATAGATATAAGCGCTGCCGATGCCGCTCTCCCCGCTCTGCTGCACCGTTCCCTTCCAGTTGCCGTGCAAAGCGAGATCGTTGCCGATATAGACGGCGGTATGGGCATACTGGCCATTGTTGGCATAGATGATGAAATCACCCTTCTGCGGTTCGGAGACTTCTTCCCAGCCGTAGTTGGTAGCATTCGTATAATTGTAAGCTACATATTCACAGTAGGGATAAACTCCATCGGAGACACCCTTGGCATTCATCTGATCAGCGAAGCTTTGCGGATCGCCCAGCTTATCAGGTTCATATTTTGCGAATCCGGGAAGACCTTCCGCCCATCCGCTCCACTGCGAATAGGTCGTACCGCGGTCCGGATTGGTCTTGTAGGAACGGACCCGGAAGTAGTACTTGGCCCCATACTCCAGTCCGCTGACCCTGGTCATCAGATCCTGTGTCTTCCCCAGACTGACCCAGTCATCCGGTTTGATCCGGGCGCTCCAGTAATAGGTATACATATAGTGAACATTGTTGCTCGGAATAATGCTGTTCAGTTTGACATCAGAAGGATAATCACTGTAATTGTATGCCTCGGTCGTCGGATGAGCGCTCTTGTACTGTACTTCATAACCGTGGGCATTGACCTTGTTGTATTTGATTTCAAGCGATGTCCTCGTATCAGCATAGGCAGAAGTGATCTTCGGCGGTTCCAGACGGTATAAAGGGAGCCCTAATGTATCGTAAAGCAGTTTTCCGGAACTGTCTTTGACAGCTACGGAGTAAATGTAGCCTTTGCCGTATTTCGTCTTCACAGCTGTATCGATGTACTGAAGATCGCCGTTCACTTTCTTCAGCGAAGAAGCAGAAACGGTCGCTACTTCCTTCCAGACCTTGTTCTCTTTGCGCATGATGACGTATTCCTTAACTCCGCTGATCTCCATCCAGCGCAGATCTGCACCGTTGGCAGAGTTATAGATCGCCGTAAGATGCGGCTTTGTAGCTGTACCGGTCGACGAGGCTGTGCCGATCTTGGCCCAGGCGCTGTACTGGCTCCAGATCGTCCCGCGGTCTTTATTAGTCTTCTGACAGCGGACACGGAAGATATACGGAGTATTCTCTTTCAGACCGGTAATGACCTGAGAAGTATCCTTGGTCTGCGGAGCTTTGGTCCAGGTCTTGCCGTTGTCGGAAGAGTACTGCACCTCATAGCCGTGACAGGTCAGTTTCTTCCAGCTGACTTTTACGGAAGAAGGAGAAACGGATTCCACACCGCTGATGACCGGCTGATCCAGACGGTAGAGCGGTATGCCGTAGCTGTCCCGTCTAAACATGTTGCTGCCCAGGAAGGCGGTAGCGATCGAGTAGATATACCCTTTTCCGTAATTGTTCTTGATCGAGGTATCGTAATAACGGAGTTCTCCGTTGACCATCTCGACCTCATCAGGCTGCAGAACAGCAACGTTCTTCCATTCACCGTTCTCTTTACGTACGATATAATAGCGCGCCGCATTTTCTGCCGGTTTCCAGCGGATATCCGCACCCTTGGCCGAGTTATAGACAGCAGTCAGCTTCGGAATGACCGTAACGTTGACGCTGGACTTGACACTGCTGTCAAGTGCAGATGTGACCCATACAGTCGTTTCTCCATACTTCAACCCGGTGACTATCCCATTCTGATCAACAGAAACGATACTGGGATCATCTGCTTTCCAGACGACATTGGGATGCGTAGCGCTTGGTTCATAGGTAGGTTTCAGCGTAAGCGTCTCCCCTTTATCGATCGTATAGAATTTTTTGCCGTCGAAAGCGATATAGGAAAGGACCGGTTCCCCTTTCCAGGTCCCCTGCCAGGAAGAAGCATTCTTCGGATACTGTTCATAGAGTTCTTTGGCCGTCAAGGTACGAGAACCGTTGGTCCAGGTGCTGGAACCTTCCCAGTCTTTGTAATAGGCACCCAGATAGGCGTTGCTGACCCATCTGGTAAAGCCGGCACCCAGTTTCACCGTACGCAAAGACGTGCAGTCCGTGAACATATTGGTCATGTCCGTCACTTTTGCGGTGTTGAAGGAACGCAGATCCAGTTCCTTCAATGACGAACAGCTGTAAAACATGTAGGACATATCCGTCGCATTAGCTGTATCGATATTCCCAAGATTCAGTTCCGTCAGCATCGCGCAGCCGTCGAACATCTCCGAGAAGTTCGTTACTGCCGAGCTGTCGATCCCCATCAGATCGACAGTCGTCAATGAAGAATGACCGTCGAACCAGCCGTTCAGGCTGACCGGTCTGATGGTCTGCCCGGATGCGACCCGGAAGGACTTGATCTTGGCCGAGTTGTCTTTCCAATAGGGCCAGCCGTCCAGATCGTTTTCTACACCGGTGTAGATCGTGCCGGAATACTTGTTGCCGGCAATATCGATGATACTCGTATAGGTCTTGTAGCAATCATAGGAGTTCTTGCTGCGGAAAAGGATCAGTTCTCCGCTGTCGGTCAGTACAGCATAGGCCGTATCGGCATTTGCTGCCGTCAGCATGACCGGAGCAGCCGCAAGAGGCGCAGCCGTCAGTTCGGCAACGTTTTCTTCAGTCTCTTCGACAGTTTCTTCTGTGATCTCCTCGGTTTCGATCGCGGCAGCCTCTGTTTCTTCCGGAGCCGGCGTTTCAGCAGCAGACTCTTCCGTGACTTCCGGAGTCGGTGCTGTTTCGCTGGTCGGAGCTTCTTCAGGGACATCCGCAGCCTCTTCGGAGGAGCTTTCTTCCGGAACAGGCGTTTCTTCTGCTGCCGGAGCTTCTTCCGTGCCTGCTTCACCTGCAGTCTCTGCAGGAGTCTCGTCTTCTGTCTTTTCTTCGATCAGGATCTCTGTCGGCTCTTCCGTCTCTTCAACGGCAGCCGGTTCACTCATTTCTGTCGGAACTTCCGTAGCGGCAGGATCCTCATCGGCATGGACAGCAGGCAGAAAAGACCCTGTCAGCAACAGAGCCAGTGTAAAGAAAATGATCAGCAACTTCTTCATCTGCATATACCTCTCAAATGCTTACTCATAAATTATACAACATATACTCAGTTTCAAAAGAGCCCGTTTTCGGGCTCTTTCTGCATGTTTATTTTACTTCGACACTTCTCCACTTGCTGTACTGGCTCCAGACCGTACCGCGGAACTTGTTGGTCTTCTGACAGCGGATACGGAAAGCGTAGATCTCGCCTTTCTTCAGAGGGCCGATCAGCTGGGCGGTAGCGGTATTCCTTGCCTGCGGAGCTTTCTCCCAGGTCCTGCCGCCATCACGGGTGTACTGTATTTCATAACCCTGACAGATCTCCTTGGACCATTCGACCAGGACCGTACCGTTGCCTTTCGCCGTGACCTTCTTCAATGTCGGTTCTCTCAGACGATATAACGGCAGACCGCGGGTATCGTAATCACCGATCTTCCAGTTCGTCTGTACGGCAGCGACGGAATAGATATAACCGGTACCATAGTTGTCCCGGACGGAAAGATCGACATACTTATAAGCGTTTCCGACCTTCTCCAGTTTCTCTGCCGGAACATTATCGATCTGCGACCACCTGCCGTTATACTTCCGGTAAATGTAATAGCGGTCAGCACCGGGGACCGGATTGAAACGGAGATCCGCTCCTAAAGCAGAGTTATAGACCGCCACCAGTTTCGGTTTCGGGATCGTAACGGTGACCGTTGCTTCAGCACGTTTATCCGTACCGTCAGCAGAAGTTGCGGTGATCGTTGCCGTTCCGGCTTTATGGGCAGTGACCTTGCCGTTGGCATCGACGGTGGCAACACTGGTATTGGAAGACTTCCAGGTCACTTTTTTATTGGTCGCATCTGAAGGAGATACCGTTGCCTTCAGGGTGAAGGTCTTTGTCGGAGCGAGCGGAACACTGGTCTTGTTCAGAGACAGAGAAGCGACCGGGGTGCGCATACTTATTGAAAGAGAGTAAGTCTGTCCATAAGAATCACTGTTGTAAGACGTGTAACGCAGATAATAGGTCTTTCCCTTTTCTGTTATTAAATTCCTGCTCGTATTGGAATACACATCGTATCTGGTAAGTCGGACTCCGTCCGCATCATATGTTTCCAGACATCCATAGTTGCTGCCGGGCTGTATCGCAATAGTCAACGCAGTGCCGGTCGCAGTGAGCTTATACCAGTCAGCATCTTCGGGACCGTTGATTGTCCCTTTTGTAAGACCCGCCTTGATCGTTGCCG
Source organism: Erysipelotrichaceae bacterium (assembly GCA_017512885.1). GTDB lineage: Bacteria > Bacillota_I > Bacilli_A > Erysipelotrichales > Erysipelotrichaceae > RGIG5669. The sequence goes on from JAFWEP010000002.1 coordinate 17,715, forward strand.
CTGCAGGATAACTGTCTGAAGCATCGTCCTTATTTTTGTTCATCGACAGCGTGATCGTTCCGGGTTCAGCCATCGTGATCTTTACAAAATAAGTCCCCTGCCCCAGTTTTCTGCAGACGCTCCTGCTGTCGCCGCGATAAGCCGATCTTGTTTTATACAGGACCTTACCGGCATTGTTCGTGATATGCAGAGTTGCTCCGTAACCTCCGTCTACATGTGTCATCGTAAAGCTGTGCCATGTCCCAAAACCTGCTGCGTCAGCGGCAGTTACATTGAATTTCAGCCAGTAAGTTGCGTTTTCTGCATCAGAAACGAAGTAGTAATCCCCTGGCTTCACTTCTGGAGCAGACATCATTGATGCTGATGGTTTGATCTCCTTCGCATCTGCTGCAAATACATTCAGCGAAAAGACTCCTGTCACCAGCAGACAGAGAGTAAGCGTCATGATCCTTAAGAGCTTCTTCATATACTTTACTCCATTTATACAGTTTATATTATATCAGAGACAGGACTTATTTCCTGAACTATTTCGGTATTTCCTGCACAGAAAAGGAGCAGCTTTACGCTGCTCCTTTCGATCGTATGTGTTGCTGCGGGATACTACTTTGTAGTCGTTGCCTTCGCCCAGCTGCTCCACTGCGAATAGGTGGTGCCGCGGGACTTGTTGGTCTTCTGACATCTCATCCGGAAGACGTAATTCGTATTCGCTGTAAGAGAACCGATATGAACTTCCGTAGTACTTCCGGAACCGACGATCGCACCCAGAGTCCAGGTCTTGCCGCCGTCAGAAGAATAGTAGACTTCATAGCCGGAGGCACTGACAGCATCCCAGTTGACAGTGACTACACTGGAAGAACGTACCGTGATCTTGGAGATCTGCGGCGGTTCCAGACGATAGAAGGCATAGCCTCTGGTATCGTAACCGGAAACGGTGTTGCCGTTCTTTGCCTCGATCGAATAGATATAGCCCTTGCCGTAGTATTTCTTGTCCTTGATGGAACCGTCAATGTACTTGAGATTGCCGCCGTCTTTGGTCAGCGAAGAAGCCTTGACCGTAACGACCGCTTTCCAAACGCCGCTCTCCTTACGCATGATCGTGTACTCCTCAGCACCGCTGACTTCCTTGAAACGGATATCTGCACCGCTGGCAGAGTTATAGATCACGGAGATGACCGGCTTCGCAAGAGATGAGGGCTCCGGCGAAGGTGTCGGGGTCGGGGTCGGGGTCGGAGTGGGTGTGGGAGTCGGATCAGAAGTAGGTTTCGGGGTGGGTGCAGGTGTGGGTGTCGGGGTCGGTACAGGTGTCGGCACTGGTGTGCTGCCTGTGGTAGCCTTTGCCCAGTTGCTCCACTGTGAGAAGGTCGTGCCTCTGCTGGCATTGGTCTTCTGGCTGCGCATGCGGAAGGTATAGGTCGTATTGGCAGAGAGGCCATAGACCGTTACCGAGGTCGTCTTGCCGCTGTCGACTGTTTCTGCCAGATCCCAGGTCTTGCCTCCGTCAGAGGAGACATAGACCTCATAACCATGAGAATCGACATGATCCCAGGTTACGGTGACCGCATTAGAACCGACAGCCTTCGCAGAAGCGATCTTCGGCGGTTCGAGACGGTAGAAAGCAAGACCGGCTGTATTGTAGAGGACATTGCCAAGATCATCCTTGATCGCTACGGAGTAGATGTATCCTCCTCCGTAATCTTCCTTTACCTCTGTATCGATGTACTTCAGGTTATTGCCGCTCTTGGTCGCTTTGGAAGCAGCCACTTCATCGACTTCTTTCCAGACACGGTCTGATCCCTTACGCATGATCACGTAGGTGGAAGCACCGCTAACCGGTTTCCATCTCAGGTCGGCACCACTGGCAGAGTTGTAGATCGCGACCAGAGTCGGCTTCGGCAGGACCGTCACCGTGCAGGAAGCTGTCTTACCGGATCCGTCTGCTGCCGTAGCCGTGATCGTTACCGTTCCGGCTTTCTTCGCCGTGATCTTGCCGGCAGTATCCACTGTAACGACTGTCGTGTCGGAAGATTTCCAGGATACGGTCTTGTTGGAGGCGGTGGACGGAGCGACCGTTGCCTTGAAGGTGTAGGTCTTGCCCTGCGCCAGTTTCAGTGTAGTTCTGTCCAGCGAAACGCTGCTGACCGGGGTCGTGACCGTGACCGTGCAGGTCGCTTTCTTGCCGGAACCATCTTTGGCGGTTACGGTGATCATCGTCGTACCGTTGCCGACTGCCTTGACCGTACCGTCAGAAGCGACTGTCGCAACTTTGGTGTTGTCGGAAGACCAGGTAACCGATTTATCGAGTGCGTTGGTCGGAGTGACTGCGACTGTCAGTTTCTTTGTCTGATTGGGCTGCAGGGAAATACTGCTGTCACTCAGTTCCAGATTCGTGACCAGGATCCTGCGGACCTTCATCCAGGTGCCCTTCCAGTCAGCAGCCTTTGTCGGATACTGACTGCCAAGTTCTGTGCTTGTCTTGTACAGACCGTTATGCGTCCAGACATAACCATTCGTTTCCGGCAGATAACCGTCTTCGATCCAGTTGGTGAAGCCGCTGCCCAGATCAACAGATGTCAGAGCGGAGCACTCCTTGAACATGTCGGTCATGACCGTCACATTCGCTGTGTTGAAGGAACTGATATCCAGAGATGCAAGATCCGTACATTCCGCAAACATGCCGTACATGCTCCAGGCACTGTCGGTATTGAAATTGCTCAGATCCAGGGAAGTCAGCGACTTACATCCATAGAACATGGAGGCCATATTGCCGACTTTCGAGGTATCGAAGCTGCTGAGGTCCAGAGAGGTCAGCGCAGAGCTTCCGGCAAACATGCCGCCCATATCGGTAACTTTGGAAGTATCGAAGTTGCTGAGATCAAGCGAGGTCAGAGAGGTGCAGTCCGCGAACATCCAGTTCATATCGGTGACATTGGATGTAACGAAGCCGCTGACATCGACAGAGGTCAGCGAGGAACAGCCGCGGAAGAGACCGCGCAGGCTCTCCGCTGCGGAAGTATCGAAGCCGCTGACATCCAGAGAGGTCAGCGAGGAACAGCCGTCAAAGAGACCGACCATCCGCTTGACATTCGAGGTATCAAAGGAAGAAACATCGAGAGATGTCAGCGAGGAACAATCACCAAATATGCCGTTCATCGTTGTCAGACCGGAAGTATTGAAGTTGCGGATATCCAGCGATGTCAGTTTGGAGCAGCCGTTGAACATGCTGTCCATACCCCAACCGGTAACGGCAGAGGTATCGAAACCGCTGAGATCCAGCTCCGTCAGAGAGGAACAGTTGTTGAACATGTGTGCCATGCTGGTGACATTGGAAGTATCCAGACCTTCCCCATGGAATTCCGTCAGATTCGTACAGCCGCTGAACGTACCGGCGAGAGAAGTCGGAACGATCGTCTGACCTTCGGCGACCCAGAACGTTTTCACTTCGGATTCATGCCCATAAAGGAATTGGGCATTATCTTCAACACCGGTCAGCAGCGTACCTTCGTAGGTGTTGCCCATGATATCCGTAAAGACAGTGCTCTGGCTGTTATATTCCTCATAGCTGCGGAAGAGGATGACATCGCCGTCAGCTTCTAGTACGCCGTAGGCAACGGACGGGCCATTTCCAACGATAAAGGTCGCAGATGCTTCCTTACCGTCCTCAGTAGTAACGGTGATAACAGTCCTGCCGGTCCCCATGAACTGCAGCGTCCAGCCGTCAAAGAGAAGCAACGGAGTTATGACGGATCCATCAGATGAGGTAACGTTCAACTTGGCGTATGCTGCATCTACAGGCTGGATATTCAGGAATTCACTGAGCGATGAACTTTCCTGCTGCGTTTTGTTCAGGGTAAAGGTCTCCTGTTTGAAGGAGATGCTTGCCGGATCCTCCGCAACGTAAACGGCACACTGCGTGGAAGTTCCGTTCCGAAGGGTCGCCCAAATCTCTGCTTTACCATAGGTCAGAGCAGTGATCTCACCGTCTTCGCTGAGCGAGATGCAGTTTTCCGGCGTACTGCTGACGAGCGACCATGTGACATGTTCGTCGATGCAGTCTTCCGGCGTAAGTGTGTAAGTGATCTTCTTCGTATCACCCGGTTTCAGGTAGAAATCAAAGCCTTCCAGGAAGATCAGCTTCGCATAATCCCCGACAAAGAATTCCGTTTCTGCAGTCATACCGTTAGCGGTCGTGACCGTAACGTTCGTAGAGCCCTTCTGCAGACCTTCCAGATTGCCATCGCTGTAACTAAGGGTCTCCTCGTCGGCGATCGTTACTTCCAGCGGTCCGTATTTCGCTTCACGCGGATTGAAGAATAAGTGATCAAGGATGCTTTCGCTGTCACCGACACGGATCGCTGCTTCCTGGAAGCTTACACTTTCCGCATCCTTATAGACCGAGACATGGAATCCCGCCTGTTCACCATTGGAGATCGTGGCATAGATGTAGAATTCGGTACCGGACTTGCCCTTATCGGCAGTGATCGTGTTGCCGTTCAGTGTTACATATTCCGAACCGTTCCCCATGATCGACCAGGAGACTGTTTCATCCATGAAGGTACCATCCGCCGGGAAGAGTGCAATCTGCAGTTCGGCAGATTCTCCTTCCTTCAGGTAGATCTCCGGGTTCAGAGCTTCAATACCGGAAGCATAGTCCCCGACGATGAATTTTGCAGTTGCAGTTTTACCATTATCAGTCGTGATGGTGATCGTTGTTTCTCCGTCACCGACGATCTGAAGGGTTGTTCCGTCAACACTCAGCACTCCCTCAGGGTCCGAACTGATCTGCAGCGCACAGTGACGGGCTTCTGCTGGTTCGACCGTCAGGTAGTTCCAGACATCGTAGGATTGCTGTCCTTCGGTACTGAGGTAGACAGTGTCCTTTTCAAAGTAGATATCCTCCGGCAGGACCGTGCTTTCAATCCTGGTCCAGGTTCCTGCATACGTAGAAGCGCTTGCTGGGTACTCGCTATAGAGTTCCGCACCGGTCTTGGTAACAGAGCCATTGGTCCAGCTGTAAGAAGCATCACCGCCCAGGTAGGCTTCATTGGTCCATTTCGTGAAACCTTCACCCAGGACAACGCTGTTCAAAGCCGAACAATTTGCGAACATATTGTTCATTTCTGTGACGTTGGATGTGTTGAAGGAACTGAGATCCAGGGAAGCAAGAGAAGTGCACTGCTCAAACATATCAACCATAGAGGTCACATTGGAAGTGTCGAAAGAGCTCAGATCAAGATTTTTCAACATTTCGCAGTCATAGAAAAGCATATCCATTCTTTTTACATGAGATGTGTCAAACCCTGACAGGTCTAGAGAAGTCAGAGCGCTGCAGTTGGCGAACAAACTTCCCATATCTGTAACACCGGAAGTATCAAATCTACCAAGATCTAATGATTCGAGCGCAAAACATCCTATAAACATTCCATTCATATCTGTGACACAGGAAGTATCAAATGAGCTGATATCAACAGACGAAAGTCTGTTGCAATATGCGAAGATACCGCTCATACTCGTTACCTGAGAAGTATCAAAACCATTCCCGATGAAAGATGCGATCGGCGTCTCAAAGAACCACACAGCCATACTCTTCGGAGCGATCACATGCCCTTCGGCAACACGTACCGTTCGGATGGAATCCCTGTCGTTGTTCCAGGGAATACTTTCAAATGAACTATCTGTATTCTCAACACCGCTGTAGATCGTTCCGGTATACTCGGTATCGTTGATCATTACTGTCTGAGAAGTATTGTTTTCATAAGCCTCTGTGCTTCGGAAGAAGATCATGTCCCCTTCCCCAGTCAGGATGGCATAAGCTTCTGTGGTCGGTTCTTCCTGATTGATACGAGTCCAGGTACCGGCCCACGCTTCAGCGTGCGCATTGTATTCGCTGCAGAGTTCAGCGGCCGTCTTGGTCAGTTCGCCGTTCTGCCAGACAGAATTGGCATCATCTGCCAGATAGAGACCATCGCTGAAACGGAAACTGCTGCTCAGTACGACTGTCTGCAGAGCACTGCAGTTTTCGAACATTCCGTCGGCATTTATCGGCGACATATCACCGAGATTCACATATTCCAGAGCCGTGTCACCCGCAAACATGCTGCCCATATTCGCGCTATGAGATCCCAGACCGCTGAGATCGACCGTGCGCAGCGAGGTGCAGTTACGGAAGGCCAGCGGGATCTGGTAGGCTTTATTTGCCGCCAGAGCACTGAGATCCACTTCTGCCAGAGACGTGCATCCATCAAAGGTGCTGTGCAGCAGGAAGCCGTCATCATTGGAGGCATCAAAGCCTGTCGAAACGAAGGAAGTCAGGTTCGCGCAGTTCTGGAACCATCCCTTCATGTTGGCGAGATGGATCGTCTGACCCTCAGCAACATAGACCCTTACGATCTCCGTAAGATGGTTGATCCAGGGTCTTTCATCTGCATTCACGTTCACAGAGTATTCCGGAACTGTAAAGACCGTGCCGTTATAGACCGCACCGGCCGTATCCTGGAAACTGCCTGTTGTTTCATTCATGTAGGTCTCGCCGCTGCGGAAGAAGACCAGATCTCCGTTCTCCTGCAGTACCGCGTAAGGATAAGAGACTTCTCCCTCCATGACGATGAAGTTGGCAAGCGTCGCGCTGCTGTCCTTCGGGTAGACCCGGATCGTGGAAGAACCGGCTGCCAGGAAGCTCAGCATGCGGGTCGCCTCGTCATAAGTGACGGCGGATTCGTTGCTGGAAGTGACAGTGATCGGCCACTCTGCAGCTTCTGCCGGAACGATAGACAGATAATCATCGATCGCTGCGCTCGTTCCGCTGCTGACATAGAAGACCTTTGCTGTGAAGGCATACTCTTCCGGCGCCGCTGCGTTGACCTTTGTCCAGGTGCCGTTCCAGTCGGAAGCATTGGCCGGGTATTTGCTATAGAGCTCTGCACCGGTCTTGGTAAGAGAGCCATTGGTCCAATTGTAAGAAGCATCGCCGCCCAGGTATGCTTCATCGCTCCACTTCGTGAAGCCTTCACCCAACATGACACTGTTCAGTACCGTGCAGCCACTGAACATTCCTCCCATGTCCACGACATTGGAGGTATTGAAGGAGCTGAGGTTCAGAGAAGTCAGAGAGGAGCAGTCGGAGAACATGTAGAACATGCTCGTAACTTCAGAGGTATTGAAGGAACTGAGGTTCAGAGAAGCCAGAGAGGTACAGGCAGAGAACATGACGGTCATATCCGTTACATTAGAAGTATCGAAACCTGCTGCCTCAAAGGAAGTCAGTTCTGTTGCATCAGCGAACCAGTAAGCCATCGTCTTGGGAGCGATCGTATCTCCTGCTGCAACGCTTACGGTCTTGATGGAAGCGACCGCAGATCTCCACGGTACATTGCTTGGGCTCTGTCCGGTCAGATCTTCGCGTACGAGATAGACCGTTCCGGTATATTCGCTGCCGCCGATGCTGACCGTATAGGTATTTCCGTTCTGATAGGCTGTGATGCTGCGGAAGAAGATCATGTCTCCTTCTGCTGTCAGGATCGCATAGGCATAGGAAGTTGCTTCTCCTTCCAGGATGAATTCGGCAGTCGCTGTCTGACCGTTTCCGGAGGTTACAGTGATCGTCGTCGTGCCGTTATTGCCCAGATAGATATAGTTTCCTTCCGGACGCAGGATCGTTTCATCACTGGAGGTGATCGTATAATCCTCATAGCCGGTCAAATAATAAGGCGTGACCGTCAGGAAATCCGTGATCTTATAAGCTGTCCAACTTTGTGCTGCTCTGTCGATCACGACCGGGTTGCTCCGGAAAGCGATGTCCGTCGGTTCACTGACCTCTTTCGTCCAGGTACTGCCGTACCAATCACTGTTATCAGCGTTCGCCGGGTATTCACTGTAGAGCTCTGCGCCAGTCTTCGTGAGATTGCCATTGGACCAGACATAGGAAGGATCACCGCCCAGATAAGCTTCATCGATCCAGTTGGTGAAACCGGTGCCCAGGGCAACGGATGTCAGAGCAGAGCACTCCTTGAACATGTCGGTCATGACCGTCACATTCGCTGTGTTGAAGGAACTGATATCCAGAGATGCAAGATCCGTACATTCCGCAAACATGCCGTACATGCTCCAGACACTGCCGGTGTTGAAGCTGCTAAGATCCAGCGAAGTCAGTCCGGTACATCCATAGAACATGGTAGCCATATTCTCAACTTTCGAAGTATCGAAGTTGCTGAGATTCAGGGAAGTCAGCGCAGAGCTTCCGCTGAACATACCGCCCATATCGGTAACTTTGGAAGTATTGAAGTTGCTGAGATCAAGCGAGGCCAGAGAGGTGCAGTCCGCGAACATCCAGTTCATATCGGTGACACTCGAAGTATCGAAATGACTGACATCGATGGAGGTCAGCGCGGAACAACCGCGGAAGAGACCGCGCAGGCTCTCTGCTGCGGAAGTATCGAAGCTGCTGACATTCAGCGAGGTCAGCGAGGAACAGCCGTCAAAGAGGCCGACCATCCGCTTGACATTTGAAGTATCAAAGGAAGAAACATCGAGAGATGTCAGCGAGGAACAATCACCAAATATGCCGTTCATCGTTGTCAGACCGGAAGTATTGAAGTTGCGGATATCCAGCGATGCCAGTTTGGAGCAGCTGCCGAACATACTGTCCATACCCCAACCGGTAACGGCAGAGGTATCGAAACTGCTGAGATCCAACTCCGTCAGAGAGGAACAGTTCAGGAACATCGCATACATGTTCGTAACACCGGAAGTATCGAATCCCCTCGCATCGAAGGAAGTCAGCTCTGTTGCATCGGCAAACCAGAAAGCCATCGTCTGCGGAGCGATCGTATCGCCTTCGACGACTCTGACCGTTTTGATCGAAGCAGCTTTGTCTTTCCAAAGCGGCTGGACCTGACCGGTAAGATCTTCGAAACCGGCATAGACTGTTCCGGTATATTCGCTGCTGCCGACATTGACAGTATAAGTATTTCCGTTCTGATAGGCTGTGATGCTGCGGAAGAAGATCATGTCTCCTTCTTCGGTCAGGATCGCATAAGCTCTGTCAACAGTTCCGGATACATTCACGCTCACATGAGACGTGACACCGGAAGAAGCTGTAGCCGTGATCTCAGCCGTGCCTTCGGCAACGGCTGTGACCAGACCGTTTTCATCAACGATCACTGCTTCCTCATTCGAAGAAGTCCAGACGAGCGATTTATCGGTAGCATTCTCCGGATAGATCGTCACGCCGAGCTGATAAGTCTCTCCGGCATTCAGGGAAATGTCGGAGATCGGCTGCATATTGACCGCTTCGACCGGGATCACTTCCGGCTGTTCACCGATCACAAAGGTCGCCTCTGCTGTCCTGCCGCCGGCTGTAACTGTCACAACTGACGTACCGGGATTCCGGAAGTACAGCATATGATGCAGGTTAAAGGTCATGACATCGTAATTGGAAACCTGGATATCGTAGTATACATGAGCATCCTGTGGTACGACATTCAGATAATCCAGCAGATTAACAGGAGTCAGGTCCGCCAGTACGATCGGATCCGCGGTAAACGAAAGATCCTCCAGTGTATCACCCGGAAGAACAGTGACTGTGCAGGAAGCACTGCCGTCATCGGTGGTGGCGGTGACTGTGGCCGTACCTTCGCTGACAGCTGCTATGTATCCTTCGCCGTCAACGGTGACGACACTGTGATCGCTGCAGCTCCAGCTGACAGACTTATCTGTGCCGATAACG
>JAFWEP010000038.1 GCA_017512885.1 Erysipelotrichaceae bacterium
CCATGTTTCTTTCTGATCAGATTCTTGAATTCTGTATGCATTTCATTTACTGAAGCTACACGCCTCCCGTTAGGAGTTGAAAGAGCATTAGATGGAATGATATCGCTTTGGAATCTGTTCTCGCTTACAAATGTCTGGATAACTATCTTTCAAAAACCCTTTATCTGTCGAGTCTTTTGAATTTAGTCCTATTATTCCATACGCATCCATATCCACAAGTCAGTCATGTCCATCATTCATGTATTCCAGTGCCTGAATGATCGCATCTTCGCATTTCCGTCCCGGTCTGAATCCGTAACTGCTGTCTGAGAACTCCTTCTCAAATATAGGATTCAGTACCTGGTACACTGCCTGTTGAAGCCATCGGTCTTTCACACTTGGTATTCCAAGATTTCGTTTACTTCCGTCCGGCTTCGGTATCTGCACGCGTTTGACAGGCAATGGCTTGTACTAGCGCATCCGGATCCGCTCGGTAATTTCTTCGCCGTGCTCTTCAATGAATGCCGTAAGTTCATCCACGCTCATGCCGTCAACTCCTGCAGATCCTTTGTTGGCAATGACTGCTTTCCTTGCAATCTCAAGGTTCTCCTTACTTAGGATCTTCTCCATCAGTGGTGTTGACATACTTTGTTTACTCCTTTCCTTCGCTTTTCAGTTCCCAGTCCTAACGCCCTGCAGGCGAACACAGACTGTTCTTAGGAACTGACTTACAATCGTGAAACTCATAAACTGAATTTCGTTCAGGCCTTCAGCGTTTCCACCTGCTATGCCTTCGGCTGACTTCTCACCATTCGTTGTTACTACGCTCTCCACTGCACGGCATTCTCCGTCTCATTTCCTGCGTTGGTGAGACCTCCCGGGGTAAGATAACATCTCTTTCCTGTCATCTATCTGCCTCATTTACCTGTCGCATCCAGTAACTGTTCGGACTTCACGTTGTCATGCACGCTTATCCATGCGACCGGCCTCGATTGAGATTCGTGACCTCAGACCGACAGTTTGCCTTATTCTTCCTTCAGATTCCGCCTCACGACGAACACCCTTGAACTTGGCTAAGCCTTAGGGGTTACCACCCTCGGCTGGAGGTACCTTTCAACCTCCGAGATATGTGCCATGCCCGGCACACATGAATAAAGCGCGTCGGCAGACGCGCTTTCTCTTGCCTCAGAACTTCTTTCCTCCGCCTCCGGCGGCATTCCCCTGTTCTGTCTTATGGGTCGTGCTCTTCTCCGTTGCCTTCCTCTCTTCCTTAACGATCTCGGTATAAAGGTAGAGATCTTCGGAAGCAGTCAGCCGGAAGTCATCCTTCGAAGTATACTTCTCTGCCGACTTCGCTTTACGGGCATTCTTCAGTTTGGATTTCTCGCGGTTCATATAGAGCGCGGAGATCCCGGTACCGATCGCCAGATCACCGGGGATCCAGAGCGGAGAAAGCTCCTTCTTTTCTTTCTGCGGAGAAGCCTCCTTTTCGTATTCAGAGGCTACGGTCTCCCCGTAGAGGGAGAAAGCTTTCAGAGGATCACCGTTCGTTATCTGCTCAGCAACGCTGTTCAGAAGAGAATCGATCTCCTGATCGTTCAGCTTTTCGATCGCCGAACCCATCGTCACCAGCCTCAGATCCCGGTTCCCCTCTCCGTCATCAGCGGTATACAGCAGGAGCGTACCGTCATTTCCCCAGTTCTCTTCCATCAGCTTTTCCGCATGAGCCTGCAGATCCCCTTCAGCGCGGTATTCCGTCGCAAGAGCAATGCTGCAGTTCAGTTTCCGGGAGAGAGCCTCCAGTTCGCTGTTCAGCTGTTTCGCCTGGTCCTCTGTGAGGATGCCGGCGCGGTCCAGTACATAGGGATACTGGCTTGCCCGGACCTGAAGATGCGCTTCAGCTGCCTTATACCAGGCCCGGATGCCTTCGTAATAGGTAGCTGCCGCATTATACCCTTCCAGCATCTCGTGATGAGCTTCTTCGTCCAGACGCAGGACAGCGTTGCCCTTCTCCCCGTACAGCATGACCCCGGCTTCCTTGCCGCTGGTGACTGTTACGGTCAGCAGGACGTTCTCCCCGGTGATATCCTCCAGCAGGACGTTCGTCATCTCTTCGGCAGAAGGATACACTTCCCCGTCCAGCAGGACGAAATAGAGCTCTTCTCCGTAGATCCGGGCAATACGTTCCGCCCTGTCTTCCAGTTCATTCTTTTCTTCTGTTGTCAGGATCCCCCCTTCATCAAGGATATAGGGACCTTTCGCCTGTATCCTCAAAGGAAACAGCAGCAGGATCAGAAAGAGAGCGATCATCACAAACTTCTTCATAACGTCACCTCGAGAGGAGCCACATGATCAGGTAGATCACGGCTCCGATGATGATGCCCAGAGAGATCAGTTTCTTCCGGTAGGCTCCTTCATCCAGCGGCAGTTCGCCGACGACCTTGCCGGTCTGTCCGTTCATCGCGAAGAGATGCTTCTCCCCCTTCCAGTCTGTCAGCAAGAGCCATACCGGCAGCAGAGCGTAGCGGACACGGGAGCGCTCCAAAAAGATGGCAGAAGACTCCGCCTCGACATCCTCATAATCCTCTGCCGTCTTTTCAAAGGCTTCGGTCGTCGAGTTGCGGATACGCTCATTGGCTCGCTCCTCACACTGCGAGGCATCGATATCGTAGCGGTTGGCCAGGTAACCGGAGAGATAGCCGGTATTGAATTCCACCGCTTCGGAAAGATCATAGGGTTCGATCGATTCCATCAGGACATCATCCATCTTGGTGGAGGCATGAACAGGAACGCCTTCAAAGGTAAGCTCCCCTTCCCGTACCAGCAGGAAGTGCTTCTTCTCCGTTATCTTCTCACTGCCTTGTTCCTTCGTTTCGGACTGCACGCCACGATAGCGGACAGCGGCGCTCGCATTCGTGTCATAGAGCCAGAACGGCACGTAGACGCCCCTGACCTCGTCCAGATGGTCTTCCCGGCGGAAGACTTCCGGGACCAGACCGGAAACGGAAGCCCTCTTCCGCAGAGCTTCTTTCGCCTGGAGCTTATCGTACTTGAAAGGAATGATCAGATCCGGACGCAGGGATCCGCTGACCTTGCCGGTATTGATGACCGGATTGCCGCAGAAAGGACAGGAAGAAGCGATATTGGTCTCTTCCTGAATGATCTCTCCGCCGCAGGACTGACAGGTATAGACGGAGAGATGGGAAGATTCCTTCTCCGCATAGACGTTCCCGTCAGTTCCCTGCCACTGCATGTTTTCTTCATAGGGCAGGATCAGGGCTTCGTTATAGGCTTTCAGATCATCGAGTGCAAACTGTGTGCCGCAGTGTTCGCACTGCAGCTGCTGCGCATTTGGATCGAATACGATCCTTCCCTGACAGTTCGGACATTTGTATTCCAGGATACTGGGCATAGTTACCTCCTAGAAAAGAAGGAGCGCAGATCTGCTCTGCGCTCCGATAAAGGTAAAGAGATTACAGAGCTTTGCCGCACTTGGGGCAGAAGGCTGCGTCAGCAGG
>JAFWEP010000039.1 GCA_017512885.1 Erysipelotrichaceae bacterium
GGGAGAAACAATGCGTATACCAAGGGAATATGATGGTTAGATCCCATTATTAGTGCTTATAAGGTGCAAAAGTGGTAATCAGAAAATGCATACAATGACAAAGTCGGCCAAAGCCGACTTTGTCAACAGGCTGAAATGACCTCAGGCAATGTCCTGAGGTCATTTTTATTCGACTGTGATCCGGCCCTGCGTCTCCCGGTAATCGTCACCGAAACCGTCGTGGGCTTCGAGATAGGCCTGCAGAGCTTCTACATCCATCATCCCGTCCTTCAGGACGACTTCGCTGTTGCGGAAGGCGGCATTGCCGTCTCCGAGATCGAGCAGCAGATAGGAAGTGCCGCCGACCGTGTAGGTCTTCTCCGGATCGAGCGGGACATATTCGCCCTCCTGCAGGACATAGACATCCTTTACCCGCCTCTCTTCCCCGGAATAACCGCTGAAGATGCCGTTCTCATCTTTCTCGACGGCGGAAGTCACGGAAGTATCGATCGTGTATTTCAGACCGGAGACCTGCAGGAAGGCGCCGTTCTCGCCGACCGCATTGCCGTCGAAGGCATACAGTTTTTCTGTGATGGCTGCTCCGTATTCCAGGGCATCGAGGATCTCCTGTCCGCTGGCTCTCACGACCGAGAGCGTATTCTGGAAAGGATTGACATTGAGGATCGAACCGACCGTGATCTCTCCGGCCGGGATCGCAGAGCGGACGCCGCCGCCGTTGACCAGAGCGATCTCACAGCTCAGGGCATAACGGTAGGCATCAGCAACGAAATCCCCGGCTGTCGTTTCCCGGGTGCGGACCATGCGGATCCCTTCTGCGTCAGCGATCGTAAGTTCATAGTCCAAATCGCAGATCTTTTCGTTCAGGATCGCTTCCAACTGGGCATTGGCGTCATCGATCACTTTCTGAACGGTCTCATCTTTCTTTTCCGATTCATTGATCTGCAGGATCTCGATATTGCCGTCGACGGTGATGATCAGTTCTCCGGCTGCCTGCAGTTTCGTACCGACCGAAGACAGCAGGACGTCTTCCCCGTCCTTGTTGGGGTAGGGATCGCCCAGGATCTGGGAATGGGAATGCCCGTCCAGGACGACGTCGATGCCGCTGGTATGGGAGATCAGCGAGATCGAATCGAAGGGGGCAGCAGCGGTATTGGAACCGAGATGGCTGAGTACGATGACATAGTCAGCGCCCTGCTGACGTACTTCCTCCACCAGTTGCTGGATCCGGTCATAGAGGTCCTGTCCGTTGTTTCCGGAATAGAAATCATAGACGAATTCATCGCCTTCCATGAAGAACTTGGGAGTGGAATCGGTCAGGCTCGAAGGTGTCAGTACGCCGAGGAAGGCAACTTTCGTTCCGCCGAAGTCTTCGATCACATAGGCCGGGGCATCGGCAAAGATGTTTTCTTTGGAACCACTGTAGGAGACGTTGGAAGCGATCGTCGTAAATCTCGCTTCCTGCATCCGTTTCGCCAGTTCTTCCATGCCGTAGTCGAATTCGTGGTTGCCGACCGTTGCCAGATCGTAGTCCATCGCATTCATGATGTCGATGATCAGCTTTCCCTTGGACAGGGTGCCCAGGGTACCGCCCTGCAGATGATCCCCGCAGTCGACCAGACGAACATATTCATGTTCCTGCTTCACCTCATCGATCAATGCCTTTAAGGCAGGGTAGCCCAGATTGTCTTCGACGCCGCAGTGCACATCGCTGGTGAAGAAGATGTAGATATCGTCATCTCTGACCGTGGTTCCTTCGGTATCTGTCTCTTCAGAAGCGGGTCCTTCAGAAGCGTTTTCCGAGGAAGAGGAGGGAACACTCTGACAGGCAAAAAGCGCTGCCAGCAGAAAATAAGTGAGCAGGACCTTCAGCGTTTTCATAGTATATACCTCTTATATACTTATCTTAATCCTTTTTTCGGCCGCGGTCTCTTCTCTGTTACAATGAGAAAAAAGAGGGATAAACATGAAACTGCAGCAGATCAGCGAAAAAGTATGGATCACGGAATACGAAGACGAACGGGACCGTCCGGCATTGGGCTATATCCGCGGAAAGAACTGGAGCCTGGCGGTGGATGCCGGGCATTCGGAAGCACATCTGAAAGAGTTTTACGATGCATTGCGGGAAGAAGACCTGCCTTTGCCTTCTCTGACCGTCATCACCCACTGGCACTGGGATCATTCCTTTGCGATGCACTGCCTGCACGGGCTGTCTGTGGCAAACGAAAAGACCGACGGACATCTGAAAGATTTTATTGCGAAGAGATCTCCGGAATATGACCGGGAATTCCTGTCCTGGGACCCCAGCATTGCGAAAGAGTATCAGGATCGGGAGATCATCGTGGTCCCGGCGGACATCGTCTATCATGACCGTCTGCAGCTGGATGCCGGGGATACGCCGATCCTCATCTATGAAGCGGTCTCTCCGCACACCGATGACGCAACGCTGGTCCTCCTGCCGGAAGAGAAGATCCTCTTCCTGGGGGATGCGCTCAGCGGGGTCTTCCCGACCTGGGAAGCAGATCCGGAAAAGACTGCTGCCCTGATCGAAACGATCGAAAAGAGCAGGGCAGAGCTCTGCATCGGCGGACACTGGGATCCCTGGAAAACGGCAGATCTCCTGAAAGAGCTACGGGAACGTTAAAAGCGGCAGAAGCCGCTTTTTCTTACAGATGCAGGATACCGAGATGTTCCAGCAGGATCTTGAGTCCTAAGAGGATCAGGATCGCTCCTCCGGCAAATTCCGCCTTGTTGCGGAAGTACGTGCCGAAACGGTTTCCGATGAATACACCGGCGAAACAGATCAGGAAGGTCAGGATGCCGATCCAGGCGATGGCACTGAAGACCGAGACCGGCAGGAAGGCGAAGGTAACGCCGGCAGCCAGGGCATCGATGCTGGTGGCGATCGCTAAGAGGACCAGGGTAGCGGTATCCAGACGGTCATCGATATGTTCCTCTTCGGAGAAGGATTCCTTGATCATATTGGCGCCAATGAGGCCTAAGAGCACGAAGGCGATCCAATGGTCGATACTGGCCGCAAAGGAAGCGAATGCCGAACCCAGAAGGTAACCCAAAAGAGGCATGCCGGCCTGAAACGCTCCGAAGTAGAAAGCGATCAGGAAGGCATAGCGGATATGGAACTGTTTCATGGAGAGGCCCTTGCATACCGCAACCGCGAAGGCATCCATGGCTAAGCCGATACTTAAGACGATGATCTCCGACAGATTCATGGTTTTTACCGTTACCTGCCTATTATACCGCAGAGAAGGAAGAGTTTATAATAAAGCTGATGAAAAAAAGCGCTCAGGTCATCTCTCTGTTGTCGGTAATGCACATGGGGATCGATTTCCTCTGTGCTTTTGCGCTGTACCTTTCGCTGGAAGACTGGGGCGCTTCGCTCTTCTTTGTCTATAATTTCTGTGCCTTTGCCCTGCAGCTGCCCTTAGGCATGATCCTGGACTTCTGGCAGGAGAAGGACAGTTCTTTCCGTCCGGGGTTCTTCTTTGTTGCTGCAGGGGTATTGCTGACGGTCTGCGGTACCTTCACTGCTCCCTTTATCCTGGGACTCGGCAATGCCTTCTTCCATGTCGGCGGCGGGGTCCTCAGCATCCGGGAAGACGAAGAAGCGGGCTATGGCGGCAGGGGACTCGGTGTTTTCGTAGCGCCGGGTGCGCTGGGTCTTACGCTGGGGATGATCCTGGAAGCTTCCTTCCTGCCGGTCGTCTTCCTGACCGGGATCTTCCTGCTGATCCTCTGTCTGCAGCTCTATGCAAAGCGGCAGGAACTGACTCCGGCGCTTGCACGGGGCAGGGGAAGTGAAGGGCTCACGGAAAGTGTGCTGCTCTGCTTCGCGGTGGTCGTCCTGCGTTCCTTCATCGGTTCATCGATCGCTTTTCCCTGGCGGAAGGGAACTTTTCTGATCCTTCTGGCTACGCTCGCTCTGGCCTCCGGCAAGACTGCCGGCGGCTTCCTCTCTTACCATTGGGGGATGAAGAAGACCGTGGTCGTCACCCTGAGTGCCGCAGCGCTCTCTTACGTTTTGGGGAACAGCCTTCCGGGCGGGATCGCCGCGCTCTTCTTCTTCAACATGACCATGCCGCTGACCCTCTATCTGCTGGTAAAGAAGATGCCGGAAGCGCCGGGCCTGGCTTTCGGGATACTGACCTTCGGCCTCTTCTTAGGCTATCTGCCGGTCTATTACGGTCTCTTGCGTTCACTTTCGCCGTTCCCGGCCGGAACACTGGGCGCACTGTTCTCGCTGCTTTTGCTGGGCTGGACCGTGAGGAGGGAAGAGCGATGAGCGTCTTCCTGAAACCGTTATTGCTGACGATCGTTATCGAACTGTTTCTGGCATATCTGTTCGGCCTTCGCAGGAAGGAACTGCTGCTGACCGTCTTCGTAAACATGATCTCCAATCCTCTGCTGGTGCTGCTCAGTATACTGATCTACCGGCAGCTGGGACTTCAAGAGTTCTATCTGCTGACATACCTGCTGCTGGAACCGGTGGTCATCCTTGCCGAGTATTGGATCTATCGCTATTATTTAGGTAGGGACAGACATCCGTTCGTTCTGTCAGTCCTGCTGAATACAGGTTCGATCCTGGGAGGTCTGTTATGGAACTTTATCTTCTGATCACTGCCGTACTGTATGATATCGCACCGGATCCGGTCGAAGTCGTTACGCATACGCTGGGTCCCGTCGGGATCATCGCCATCATTGCCGTCGTGGTCCTGGGGATCCTGGGACTGCTGCGTCTGAGAAAGAAGTAAGCATCAGAAAAGCCGCTCAGCGGCTTTTTCTTTTACAGCAGTTTTACGATCTTTTCACAGAGTTCCGGGGAGAGATCACGGATCCCGAAATCCTTCTCCCGGTAGTTCCAGAGGGCCCGGCCGATCTCGTATTTCTCAAAGGCGTCATGGATATCCTTTAACCACCGCAGCAGGGCTTCCTTGTCTGCGAGGTCGATGACCCCGTATTCGCCGCAGTAGAGGGGGATATCCCTTTCTTCTGCCGTCTCCAGAGCCGGAGCGAAGATCCTTTCAAAGAAAGAAGCGTCCAGCACTTTCTCATCGGAAAGATCGACCGAAGCAGCGAGATCGGGGTCCAGGATCCCGGCGGCTTCGCGGTAGTTGTCTCCGGAGAGCGGCCAGTCGATGCGGAAGTCTGAGGGCATCCGCTCCACCCAGTACGCACCCTGATGGGTGAAGATCAGCGGTTCGTAGCAGTGGAAGGTGTAGGCGACTTTGCGGTCCGTGATCCGCGGCAGCCAGGGCACCGCGGCAACTCCGTTGTAGTAGACGCCGCCGAAGATGATCCAGTTGTCAGAGATCTCCCGGATCCTGCGGATCGCTTCCAAAGCGATCTCATTCCAGAGGTCTTTTACCTCCGGACTGACGATCTCGTTGAGCAGCTCAAAGGCTGTGTTCTCTTCTTTGCCGTAACGCTCTGCGAGCCTCTGCCAGAGGGCATAGAAGCGCTGCTGCAGGACTATGTCCGAGAAGAAACGGGTCTTGTCATCCTTTTCCAGCGGATCGAAGGAGTAACCGTAGGTCTTGTGCAGATCGATGATCAGGGAAAGACCGTACTTCCGGCACCAGGCAAGGCAGCTGTCGATCAGATGAAAGCCTTCTTCCTTCGGTTCTCCGTCTTCGGTCTCCAGCAGGGTATAGTCGACCGGCAGCCGGACATGGTCCAGTCCCCAGCCGGCGATCTTTCTGATATCTGCTTCCGTGATGAAGGAAGCGTAGTGTTCCGGCGTCGTTTCCTCGGCCTGCGAGAGCCAGCCGCCGAGGTTCACACCATGGCGGTATCCATCCATGCCCCGCATCTTAAAGACCGTCCGGGAAGCTCGTAAAGGCTCCGCGTTCTTTATAAGGCAGACCGTTCTTTTCTTTTTCGGCAGTGATCGCCTTTAACAGGAAGGCCATATTGCGGCCGAGGTTGCGCATGATCTGCAGTCCTTCCTTGTCTTTCTCGACATCTTCTGCCGTAAAGCCATGGACTTCGTTCCAGTAAGAACTGGATACGAGCGGCATGCCGCTGATGGTGAAGTACTTGGCGATATCGTCGAGAGCGGTATTGCTGCCGGCACGGCGGGAAGAAACGACAGCGGCTCCGACCTTCATCGTCTTGTCGAAGGAGGTGCTGTAGAAGAGCCGGTCGAGCAGGGACAGCAGGGTCCCGCTGGCCGTTGCGTAGTAGACCGGAGAACCGACCAGAAGACCGTCGGCTTCCTTGAATTTATCCGCCACTTCGTTGACGATATCCTCAAAGACGCATTTTCCGCTCTTCCGGCAGGAACCGCAGCCGATGCAGCCGCGGATATCCCTGCTGCCGATCTCGATGGTCTCGGTCTCGATGCCCTCCTGCTGCAGGATCGTATCCACTTCCTGTAAAGCCCGGGCGGTACAGCCGCGGGGATGAGGGCTTCCGTTAATGATCAGTACTTTCATAACTGTGCTCCTTTTTCAGTTTCATTATAAGGGAAAGGGAGAGTTTCCGAGTATAATGGTTGCTGATGGATATCCTGAATGAACTGCCCTTTACGTTCTGGCCTTTACTGATCAGCTGGCTGCTGGTCTTTCTCTTTGCCTTCCTGCGTCCGCAGCGTCTTTTGAATACGTTCTTATTATTGTTTGCCTTGCTGATCAGCGTTATCACGATCACTGCCCGCTTCGGGCAGGATGCACCGGAAGTCCTCTTCCTGACCCTGCTGCTGGTAGCGGTGGGACTGCTGTCGGCTCCGGCCCTCTTAGTGATGAACGGTCTGACCATGATGAAGAAGGAATCCCGTTCCCTGCCGAATCTCCTGTCGCTGTTTCTGGGCATCTTCGTTGGGGCGGGCGAACTGGCGGTGCTGCTGACGGTCATCCTGGGCTTCTCGGGAGCGATCGAGATCCGGCATGTTTACCTGCTGCTCTTCGTAGGCGCCAGCGTCTTCTATTTCTCTTTCCTGATCCTGATCTTCGTGCTGTACATGCTGTTCATGCAGATCCTGCCGCACCGGCATAACTTCAACTACATCATCATTCACGGCTGCGGTCTCCTGCAGGGGGAGAGGGTCTCGCCTTTGCTGGCAGGAAGGATCGAGAAAGCCATCGATATCTATGACAAAGGCGGACAGAAGGCGAAACTGATGCCCAGCGGCGGCCAGGGCGAAGGGGAGAAGATCTCCGAAGCCGAAGCCATGCGCCGCTATCTCCTGAAGCGGGGCATCCCCGATGAAGATATCCTGATCGAGGATCAGAGCTTTACGACCGAAGAGAATCTGCGCAACTGCAAGGCTCTCATCGATCAGCGGGAAGGAAAGAAGAAGACAGCCCTCGTCACCAGCAACTACCATGTCTACCGCTGCATCCTGCTGGCGGAAGAACTGAAGATGAAGTGTACCGGGATCGGCGCTCCGGTCGCAGCCTATTACTGGCCCAGCGCCGTGATCCGGGAATTCGCTGCGGTCTTCAGCCGCCGCAGGTATCTCGCGATCACCGCTCTCGGTTATCTGCTGCTCGTCGTCACACCGCTGGTCATCCTCTATTCCCTGTCCTGAGGAAGGAAAAACAGGTAGAATAGAACTATAAAGGGGTGAATCTATGTTTAAGAACTACATGTATGATGGAAGTCAGAAGTTCCGTATCGACAAAGTCTCCACCAAAGACAGATCCCTCTGCAAGATCCGGGAGGATGCTGAAGCACGTCTTCTCGCCAACAATGCCGAGATCGATCAGCTGCAGGCGAGGCTCTATGCAGATAAGAAAGAAGGCCTGATCATCCTTTTCCAGGCCATGGATGCAGCCGGCAAGGACGGCACGATCCGGGCCGTCCTGCAGTGCCTGAGTCCGCACGGCGTACATGAATCCGCCTTCAAAGCGCCCAACTCCACCGATCTGGCGCATGATTTCCTCTGGCGCATCGAACAGCAGGTGCCGGCCAAGGGCGAGATCGCGATCTTCAACCGTTCGCACTACGAAGACGTCCTGATCGGCAAGGTCAAGGAGCTTTACCGCAATCAGGATTATGCCCGCCGCATCGATCTCGATAAAGTGATCGAATACCGCTACGAAGACATCAAGAACTGGGAGACCTACCTCTGGCACAACAATGTCCGGGTCGTGAAGATCTTCTTAAATGTTTCCAAAGAGGAACAGGCTGCCCGTTTCCTTTCCCGTATCGAAGAACCGGAAAAGAACTGGAAGTTCTCGGAGAACGACTGGAACGAACGCAAATACTGGGATGCCTATCAGGAAGCCTTTGAAGACTGCATCAATAAGACGGCGACCAGGACAGCGCCCTGGTATGTCGTACCGGCAGACCACAAATGGTACATGCGCTATGTCGTCAGCGAGATCATCCTCTCGGTCCTGAAAGACATGGATCCGCAGTTCCCGGAAGTCACACCGGCCCGTCTGCAGGTCTTCCGTGAACTGAAGGAGCAGATCCTGAGCGAGATGGACGAAGCTGCTGCCCAGAAGGCTGCAGCCAAGGCCAAGCTGAAGAAGGCCCGCAAGGCGGAAGAGACCCGCATCCTGCGCAAAAAGGCAGAGGAGACCCGCACGAAAGAAGCGAAGGAAGAAGCTCTGCCGGAAACAGAAAAGAAAAAGCCGGCGAAGAAAGCGAAACCGGCCAAAAAGAAAGAGAAGTAACAGAAGGGACCGCTATGCGGTCCCTTTCCTGTCAGTCTTTCTTTTCGTTTTTCTTTTTCTTCTTCGGATCGACGAACTTCGTCGCGTAGACCTTGCCTTTGTGAGCCGACTGCATGCTGCCGCTGACCTGCAGGACTTCCTTGGAAGCCGGAGCGATCTTCATCAGTTCATCCTGGGCGGAGAGCTCGTTCTCTTCGCTGCGGACCCTGCGGTAGCGTCCGTCCGAAGACATCTTGCGGGCTTTGACATTGTCCTGCAGATAGAGATCAAGGTAGGTGTGCAGCTGCTGACGGATATCCTTATCCACGATCGGTACGGCGATCTCGACTCTCCGTTCGGTATTGCGGGTCATGAAATCGGCGGAAGCGATGTACATCTTTTCGCTCCTTCCGCTGCCGAAGACGTAGACCCGGCTGTGTTCCAGATAACGTCCGACGATCGAACGGATGTGGATGTTTTCGGTCTTGCCTTTGACTTCCGGCAGGATGCAGCTGATGCCGCGGACGATCAGATCGATCCGCACGCCGGCACAGCTCGCTTCCTTCAGGGCCCGGATGATCTCTTCATCGGTCACGGCATTGACCTTGGCCAGGATCCTGCCGCTCTCACCCTTGGCTGTCTCTCTTTCGATCAGCTGCAGGATCGTCTGTTTCAAAGAGACCGGAGCGACCAGCAGTTTGCGGTATTTTCCGTCCAGTACGCCCAGCATCATGTTGCGGAAGAAGGCCAGGGCATCGTTGATGATGCCGGGATCCGCAGTCAGGTAGGCCAGATCGGTATACTGTCTGGCGGTATTCTCGTTAAAGTTGCCGGTCGCGATCAGGGCGACGTGCTGGAGGGTACTGCCGCTCTTGCGGCTGATCAGGCAGATCTTGGAATGGACCTTGTATTCTTCGAAACCGTACATGACATTGCAGCCGGCATCCATCAGTTTTTCGGAATAGTCGATGTTGTTCTGTTCGTCGAAACGGGCTTTCAGTTCGATCAGGACCGTGACTTCCTTGCCGTTCTCGGCTGCCAGACAGAGATAGTCGACGAGACGGGCCCGTTTGGCCAGACGGTAGATGGTGATCCGGATCGACAGGACACTGGGATCCGAAGCGGCTTCCTTGACCAGCTGCAGGAAGGGTTCCATCGATTCATAGGGGTAGGAGAGCAGGACGTCCTTCTTCAGGATCTGACTGAAGAGGTTCCGTTTATAGCGGAAAGCCGGACTGAGCTTCGGCGTATAGGACGGGTAGGAGAGACGTTTGGCCTGTTCCTCTTCCATCAGGGAGCCGACAGCGAAGAAGGAACGGTGATCGAGCGGGATCTCGGAGATCAGGGACGTACAGTCTTCCGTCTTCAGTTCCCGGTCAAGGTAACGGCGTACGGTCAGAGAAGGACGACGGGAAGCTTCGATCTTGACCAGATCCATGCGCTTCCTCTTCTTCAGCATCTGCAGCATGCGGATGCGGTAGTCTTCGTGGTCAGTCAGACTGCTGCCCAGATCGACGGCAGCGTTGCGGCAGATACTGAACTTGAAGCGTTCCTTGATCACAGCTCCGCGGAAGAGCGAGCCCATATTGGCCTGGATCAGATCTTCGATATGCAGGAAGCGGACTTCCTTCCGGGAGGGCAGGCGGATCAGGGAGTTCAGGGAAGAGGGAACGGCGGCTAACGCGAAGACGTTGCTGCCGTGGTATTCCATGGCGGCGGCACAGTAGATGACCTCGGCCTGCAGAGGCGGCAGAGGATGTCTGCCGTCAATGATCTGCGCGCCCAGTACCGGCTGGACCGTGCTTAAAAAGTATTTCTTCAGCCACTCTTTCTCTTCCTTGGTGGTCTCTTCGTAACTGAGTTCGAAGATCCCTTCCCGGCGCATCTCCTTTTTGAGATCCTTGTAGATTTCTTCCCGTTTCTGGCAGAGCTTGGCGGCTGCAGCATAGATCTTCTTCAGCTGCCGGGCTGCATTCAGTCCGGTCTTGTTGTCAACATGATCTTCTTTCAGGGCTTTCATGCCGATCAGGACGCCGACCCGGACGGAAAAGAATTCATCCAGGTTGGACGAAAAGATCGCAACGAATTTGAGACGTTCCAGCAGCGGTACGGCCGGATCGGTCGCTTCCAGCAGGCAGCGTTCGTTAAAGCGCAGCCAGGAGAGTTCGCGGTTCTGGGTGTAGCCTTCCTTATACAGTTCTTTCAGCATGATAATCTATCGCTCCACGGCAGGAGATCTGCCTCTGTCTTAATTGTAAAACGTTTTCTCTGTTTTTCAAAAGCACTCACTCTTTCCGGTAGCGCTCTTCTGCTTCCTGCAGCTGCTGCCGGAACTCTTCCCGCAGGTCCTCCGGTTCCAGGATCTCCAGGGCATCCAGATACTGCTGAGCCAGGAATTTCGCTCCGGTGCGGCTGGTCAGGATCTGCAGGGCAAAGGTCCCGTCCTGTCCCGGGAAGACGCTGACACCGGTCCCGAAGAGATCGATCATCGGATCCATGATCCGTTCCTGACAGCGGAAGAGCACTGTTTCCGGTTCCCCGGTATACATGAAGAGCTTGTTGCGGGCATATTCATAGGCATCCAGTTCCTTCGGCAGGACCGGGACTTTTTCTTCGCCCAGCACGGCCCGGCTCATGCGGTCCAGACGGTAGTGACCGAAGCCTTCGTAGTGCGGACTGGTCACGATCATGTAGGCTCTTGTATCGGCATAGACGATGTAGCGCGGTTCGACGATGTATTCTTCCTCCCGGCGGGGGACCAGTTTCTTGTGGACATCATAGCGCAGATAGCGGAAATGCAGGGTCTTATGATCCCGGATCGCTTCGGAGACCAGTCCCAGATGGTAGAGGAGCTCCTTGTTGGGGGTCTTCTGAGGATTGGGCAGGTAGACCTGATCCAGGAATTCCGCAGCCTGATAGCGGCTCAGGGTCTTCAAAAGCTTGCGGATCAGCTGATCGCTCTGTTTGGCGGAAATGAAATGTGAGGCATGGATGGCATTGCACAGCAGCAATACCTCTGCCTTCTCGAACTGTCTTCCTTCCAGGTAGTAACCCTTGCCGTTGTCTTCAAAACGGCTGATGTGATATCCGTTCTGTTCCAGGATATTCAGATTGGAATAGAGGGTCCTTCTTTCCAGTTTCAGCCCGTACTGCTTCTCCAGCAGGTCCAGCAGCTGCTTTCCGGACAGGATGTGTTCCTCATCGGTAGAGGTGATCAGGATATCCAGAAGAGCCAGAGCGCTCTGTTTCTTTTCGGCCATAGAGCTTTCCTCCTTACCTTTATCCTACCATCGGAGCAGTTTTTTGCACAGGAAGACATGATAGGCTCGTGGTGAGAAGAGGAAATGATTATGAAGGAAACACCGATCTATCTGACTGTCACTCATCTGGAAAACGCGCCGCTGAAGCTTCATCTGCGTCCGGGACAGTACCTGACGCTGAAGAAGGACCATGACAATCCTTATGACGATGAAGCTGTTGCCGTCTATACGCACCGTCAGCTGCTCTGCGGCTATCTGGCCAATTCCGTGCACAGTGTCGCCCGCGGCACCTGTTCGGCAGGAAGGGTCTATGACCGCATCGGAGAAGAAGCGGAAGTCCTGATCCGTTTCATGCCGGAAGAGTCCCTGATCGTCGAACTGCAGGAAAAGATCGTAGAAACAGACGATTGAGCGTTCAACCGTTTTCTTTGTGCTAGAATATAGACATGGCTGCAAAGAAAAGAAGAAGAAGACGCAGACTGCGCAAAGAGATCCGTTATGGGCTCTATGTCCTGGCCGGTCTGCTGATCGTTTGGGGCCTGTTCTCGTTGCTGAACGGCGGTAAGAGCCAGTACGGCAAGGAAGCAGCCCGTTATAAACAGAAGAACTGCATCGTTTACTATCCCAAGGGTTCCGCTTACGGCAAGGAACAGGCGAAGAGCCTCTGCGAAGGCGTCGAAGAAAAGACGGTCTTTGACTATGCCCTGGTCCCTTACGGAGATTACTACCTGGTCGATTACGGCAAGGCGGCCTATCTGGTCACGGCCGAAAAGAACGATATCCCGGAACTTGTCTTCGGGGCTGAAGGTCAGCAGATCCTGCGTGATTATCTGATCTACGAAGCCAAGGAAGCGCATCGTCCGGAAGTGCAGCAGCTCTCTTTCTACGAAGAGAATGCCGCTTATGAGACGCACGGGGTCCGGGACGGCAAGCTGGTCGTCAGCTGGCCGGACTACGGACTGGAAGGAGAGATCCCGCTGGCATACCTGCAGAAGGATCTGCAGATGAACTTCGGTTATCCGGCCCAGGAGTATCAGCCTCCGCACTTCGTCGATCCGGAAGGGAAACTGCTCTGTCTGACTTTTGATGACGGTCCTTCGACCCAGTACAGTCCGCAGCTGATCGCTGCTTTGCGCAAATACGATGCCCGGGCGACCTTCTTCATCTGCGGCTACCGGCTGACCAAGGAAGCCATCGAACTGACCAGACAGTCGGTCCTGCTGGGGAACGAATACGGCAGTCATACCCAGTCGCATCCCAATCTGACGGAACTCTCGAACAGCGATGCGGTCGCGGAGATCATGACTCCCTACAATGACCTGAAGAGCGCTTACGGCTATGAGATGAAACTGATGCGTCCGCCGTACGGTGCCGTCAACCAGGAAGCGATCGCCCAGACCGGTCTGACGCCGATCTTATGGACGGTGGACAGTCTGGACTGGAGCCTGCGCAACGGTCCGCAGATCGTGGAGAACGTCAAGGCCGAAGCAGAGTCGGAAGACATCATCCTTTTCCATGACATTTACGACACTTCGATCGAAGCAGCCGTCGATCTGATCCCTTACTATATCCAGGAAGGCTATCAGCTGGTCACGGTCAGCGAACTGCGGGCGATCCAGGCAGCAAGATGACGCTGGAAGAAGTGCTCTTCGCACGCAAGAGCCCGTGCAAAGACAAACTGATCGAATACGGTTTCTCTCCCCAGGGAGAGGACCTTTTCTATACGGAAGACTTCGGCGGCAGTTTCCGGGCGGAGATCCGCATCCATCAGGAACATCTTTCCGGGAAAGTGATCGATACCGATACCGAGGAGGAATTCCGTTCCTTCCGGATCCGGGATGATCAGGGCGCTTTCTCGGCAGAGATCAAGGCACAGTACATCGGGATCCTGGAAAGGATCGCGGCAGCCTGTTTCCGGGAAGAGATGTTCCTGGAGCGGCAGAGCCGGGCGCTGGCTGCGTATCTGAAGGAGACTTACGACGACGAAGGCGACCATCCCTTCAAGGCTCCCAATCCGGCCGTTTCCTTCCGGGTCAATGGCAGCTGGTACGGGCTGCTGATGGAGATCCCTTATGAAAGACTGATCCCGAAGAAGGAAGGCAGCACGGAAGTCCTGAACCTGAAGGCTGATCCGGAAAAGATCCCGCAGCTCGTGCAGAGGGAGGGGATCTTCCCGGCTTACCATATGAACAAGAAGAACTGGATCTCGGTACTGCTGGATGGCAGTCTGAGCAACGAAGAAGTCTTTGCCCTGGCGGCAGAGAGCCGCCGGCTCACGGCGGATAAGAAAAGAGCTGCCGGCGGCAGTGACTGGGTGATCCCGGCAGATCCGAAGGTCTACGATATCGAAGCAGCCTTCGCCCGCAGTCCGATCCATTCCTGGCACCGCCATACGGCGGTCATGCCCGGCGAACAGGTCTATATCTATTACGGCGCTCCCTTCTCCTGCCTGCTCTACCGCTGCCTCGTCCTCTCGGTCGATGAGGACGGAAAGGGGATGCTGCTGGAGGCGAAAGAGAAATATCCCAGAGAGAAGTATCCGCTGAAGAAACTGCAGGCTTACGGTCTCAAAAGCATCCGCGGAGCGCGGCGGATCCCTGCCGAGCTGCAGCAGCTGCTGGATCAGGAAAAGAAATAGTACGGCCTCAAAGCGGCCCGTCGTGCACCTCAGTTCAGCAAGCGCTGATCGAGACTGAGAGATCATCGAAAGAGCCCGGAAATACGCCATTTCCGGGCTCTTTCTTTACCCAGATCCTTTTGATTCCTTTTCGAGAATTTTGAAGAAAA
This sequence comes from Erysipelotrichaceae bacterium, assembly GCA_017512885.1. Taxonomy (GTDB): domain Bacteria; phylum Bacillota_I; class Bacilli_A; order Erysipelotrichales; family Erysipelotrichaceae; genus RGIG5669. Next base: position 14,663 of record JAFWEP010000039.1, read on the forward strand.
ATCGCTCCGATTTAGTAGTTAATACCGGGGCAACGACCCCTTAGCAGTTCATTTTTGGGGCACCACACGCGAGAATGACGGAGAGAAAGAAGTCGCAGACTCAGCAGTTAAAAGGCGGCTCGTTTTTCCTCTGAATCTCTGCTTGTGAATGACGCTCAGCAGAAAGCTCTTCTGCCGGAGGTCTGACACAGGAAGCGCTGTCGGAAGAATTGAACATCAGTACAGACCGGCTGAGAAAAACAGAGTGCGGCTCAAGAGGCCCGTCTCTGGATCTGCTGATTTCTCTTGCAGTTTATTTCGATGTCAGCACGGATTATCTGCTGATGGGGCGAGACTGCGTGAATCTGCACTCCGGGAAGAGACTTGAAGGCGTGCTTCAGGAGTTGTCCGGTATCATTGCCGACCTCCAAGATGTGTAAAAAGGCGGCTTTTCTCTTGATTTTCTTCCACGCATGGAATATATAAAGAGTTAGTTAGATGAGGCTAACCAATGCTTGCCGGCATACCCGTTATACAGACTTTCCAAGAGAAAGAGGTGCAGATTGAAAGGGTTTCTATCAGTTCAACAGACAGCCGATAAATGGGGTGTTTCTGTACGTTGGGTGAATCAGTATATACTTGAAGGAAGAATACCGGGCTGCGAACGCTTTGGGCGCGTGTGGGCCGTTCCTGAAGATGCTGTGAAACCAGAACGGCTTACACCGGGCGTGAAGGCAAAGCGGTCTTCTTCTGCTCAGAATGCCGCAAAGAATCAGCAGAGTGATTTTTTTACCCAAGCAGTTAGCCAAAGCTAACGAAAAGGAGATTCCATGTTTATCAATGAGTACGGCGATAAGAAGAATCCGCTCGTCCTGCTTCTTGCACCGATGATGGTATCGGGTGAGGACCTGTACCAATTGATGCATCCGTTTTTTAAACACGAGTATCATTACATCGCGCCGGATCAGGGCGGTCACGGGAAAGCCGGAGCCTATATCAGTGCTGATGAGGAATATAAAACGCTGAAAAGCTTCCTGCTTGACGAGGGATACAGAGAGATCGAACTGGTTTATGGTGCGTCCCTGGGTGTTGCGATCGGATACAGACTCTTCCTGGATCCGGATTTTACGGTTCATCATGTCTGGTTTGACGGTGTGGCACTCAGCAGGAACGCCGCGTTTCCCGAGTGGTTTATGAAGAAGATGTTCAGAAGCCGCAAGAAGAAGCTGGCAAAGACGAAGGCCGAAGCCTCTACTTCCCTGGTGCAGATGTACGGCTACGACTTTGCGAAGATGATGACAAAGAACTTTGAGCGGATCACGGAAAGAGATATCGATGCGATCTGCCATGCCTGCTGCCATTATGATCTTCGAAAGCTGACGAAGGAGGAACAGGCAAAGCTTCATCTTGATTTCGGTGAAAAGGATTTTGACTGGAAGTATTCAAAAAAGACGATCCCCGTTTATATGCCTGAGGCAGAACTTGTAATCCGGCCTGGATTCCAGCACTGCGGCTATATGGCAGCTCATCCGAAGGAATATGCGGAAGAGATAGAAGCGTTTATCCGGAGGAATGCCGGGAGCGCAGCAGGAGTATTAAAGGAGGATCGAAGATGGGACTGTTTAAAAACTATGTAAGTCAGACCCGGAAACCGGAAGGATTCTTAGGGAAGATGATGCTGAGCGGAATGAACTCCGGGCATGCGAAGCTGGCAGACTGGGGGTTTACTCATTTGCCTGCAATGACCCCGGAAAGTGCAGCAGACCTAGGCTGCGGCGGCGGACGGAACGCATGCGAACTTCTGAAAATGTATCCGAAAGCGCATGTAACAGCAGTCGACTATTCCGAGCTGTCCGTGGAAAAGGCAAAAGAATATAACAAGGCCATGATCGCTGCGGGACGGTGCGAAGTTCTGCGGGGAGACGTGTCCGATCTTCAGCTTCCGAAAGAGACTTTCGATCTGACAACGGCCTTTGAAACCATTTATTTCTGGCCGGGACTGGAGAAGTGCTTTTCTCAGGTCGCGAAGGTACTAAAGCCCGGCGGATATTTCATGATCTGCAATGAGTCCGACGGGACCGATCCTACGAGTCTCAAGTTTGAAAAGATCATTGATGGTATGAAGAATTATACGGCGGAGGAGATCGAAGCAGCGCTGAAGGCTGCGGGCTTTTCGGAAGTTACAAGCGATCATCATCCGTCCAAACCGTGGATCACGGTGCTGGCGAGGAAATAAGCGAAGGTATCTAACATGCAAAAGCTTATTAAAACCACCTGCAGAATCGCTGCGGAAGACATCGGAAAGGAGCGTGCCGGACACATTGCCGAAACAGCGCAGATGCGCTATCAGGAATTGTGTCTTGAAAACGCCTCAGATCCCAGGGCGCTTCGGGCACATACTTTCAAACGGATCTATCCGGCAATCGCCGTGTATGAAGCGCTCAAAGAGGACGGGATCGACCAGGAGAAAGCTGCCTGGTATATCCGTGAATACTTCCAGCGCTTTGCAGCATCCTTTGCTCCGCATCTGCAGCGGATGATCAGGGTGTTCGGTCTGGCAAAGAAGATTCCCGGGATCTTTATGAAGGTGGTACTAAAGGGCTTCGGGCCGGAAGCCGGCTTCGAATATGAATTTCCGGAAGCGGGGCAAAATGAGGCGAGGGCAAATGTTGTACGCTGCCCTTATTACGAGACCTGCAAACGGTATGGCTGCCCGGAAATCACCCGGGCTTTCTGCGACGGTGATGACGCCGGCTACGGTAATCTTCACCCAAAACTGGTCTGGGGTCGCACGAAGACCATCGGGCGAGGCGGCGACTGCTGTGATTTTCTGCTGAAGTATACGGAATGATGTGAGAAGAGGAAACGCAATGAACACCATCGGAATCGATCACAATCTGGATCATGCCCGGATCAGGAAACTCCTGACGATCGGGCTGTTTGCCTCTGTCCTCACGGGGATCGGGGACTTTCTGCTTGGGTATGCTGAGAGCACTGCAGGCAGCAGCTTTGCTGCAAGCGTGATGGCCGGTGCGCCGAACCTGTCCGACCGGCAGATGATCGTGGGCGGACTGCTTGGATTCTTCGGGATCTTTCTGGAAGGCCTCTCCTGCTTCGCCGTCTACCGGCTCATGGCGGATGCAGCGCCGAAGTATGCGCACCTTTACCGGGCCGGGATCTTCGGCTATATCTGGCTGGCTCCGGTCGGCTGCCATTTGAACGTGGGCATCCTGAACCTGGCTTATAAATATCTGCTTCGGGCAGATGAGGCGCTTGCGGCGAAGGCAGCGGACCTGCTGTTTTACGGCTTCAGTCAGCCGATATACCTGCTGCTCGTGATCTTCTGGCTGCCGATGATGATCATCCAGTTTAAGGCATTTGCCAAGGGGCTGACACCCTATCCGAAGAAGGCCAAATGGTTCTGCGTGCCGATCGGTGCGGTCCCGGCGTTGGTGGTGGCTGTGATCCTTGGCCCGAACACGGCGCTTGGCGCGGGCATCGGCACCATGTTTTTGAGTTTCGGAAACGCCTTCATGTTCGGCGGACTCTTGGCAACGATGCCGAGTGCAGAGCAGTTTACGACATTTGAAAGCTCCCTGCGCCAGTCTTCGGAGGGATGAAACAAATGGTCGTCCAGAAAACATCCGTCTTTCCGGCAGGCAGAGATTTTGTCTTTCAGAAGCTGCAGCAGCTGGAAACGCTTCAGATGATCGCAAAACCTTATGCTGCTTTTGAACCGATTGGGGAAACAGTCTCCACCTGGGAGGTCGGCAGCACGTCTGTCTATAGGTTCCGGCTCTTTGGCGTGATCCCATTCGGAACTCACACAATTCATATCGCGCGTTTTGATCCGGACGGCGTCAGCAGCCGGGAGGGAAATGAACATGTGCCGGTATGGAATCATGATATTCAGCTGGTCGAGAAGGATGAAAGCCATACCCTGTATACGGATCGGGTGGAAATTCGCGCCGGTTGGAAGACCGCTTTCATCTGGCTGTGGGCAAATGCGTTCTATGCGCACAGGCAGAGAAAGTGGGTCCGCCTGTTAAACAGATCGGAGAGGTGACAGCCCGTGAGGATCTTGATTTTCGGCGCCGGTGTGATCGGCAGCCTGTATGCTGCACTGCTTGCCGAGGCCGGATTCGACGTATCGGTTTACGCGCGCGGGCGGCGGCTGGAAAGCCTGAGGCAGGGAGGTCTGCTGTATAAAAGCAATGCTGAGATCCGAAAAGCGCCTGTAAAAGTGCTTTCAAAACTCGAAGCGGGAGACCTCTATGATCTCGTCTTTCTGACCGTCCGGGAAAACCAGCTGCATGCCGCCTTGGAAGAGCTTCGGCAAAACGTCAGTCCGACCATCGTCACCATGGTCAATTCCCTGGAGACCTATGATCAATGGGAGGCGATCTGCGGGACGGGACGGATCATCCCCGCCTTCCCCGGAGCAGGAGGAGGCTTTGACGGAGACGTACTGGACGCGGCCTTGACTCCGCGGCTCATCCAGCCGACGACCTTCGGGAAAACAGACGGAAGAGAAAGAGCGCTTGCTGGCGTTCTTCACCGGGCGAAAATCCCCTGTCAGATCGTGCCGGATATGCACGCCTGGCAGTTGTGTCATCTGGCTATGGTCGTGCCGATCGCTGATGCATATTATGAGGCGGCGGATCCCGAGCACGCGGGAAGAAACGCAGCGCTCATGAGAAAAACCGCAAAGCAGATCCGGGATAACCTGGACGCAATCGCAGCCCGGAAGATCCGGCTGTCCCCGGGGAAAATGCAGGCCTTCCGCCTGCTGCCCACGCCGCTCGTGGGATGGATACTCGGCTTTGTGTTTCAAAGCCCCTTCGGGGATCGGTTCATGTACCGGCATTCGATGAAGGCGCCAGATGAGATGTTTAGGCTGCATGAGCAGTTTTATAGATGGCTTGAGTAAGAGGGCAATCAAAAAAGAGGACAATATTTTTCACAATCAGGAGGGCAGTATGCTTTTAACAATATTTCTGGCGGTCGTCTTCTGCGCAGCGATGGCAATGATGCTGATATCCTGCGTGGCATTTATACAGGACAATAAGTTCTTCGGCTCGGCCCCGAAGGAAGCGCGGGAAGTGATCATTCAGAAAGAACATGAAGTCTTCTACGGTGCCAGGGCGATTGGATGGACACTGTTTATCATCAGCGTTCTGATGATCCTCGGCGTGGGCGTGATCGCTGTCTGGGACGGATTCAGAAGCGGATTTACATTCCGGCAGTTCTTTTTGCGATTTGTGTTGATCTTCACCATTTATAAGATCTGCGACATGGTCCTCATCGACAACTTTCTGCTTCTGAAATCCCACTTCTTCCAGCATTATTACCCCGAAGCGGCACATGTAATGGAAGGACGAAAGTATGGCTTCAACATTGTAAGCCAGCTGCTGAAGCTGTTTGTGATCTTTCCGGCGGTATCTGCGCTTGCGGCGTGGATCTGCACATTGTTTTGATCGTATTTATACGGGGGTCTGAATATGACAGTAGAACAATGCGCGAAGATATGTAAACGGATGCTTTGGATCATTCCCGGTATGATTCTGGCCATCATCGGCGACTACTGCATGGGGATCGAGCCGAAAGACAGCACGAGCATTTCCTTTATGATTTCTTCCGGCTGGCTCACCATTGCAGACTGGCGCATTGCGCTTTCCAATATCGGCGGCCTGATCGGAACGGTTTTCTATGCGATTGCGGCTCTGAGTTTCATAGAATATCTGAAATACAAGCTTTCTCAGTGCAGTGACAAATGGGATAGGCGATTCCTGAAGCTCTATATCGCAGGACTGATCTGGGGCTGCATGGTTTTCATCTATTTCCACCTGGCCTGCGGAACGCTGATCCACAACTACAACGTTATTTATGAAGCGGCACAGGGCGATACGGCAAGAGCTGTGGCAGCCTGGAACCGTTCCTACGCGGTGCAGGCCTTTTCCTATTGGGTATCGTTTGTCGTGCTGGGGATCACCTCCACCGGCGGCTGGATCGCTGTCGTCCTGAAGGGCGTGCTGCCGCTGAAAAAAATCTGGGTATTGGCGGCTCCGCTTATCGTTGCTGGAATCGGATTTCTGTTGGAAATGATCCTTCCGCTGCCCTTCAACGGCTTTGCGTCGGGCTTTGAGAGCCTTGGCTGGATCGTGATGTTCCTCGGGGGGGATCCGGGCGATCAGGAATGACGAAGGGGAGATCGGCAGATGATTGCACTAAAGCTCGTTTTGGAAGGCCTGGGACTGGGCTTTCTGCTGTATCTGATCTGTGCGATCGGCATTCGTAATGGTGCCGTCGGCATGGTCCATCTGTATGATCAAAAGGTACAGGAGCGCGTCGTTCAGCTGGGTCTTAGCACAGCGGACGAGATCCGGAAGCGGAGCGTGCTTTTCCGAAGCCTGTGTCTTCCGGGGTATCTGATCTACGTGCTGATCTGCGTGTATGCGATCAACGGCGCGAGAGGTTTCTTTGAAGGCTTCTGGCAAGGCTTTTTGATCCTGTCCATCATGAATCTGATCGACCGCTTTCTGATCGATGAATACTGGGTAGGACATACGAAAGCCTGGATCATCCCGGGTACGGAAGACTTAAGACCGTATATCACGGCAGAAGACAAGAAGAAAAAATGGATCATGGGGACCGTGGGGATGGCGCTTCTTGCCGCCATTCTCTCCGGGGTCATGGCACTGATCCTGAAATGAGGAAGGAGCGGAAAAAATGGTCACCCTGATCCTGACGCTGACAATGTGCGCTTTGCTGTTCCTTATGATCTGGTCGGCAACGTACTTCTACCCCTGGACGGGACTGCTTCGGTTTTTCCCAAAGGATATCGAAGAAAAAGCCAGGCTGCATAAGCCGCCTTTTCCCGCCGCTCCTGCCATCGGCTGGATACTGATGCTGCTCTGTGCATTGGGCTTTGTCGGCGTGATCGTTTACGGGGGCTGGGACGGTGTGCGAAAGGGCTTCACCTTTGGCCGGTTTTTCGTCCGCTTCCTTGTAATGCTTTTCGGAATGAAGGCCTTTGACATCATTGCGCTGGACTACTTTCTGATCACGAAGACGCAGTTTTTCCAGCACTATATCCCGGAGACCAAAGGCTGCGCCGGTTATCACAACTTTGGCTATAACCGGAAAGAGCAGCTCAGGCGGATCGTGACCCTGCCTTTCGCAGCGCTATTGACGGCCTGGGTCTGTACGCTGTTCTGAACACGGAAGATGGTATGAGATATAACTAACGAAGAATAGAGGAGATATGAAAAATGGAATTTGTGGAAATGGGGAAACAGGACGGAAAGACCCTTATGCTGCTGCCAGGGACGGCCTGTGACTATCAGACGAACTTTGCTGCAGTGCTGGACCGGCTGGGCGAGAAATATCACCTGATCTGCGTGAACTACGACGGTTTTGACGGCAGTGATCTGATCTTTCCGGACATCATCACGGTTACTGAGAAGATCGAAACATATGTTCAGGATCATTTCGGAGGTCGCCTGAACGGCGCGATCGGCTCCTCCTTAGGCAGCACCTTTGTGGGGCAGCTGATCCAGCGGGAAAATATCCATATTGATCACGGTATTTTCGGAAGCCCGGATCTGGACCAGAGCGGGAAATTCAGCGCCTGGCTCCAGTCAAAACTGGTCGTACCGCTTCTGACCAGCTTTACCAAGAGCGA
>JAFWEP010000040.1 GCA_017512885.1 Erysipelotrichaceae bacterium
CAAAAGAGCCTCCAAGAAAAAGAAAAGATCCGTGAACGATAAGGCGAAAGACTACCGTTACAGATCGGCGAAGAAGAAATGATCAGAAAAAGGGCTGTCCCTCAGCCGTGTTCAGTCACGGACTTTTCGGACAGCCCCTTTCTTTTGGTTTAAGAGATGCGGATATCGCTGAAGACCGCGTATTTCGGTCCTTTCAGGGAAAGCCCTCTTTCTCCGCTGACGACCTCTTCTTCCGGAGAGAAACGTACGGTCTTGATGGCTTCGTAGATATTGCCGCTGATCGAGAATCCGGTCAGCGGAACGATCTTCTCTCCGTCGTGGTAGAGCGCCAGACGGACTTCACCGCCGAAGTAGCCGGAACTTTCATCCAGCTGCGGGGAGGAGAAGTTCATCACTTCGAGGTAGGGTCTCTGACGGTCTTCTTCGCTGATGCAGGCCTCGCTCTTCAGCACCATCACCGGATAGCTGCCGGTGATCTTTTCTTCTTTCAGGTAGGTGCCGAAGCGCAGATCGCCCCAGGAAGCAACGGCTTTGCCGTCCTTGATGACAGTGGTCTCACCTAAGGGCAGACCGGAAGCATCGACCGGGGAGGAGTTGTTGGCGCCCTTCTCTTCCCCTTTCAGGATCAGATCGAAAGGTACCGGAGAGATCTCCTGTCCGATCTCGTAGTGATTGCTCTTGTAGTAACGGCTGCGGTAAGAGAGATCATTGGCGAAGTTGCCGACTAAGCGCATCAGCATGCCGCCCTTGACGTAGACCGGCAGGTCGACCGGGATCCCGGCTTCCTGCGGAGTGACCGCTGCAGCCCGGTAGAGGACGTTATGCAGTTCTTCAGCCATAAGCTTCGTGAAGGCGGAGACATCGAGATCCGTCGTCGCATGGCTGAAGTAGAGCTCATACTCTTCTCCCTGCCAGGAACAGGAAGGAATGGATTCGAAGAACAGCGAGAGCTTCTCGAAGGAGTGCTCGACGCCGTTGGAGTTCAGGAAGTGCGTGCTGGTCTTGTTGACGAAGATCTCGGTCGCATTGAGGCTGCTGTTCTCGATCACGTCAGCCGCAAAGATGGCATCTGCCGCTTTGACGGCCAGTTCCGTCATATCGCAGACATTGTCCAGCTTGCGGGTGAGGTTCTCGCTCTTTTCCGCCAGCGGATAGTACGGGTTACGGGCAGCTTCGGCTTTCTTTAAGGTCGCTGCCGCCTTTGCCTTCAGGGTCTCAGCGTTGTCGGCGGCGATCAGCGCAAAGCTCGAAGAACCGCGGAAACCATCGAAATCTTTGTAAAGAGTGACGACCGTATCCGTCGTTTCGACAGCGCGGTTGGTCTCCAGATCTTTGAGGACATAGAATAACTGCCGGGATTCCGTCTTCGTTTCCCGGATCTCGTAAGCAGAGATGCCTTCCGCTTCGGAAAGGATCGTTTTGATTTCCTGAATATTCATCATCCCAGTTTCACCTTCGCTTTCAAATACGGTCCTCCGTCAGAGACGAAGACCCACTCCTTATGACCTTTGCCGCACATGCCGGAACCGATCACCCGATGTTCTTTGGAGACCATCGAGATCGAATTCAGCAGATCCAGGACAAAGCCGGAGATCACGACCGGCGCGACGATCTTGCCGGTGAATTCCCCGTCTTTGATCTCAAGACCGTAGGCAGCCGTACACTGGATCTGCCAGTTCTTGGGATCTTCCATGCCGTTGTCGGTCTGGCAGAGATAGTAACCGTGCTTCACGGACTTGATCATGTCTTCGACTTCCGATTCACCGGGAGCGAAGAAGGTGTTGGTCATGCGGGTATACGCCTTGCGTTTGTAGGATTCGCGGCGGCCGTTGCCGGTCGGCTCGCTTCCCAGCTCCAGGGCGGAGAGGGCATCAGAGATGCCGGTCTGCAGGATGCCGTCCTTGATGATCAGGGTGTCATGAGCCAGGACGCCGTCATCATCGAAGAAATAGGAAGCAGCGGAGAGGACCGCGCCGGCGCCGTCATGCATATTGACCAGGGGGCTCGCGACCTGCTTGCCGATGTAGTTCATGGACTTGGCACGGTGCTTCACGAACATGTCCATCTCGACGCCGTGGCCGAAGGCTTCGTGAGCGATCAGACCGGTGATGGTGGGATCGGTGATGATGTCGTAGACACCGGGTTCGATGGCGGTCGCTTCCAGCATGTGCAGGACATGCTTGCAGGCCTTTTCCTTGCCGGCATCCAGTTCTTCCAGAGCCAGTGCGGTATCTGCTTCGTTCTCAGTGCAGTAGGCATCCTTCAGCACTTCCCCTTCCCGGCTCATCAGCATCATCATGCAGTTGGTCCAGGCGTAGTACTGATCGAGGCACTTTTTGGTCGATACGAAGATCTTGGAGACTTCCCGCTGACGGCACATGACATTGGCGTTGATGATCCGTTCATCATACTTCTCGCAGTATTCGCGGATCGCCGTCAGTTTCTCCATGATCTCCTGATCCGGCAAGGGATGCGCATCTTCCCGGCAGAAGGACTTTACCAGTTCTTCTTCCTGAAGCGGCTGAGCAGAGACGAAATCCTGCTTCAGGACCGGAAGCTGCAGTTCCTGACGGACTTTCTGCAGATCCAGACCGCGGATGTCATTGCAGGAGTATTCGCTGTAGTGGGACTGTCCGTAGACCCGGATGACGAATCCGCATTCATTCTCGGTTTCGTCAGAAGACATCTGACGGGTACCGGACAGGTACTGCTTGGTTTTGGCATAGGAACCCAGGACAGAGACGTAAGCGAAATCTTCCGACAGATCCTTTACGATCACTTTGGCATCTTCCAGGCGTTCCTGTAAAAAGGGATAAAGGGCCATAAGATCCTCCTTTTCTAAATACCTGTAAGTATTATAGCAGAGAATGCCGGAACGAAAAGAAAACCGCTCAGAGAGCGGTCTGTTTGTTATATGGTGACTCGGACGGGGTTTGAACCCGTGAATGTCGCCTTGAGAGGGCGATGTGTTAACCATTTCACCACCGAGCCATAGTGGAGCCGTAGCTCCATTATACTACTTTTCCAGTGCTTTGGAAGCAGTTTCGCAGATAGATTTGAATCCTGCCGGATCGTTGATGGCGATCTCGGACAGCATCTTGCGGTTCATCTCTACGTTTGCGAGCTTCAGACCGTGCATCAGCTTGGAGTAGCTCAGTCCGTTCAGACGGGCACCCGCATTGATACGTGCGATCCAGAGCTTGCGCATCTCGTTCTTGAGCTTTCTGCGGTCATTGAAGGAATAACGCAGAGAACGCATGACCTGCTCATGAGCTGTACGGTACAGGAGATGCTTGGAACCAAAGTAACCTTTTGCCGACTTCAGTACCTTTTTTCTTCTGGCACGTGTCGGGGTAGAACCTTTAACTCTCATCTTGAACCTCCTTAACCCTGCAGCAGGACCTTGACGCGCTTAGCGTCGGTCTTGTCCATGATGGCACTCTTACGCAGAGATACCTTCTGTTTGTGTGTCTTGTTGGCGGCGAAGTGAGACGTGTAGGCGTGATGTCTCTTCAGTTTTCCGCTGCCGGTCACCTTGATGCGCTTGGCAAAGGTGCGCTTCGTTTTCATCTTCGGCATTTGCTAGCCCTCCTATTTCTTTTTCGGTGCGATCACACAAGACATGATCCGTCCCTCCAGCATCGGCTTCTTTTCGACATTGCCGACCTCGGTAAGGGCTTCGGTAAACTCGTTCATCGTCTTCATGCCGACTTCCTGACGGGTGATCAAACGCCCGCGGAATCGCATGTCGATCTTGACCTTTTTCCCGCTCTCGAGCCATTTACGGGCCTGATTCAGCTTCGTTTCGAAATCATGCGTGTCGATGACCGGAGATAAGCGCAGCGGCTTGACTTCGGTGACATGCTGATTCTTCTTCGCTTCTCTGGCTTTCTTCTGAGCTTCGAAACGGTACTTCTCATAATCCATAATCTTGCAGACCGGCGGTTGTGCTTGCGGAGCGACACAAAAGAGATCCAGATCGAGATCATAAGCTTTCTCGAGCGCCTCTCTGCGCATCATAACTCCCATCTGTTCGCCCTCAGGGCCGATGACCAGGACTTCCTTGAAGTGGATGTTGTCGTTTACCAGATCATCATTTCTTCTTCTTGTAATAATGACACCTCCATGAAAATAAAAAGCGAGTCAAAGCCCACTATTTCTCCCGCATGCAGTAGCACGTGTACCCAAGTCCGAGGGACATCAGGTGAGAAGTGGCCTTCTTCTTTCTACCTACTTTTTATTACTCCATAATAATAAGAACTTGACGTCATACTGTCAAGTTCTTTTCTTTACTGTTCTGCAATTCTTCGCGGATCTCCTGCAGAAGCTCTCTTTCTTCTTCGGTAAGCGCCCTTCCCTTCAGCAGATCGGGACGGTAACGAAGCGTTTCGTAGAGCGCCTGTTTCTTCCGCCAGCGGGCGATCTTCTGATGATCACCGCTCAGAAGTACCTTCGGAACAGACATCCCTTCATAGTGCTCCGGCTTCGTATACTGCGGGTATTCCAGCAGGCCGTCATCATAGCTCTCGCTGTCCAGGCTCTCCTTGCGGATCGCTCCTTCCTGCAGACGGATCAGGGAATCCATCACTACCATCGAAGGCAGTTCTCCGCCGGTCAGGATGTAGTCACCGATCGAGATGCGCTCGTCGATATAGTTCTCGACGCGGGCATCCATGCCTTCGTAGTGTCCGCAGATGATGACGATATGTTCCTTCTGCGCCAGCCGCCGGGCGTCCTGCTGGGTAAAGGGCTTTGCCTTGGGGGAAGTCAGCAGCACATAGCTGTTTTCCTTTACGACCGATGATAATACCCGATGGATCGGCCCTGCCTTCATCAGCATACCGGCTCCGCCGCCGTAAGGCGTATCATCGACATGACGATGTTTGTCATTGGAGAAGTCGCGGATATCGACGACTTCCACCTCAGCCTTCCCGGCCTGCAGTGAACGCTTGATGATCGATGTATTCAGGAACGGCGGATACATCTCCGGGAAAAGGGTCAGGATCGAGAACTTCATAAGAGACCTTCGATCTCTTTTATGTGGATCTTCTTTTCTTCGAGGTCCACCTTCTCGATAAAGACCGGCAGGAACGGAACGAGGCTTTCGGAACCGTCTTCCTTGCGGACCCGCAGATAATTGGAAGTGACACCTTCCTCGACCTTGACGACCGTGCCTTTCAGCACTCCTTCACTGTAAACAGAGAGACCTTCCAGATCGCGGAAGTAGTACTCCCCTTTCGGTAAAGGCGGGATATCGTCTTCGTCTTTGTAGAGTTCGATGTCGCGCAGTTTCTCGGCATCATCCATGGACTGGCAGCCTTCCAGCTTCAGCAGCCAAAAGTTGTCGGAACCGGAACGGGAGGAGACGATCTCTTTCCCCTGCTCATCGTTCTCCTGCAGATAGATACGGCTTCCCTGACGGAAACGTTCTTTCGGAAAATCCGTGTAACAGTATACTTTTACTTCCCCTCTGACACCGAAGGGCTTGGTGATCTTGCCTACGAGTATTTTCTTCATGCCCATATTATAAAAAAAGAAGGATGGAAATTCCATCCTTACAGGGATTCGAATTTGATCGTGATCCGCTTGTTTTCGATCTTGGATGCGACCTGCATCATCTGCCGGATCGCATTCGCCATCATGCCCTGACGTCCGATCAGACGGCCGATATCATTGTTGGAAGCATAGACATAGAGCAGGATCTCATTTTCGTTGAGGCTCTCCATCTGCTTCACGGCGACGCTGTCTTTCTCGTCGCAGATCGGTCTGACCAAATTCAGAAGCGTGTTCTGCAGGTCGATCATGCTTACTTCGATTCCGCGAACTTCTTCATGATACCTGCATGAGACAGGATACCACGAACGGTGTCAGTCGGGATCGCGCCGTTTCCGAGCCACTTCAGGACCTTTTCTTCATCGATATTGATGATGGCCGGTTCCTTGGTGGGATCGTAAGTACCGACCGTCTCGATCTCGCCGCTGTCACGCGGGCTGCGGGAATCGGATGCAACGATACGATAGAACGGAGCTTTCTTGGCGCCCATTCTCTTTAATCTTAATTTGACCATATTACTTTTCCTCCAACATGACCTACTATACGCTTCGGTACAGATACTGTCAAGTATTTTTCCTTTACGCTTTACAGACCGAAGAGTCCCCTCATTCCGGAGAGCTGCTTCATCATTTTCTTCATCTTGTCATACTGATTCAGCAGACGGTTGACATCGGTGGTCGTGGTGCCGCTGCCTTCAGCGATGCGGCGTTTGCGGCTGCTGCGGATCAGAGAGGGATCTTCCCTTTCCTCCCTGGTCATGGACTGGATCATGGCCTTGGTCTTGACGAGCTGTTTATCAGCATCGGAATCTTCCAGGGCCTTGGAGTATTCGGACATGCCCGGCAGCAGTTTGGCGATCGAAGCCAGCGGGCCCATCTTCTGGGACTGCTCGATCTGACGCAGCAGATCATCCATCGTGAACTTGCCGGAGAGGAGCTTTTCGGCATCCTTCTCGGCCTGTTCCATATCCATCTTTTCCTGAGCCTTTTCGACCAGGGTCACGACATCGCCCATGCCCAGCATACGCTCAGCCAGACGTTCCGGATGGAAGGTCTCCAGATCTTCGATCTTTTCACCGACACCGGTGAACTTGATCGGAACACCCGTTACCGCTTTGACGGAAAGGACGCCGCCGCCCTTGGAATCACCGTCGAACTTGGTAACGACGAGACCGGTCACATTGAGCTGTTCATGGAAAGCGGAAGCAACGTTGACGATATCCTGACCGGTCAGGGCATCCACCGTCAGCAGGATCTCCTGCGGCGAAAGCGTTTCTTTCATCGCCTGCAGTTCCTGCATCAGTTCCTCATCGATCTGCAGCCGGCCGGCCGTATCGATCAGGACCGTATCGTAATGCTTCTCACGGGCATAGGCAACGCCTCTCTGCGCCGTTTCCAGCGCGGAGGTATCGGTGCCCAGCGAATAGACTTCGACGCCGATCTCGGCTCCTAAAGTCTTTAACTGGTCGATGGCTGCCGGACGGATGACGTCCGCGGCGATCAGCATCGGTCTCCGGTTCTGTTTCTTCAGCTGATAGGCGATCTTGGCAGCCTGGGTCGTTTTACCGGTACCCTGCAGACCCACCAGCATGATCACCGTCAGTCCGGAGGGAGCGAAGTTCAGCGGTTCCTCTTCGCCTAATAGCTTGACCAGACCGTCATGAACGATCTTGGTCAGCGCTTCGCCGGGTTCGACCGAGGTCAGGACTTCCTGACCCAGAGCTTCTTCCCGGATCTCATTCAGAAAGTTGCGGACGACAGTGTAGTTGACGTCAGCTTCCAGTAAGGCTACGCGGATCTCTTTCAGCGTATCCTCCATATTGTTCTCGCTCAGTTTTCCTTTGCCCTGCAGATTGCGCAGGGTGCGAGTCAGTTTTTCCTGCAGATTATCAAATGCCATAAGGATCTCCTCCCGGGACATTATATAAAAAATCCCTGTCTACCGACAAGGATTTCCCCTTCTAGCTGCGATATACCGTCATTTTTTCGGCAATGATCTCACAGCGGTAACGTGCTTTGCCGTCACTGAGATAGTTGCTGGCAGAGAGCCTTCCCTTGATGCCGATGGACATCCCGGCATCGATGTTCTTTTCGCATTCCTCTGCCAGATTGCGCCACATCGTGACCTGGAAGACATCCTTGTCGGTACCGCCTTCCGCATTGCGGAAGGAACGGTCGACTTCGATCAGCAGCGAACAGAAACGGTTGCCCGCCGATGACTCCTTGAATTCCGGTTTCTCCTTGACCTGTCCGACTAATATGACCTGATTCATTTTCCTCCTTTCGTTACCTGCATCTACAGGATAACGAACGGGGCCCAACGGGACAAACGTGAGAAACGGTCATTCTTTTGCAGGTTCTGCAGAATTCCTACAGAGAAAACTGCTTTCCCTTCCCATTCCCGGCAAGTTGAAAAGAATGAGACATTCCGTCTCATTCTTCTTCATCCTCTTCTTTCTTCAGATAGACTTCCCGGGGCTTGGAGCCGTTCACAGGGCCGATATAACCGGCTTCCTCCAACGCATCGATGATGCGGGAGGCACGGTTATAGCCGATGCCGAAACGACGCTGTAAGAGGCTCGTAGAGGCCTTCTGGGACTCACGGACATATTCGATGACCTCCGGCAGCATCGGATCTTCTTCACGCTGGGCATGGGAGGCATCGCCGCCGGCCCGATTGCTGTTGAGCAGAGCGAAGTAGGCATCGTCATAGGTCGGCTGACATTCCTTCTTCAGGAAGGAAGTGACCCGCTGGATCTCCGCATCGCGGACATAGACGCCCTGCAGACGGATCGGGACCGATTCATCCTGCGGACTGTACAGCATATCGCCGTTGCCCAGCAGTCTTTCCGCCCCGGCCTGGTCGAGGATCGTGCGGGAATCGATGCTGGAAGCGACCGCCAGCGAGATACGGGAAGGAATATTGGCCTTGATGATGCCGGTGATGACATCGGTGCTCGGACGCTGGGTGGCTACGATCAGATGGATGCCGCTGGCTCTTGCCAGCTGAGTGATACGCTGGATGCTGAGCTCGACTTCCTTGCCGGCTAATGCCATCATATCCGCCAGCTCATCGATGATCACGACGATGTAAGGCATCCGCCGCATCTCGCTCTCATCCGCTTTGCGCTGAGCGTTATGTCTGGCCACGAAGTCGTTGTAGCCGGCGATATTGCGCACGCCGGTATCGGCGAAGGCGTCGTAGCGTTCTTCCATCATCGCCACGACCCTTTGCAGCAGCGTGCTGGCCATCGCGACATCGGTGATGACCGGCCAGAGCAGATGCGGGATATCGTGGTAAGGCGTGAACTCGACTTTCTTGGGATCGATCAGGATCAGTTTGACGTCATCGGGATGGTTGCGCATGATCAGCGACATGATGACGGCATTGATGCATACGGATTTACCGGTACCGGTCGCACCGGCGATCAGCAGATGCGGCATACGGTCCAGTTCGCAGTAGACGCCCTGTCCCATCAGGTCCTTGCCCAGGACGAACAGCAGCGGCGAATCTTTCTTCTTCTCCGGGACGCTGTCGATCAGCTCGATCATATTGACCGGCACCGACTGCACGTTCGGCACTTCGATGCCGACCGCATTCCGGCCGGGGATCGGGGCTTCGATACGGACGTCCTTGACGGCCAGTTCCATCTTCAGGTTGTCCTGCAGGGAGAAGATGCGGTTGACCTTGACGCCGCTCTCCGGCTTGACTTCGAACTTGGTGACGGTCGGACCGATATGGATATTGACCAGGTCGGCTTCGATCCCGAAGTTGTGCAGGATCTCAATGACCATATCGCCCTTCTCTTCCGCATTCTGACGGTTGCGCTGCAGCGCTTCCTTCTGCCGGCCATCCGCTTTCTCCAGCAATGAAGAAGGCGGCAGGACGTACTTGCCGCGGAGCACGACCGGTTCGGCGGTCACCGAAGGACGGGAATCCGTGGCTTCTGTCTTCTCGACGATCGCCGGACGGACCACCGGCTTTTCGACAGGGTCCGGCTTGCGGACTTCGGGAGCAACCATCTGCTGTTCCTCTTTCTCTTTCAGCAAAGAAGCAGCCGAGGTCTTATGGCCCTTCTCTTTCTCGCTGAGATCGACAAAGGCCGTGGAATACTTCTTGCGGGTAGCCTTGGAAGCCGCAACAGGCTTGGTATCCGCACTGATATCGTTAAACGAGCTTCTGCGTTTGGCTTCCTGGCGCTGCAGAGCTTTCTCTTCACGCAGGATCTGTCTCTCTTTCTTGGCCGTTTCGTGGTGATCTTTGGCTTTTCCGAAGAGCCAGGCATAGACCTGATCCGGCGTCATCAGCAGGACGGCGATCAGGAAGAAGACGATCAGTGCCAGCAGAGCGCCCCTTCTGGCAAAGGCCAGGAACAGCAAATAATAGAAGAGATGTCCCAGGATCCCGGCCCGGAAGTCGGTGCTGCTGCTTCCCAACAGTCCGAAATGAGTACGGATGTATTCAGAGAGCGTATAGCGGTCTCCGATGTCCGGGAAGAGGTAGCCTTCTAACAGGAATACCGCCAGATTGAAGATCAGAAGGCCGACAAAAAACTTCGGCCGTAAAGGCAGAACCTTCCTGAGTAACAGTTTATGGAAGCTGACGAAGATCAGGCTTAACAGGACGACGAGATAGGCCTTCCCGAAAAGGAAAGAAAGGAAATTCCCGGTGTAGACCCCGAATGTTCCCAGACGGACAGCGGCGAAATAGGCCAGTACTGTCAGCAGGATCAGGGCGATCAGCGGAAAGATCCATTCTCCGTCATTGGTCTTTACGTTCTTTTTCTTTTTTGCCGGCATTCTATCCCTCGGTATTGATCTCAACGATCGCCGGCAGGATCATCGGACGCTTGCCGGTCTGCTTCAGTACATAACGGCTGATCTTTTCCTTGGCTTCGCTGCGGGCTTTCATGTTGTCGTAGCGGCCTTCTGCGACCATCTCCTGAATGGTCGTGATCAGCAGGTTCCCGACTTCTTCCAGGATATAATCCGCGTCCTTCAGATAGATGACTCCGCGGCTCTGGATATCCGGTCCGCCGATCAGTTCCTTGGTCGCGAAATCCAGTACGACGCCTAAAACGATCGCACCGTCGGTAGAAAGAGTTTCCCGGTCCTTGATGACCATACCGCCGATATCCAGCTTGTCGCGGCCGGAGATCAGTGTATCGTTCAGGGTCAGGGTGTCATGGGTGGAAGTCAGTTTCCCCCCTTCCAGGGTGGCGAACTGACCGTTGTCGAGGATGATGATCCGGTCCGGCGTGACGCCCATCTGCAGAGCGATCTCGGCATTGGCGATCAGAGAGGTATAGTTCCCCTTGACCGGGATATAGTAACGCGGCTGCAGCGTGTTCAGCATCATCTTCAGGTCTTCGACCGAGGCATGCATGGAGAGGACATCACGGGCACCGATCTTGGCGACTGGGATCCCGGCGATATAGAGATCGTCTTCCATGGCGGCGCCTTCCTTTTCCGTACCGGGAACGATCGGCGAAGCGATGATGACCTGATCGTTCTCGCTCAGCGAGATGACCTGATCATCTCCCAAAGCGATGCGGTTCATATGGGTAAAGACTTCGTTTCCGGAACCGGAGACGATGACGACCGTATTGGGATCGTCGTTGCGGAAGTTCTTGCGGTCCAGGAGCAGTCCGGAAGGCATCCGGTAATAGCCGAGTTCTTCGACATCCTTCAGGATACGGACATGATCCGGGTCGCTGAAGAAGACTTTCCGTTTGTATTTGCGGGCCAGTTCCAGGACCTCGATGATGCGGAACAGGTTCTGCTTATAGAGAGTGATCACGATCCGTTTGGAAGCATCCCCGAAGTAACGTTCCACGATGGAGGTGATGCGGTGTTTCGGTGAAGTGAAGCCGGGCTTGTTGGCGCCGACCGATTCGCTGAGCAGAGCCAGGACCTTGCGGGAATGCAGCTGAGACAGAGATTCGATGCTCATGGTGAAGGCATCGTTGATCATATCGTAGTCATTGATGAATTCACTGCTGTAGACGATCAGGCCCTCTCCGGTCTCAAAGGCGATACCGATGCCGTCAGCGATCGACTGGGTCACCGAGAAGGTATAGACCTTGTGACCGGCAACGTTTAAGGAAGAGTTGCGCTTGACGACCTTGACCTTCTTGCGCAGACCATGGGAAGCAAACTCTCTTTCCAGGATACGGGCCGTCAGTGCGGTCGCATAGACGTCGACATCCAGCTCCTGCAGGAGATACGGCAAAGCCGCCATGACATCGTCATGGCCGTGAGTGATGAAGACGGCTTTTACCCGGTCCTTGTTTTCGAGGATATAACGAAAATCCGGGATGATATATTCGATCCCCAGCTGTTCAGAGGTATTTGGGTACTTGATTCCACAGTCTACAATGAAAATGTCTTCGTCGATCTCGAAGACATACATATTCTTACCGTCTTCGCTGAGACCGCCGAGAGCCATGATACGCGCTTTTGACATTGTTTTTCCTCCGGAATTATTCAGAAATATTATAAGGGAACGGAGATATGATTTCAACGGCTTCCCCGTTGAGCGAATAGGAGTGCGTTTCCGTGATCCGGACCTTTACCAGATCGCCGGCATGGATGTTTTCACCCTTGAAATTGACGAGCTTATTCTCCGGCGTATAGCCGGCGAAGATCTCTTTCTTCTTCTTGGAAGAGCCGTCGCAGAGCACGATGACTTCCCGGTTCAGGAAGGCGGCATTGCGCTCATGCGCATAGTAGCCGACCTTCTCATTCAGGATCTGCAGCCTTTCTTCCTTGACTTCCCGCGGGGTCAGATCTTCCATCCGAGCCGCCGGTGTGCCGCCGCGCGGGGAATAGATGAAGGTAAAGGCGCTATCGAACTGACAGTGATCATAGAGGCTCAGAGTATCGGCAAAGTCTTCGTCTGTTTCGTTGGGGAAACCGACGATGATGTCCGTGCTGAAAGAAGCCTGCGGGATCTTCTCACGGATACGGTCAAAGAGGTCGAGGTATTCTTCCCTGCTGTAGGAGCGGTTCATCTTCTTCAGGATGCGGTCGCTGCCGGACTGCACCGGAAGATGGATGTAGGGCATCAGATTCTCATGGGCAGCCAGCACATCGATGCACTCCTGATCGAAGTTGTGGGGATGAGGGGTCATGAAGCGGATCCGCTCAAAACCGACCTCGGAAGCTGCCTGCAGCAGCTGGGCAAAACCGTGGGCGTGACCGAGATCAAGACCGTAGGCGTTGACATTCTGTCCCAGCAGACAGATCTCGCGGTAGTTCTGTGCCTTCAGTTCCTTCAGTTCGGCGAGGATGTCGCCGATGCGGCGGGAACGTTCCTTGCCCCGGGTATAGGGCACGATGCAGTAGGTGCAGAACTTGTCGCAGCCGTACATGATATTGACCCAGGCTTTGTGCCTGCTGTTACGGTGGCTGGGCAGGTCTTCCACGACCTCCCCTTCCCGGGAATAGATCTCTACGACTTTCTTTCCGGTCTTCATCGTTTCCGCCAGCAAGGCCGGCAGACGGTGCAGGTTATGGGTACCGAAGATCAGATCGACCTGCGGATACTTCTTCAGGACATCCTGGACCGAACGTTCTTCCTGGGCCATGCAGCCGCACATCCCGATCAGCATCTCCGGCTTCTTCCGTTTGTATTCCAGGAAGGCTCCCAGTTCCCCGTAGACCTTCTCTTCGGCATTCTGCCGGACGGCACAGGTATTGACCAGGATCAGGTCGCTTTCAGCATAGGAAGAGGCTTTCTGATAGCCCATCCCTTCCAGCATGCCGGCCATCGTTTCCGAATCGCGTTCATTGGCCTGGCAGCCGTGAGTCAGTATATAGTAACGTTTTCCTTCACCCAGCGTCCGGTATTCTTCCGGCATGGTGAAAAGATCCCGGGCGATATGCTCCGGATCGCGCTGCCGGCGGGCGGCTTCCTTGAGGTTCGGTAAACGGTAATCATTCATAAGTGTTTCTCCTTAAAGAAAAACCAGGTGAATCCTGGTTTAGAGGGACAGTGCTTCTACAGGGCAGCCGCCGACGCAGGCTCCGCACTCGAGGCAGGCGCTCTCATCGACTTCGGCCTTGCCGACATCGTTGAGCTTGATCGCTCCTACCGGGCAGGTAGCTTCGCAGGCTCCGCAGCCGACGCAGAGTTCCTGATCAACTTTTACGGGCATTACAAAATCCTCCTTGGTGATTTCATTATAAGAAATAGACCGGGAAAATTCAATGATGCCCGATTCAACGACTGTGCGGATGCGCCTCCAGGATGGCTCTCGCCAGTCGGTCATACGTCAAATGGGTGTACAGCTGGGTCGTCGAGAGACGCGCATGTCCCAGCAGTTCCTGTACGGTCTTAAGATCGGCTCCGTTGTCGAGCAGATGGGTCGCAAAGGAATGACGGAACATATGCGGATGCAGCGGTACCTTGAAGCCGGCCTTCTCCCCGCTCTCCTGCAGCAGTTTCTGCACGGTCCGCGGTGCGATGCCTTTCCCTCGCGAAGTCACGAAGAGATGCTCCTCCTCGCTGCCGGCATAGACCCTGCGATAGTTCGCGATATAGCGTTCGAAGAGATCGTTCAGAGCCGGATAGTACGGCAGGATCCTCTCCTTGTTGCCTTTACCGATGACCCGCAGGGAACAGCTGGCCGGATCGATATCGGAGAGCTTCAGGCTGCAGCACTCCGAGATCCGCAGGCCGCAGGCATACAGAGTCTCGATGATGGTCCTGTCTCTTAACTGGACCGGATCTTCCAGATCAAAGAGATTCAGCAGTTCCTCGATCTGGGAAAAGGTCAGCACATCCGGCAGATGTTTCTCGACATGGACGCCTTTCATCTGCAGGAAGGGATTGTGGTCCACTTTGTGCATCTCGCCCAGATAGCGGTAGAAGGTGCGCAAAGAGGAGAGATTGCGGGCAAAGGAGGCATTGGACAGTTTCCCGGCGGAAAGCTGACCGCTGCGCAGAGCGGCGGTATAGTCAAGCACCGTCTCTTTGCCGACCGCATTCAGGTCACTGATCCCCTTCTCTTCCAGGAAGTTCAGGAAACGTTCCACATCCCGGCCGTAAGCATCGACCGTATGCGCCGAACCGCTGCGGGTCAGCGAAAGATGATGACGGAAGCGTTCCAGTTCCTCATACAGCGAGCTCGTCACGGTAGTCTCTGACCTCCTGCAGGGCTCTTTCTATGCGCAGGTGTTTCTTTTCTTTGGCCGGTACATCGGCAGGATCCTGAAAGATCCCGAAGTTGGCATTCATCGGTACCAGTTTGGTGGTGGCGGGATTACTGATGTAGGAAGCCATCGCTCCGATCATCGTCCCGCGGCTCAGTGTCCGGATCTCCTTGCCCTGCAGCTGCTGATAGAGCGATAAGGCTGCATAACAGCCGCTGGCGGTGCTTTCGATATAGCCCTCGACTCCGGTCAGCTGTCCGGCCGCATAGAGCAGCGGATAGTCCCGGAAGCCGTAGTGATCATTGAGCACGTGCGGGGAATTCATGTAGGTATTGCGGTGCATAACGCCGTAGCGCACGAATTCGGCATTCTTCAAAGCCGGGATCATAGAGAAGACCCGCTTCTGTTCCGGGAAGGTCAGATGGGTCTGGAAACCGACCAGATTGTAAAGGGTATCCAGAGCATCGTCTCTTCTGAGCTGCACGACCGCATAGGGACGTTTTCCGTCCTGTTCGAGTCCGACCGGTTTGAGCGGTCCGAACAGCATCGTCTTCATGCCTCTCCTGGCCATCGCTTCGATCGGCATGCAGCCTTCAAAATAGATCTCCTTGTCCATATTCCGGACAGCGATCGTTTTGGCGGAGACCAGCGCTTCATAGAAGGCAAAGAATTCCTCCCGGCTCAAAGGACAGTTGATGTAGTCGCCGGGATTCTCATCGTCATAACGGGACTTGTAGTAGGCGCTGCTGAAGTCGACGGATTCCCGGGTCACGATCGGCGCCACCGCATCATAGAAGTACAGGGAATCCTGGTGGATCAGTTCGGCCAGTTTCTCGGCCAGTGCCCCTTCGAGCAGCGGACCGCAGGCCAGGATCGTCGGAACAGTGAGATCGAGCTCCGTCACTTCTTGCCGATGCAGGGTGATCAAAGGATGGGAAAGGATCTTTTCGGTGATCTCCCGAGAGAACCCGACCCGGTCAACGGCCAGTGAAGAGCCGGCCGGGACCCGGTGCTGATCGGCAGCTGCCATGATCAGCGATCCCAGTTCCCGCAGTTCGTTTTTCAGCAGACCGACCGCATTCTCGGGATTGTCGCTGCGCAGGGAATTGGAACAGATCAGTTCCGCCAGATCATCGCTCTGAAAAGCAGGATGCCGGCGGACCCCCTTCTGTTCGTAAAGATCGACTTCAACTCCGCGCTGCGCCAGCTGCCAGGCTGCTTCGCAGCCGGCCAGCCCGCCGCCGATCACTCTGACCCTGCTCATGCGCTCTTTTTGCGCCGGTAGGTCCGTTTCGGCGTCTCACCTTCAATGTTTTCGATATGACGGCATTTCGGGAAATTGGAGCAGCCGTAGAAATAGGTGCCGTAGCGGCTCTTGCGCTTTAAAAGCTCGCCGCCGCAATCCGGACAGATCTTTCCGGTGTGTTCCGGTTCTTCCTTGGGCTTGTTTTCCAGGTTGGCGGTATAACGGCAGGTCGGGAAGTTGGCACAGGAGATGAACTTGCCGAAACGGCCGCTGCGGTAGACCAGATCTCCGCCGCAGAGCGGGCAGCTCTCACCGGTCTTCTCTGCTTCCTTCTTGGGCATCTGTTCTTCAGCCTTCTCATAGAGGGGCAGGAAGTTGTCATAGAACTGATGCAGGGACTGTTTGGAGTCCAGCTTGTTTTCGGCGATCAGGTCCAGTTCCTTTTCCATGCGGGCGGTGTATTTCTCGTTGATGACGGAAGAGAAGTATTCTCCCAGCTTGTCATCGGTCAGACGGCCCTGTTCGGTCGGGAAGAAGACCTTGGTACGGGAGGATTCCGTGCTCTTTTTCAGTTCGACGTAGCCTCTGGCCACGATCGTATCGATGATCGTCGCATAGGTCGAAGGACGGCCGATGCCTTCTTCTTCCAGGGCTTTGATCAGTTTTGCTTCGCTGTAGCGGGAAGGCGCTTCCGTGAAGTGCTGCAGGGCATCGACGCTCTTCGCATTCAGTTCTTCCCCTTCTTCCAGGACCGGCAGTTCCACATCCTTGGAAGCATCATATTCCTTATAGACTTTCAGATAACCGTCAAAGACCAGGACCGAACCGCTGGCTGTGAAGGTCAGATCATTCGTACGGAAGAGCGCCGTCAGCGCATCGTTCTCAGCTGGGGCCATCAGTGAAGCCAGCGCCCGCAGATAGATGAAGCGGTACAGCTTGTACTGATCGGCTGTCAGATAGGGCTTCATGGCTTCCGGGGTATTGTTCAGGTCGGTAGGACGGATCGCTTCGTGGGCATCCTGCGCATTCTCGTCGTTGCGGACACGGTAGGTCCCGCGGTACTTCTTTCCGTATTCCTCTTCGATCTTGCCGAAGGCAGCGGAAACGAATTCGTTGGAAAGACGGGTCGAGTCGGTACGCATGTAGGTGATGAGACCCTGAGTCTCGCTGCCGATATCGATGCCTTCATAGAGTTTCTGCGCCAGCATCATCGTCTTCTTGGCACCGAAGTTCAGCTTGGAACTGGCTTCCTGCTGCAGAGTGGAAGTCGTAAAGGGCAGCCGGGCCGGTCTCTTTTTCTTGCTGTGGGTCAGGGATTCGACTATAAAGGGAGACTGCGCCCGGACCTTCACAGCCTGCGCTTCCGCTTCGTTATGCAGTTCCGCTTTCTCTCCGCCGATCTTCGAAAGGACCGCTTTGAAGGAATCTTTTCCTTTTAAGAGCGTCGCTTCGATCGTCCAGTATTCTTCCGGTACGAAGGCTTCGATCTCCTTCTCCCGGTCGCAGATCATCTTCAGAGCGACCGACTGTACGCGTCCGGCCGATTTGGAATGGATCTTCTTCTGCAGCAGCTTGGAGAGCTTGAAACCGATGATCCGGTCCAGGATCCGTCTCGTTTCCTGAGAAGCGACCAGATCCATATCGATGGCCCGGGGATCCTGAATGGCCTTTAAGATCGCATTGCGGGTGATCTCGTTGAAGACGATGCGGTCCTTATCCTTGACGTCCAGTCCCAATACTTCCGCCAGATGCCAGGAGATGGCTTCTCCCTCGCGGTCCATATCGGTCGCGAGATAGACCCTTCCGGCTTTGGCGGCTTCGGTCTGCAGCTGTTTGACGACGTCTTTCTTGTCGTTGCTGACGGCATAGGTCGGCTCGAAGTCGTGCTCGACATCGACGCCAAGACCTCCCTTGCCCTTGATGGCCAGGTCACGGATGTGGCCTTTGGAGGAAAGGACCTTGTAATCCTTCCCTAAATACTTTTCTATCGTCTTCGCCTTGGAGGGCGATTCTACAATGACCAGATCTTTCATAGTGCGTTTCCTCTGTATGTTTCTATTTGCCATATTATGCGCAATTTTTCTTCTCCGTCAACATCTCCGTATCAATAAAGCCTGCTCCTTCACTGAGCAAAAGGTTGCAGCCCTCCCCTTCTGCTTCGTTCCAGCGGTATGGCAGACAGTAGACTTCGCGTCCGATGCGCAGAGCTTCGGTCACGGTCGTCATCGTTCCGCTGCGGCGGCTGCACTGCATGACATAGACTTCCTGACCCAGAGCGGCGATGAGCCGGTTGCGGAACGGGAAATGACAGGCAAAGGGTTCACAATTGTCCGGATACTCCGAGAGGATCAGCTGCTCTTTCGCCAGTCTGCGGATCAGTTCTTTGTTTTCGGCCGGATAACAGCGATCGATCCCGCAGCCCAGGATCCCGATCGTATGTACAGCGCTCAAGTGCGCCCGGGCATCGATGCCGCTGGCGAGACCTGAGACGATCACCTTGTCCTGCAGATGGTTATGACAGAGTGCGCTCGTAGCCTCCAAGGCATAGCTGCAGGGCTTGCGGGAGCCGACGACCGAGACCGCTTCCTTCTTTAAGAGCGAGAGATCTCCGTGGTAAAAGAGCACGAAGGGCGGATAAGGGATGCTGCGCAGTCTGTCCGGATACTCTTTATCGAGGATCGTCAGACAGTTCTGCGGCACTTCCTCCGTCCCGGGGAAGAGCGTGCCCTGGCGCAAAGCACGCAGGATACGAAAGTATTCGCCTCGGCACTGAACGGCCAGGCTGATCAGTTCATTTCTATCCAAAAGAATACCTCCTGACTTGTTATTGTCAGGAGGCAAGCGATTTTCCTACCCTTTTTCAATGATTTTTCTTACCGGAGCGTAAGATCTGCGGTAAAAATCCTGGATCCCGTATTCTTCCAGCAGTTCCAGATGCCTTTTGGTCGGGTATCCTTTATGCTTTGCCAGTTCGTACTGCGGATACAGTCGGTCCAGTTCTTTCATGTAGCGATCCCGTTCGACCTTGGCCAGGATGCTGGCAGCAGCGATCGAGATGCTGCGGGCGTCGCCTTTGATCAGAGGGATGTTATTGGCGAGCGGAAGCTTTACCGCATCGCTGAGTACTGCAGCACACTCATAGGAAGAACCCAGCCGGGTCATGGCCTGCCGCGTCGCTTCCAGGATATTCAGCCGGTCGATCTCCTGCGGGGAGACCAGTTCCACTTTCCAGTAGAGCGCATCCCGGGTGATGATCTCGTAGAGCGCCTCCCGTTTCTTCTCCGAAAGCTTCTTGGAATCATTGATCTCCGGATTCTCATAGAAAGGAGGCAGCACGCAGCAGCCGACGCTCAGCGGACCGCACAAGGGCCCTCTGCCGGCTTCATCGATCCCCATCACTGACTGCGGCCAGAACTTTTTCTCGTATTCATTCTCCAGCGGGGCATGTATCATAGGTCACCTGATAACGTTTGTCATTGCGCAGTTCGTTCAGGAAGGTATCGGCGGTACGCAGCCGGTCGGCTTCTCCGCCGCTCTTCAGCAGGCTCCGGGAAAAAGCGATCTTCTCCAGAAGATCCCCTTCTTCATTCTCCAGACCGTAGATCTCTTTTAAGAGACCTGGATATTCTTTCTGCAGGAAAGCGATCCCCTTCTCAGCCAGATCGATCCTGTCCAGGATCTGATCGTTTAAAGATCCGACCAGAGCCAGTTTCAGGGCGCAGTCCGGATCAGAGAACTTCGGCCAAAGCACGCCGGGGGTATCGACCAGTTCCAGTCCTTCTTCCAGTTTGATGGTGCTCAGGGAACGGGTAACACCGGGACGGTTCTCCGCCTTCAGGCTGCTGTGTCCGGAAAGACGGTTGATGAAGGTGGATTTGCCGACATTGGGGATGCCGGCGATCATGATCCGCAGGATCTTGTTACGGATGCCGCGCTTCAGGGCTTTCTGCCGCTTCGGCTCCAGCAGGCGCCGTACGGCCGGCAGTACTTTCTGCCGTACATCGTCATGCAGCGTATCGACGGCGATGACGTTCTCTTCCCCGAAATAAAAGAGCCAGGCAGCGGTCTTCCGGCTGTCGGAGCGGTCTTTCTTGGTCAGGACGATCAGGCGCAGCTTGCCGGAGATCATCTTCTCCAGCAGCGGGTTGGCACTCGAAACAGGGAGCCGGGCATCGCGCAGTTCGATGACGAGATCGACATCCTTCAGTTTCTCTTCCATCTGCCTCCGGGCTTTTTCCATGTGCCCGGGGTACCATTGCAGCTGACTCATTTGAGACCTGCCTCCGTAAACGGCCACAGAACGAGGATATCCTTGGAAAGGATCTCTGCAGCAGAGAAAGGACCGTAGTAGCGGGAATCACGGGAGACCCCGCGGTTATCGCCCATAACGAAGTATTCGTCTTCCTGCAGCTGGATATCGAGATCGGCCGTGATGACGTCTTCTGCGAGGAATCCTTCCGCTACCGCCTCGCCGTTGATGTAAAGCGTATTGTCACGGAAGCTGACAGACTCTCCGGGCAGTCCGATGATCCGTTTGACGATCGGATAAGAAAGGCGTTCTGAACGCAGGACCACGATATCGAAACGTTCTAAGCCGAAATGACGTCCGAGGATGAAACTGAGGCCGATGTCCCCTTCTTTTAACAGCGGGTACATCGACCGGCCTTCGACTCTGACCGGGATCAGGATGAAAGTCGTCAGCAGAAAAACGATGACGACGGAGGTCACCACTGTCTGCAGCAGTTCTTTCAATGTATCCTTCCAGTTCTTCATAGTGAAAAGAAAGGCCGCAGGAGCGGCCTTAGATTAACGTACTTCCTTAAGACGGGCTGCCTTACCGGAACGATTGCGCAGATAGAACAGTTTCGCTCTTCTGACCTTGCCCTGGCGAACGACCGTGATCTTATCGATAAGCGGGGAGTTGATCGGGAAGCTTCTTTCGACGCCAACACCGTTGGACAGCTTACGGACAGTGAAGGTACGGCCAATGCCGGAACCCTTGACAGCGATCACAACGCCTTCAAATGCCTGAATACGGCTCTTGTCACCTTCTTTGATGCGAACATCGACCTTGACGGTCTGGCCCGGACGGAGTTCGGGGAGATCGGAGCGCATCTGCTCCTTTGTGATCTCAGTTACGAGATTCAGATTCATACTTTCCTCCTTAGTCAATCTGTAATCAGCGCTCATAATCCAAGGGAAAAGCGGAACACTGATGCATAAATGCTTAAATAATTTAACACATATCCTTGAATAAGGCAAGTCTATATTTCGCCTAAGAGACGCTCTTTGAGCGTCGTCTGACGCTGTTCGCGGGTGCGTGAGATGCCCTGGTAGAAAGCCTCTTCATCCCCGATCAGGATCAGTTCCCGTTTGGCCCGGGTGGCAGCCGTATAGATCAGGCTCTTCTCCAGCATGATCCGGTGATAGCGGGAGATCATCAGGAAGACGATCGGGTATTCGCTGCCCTGCGCCTTGTGTACGGATACGGCATAGGCCAGGGTGATGTTCTCGAGATCATCGAAGGCATATTCGACATAGGTATCATCGAACTGCACGATGAGGGTCTTGTCCCGTATGTTGATCTCACAGAGGATCCCGATATCGCCGTTATAGACGTCATCACCGGGCTGATTCTTCAACTGTAGGATCTTGTCGCCGATGCGGAAGCTGCGTTTCCCGCTCCGGACCTCCGGGTCGTTCGGCTTCAGAGGGTTGTAGGTCTCCTGCAGCAGATGATTGAGGGCATCGATGCCCAGACCTCCGGCATACATCGGAGCCAGTACCTGTATGTCTTCCATGGAATAGCCTTCCTGCAGTTTCTCTTCGATCTGCTGCAGCAGGACCTGACTGTCTTCGGACGGCGTATTCAGAAAGACGACATCGTTATGATAGTCATTGAGGTCGCTCTCCCCTTTCAGGATATCGGCAGCCAGGGCGATGATCTCGTTGCCCTTGCGCTGGCGGAAATTGGCGCTCAGTTTCGTGCAGGGGAAAAGCCCGCAGTCCAGAAGATCGTGCAGGACATTGCCGGGCCGGATCGAAGGCAGCTGGGCGCTGTCGCCGATGATGCAGATGCGGCGTACGGCTCCGCAGGCCTTCAGGATCGAAGCGAAGAGCTGCGAATCGACCATCGAGAACTCATCGATGATCAGCGTATCGAGCAGGATCGGATTCTGTTCGTTGAAGGAGAAGGTATTGGTCTCCTTGTCCCATCCTAAAAGAGAATGGATCGTACAGGAATCGACGCCGCAGAGCTCGCTGATGCGCTTGGCCGCTCTGCCGGTCGGAGCAGCTACCTTGATCAGGGCATAGGGGTCTTCCTGCCGGCTCAGGGTGACCAGCGCCTTGACGATCGTGGTCTTGCCGGTGCCGGGTCCGCCGGTGATCAGGGAGAAACGGTTGCGGAAGAAGGCAAAGATGGCATCGGCCTGTTTCTGATCGTAAACGATCCCTTCCTCTTCCTCCAGCGCCGAGAGCCAGTCCTCGATGCGTTCGCTGTCATATTCCTCGGAGAGACCGTATTCCGGCAGCAGCTCGCTGATCGTGCGCTCCGCCTGATACTCGGCAAAGGGATAGAGCCGTTCCCCCTCTTCCACGATCCGGAATTCATCGACCGCATCCTGCAGCACGAAGTCCGCATCCGGATAGCCGCTGTCCCGCCGATAGCGTTTCAGCAGTTCCTCGCGCGGCTGCCAGACATTGCCGCTGCGGAAGCAGAGGTCTTCGAGGATGCTGACGAACAATGCCCGCTTGCGGCGCAGATCGTCTTCCGGGATCCCGGAAGCAAGGCAGTAGTGGTCGATCTTGCGGAAACCGATGCCGCTGATGGTATAGAAGATCTCATAGGGGTCCCGCTCCAGCATGCCGAAGAGGTCCTCCCGGAAGGTATTGATGATGACGGTGCAGTCCCGGGAACTGAGACCGCCGGTCAGGAAGAGCCGGCGCTGTTCTTCCAGAGGATCATTGATCACTTCAAATCCCTCACGCAATGCCTGCTTCTGACGGGCAGTGATCGGCAGGGTCTCGATCAAGGAAGGATCTTCCTTCAGCTGCTGCAGACAGTCCGCTCCCATCACTGCTACGATCTTTTCGGCCGTCTTCATGCCGATGCCCTTGAAGAGCCCTCCCGACAGCAGACGCAGACATTCCTCTTCCTCGGAAGGCAGCAGGGTCTCATAGGTCTCGACCTTGAACTGAAAACCAAAACGGGGATGCATGACATACTCCCCTTTCAGCAGATATTCTCTTTCTTTATCGATCCCGCTCAGCGGACCGGTCACGACGATGCTTTCACCGTCGCTCTGAAAACGATAGACGGCGTAGGAGCCGTTATTGAACAGACAGTAACCGAACTTCCCGCGCAGGGATTCTTTCTCTTCAGACATGACGGGAGGCCTTCTCCTGCAGCAATTGCTGCTGCTCGATGCCTTTCGTGTAGGTATGTTCGATCACACCGCCGCCCAGCAGTTCATCATCCTTATAGAAGACGGCCTGCTGTCCGGGCGTGACCGCCTTGCAGCCCTGCGGATAGCGCAGCAGGACGTCGCCGTTCTCCAGATACTGCAAAGTGACCTGCTGATCCGGCTGGCGGTAACGGAACTTGACCTGCAGTTCCCCTTCCTGCGGCCGGCGGATCCAGTTCAGGGAAGAGATCAGTGCACTGTCGGAATACAGGAAGGTATCATCCTTGTAGGAGGCCAGATACAGGATATTCTTTTCGACATCCTTGCCGACACAGTAGTATGGTCCGTCTTCTCCGCCGACATGAAAACCTTTGCGCTGCCCCAGTGTGTAATAGTAAACCCCTTCGTGTTCACCCAGAACGGCGCCGGAATTGATATCGACGATCTTTCCCGGCTTCATCGGGATATAGTTCTGTAAGAACTTACGGAAGTCTCTCTCGCCGATGAAACAGACACCGGTCGAGTCCTTCTTTTCGGCGATATCGAGACCGAGCTCTTCAGCGATCTTCCTTACTTTCGGTTTCTCATAAGTCCCTAACGGGAACAGACAGCTTTTCAGTCCCTGCGCTGCGACCTGCGCCAGGAAGTAGGACTGGTCCTTGTTGCGGTCATCGGCTTTGAAGAAACGGTCGCCTTCTCTTTTGAGATAATGACCGGTAGCGATCATAGGAAAACCATGCGCTTCCGCATAGTGCAGGAAGGCCGAGAACTTGATGTATTTGTTGCAGAGGATATCCGGATTCGGCGTCCGGCCCTTCTGGTATTCTTCAACAAAGTTTCGGAAGACATCATCCCAGTATTCCCGGATATAGTCGACCCGGTAGAGCGGCAGTCCCAGCTGATCAGCGGTCCGCTGGGCATCCTGGAAGTCCTTCTCCTGCGGACAGACCGGATCCAGCAAGGTCGGATTGCCCAGGGTATCATTGTTCAAGGCAGAGTCCCAGTTGCGCATATAGCAGCAGCTGACCTCATAGCCCTGCTCTTTCAGCAGGTAGGCAGCGACTGCCGAATCCACTCCGCCCGAGAGACCGACGAGCACCTTCATGCGCAGCCTCCCTCTTCATCCTGACATTCTTCATCATCGCGGATCTCCGCTTTGCGGAAGTTCTCCGGCAGGAAGGCCGCGATCTCTTCGGCATCGTAACCGATCTGGAAGACCCGGTCATTGAGGATGATCGGACGGCGCAGGACGGAAGGATTGGCAATGACGAAATCGACCAGTTTCCCGATAGAGAGCTGTTCGATGTCGATCTTTCCTTCCTGGATGATCTTGGAACGTTTGGAGATGATGTCCTCGGCACCGTTCTCACTGCGCTGCAGCAGGTATTTCACTTCTGTCGGGTTCAAGGCAATATTAAAGATATTCTTTTCGATATAGGGCAGTTTATTTTCTTTCAGCCAGGCTTTGACCTTACGGCAGGAGGCACACCCCGGCGAAGTATAGACAACGATCATGGGAACCTCCTTTCTCAGAATTCAATTTATTATAAGCCATGCACACTTGATTTTCAATTTCCCAAAGGAATATACTTGACTCGAAGATAAGTAGCGAACAGAGCCCTCTTCCCCAGAAAGACCGGAGGATGGAAACGGTCGGAGATCTGTGAGCGAAATGGGACTTCCTCGTTCAGCCGGCAGCAGTCGGCTGCGGCCGACACCGTTAACGTCCAGAGGTTCGTCAGAACGAATATGGGTGGTACCACGGCGCAAGCTGTCCCATAAGGTACTTTTTTCTTTTTAGGAGAACAGATATGAAGAGAATGCTGTCAGGGATCAAACCCACCGGATCGCTTACGCTAGGCAACTACATCGGAGCCTTGCGTCATTTCGTCGAATACCAGGATGAATACGAAGTCATCGCTTTCATCGCCAATCTGCACTGCATCACGGTCTACCAGGAACCGAAGGAACTGCGCAAGAACCTGAAGGATGCCGTTGCCCTGTATCTGGCAGCCGGTCTCGATCCGCAGAAAGCGACCATCTTCTTACAGACCGATGTCCCGGAACATGCCCAGTTGGGCTATATCCTGGCCTGCTACACCTATCTCGGAGAACTGAACCGGATGACCCAGTTCAAGGACAAGATGGCCAAGGGCGAACAGAACCTGACCGCCGGTCTTTACAGCTATCCCTGTCTGATGGCAGCGGATATCCTGCTCTATGATCCGGATTACGTACCGGTCGGTGATGACCAGAAGCAGCATGTCGAACTGACCAGAGACATCGCTGCCCGCTTCAACAACAAGTACTCCCCGACCTTCAAGCTGCCGGAACCCTTATCCGCCAAGGTCGGCGCCCGGATCATGTCCTTAAGCGATCCCAGCCGCAAGATGTCGAAGTCCGATCCCTCCAACAACGGCTGCATCTATCTGCTGGATGATCCGGCTGTCGCGAAGAATAAGATCATGCGGGCGGTGACCGACTCCTATGGCGAGATCCGTGCCGATAAAGAAAAACAGCCCGGTCTTTACAACCTGCTGGAGATCGCTGCTTCTCTTTCGGATACGACACCGGAAGCCCTGGCTCTGGAATTCAGCGGCAAAGGCTACGGCGAACTGAAGAAATATGTGGCGGAAGTCGTCTGTTCCTCGCTGAACAGTCTGCAGGAGCGCTACCGTGAGATCCTCGCCAACAATGTCATTGAGGATGTCCTGAAGGAAGGCGCGGAAAAAGCGCACCGCATCGCCTATAAGAAACTGGCAACGGTCAGCCGCAAGGTCGGACTCGAGATCCGTTAATCCAAAGGCTTCTGATAGTAATTGCCGATCACCCGCTTCGTCTCCTGTACGTTGATGAAGGCATGGGGGTCGGCTTTTAATATGGCGCTGACCACATCATGTTCCTGGTAGCTGTTAATGATCGTATACAGTACCGTACGCTGCGTATGGGCATAGACCCCTTCTCCGTCCAGGCGGGTGATACCGTGCCGGACGCAGGCCAGTACGCTCTCTTCGACTGCTTCCGGCAGAGCCGTAATGATCGTTAGTGTCTCGTTGCGGTAACGCTTATGCATGCGGTTGACGACCTGGGTCGAACAGAACTGGAAAATGATCGAGTATAACGCTCTCTCCCAGCCGTAGAGCAGTCCGGCCAGACAGAGGATGAAGACATTGACAGCCATGATATAGTTCCAGATCGGCCGGTTGAAACGCGAACTGACATAGACCGCGATAAAGTCCGTACCGCCGGAAGAAGCATTGTGCGAGAGTGCCAGACCGATCGCAAAACCGTTCAGTACGCCGCCGAAGACTGCCGCCAGCAAAGGATCGTCGACCGGAAACAGCGGCTGAAAGAACAGTGTGAATAGCGATACCAGCGAGAACTGTACGAACGAGAACACCATGAAATGCTTGCCGATACGTCGGAAGACAAGCAGGGTGATGATCAGGTTGAAGGCCGCATAAAAGACGCCAAAAGGCACATAGATCCCGGCGAAGTCCAGCAACAGGTCGGAAAGGATGCGGGAAACGCCGGAGAAGCCGCCCGGATACAGTTTGGCCGGCATCGAGAACGTGACCAGACTGAGGGACTGGATGACGGAGGAAAGGACCGTCCATACCAGCATCTTTCCGTCCCGGCGGGTCTCTTCTTCCCAGTTGATGTTACTCATGTGTTTCTTCTCCCCTGTACAATTCTTCGAAACGCCGGGCGATCCTGACGGCCGTCGTTTCTTCCTTCTGCAGATCTTCGCTCAGTTTCTGCAGATCGCCGCTGAGCTTCTCGCTGCGCTGGCGGTAGCGCTGGAACTCCTGTGAAAGGCTCTCCAGCTGTTTCAGCAGTTCTTTCAGATTGGCATCTCTTCTCTGCTGCAGATAGATCGAACGGATGGCCGTCAGATAGGCCATCAGCGTCGTCGGTGAAACGAGATAGACATGACGGCGGTAGCTGAGCTCCACCAGATCGGGATAGTTCCCGTAGATCTCGGCATAGACCGCTTCGGCCGGCAGGAAGAGGAAAGCGAATTCCGCCGTTTCTCCGGGCAGGATATACTTCCGGGCGATATCTTCGATATGCTTGCTGACATCTTTGCGGAAAGCCTTGCGGTACTTTTCCTTCTCTTCAGGAGAGATCCCCTCCGCAAAGATGCGCTGATAGTTCTCCAGAGGAAACTTGGAGTCGACAGCGATCGGATCGAGACCGTCAAAACCCTCGATCAGAGCGTCAGCGAGCGTTCCGTTGGACAGAAGTGCCTGCCGGCGGTAACGCAGCGCATTGGCCCCGTAAACCGCTTCTAAGAGCGAATACAGCTCGATCTCCCCGAAGGTTCCCCGGCTCTTCTTGTCCTGCAGGACATTCTGCAGGGAAGCGATCTCCCGGGAGAGCCGGTTCAGTTCCTGCTGGGTCAGATCGAGATGAGCGATCTGCTGCGCGATCTCGTTCCTTTCCTTCTGAGAGGCATCGCGTTCGTACTGCAGGCTGTCCCCCAGTTCATCTTCGATATGAGAGAGCCTTTCGTTGGTGCGGTCATAAAAACGGTCAAAATTGCCCTGCATGTTGCCGGAAAAGGAAAGCAGGTCCCTGTTCAGGGAGGTCTTGACGTCGCTGACGTTCTGCTGCAGATGCAGACCGAGGTCAACGATCTGTCTCTTCCGTTCTTCATCGTTCTCTTTGAGACTGCGGCGCAGATCGTTCTGTGACCGGTGCAGATAGAGCACGATCAGCAGCATGACAGCCAGCAGGATCAGCAGTAACAGCGCAAAAAGAAGGATCACGATCTCGTTATTCATCGTTGCCCATTATACCCCTTTCCCGGATCTTCCGGCGATAATCTTCAAGGATGTTCAGCTGACGGTCGATGATGCGCTTGTCTTCCGGGATCCGGCAGCGGATCCCGCCCAGAAAGAAGAGCGCTGTCCCCTCTTCTTCTTTCCGGCTCAGCAGCAGTGCTCCTTCGTTGATGAGGATGCAGTCACTGCTCTGCAGGCTCCTGGTACAGAGCCAGGCATGATCGCCGTTGTCGCAGAGGATGACCGGGATCTTGTAGGAGATGCCGGTCAGGTACGCGAAGGAAGCATTCCGTCCGTGCAGGTCGGAACCGTTGGACAGGACCGACTGTTCAGCCAGTTTCCTGACCGAAAGAGGGCTCTCATGTCTCTTTCCCTGCATGTCCAGATAGAACTCATTCGTATAGATCAAAAAATCCCGCATATATCATTATTTCCGGGATCTTCTGAAATTCCTATGCTTCTTCGTTATCAGCGTAGTCTTTTACGCTCTGCAGGATCTTACGGGTACTGCTGTTCTCCTTGAATCCGATCACCGAGGCCATCAGGATCTGCAGGCTGAAAACGACGAGGGCAAGCAGCACCAGGAAGGATATCCAGTCATTGTAGTTTTCCAGCATCGTCTTCTCCTTTCAGTTTGTCATAGACAGCTTCGGCGACTTTCTCCGGCAGGAGCTGCTGCAGCTCTTCCAGAGAGGCAGCCCGTACAGCGGCAATGGAGCGGTACTTGCGCAGCAGCATCGTCCTTCTCTTCTCTCCCAGTCCGGGGATCCCGTCCAGCGGAGAACGGTAGACGCTCCTGGCTCTTCTCTTGCGGTGATAGCTGATCGCAAAGCGGTGGACTTCATCCTGCATGTTGGCGAGGACGAAGAAGAGGTTGGACTTTTTGTCGATCTCGATCTTCTTACAGTTGCTGTCCATCAGGTAGTTGGTCTCGTGATGGTCATCCTTGCCGAGACCGGCCAAAGGGATATCCACTTCCAGCATGCCCAGGATCTCCTTGGCTGCTTCGATCTGGATGCGGGCACCGTCGACGATGATCAGGTCCGGCTGTTCGCTGCCTTCCTTCAACATGCGGAAATAGCGCCTGTACATGACTTCCTTCATCGATTTCAGGTCGTCGGCGCCCTCTTCGAGCTTGTAGAGCCGATAGTCCTTCTTGGAAGGTTTCAGATCCTTGTAGACGACCATGGCGGCGACGGTCTCTTTTCCGGCGGTATGCGAGTTGTCGAAGAGCTCGATGCGGTGGATCGGTCTTCCGAAGATCCGTTTCAGTTCTTCCTGGGCATCGATCAGATAGCGTTCCTTCTTTTCGATGATATCACGGTGCTGTTCAAGATGTGCCAGAGAGTTTTCTTCGGCCTGTTTGAAGAGCTGGGACTTGTTGCCTTTGGTAACGGTCTTGACCGGGAAATCAAAAGCACCGTCGAGATAAGGCATCAGGACAGAAGGTACATATAAGGTCTTGGGATCCTTGTTCAGCTGATAGAACTGATAGAGGTAGGACGAAACATAGTTCTCCGGGTCACCGATCAGGTAATCCAGGAACTTATGGGTACTAAGCAGTTTGCCCTTGCGGATGAAGAGACCGGTGATCGCGATATAGCCGTCCTGCACCGCATAGTTGAAGACATCGAAGTCTTCCCTGCCCCGGATCTGTACATCCTGACGGGCCGCGACATACTGCACATCGCGCAGCAGATCGCGGTACTGCGCAGCCTGTTCATAATCCAGCTGATCGACCGCCTTCTGCATGCGGACTTTCAGATCGCGGATGATCCCGGCGATATCTCCGGACAGGAAGGAATCGATATCCTTGCGGGTCTTTTCCAGTTCCTGATCATCGACCGCATGGACGCAATAGCCCAGACACTGATGGATATGGTAATAGAGACAGAGCTCTTTCTTTAAGGGGAAACACTTCCGGGTCGGAAAGAGGTGGTTGATCAGATCGACGGTGTTGCGGGCTGCTCCGACATTGGGATAAGGCCCGAACAGTTTTCCTTTGTAGCGTCCGGTCTTCTTCAGACGTACGACTGAACAATAAGGTTCTTTCTCAGCGGAAAGCAGGATATAGGGGTAGGACTGATCATCCCG
This sequence comes from Erysipelotrichaceae bacterium, assembly GCA_017512885.1. GTDB lineage: Bacteria > Bacillota_I > Bacilli_A > Erysipelotrichales > Erysipelotrichaceae > RGIG5669. The sequence continues at coordinate 30,242 of JAFWEP010000040.1, forward strand.
GAAGACCCGGTTGTATTCCGGATCGTATTCCTTGATCAGGTTGTATTCCAGGATGAGCGCTTCCTTCTCGCTCTTGGTGACGATATAGTCAAAATCCACGATGTGTGAGACCAGTTTCGTGGTCTTATAATCGTGGGCTCCGCGGAAATAGGAATTGACCCGGTTGAACAGATTGATCGCTTTGCCGACGTAGATGATCTTCCCGCTGCGGTCCTTCATCTGGTAACATCCCGGTTTCTTCGGCAGCGTCAGCAGTTTATCCTTCAGTGCCATTTTTGAACTCCACGATCGTCACGGCTCCCCCGCCGTCATAATAGTCACCGTCCTTAAAGGACTTGATGAAGGAAGTCTTCTTGCAGAGATCCCGGCTGGCATTGCGCAGAGCGAGAGTGCCCAGACCATGAATGATCTTGGCGCCGCTCCTTCCGGAGGCAAAGGCATCATCGAGGTATTTGCTCAAGAGCGGCAGAGCCTCATCGACCCGCATCCCGATCAGATTGATCTCGGAAGGAACGCTCTTTCTCTTTACACTGGTGCGGACCGTCGGTTTCTTCGGCAGCGGCGGAAGTTTCTGCAGGTCGCGGATCTTCACATTGATCTCCATGCCGTTTAAAGCCACTCTGGCCCGGTTCTTCTCCAGAGACATCAGGATGCCGACTCCCTCGCTTCCGTGGATCCTGACCCGGTCTCCGGCCTGCAGAGGACTGCTGTCAGTGCTGCTTTCCGTGGGCTCTAAGGTATTCAGCTCCTCCAGCCGGGAAACAGCCTTCTTCGGGCGGGAAGGCGTCTGTGCCGAGCGTTTCAATTCGGCCAGGATCTTCTCGGCTTCTTCTTTCTTTTCTTCCAGATAGGCATCCAGCTCTTCACGGTAGGAAGATTCCAGTTTCTTCTTTTCTTTCGCAAAACGATGTTTTTCCGCTTCCAGCTGCTGCTGCTTTTTCTGAGCTGCTTCTTTCTCACGCTGCAGCTCTTCCTGCAGTCTTTCCTGTTCCTTGATCTTCTCCCGCAGTTCTTCCAGGAGCGTTTCTTCCTCGCTGCGGTGTGCCTTCAGGTAGCGTTCCGCTTCCTGCAGCAGTTCTTCGTCATCGATGTAGCGGTGAGCGATCGCCAGGGCATTGGATTCGCCGATCACATTCTCGCTGTACTTGTAGGTAGGCTGCAGTTTTTCGTTGTCGAAGCCGACAGCCGAAAGCAGGATCCGGGGATCTTCATAGGCGTATTTCTTGATCTCATCGTAGTGTGTGGTGAGGATGAAAGGAATGTGCCGTTCGCTGAAACGGTCGAGGATGGCCAGGCTCAGGGCCTCCGCTTCCTTGGGGTCGGTGCCGGTCGCCAGTTCATCGATCAGCACCAGCGAGGACGAAGTCGCTTCCTTCAGGATCACATCGATGTTGCGCAGATGGGAACTGAAGGTAGAGAGCGAGCTTTCGATCGAAGAAGCATCTTCGATATCGACGAAGAGCCGGTCGTAGAGCGGTACGAAGGCTTCGGAAGCGATCAGCGGGATCCCGGTATAGGTCATCAGTACGGCCAGTCCGATGACTTTTAAAGAGACGGTCTTGCCGCCGGTATTGGAACCGCTGATGACGATGCCGTTGTATTCCTTACGGAAACGATAGGTATTGGAAACGACCTGTTTGTATGGGATCAGGGGATGACAGATATCCTTGAGGAAGAGTTCCCCTTCTCTGGTCAGTTTCCCGATCGTGCCCTGATAGTCCTGACCGAAATGGGCCTTGGCAAAGATCACATCCAGGGCTGTCAGGCTTTCATAGTCATTCAGATAGAGGGCTGCCGAAGAGGAGATCCTGCGGCTGGCTTCGCGCAGGATGCGGGCGATCTCCGCCTGGATCTCTTCCTGCGAAGAGAGACGGCGGTTATTCAGTTCGACGAATTCGGCCGGTTCGACATAGGCGGCCTGGCCGCTGGCGCTTTCCCCGAACTTGTAGCCGTCGTACTTGTTTTTGTCGGAGTTCTTGATCAGGAAAGTGACCCGGTCATTGCGGGTAAAGGAAGATGTCTCCTGCAGAGAGGAGGCATGTTCGCGGGTAAAACGTTTGGCTTTTTCCGCTAAAGCAGCGCTGACTTCCTCGCTGCGGCGGAAGAGCTGTTCCAGTCTCTTGGAAGCTGTACGCTTGATCTGCGCATTCTGATCAACGATCGCATCGATCTCGCGGTAGGTCTTCTCATCCAGCATCAGGGCATCGACATAGTCACGCAGTTCATCCAGACCGTCGATCGAACGCAGGAGGGCAGCGATGCGGCGGGTATGCTGGTGGAAGGCCAGACACTGCTGCAGTTCAAAAGGCGTTAAGACGATGTCCTTCAGAGAACGCTCTAAAGCATCCCTTACATCCGGGATGCCGTCAAAGGAGATGTCTTTTCCCTTCTTCAGGATATTCAGGGCTTCTTCGCTCATCCGGTTCTTCCGCTCGATCAGCAGCGGATTGAAGACGATCTCTTCATTCAGGATCTCTGCCGGCGAAGAAGGCATGCCGCAGTAATGGGTGATCTTTTCCCGGACCTCCTGAAACTGCAGGCTCTCGATGGCTTTAATCATTCAGGAACTCCTGCTGTTCCAGCCACTGTTTGAACGTTTCCCGCAGATCCTGGACCTCATCTCCGATCTCTTCGACGGTGATCCGGGAGCTCACTTCCGAAAGCAGCTGGTTGCTGAAGGAAGCGATCGGCTGCAGGACGCTCTGGGAACGGATCTCCCGGCCATGCGGAATGACCGGCAGAGCCAGGAACATCGCCAGCAGGATGACCCAGATCGTCGCATTCAGAGCACCGGCAAAGAGTCCCATCAGCCGGTTCAGGGTACCGATGACCGGTACTTTGGAAACACCTTTGAACAAAGGCACGATGAAGGTAAGTACGAGCCGGAAGACCAGTACGATGATCAGGAACCAGAGTCCGATATTCAAAAACGGCGTCAGGGAACGGAGCAGGACATCTTCAAAAGACTCCGGCTGGATCAGCGTCAGCTGATCGGCCAGGACCGGCGAAGCGAACCAGCCGATCGCGACCGAAGCGACCGACAGCAGCAGGTTCAGCATTTCGTAGACAAAACCGTGTTTATAGGCGGTCACCAAGGAAACGATATAGATGATGCCGACCAGGATATTGACGGCCAGCACAAATTCTTTTACAGTCATAACTTACCTCTCTGCATCATTTTAGCGAAAAGGAAAAGACTTTACAACGAAGCAGGATGCCTGTGGTAAACTGTCATCATGAATACCTTGAGTCTGAAAGCCGACCGGGAGATGCTGGAGAAGATCGATCAGCATTTCCGCGAATGGAAAAAAGAGAATCCCAATCCCTATATCTCTGCCTTCTATCAGGGAGATGACGTGACGATCTCCGTCTATACCAGCGGAAAGGTCGTCTTTCAGGGAAAGAATGCCCATGTCTACGGAGCGGCTTTCCTGAATAAGAAGATCCACGATGAAGCCGGATCCGACGAAGTCGGTACGGGAGATTACTTCGGACCGGTCTGCGTCTGTGCCTGCATCCTGCGGGCGGAAGACCAGGCCTTTCTGGAACGTTTTGCGATCGACGACAGCAAGCAGCTCAGCGATGAAGAGATCCGCAGGACGGCTCCGGAACTGATGAAGGTGCTCCCCTATTCGCTGCTGATCCTGAAACCGGCGCAGTACAATCAGGTCTATCCCCGCAACAATATGGTCGCTATCAAAGCCAAGATGCACAATCAGGCATATGTCAATCTGAAACACAAAGGCTATGCCATCCCCAAGGCAGCCTATGTCGATCAGTTCGTAGCGGAAGATACTTACTACCGCTATCTGGCTGCGGAGAAAGAAGTCTATCACGACCTGATCTTCGAGACCAAAGCGGAAAGCGCGCATCCGGCGGTCGCCTGCGCTTCGATGATCGCCCGTTATGCCTTCCTGCGGGAAATGGATGCCCTCTCCGAGAAAGTCGGCTTCCCGCTGCACAAAGGCGCCGGCGATCAGGTCGATCTGGACGGTCTGCGTTTCGCAGAGACCTACGGTCTGCAGCGTCTGCCGGAAGTGGCCAAGATGCATTTCCGCAACACGCAGAAGATCAGAGAACTGCTGGAAGAAGCCAGAGAACAGGATATCGAAGAACGATAAAGGTAAAAGAAAGGTATCTTCACGGGGAAGATACCTTTTTCTTAATGGAATGTTACTGAATGCTGGTGATCAGGGAATTCATCTGGTCTTCCGTAAGACCGTGGCCTTCCTGTCCGGCATTGAAGAGGATCACGTAGTTGAATCCGCCGAAGCTGAAGGAAGCGTTGTTGATGAGAGTGCCGTCGCCCAGGCAGTTGACGGTCAGCCCCTTATGGCTGTAGTTCCAGGACTTGCTGTAGTTGTTGAAGTCACCGGAGAGCTCTTCCGCATCGACAACGTTGGACTTGCGGATCAGCATCTCGTCATCATGACCTTCATAGAGTCCGCCGTAGACGCCTTCCATGCAGATGTACTTCCAGAACTTCATGCCTTCCGGCAGAGCTTCTTCGACCGGCAGATCCATCTCGAAGCCGGCGATCTCAGCAGCCTTTGCGGCATCTTCGGTCTCGGTCCAGGGATTCGGCATACCGGGTGCATAATCTTCTTCGGCTACGAAGAGCGTGCCTTCAGCGATATCGCCCATGCCGTCCTTCCATTCCAGACCTTCCTCAGTGACCAGGAAACTTCCTTTCCCGTCCGTGTAGCCGGTCTCGCGGGACTTTTCCGTACCGTCATCGTTGAAGACGATCGTTTCCATTTTCGCATCCTTGTAGTCCAGCTGTTTCTTGTCGGCATCGTAAACGGCATGCATCGTCCATTCGCTGTGGGCAGCGGCGCTGGAGCTCCAGCTCACGCTGATGTCCGCACCGTCTTCGACTGCCGTCAGCGTCAGTACGCCGCGTCCGGCAACGGAATCGACATAGGTACCGGCGAGTTCTTCGCAGGATGCGGAAGCCGGAGCCTCACTGGCTTCCGGGGCAGCCGTGGGTTCCGTCGTTTCGGAAGGCTGCGGTTCTGCCGGTTTGCTGCAGGCAGTAAGAGTCACGAGTGACAGGAAAAGTACTGTCAGGATCGTTAAGAATCTTTTCATTTTCATTTCTCCTTATCCTCACAGATTGTAGACCTCCCGGTTCAAAAAGTAAAACAAAGGAAGCCGTTATGGCTTCCTTCTTCAGAACTGAAGGGTATCGATGTTTTTGCTGAGCTCGATGATGTGCTGTTTGCAGTTCTCGATCTCTTTGCGGCCCTGCTCGTTCTCCAGTCCCTTGCGGCGGATGAGCCGGCGCATGATGCGGGTATAGCCGATCAGGCGGGCTTTATCGGCGATCGCTGTGATCTCTTCTTCGCTCTTTCCTTCGAAGTAAAGGTGCAGGATCGCTTCCCAGATCTCCTTGCCCTTGGCATTGGTGATGCCCAGGAAGTCAACGATGACCTGATGATCCAGTTCGCTGAAGCCCTGATAGGCATTGAAGATCGAGGCGAATTCAAAGATCGGATGACCGTAGCAGAGCGTGTCCATATCGATCAGCATCGGCTCTCCGTCCTGCAGCATGACGTTCTTCAGGTGATAGTCACCGTGCAACATATGGTGTACGTCCGGAACGTCTTCGATCAGCTTGCAGAGTTTCGTATAGGTCTCTTCCGGTAGGTATTCCTTCAGGAAGTGCGCCCAGTCCAGGGCAACATCTTTCATGTCCGGCATCGTTGCAGGATCGATCTCAGTGGCATGGATCTTCTTCAGCAGATCGACGTCCATCCGGATGATCTCATCCTGTCTCTCCGGTTCTTCGATCAGGATCTTGGCAAAGGTCTTGGAGTTGAGCAGTTCAAAGACAGAACCGTAGCCTTCCTCGGCTTTGACGATATCGTAAGGGATCGCCGTAGGAATGCCCAGGATCAGTGCGGTGCGGGCCAGTTCCCGTTCTCTCTCGATATCAGAGAGTGCATCCATATCGTAATAGACCTTGACGATCGTATCCGGATCGATCCGGTAGACCTTCCCGTTGGCTCCCTGACCGATCAGTTCGCAGCCGGCAACGGACATCTTGCGGAAACCTTTCCGGATCTCCATCATCTCCGTGAAGCCGGTCATGTCCAGCACCTCATAAACTTCCGGCCGGACGTTGATGACCTTCAGGTCGGGGCAGTCTTTCTTCAGACGCAGGATCACCCGCAGTCCGGCACTGGAGATATACTCCAGTTCTTCGGAATCGATGATGACAGCCTTTCCGGGAGCTTCGGCTCTGGCAGCATTGATCGCTTCTTCCAGTTCCGGGGAATTGCTGGAATCGATATGTCCGCAGAATCCCAGGATCAGAGTATCCTCGTTCAATTGGGTCTTCAGAAGTTCCATAATGCTATTCTCTCCTTGCTTCTATTCGATATTCTTGCGGATGCGCAGGATATTGCTTCCGTCTTTGTATTCGTAAGTTACTTCATCCATGGTCTTTTTGACCAGGAAGATGCCGAGGCCGCCGATCTCACGCTGTTCGGCCTTCAGGGTCACATCCGGGTCTTCCGACTTCAGCGGATCATAGGGAATGCCCTGATCGATGAAGGTGATGATGACCGCTAAAGGATCCTCTTCCACATCGACCCGGACCGTAGCCGGACCGGTCTCGGGATGGTAGGCATACTTGGCGATGTTGCTGAAAAGCTCATCGATCGCTACATCGATCTGCATCCGGGCTTTTACCGGGCAGTCCAGTTCTTCCAGTTTCCGATCCACGAATTCGGTCACGACCGGAATGTTTTCGATCGTCGCATCCAATGTCATCTCGTTCTGTTCTCCTTTGTACGGCAGACTCAGCAAGGCAGGATCGTCACAAAGCTCATCGAAAAGAGCGTCAGTTTCTTCTATCTGACTTTCCTTTCCAATGCAATATCCTTCCTGATCTTTGTGCGGCATGTGTTTCCTGTTCCGATCCCTTTTATTATACTGCATTCGTTTCGATCTCCGTATCTTTCCGGATCCCGGACTGTACGGCCGTCAGGATCAGTTCCTGGATCGTCTTTTTCGAGACATCGGAACTGGAGACGGCTTTCTTTAAGACCTGCAGGAAGCCCTTGCCGGCGATCTCCTGGATCGTATCCGCTCCCCCTGCCGAAAGCGCTCCAAACAGTTCCTCCACGAACTGTTCCCGTTCATCCTGAGAGATCTTTTCGATCCATTCGTTGATGGCCTTGCAGAGGTAGTTGCTGAAGGAATGGAAACGGTCGGTCTCTTCGACGCCTCTGCCCATGATCTTCCAGTGCGAAAGATCGTGCGAAAGCAGCGACTCATCCGTGCAGCGTACGATGTGCAGTTCTCCGCAGGAAAGCGGGAACAGGCGGCCGATAAAACCGAAAGACGGCACCAGCCGGATGATACGGTCAGCCAGTCCCTGGTATCTTTCAGGAGCCATGATCTCCGCAGCAAGCCCCGGCGCATCGTTCAGATAGATCTTCCGGATCTTCTTCCGTTTCTCTTCCGGCAGAGAAGCACAGGCATAGAGTGCCAGATTGCCGCCCTTGGAATGGCCTCCGACATAGTATTCCCTCTCCTCTTCCAGCATCCGGTTCAGGTAAGCTGCGGCGTAGACCTGCCCGGCCGTCTCGGTAAAGGACATCATAAAGTCTTCCTTCCAGCCGGTCAGCGTATTGTCCGTTCCGCGGAAGGCCGTAAAAGAAGTCTTCTCATCGAGCACGAATTCCACGGCGGCAAACTGCATATCCTTCTCTTCTTCATAGATATCCAGATATCTTCTAACGATAATATCCCGATAGCGAGGACAGGCGCAGGCTTTATAGACAAAAGTCTCCATCCCGCCCGTCACGGTCTTGAGGCAGTAGGCATCTTTTGCGGCAATGATCTCGGCACATTCCGAAAGCTTCACTTCCCGGACGGACTTATCGCAAAAGACCGGCTTCAGATCGAGATAGGCCAGTTCCGAGAGGATGATGCTGTCCGCCAGCTGAAGACCGTCTTCGGAGATCAATAGATCACCTCTCCAGTCGATGTACTGTTCCAGTCGCGTCGTCTTCATAGGTCTATTATAAACCAGCTCTGTGCTTTCTTCCCACTATAGAAAAAACCCTGTTGCCAGGGCTTGTGATTCTTAGTTGGTTCCGGTCGCGTTCTTGACGATGACGTCGTGTGCGCCGCCTTCGACGATCGATGTGGAAGATACGAGCGTCAGTTTGGCTTTCTCACGGAATTCCGGCAGTGTGACGGCACCGCAGTTGCACATCGTGGACTTGACCTTGGAGAGCGTCAGACCGACGTTGTCCTTCAGAGCACCGGCATAAGGAACATAGGCATCGACGCCTTCCTCGAAGGAGAGCTTCTTCGCACCGCCCAGATCGTAACGCTGCCAGTTGCGGGCACGGTTGCTGCCCTCTCCCCAGTATTCCTTGTAGTAGGAACCGTTGATCATGATCTTGGCAGTCGGGGATTCTTCAAAACGGGAGAAGTAACGTCCCAGCATGACAAAATCCGCACCCATGGCCAGCGCCAGCGAGATGTGGTGGTCATAGACGATACCGCCGTCGGAGCAGATCGGGACATATTCACCGGTCTCTTCGAAGTATTCATCGCGGGCCTTGGCAACTTCGATGACAGCTGTCGCCTGACCGCGGCCGATGCCCTTCGTTTCACGGGTGATGCAGATGGAACCGCCGCCGATACCGATCTTGACGAAATCGGCTCCGGCATCTGCCAGGAAGCGGAAACCGTCCCCATCGACGACGTTGCCGGCTCCGACCTTGACGTTCGGTCCGCAGTTCTCTTTGATCCATTTGATGGTGTCGGCCTGGAACTGGGTGAAGCCTTCCGAGGAGTCGATGCAGAGCGCATCGACGCCGGCTTCGACCAGCAGCGGTACACGGGTCGCATAGTCGCGGGTATTGATACCGGCACCGACCATGAAACGCTTATGCTTATCGAGCAGTTCGTTGGGATTCTCTTTGTGAGAGTCATAGTCCTTGCGGAAGACGAGATAGGTCAGATGACCTTCCTCATCAACGATCGGCAGGGTATTCAGCTTATGATCCCAGATGATCTCGTTGCAGGCGGCCAGATCCAGAGAGGTATCGCCGCAGACCAGATGATCACGATGGGTCATGTACTGTTCGACCTTATCGTTCATATCGACCTTGCTGATGCGGTAGTCACGGCTGGTGATGATGCCTTTCAGGATGCCGTTGGCACTTCCGTCGGAAGTGACGGCGACTGTGGAATGACCGGTACGTTCGATCAGTTCCAACAGTTCCCCGATCGTCTGTTCCGGACGGATATTGGAATCGGAAACAACGAAGCCGGCTTTGTAGTATTTGACTTTACGTACCATTTCTGCCTGGTCTTCCGGAGACTGAGAACCGTAGATGAAGCTCATTCCGCCCTCTTTGGCCAGAGCGATCGCCATGCGGTCGTCAGAGACTGACTGCATGATCGCAGAGATCATCGGAATACGAAGTTCGATGGAGCTCTTCTCACCCTTGTGGTAACGGAAGAGAGGAGTCGTCAGATCGACATTGGTAGGAACGCAATGGGCGTCAGAATAGCCGGGAACCAGAAGATACTCGTTGAAAGTACGTGATACGTTTTCAAAATACTTTGCCATTTTCCACCTCGTTTTGAACTATCTTAGCACAAAGGCTTTCGGTTGACCACGAAAAATTTTTCAATTGTGATATAATCTCAACGAGGTGACGATATGCGTTTAAAAGATTCCTATTTCTATACTCTCCGGGAAGATGCCCGGGATGAAGATTCCGTCTCCGGAAACCTTCTGGTAAAGGGTGGTTTTATTAAGAAGACCAGTGCCGGTGTCTATATGATGCTGCCGCTGGGACTGCGTGTACAGGCGAAGGTCGAAGAGATCATCCGCAAGTACATGAACGAAGCCGGTTCCCAGGAAGTCAGGATGCCGGCGCTGATCGCTGCAGATTACTACGAGAAATCCGGACGTCTGAAGAACTTCGGGCCGGACCTCTTCAAACTGAAGGACCGCAGCGGCAAGGATATGGTCCTGGGTCCGACGCACGAAGAGCTCTTCGCGGTCGCGGCCAAGTCCGTGATCCGTTCCTATAAGGATATGCCGGTCAGCATCTACCAGATCCAGAGCAAGTACCGTGATGAGCCCCGGGCCCGTTTCGGTCTGATCCGGGTCAAGGAATTCGTGATGAAGGATTCCTATACCTTCGACCGCGATGAAGCCGCTCTGGATGTGGCTTACGGCAAGATGTTTGAAGCCTACAAGAAGATCTTCAATGAACTGGGTCTGAACTACCGCATCGTAAAAGCCGATACCGGCATGATGGGCGGTCTGCTTTCCGAAGAGTTCCAGGCAGTCACGGAGATCGGTGAAGACAGGATCGTCTACTGTGAAGGCTGTGATTATTCCCGCAACGAAGAAGTAGCGGAGACGGTCGTACAGGAAGTCCCCTGTGCGGAAGAGCTCCCGCTGCAGGAAGTGGCTACGCCCCACTGTGAGAGCATTCAGGATGTCTGTGAGTACCTGCATGCCGATCCGAAGAACTCCGTCAAAGCGCTGCTGATGAAGGCCGATGAGGAATTCGTCGTCTTCTTCATCCGCGGTGACCGTGAATTCAATGAACTGAAGGCCTGCAAGCTGCTCGGCGTCAAGGAGATCGGTTTCGCCGATGATGCCCTGATCGCCACCAGCAACGCCGTACCCGGCTATACCGGCCCGATCGGTCTCAATGCGAAGATCGTCATCGACCGTGAAGTCCTGGCCATGCACAACTTTGTCTGCGGCGCCAACAAGGAAGGTTTCCACTATATCAATGCCAATCCGAAGGATCTGCATTACGATGTCTGCGGCGATATCATCAACGTTCAGGAAGGCGACATCTGCCCGGTCTGCGGCAAGCCTCTGAAGTTCACCCACGGCATCGAAGTCGGCAATACCTTCAAGCTCGGTACGAAGTATGCGGATGCCCTGGATCTGACCTATCTTGATGCCTCCAACAAGGCCCAGTCGGTCTGGATGGGCTCCTACGGTATCGGTCTCGGCCGTACGATCGCTGCTGTCGTCGAACAGAACAACGATGAACACGGCATCATCTGGCCGGTCAATATCGCTCCCTACAAGGTCGCTGTCGTTCCGGTCAATATGAAGGACGAAACACAGAAAGCTGTTGCCGAAAAGGTCTATCAGGAACTGACAGCAGCCGGTGTGGAAGTCCTGCTGGATGACCGGGAAGAGAGAGCCGGAGTCAAGTTCAATGATATGGAACTGATCGGCATCCCCTACCGTCTGACGGTCGGACGCAAGGCGGCTGAAGGGATCCTGGAATTCAAGGACCGCCGCAGCGGTGAAAGCAAAGAGTTCACCGTTGAGGAAGCTGTAGCATTCCTGAAGTAAAGAAAAGAAGCGATGTGCAATGCACATCGCTTCAGAGCGTTGACAAACTGCCCTTCCAGATAACAAAGATATTATCCCGAATAAAAAGTGGGAGAAACAATGCGTATACCAAGGGAATATGATGGTTAGATCCCATTATTAGTGCTTATAAGGTGCAAAAGTGGTAATC
>JAFWEP010000014.1 GCA_017512885.1 Erysipelotrichaceae bacterium
CTCTCACAGAACTCATAGGGTACTCCTAAGGCATCCCCTATTGCTAAACCATAGATCGCATCGGTGAGCTTGCTGTTCATAATGAAATACCTCCTGTACACTTAAGATTCTAAGCAGCGATGAGGCACAATAACCTGCCTCTCCTCCGCTGCCGGTTTACAATCACCGCTTATTTTCAGTCTTTATAAAACAAAAGATCTTCCGCAGCATATGCTCCAAGGAAGACCCTTATAATCGTTATAAACCTTATTCAGATGCTCTCAAGAGCTTTATTAACTATTCTTGTCGCAAGGGCGACTATCTTTTTCCGGTTCTCCGGATCATCAAGGAAACGTTGAACATTCTGCAGCTGCTGGTCAAACACTTCTTCAGCGATAGCTGCACTTGAATCAAAGATCTTTCGAATCTTATCTCTTCTGGCCTGCTTCTTCTCTTCCTTCTTCAGATCTTCAGGGATCTCGATGACTTCGTAACCCTGCGTGCGGACAAAAGAAGTGACTTTTTCTCCGAAAAGAACGATCACCGCTTTTTTCAGGTTCGTTCCTTCGAAAGATTCGATGCTTTTGATAGCGATCTCTAAAGCAAGTTCCCGATCAAATCCGTTATTGCCGGAAGCCAGCAAAGGAAAGGCAATAGTGCTGCACCCCATCAGATCGGCTGCCCGCAGAGAAGAAAGATAAGCCGAGCTGAGAAGACCGTATTCGTTGTGACTGCCGTCGATCCATTTCGGTACGACGGCATGAATGATGTACTTTGCATCCAGATCATACGCCAGAGTAGGAACGGCACTGCCGACTTCACAGTTGCCGATCTTCCTGCATGCCGTTGTCAGTCTCTTTCTGCCGGCTGCTTTAAAGATCGCAGCTGAAGCTCCGCTGCCCTCTTTCAGTCCGGTATTTGCCGGCAGAACGATCGCATCGCTGGTCATATTCACGATATCTGTTTTTACGAAATCAAACTGCATATTCATCCTTTCTGACTTCTCTGTATCTTCGCCAATACTTCATAGTCTACCAGAACTATTATATCGCTCTCAGACAGCAATAACCTGCCTCAGAGCCTTCTTTTCCCTTTTCATGACCCTGTACCCCTTTTACAGAAAAAACCTCTTAAAAGCCTTCTAACGGGGTAGGAAAACAGACTCTTGCCGGAAATAATATTTTAGAAAGGAGAAGTTCCTGTCTTGTTTCTTTAGCATAATTATGCTAAAAGGGAGACGGAGGTGAAGACATGGATAAGATCCGTCCGGTATCCGATCTGCGCAATCATTTCGCTGAGATCTCCCGTCAGGTACACGAGACGAAGGAACCCGTTTTTCTGACCAAAAACGGATATGGAGATATGGTCGTACTCAGTATGGAAGCCTACGAAGAACTGCGTCTGGACTCGGAAGTTTATCAGAAACTGCTGGAAGCAGAAGAAGGATACCGTCTTCAAGGGAAGACGTATTCTTCCAAAGAAGTGTTAAAAGAACTGAAAGAAAGCCTGAAGAATGTATAAGATCGCCTATCAGGAAGCAGCTTTGCACGATCTCAAAGAGATCGTGCACTATATCGCCGAAGCTTCCGGGGAACCTGCAGCCGCTGAAAGACTGGCTGAAGAGATCATCCAGGCAGCCGACTCCCTGCAGGAGATGCCCTACCGCTGTCCGCTCTATCTGCCGCTGCGCCCTCTGCAGAAAGAATACCGGCGGCTCTTCGTGCAGCGCTGGTATCTTTACTACTGGGTCGATGAAGAAAAGAAAACGGTCATGATCAGCAGGGTCATCCATGGCCGCAGAAGGTTTTCTGAATAATGTTGACCATAACTGTGTACAATAGAGCCGAAGGAGGCAACAATGATCCAGAGAGACTGTACACAGTTCCGGAAACATATGGAAACAGACCTTGATCTCATTCTCGAAGACGGTGAGACCCTGATCGTCAGCTGCAAGGATGACCGGAAAGTTGTGATCCTTTCCGAAGAGGCCTATAACAACCTTCTGGAGAATATCTACATCATGGAAAACAAGGCCAATCATGACTGGCTCAGCGAATCGCTGAAGCAGTTGGAAAACGGAAAGACCATTGCGGAGAATGAAGATCTGCTGAAGATATCCGAAGAATTCATCAACAGGAACCGTAAGGCTTATACATGGCTGGCAAAGGGTCACGAAGAACGTCTTTCCCGGGAAGAAAAGATCATCGCGAAGATGAGACGGGAAGTCGACAGAGCGAAAACAGATCCGACAGTGAAACGTTATAAAGATTACGAGGACTTCTTAACTGACATGAAAAAAGAAGACTGATCTGCCCCTTCTCCGGGGCTTTTCTTTTCGGTGTACCCTGTATCCTCCCAAAGAAAAAAACCCTTCAGAAGGGCTGTAAATGCGTCTAGTCGTTCTTCCGGAGACGGTCCAGGACATCACTGATGAGGAAGGTCGTTTCGATCTCAAGTTGCACAAAAAAAGCCTGTTCGGGTAGGATTTTCCCCTTTTGCCGACAGTAATATGTCAGAAAGGAGAAGAAACGTTTGTCATACATTGAAAAAGCATTCGACTCATGTTATCATGATGCCACGATATTATGGGCTGGTCGTAAGACCCGGGTCCAACTCACGTGGCGGGAAGACTTCCCGCCATTCTTAATTCTTGATCGATATGTCTCATGAAAGAACTGAGTATTTTTGTTGATGAAAGCGGTGACCTCGGACCATTCAGCAATCATTCACCGTTTTACATTGTTTCCATGGTGTTCCATGATCAACTGTACTCTATAAGCAGAGAGATAGCGTATCTCGATCGCGAACTCGAGATCCTTGGTCTGGGAGGACACGTCATACATACCGAACCTCTGATACGAAGAGAAGAAGATTACAAAGACCTGTCTCCCAACGAAAGAAGAGCCATCTTCACGAAACTCTTCTTTTTCCTGATGAAATGCCCGGTTCGATATAAAGCTTTCCTTTTTCGCAAGGATGAATATCATGATCTGTTTAAACTTCAGGGAAGGATCGCTCGGGAAATATCCCGGTTTATTCGACAGAATCTGGTCTGTTTCCAGACCTACGACCGGGTCATTCTCTACTACGATAACGGCCAGCATGAACTGAATCGGATCCTGAATACTGTCCTTGCAGCGGAACTGTCACAATACGATGTGCGAAAAGTACTTCCGATCGATTATAAACTTTTTCAGACCGCTGATCTGATCTGTACACTGACTCTATTGGAACAAAAATGTACGGATCACCGTTTGTCACGGTCCGAGCTGTTGCTCTTTCACAATGAAAGATCACTCAGGAAGGACTTTTTGAAACCATTAAAAAGAAAAGAATGGATTTAGTATCGGTCTCCTCCCAAAGAAAAAAGCCCCTGAGAGGGCTTAAGAATGCGTCTAGTCGTTCTTTCTGAGACGGTCCAGGACGTCTTCGTGGATCGCTGAGGGGATGAAGGAAGAGATGTCTCCGCCGTACTGAGCGACTTCCTTGGCAATGGAGGAACTCAGGAAAGAGTATTCGGGCTTGCTGACGAGGAAGACCGTTTCGATGTTCGGGTTGACCCGCATGTTGGAGGTAGCCAGGGACAGTTCGTATTCATAGTCGACGACGGCCCGGATGCCTCTTACCAGTGCCTGACATTCCAGTTTCCTGGCCAGATCGATGGTCAGGCCCTGACCGATGACGACATGGACATTGGGCATGTCTTTGACACACTTTTCGATCAGATGCTTACGTTCTTCTTCCGAGAACTCACATTTCTTGTTGGGGTTCTTCATGATGGCGACATAAAGGATGTCGTACATTTTGGCGGCACGTTCGATGATATCCAGATGTCCATAAGTGATCGGGTCGAAAGTACCCGGGTACATAGCGATTCTCACGATCGGTTCTCCTTGTAATAACATAAGCGGCTGACTCCATACTTCTTCTGTTTTACCAGTACAAAGGGTCCAACAGTTTCCTCTACCGGAGAAGCAGAGCTCTCCTCGTAGATCAGGGTACCCTCAGCCTTTAAGATACCCTTTTTGTGAATTAATTCTAATAGTTTTTGTTTATGGATATATGCATATGGCGGATCCAGGAAGATAAGGTCGAAAGAAGCCTCTGTTTTGGCTAAAAAGGCTTCTGCCGAGAGGTCAGTGACCTCTGCTTCTTCCCTGGCCTTCGTCAGATTCTCCTTAATGACCTTTACGGCTTTGGGAGAATGATCGTTGAAGACGACCGGGCAGGCCCCTCTCGAGAGAGCTTCGATGCCGACGGCACCGGAACCGGCGAAGAGGTCGAGGAAGGAGAGATCAGAGATGTTGCCTAAGGAAGAGAACAAAGCTTCCTTGAGGGCATCCTTGGAAGGACGGGTATCCTCCCCTTCCGGAGCATTCAGACGTAAGCCCTTGTGCTTACCGGAGATCACTCGCAGCATTGGCTTTCTCCCGGTTGTAGCGGACGATCTCGGAATCGGCGAGACCGACGGAAGCTAAGGCAGCGATCAAAGATGTGCCGCCTGAAGATAACAGCAGCAGCGGAACACCGGTCAGCGGGATCAGACCGCTGACGCCGCCGACGTTGAGGATGAAGTGCAGCACGAAATACATGAAGACGCCGACCATGACGAGCCTGGAACGTTCCGAGCGCATATGCAGGGAGTAACGGACTAAAGGCAGCAGGATCAGGGCATAGAGGACGACGATCGGGATGAAACCGAAGAGGACGCCCATCTCTTCGACGATGACCGGCAGGATGAAGTCACTGGAGGGGTTCGGGAAGTTCATGAATTTGTGAATGGACTGCCCGTAACCGAGACCGAACCAGCCGCCGGTCGCAAAGGAAACGAGGCCCATGATCAGGTGGAAACCGGTATTGTAGGGATCCAGGAAGGGATTGGCCGAGGCCATGAACCTTCCTAAACGGTAGTCCCCTTCGCCTAAGATGGCGGTCAGGATCGCAGTGCCGATCGGCGAGAGCAGGATGACCGCTCCGGCGATGGCTGCGATGAAGAGCAGCAGCATCCATCTTCTGTACAGTTCGCAGCCCGGCAGCCGCGATACCAGCAGCATGACGTAGGCGATGCCGATCAATACGATCGCGGAACCGAAGTCCTTTTCGATGAGCACCACGATCCCGAAAAACATCAGTCCGACCAGGATGAGATGCTGGAAGTTCTTCCGGTTCCTTTCCCTTCCTTCGTCTCTGCCCAAGAGCTTCGCAAAGTAGGCGATCTCGAAGAGCTTGGCGAATTCGGAAGGCTGGATGGTGAAGCCGCCGAAGTGGATCCAGGCGTAAGCGCCGCCTAAAGGACCGAAGAGACGGGTCGAGATCAGTAAGGCGGTGATGACGATCAGACCGGTCTTGAAGAGCGGTCTGCGCAAGCGCAAAAGGTCCGTATGGGAGATCACGACCATCGCGGCTACGCCAACACCGGAGTAGATCAGCTGTTTCAGGATCGAACGCAGGATGACGGTGCTGTCACCGACACTCCGGCTCATCTCGGCCGAGACGATCATGAAGGAACCGTAGACGGTCAATAAAAGAGCCGCCAGCAGGACGGTACGGTTACTGTAAGCGGGAAATAAACGAAAAGACCTCTTTTTTGACATAGCCTCATTTTAGCATATTCCCTTCGCATCAAAGAGGGAAATAGTATATAATACTGACGATGAAGATTAATAACGATACAATCATCAAGGATGATGATCCCCGGATCCGGGAAAAGTCTGTTGACGTGCCCGTTCCTTTGAACGAAGAAGACCGGCAGTTGATGGAAGACATGCTGACATATGTAAAGAACTCTACGATCGAAGAGATCGCCGAAAAGGAGAATCTCAAACCGGCGGTAGGCATTTCCGCTATTCAGGTAGCGGTGCCGAAAAAACTGGTCGCGGTCGTCCTGCGGGACGAAGAAGGCAATATCGAAAGAGAATACGCCCTGGCCAATCCCAAAGTGCTCTCTTCTTCGATCGAGAAAGCCTATATCGGCAGCGGCGAAGGCTGTCTCTCCGTACCGGAGGACCATGAGGGCTATGTGCCGAGAAGCAGAAGGATCAAGGTCCGGGCTTATGACTGTCTGAAGGACGAAGAAGTGACCTTCCGGGTCAGCGATTACCCGGCCATCGTCCTGCAGCACGAGTTCGATCATTTAAAGGGGATCCTGTATTACGACCATATCCAGAAAGATGATCCCTTCCGGAAACCGGAAGGCGCTTTCTGCATTGAATAGACGGAGGACTTATGAGCGATAAGACGATAAGAAGCGGCAGACATCCTTCCGGTACTTTTTATGATGCCAGTTATCAGCCGAAGACCGATACCCTGGTCTATGCGCTCGGGGGTCTCGGAGAGATCGGCAAGAATATGTACTGCTTTGAACACGATGATGAGATCATCATCGTGGATGCCGGGGTCAAGTTCCCGGATGATGAGCTGTTAGGTGTCGATTACGTTATTCCGGATTACACCCATTTGATCCGCAACAAGGAGAAGATCAAGGCGCTCTTCATCACCCACGGTCATGAAGACCATATCGGCGGCATCCCCTTCCTGCTTTCAGTATGCCCCATCGAAAAGATCTATGCCCCTCGCTTCGCGAAGGCCTTGATCGAGAAGAAGCTTTCCGAGAAGCGCAGACTGGCCAACTGGCCGATCCAGCAGATCGATTCCAATTCAGTCATCAAAACAGAACACTTTACCGTAGAGTTCTACGATACCGTACACTCCATTCCTGATTCTTTAGGCGTACTGATCACCACCCCCAACGGCAGGATCGTGGAGACCGGCGACTTCAAGTTCGACCTGACCCCGATCGGGACCAATACCCAGTATCAGAAGATCGTGGAATTCGGAGCCAGAGGGGTCACCCTGCTGATGTCGGACTCCACCAACTCGGAAGTCGAAGGTTTCTCGATCTCCGAGAAGAAAGTTGCAGCCACCATTCAGGACATCATCCAGAAGACACCGGGCAGACTGATCGTTTCGACCTTTGCCTCTAACCTCTACCGTCTGGCCCAGATCATCAAGTCCGCCAGGAACTGCGGCAGGAAGGTCATCGTCTTCGGCCGATCGATGGAGAACGTCGTCGATATCGGTCTAAGGATGGGGACCATCGATGTCCCGGAAGATACCTTCGTGCAGGCCAATGCCATTCATTCCCTGGCTCCCAACGAGCTCTGCATCATCTGCACCGGTTCGCAGGGCGAGACCTTAGCCGCTTTATCCAGGATCGCCAACGGCACCCACAAGCACGTCAAGATCATGCCCGGCGATACCGTCGTCTTCTCTTCGAACCCGATCCCCGGCAATGCCATCTCGGTCGGCGGCACCATCGATCTTTTGACGAGAAAGGGTGCGAATGTATTAACGAATGCCATGCTGAACAGTCTGCATACCACCGGTCATGCCTCCAAGGAGGAACAGAAACTGATGCTGCAGCTGGTGCGGCCGAAATACTTCATGCCGGTCCACGGCGAATACAAGATGCTGAAGCAGCACGCCCAGAGCGGTGCCGAGACCGGCATCCCCGAAGAGAGGATCTTCGTCTGTGCCAACGGTGACGCTTTGTTCTTACGCAACGAAGAAGTCTACCGCTGCACGGCCCGTATCCAGACCGATGCCATCTATGTCGACGGCAACGATTCTTCCGGTCTCTCGACTTCGGTCATCAAGGACCGTCAGATCCTGGCTGACAACGGCATGGTCGCTGTCATCGTCTGCATCGATTCCCGTCATAACAAGATCCTCTGCAAGCCGGGCATCGTCTCCCGCGGCTTCGTCTTCGTCAAGGAGAGCCAGACGCTCTTTAGAGAAGCAGAGACACTGGTCTATGAAGCGCTGCGCAACGCGATGAAGCAGAAGGTCACCTTCGGAGACCTCAAGAACTGCGTCCGCAATACGCTGGAGCCCTTCCTCTACCAGAAGACCAACCGCAACCCCATCGTCATCCCGGTCATCCTGAACCACAAGGATGCGATGGCAAAAAGAAAAACAGCCAAAGCTTCTGCCTGAAGAAACAAGCACACTTCCGAAGAAGTGTGCTTTTCTTTATTCCAGGACTTCTTTCGCTTCCCTGAGCCGGTCTGCGATCCTGATATGCTGGGGACAGACCGCTTCGCACTGCTTGCAGGCGATGCAGAGATCGGCTTTATTGCTGATCGCCCGATAGGCTTCTCTGGCCTGCTCCTTCTGCCCGCTGCCCAGATACAGGTTCATCGCCCTGAAGACCTCCGGGATCGCGATCTGCTGCGGGCAGCCCTTGGTGCAGTAGCTGCAGGCGGTGCAGGGGATCGTGCGGCTGTTGCCCAGGATCCGCTGGGCTTCATGGATGATATGCTGCTCCTCTTCGTTTAAGGGCGTAAAGGAGGCCATATAGGAGAGATTGTCTCTCATCTGTTCCTGATTCGACATTCCCGATAAAACGGCCAGGATGCCTTCTAATGAAGCCACATAGCGAATGGCCCAGGAAGCGGGAGACATCTCGGGATGATAGGCTGTAAAGAGATCCTTCACCTCCTGCGGAGGCTTCGCCAGACTGCCGCCCTTGACCGGTTCCATGACCACCACCGGCTTGCCGTACTTCCGGGCGACTTCGTAGTTGGCCCTCGATCGTACCGAGGGATCTTCCCAGTCCCGGTAGTTGATCTGCAGCTGCACGAACTCCACTTTGGGGTGTTCCTGCAGGAGCTTCTCCAATAGTTCCGGACCGGAATGAAAGGAGAAGCCGATATGCCGGACAAGGCCTTTTTCTTTTAGCTCCCGGACATAGTCCCAGAGCCTGTAGCGTTCGTACCTGCCGACATTGTTGTCCATCAGGGTATGCAGCAGATAGAAGTCGATGTACTGCGCCCCCTGTTCTTTCCAGAGAAGTATAGAACTGCTTGCGGGCCGCACTCTCACTGAAAGCGCCGGGACCGTAGAGTTTCGCAGCCAGGGTATAGCTCTCCCGGGGACAGCGCTCGACCAGCGCTTTGCGGATGGCTTTCTCGGAACCGGGATAGATGCAGGCGGTATCGAAGTAAGTGCCGCCGGCCGCTAAAAGGCATCGACCATCTTCGAAGTCTCTTCGATATCGATGGAGAGGCCTTTGCGGGGCAGACGCATCAGACCGAAACCCAGCCTGCAGCTGCCTTTGCGCAGTTCGCTCAATGTTCCTCCTAGTCATTGCTGCCGAGGGTGAAGACCAGGGTGACCTGTTCATACTCGACAGCGAGATAATCAAAAAGGAAGAAGAAAGGAGACGCTTCTTCGATGCGTTCCTTCATCTTCCCTTCTTCATCGGTATAGATCTGTTTCTCTTCTCCGAAGAGCTCCTGCAGGCCTTTGATCAGAGCTTCTCTTTTCTGAGGCTCATCGTACCAGGTCTCCAGGATCGTTTCGAAAGAGTCCGTACTTGGCTGCCAGTGCTGTTTCTTTAAAGGGATCCTGTAGAAATCACGAAAACTCTGCGGAAAGCCTTCCGTATCGAAACAGACGACATCCACATCGCTTCCGCTGCCTTTGAACTCCCGCAGAGAAGCCAGCAGTTCATCGACCGGATCGCAGAGATCTCCCCGCAGCATCACACCAGCGAGTTGAAGAGACGGTAGAAAGCCTTCTTCGGCTTGCGCGGAGTCTGCAGCGCTTCTTCGATCGGCATCGAGGTGATCTCGTTGTCGACGATGCCGATGCAGTGTCCGCCGACGCCTTCGATCAGAAGGTCGACGGCTTTCTCACCCATCCGCGAAGCCAGGAGACGGTCACTGGGGGACGGAGAGCCGCCGCGCTGGATATGGCCCAGTACGGTCGCTCTGCCGGCGAAACCGGTGTTGGTGGAGATCTTGCTGGCGAGGGCTGCGACATCGGTGATCTTCTCGGAGATGATGACGATGGCGTGGTTCTTGCCGGCATTGTCCAGATGTGCCAGCTTCTCCATGATCATCTCTTCGTCATAGCCCGTTTCCGGGGTGATCACGATCTCGGCGCCGCAGGAGATCCCGGCGAAGACGGCCAGGTCGCCGCAGTGGTTGCCCATGACTTCGACCACCGAGCAGCGGTGGTGCGAGGAAGAGGTATCGCGCAGTTTATCGACACATTCGACGATGGTGTTCAGGGCCGTATCGAAACCGATGGTGTAGTCCGTACCGGAGATGTCGTTGTCGATCGTTCCGGGCAGACCGATGCAGTTGATGCCCTGCTTGGTCAGGGCATTGGCACCCTTGTAGGAACCGTCGCCGCCGATGACGACCAGCGCGTCGATCTTCGCTTCGCGCAGGATGTCGGCTGCCTTCTTGACGACTTCTTCGTTCTTGAATTCCGGCAGACGGGCAGAACCGAGGATGGTGCCACCTCTGGCCAGGATCTCAGAGACACTGGTCTTGCCGAAAGGTACGAAATTCTTCTCGATCAGGCCTTTGTAGCCATTGCGGATCCCGACCACTTCGATGCCCCGGTTCAGGGCTACGCGGGTGACGGAACGGATCGCCGCATTCATGCCCGGAGAGTCGCCTCCGGAACACAGGACTCCGATCTTACGTATCATAGGTAATTACCTCCCTTTATTCAGCCCCGGCGGTCTCGGCCGCCCAGGCAATATGGTCTTGCCAGGATGCGGATCCTCTCCAGGAGACGGTCCGCTTTCAGTTTTTCTTCCTTCAGTTTCTTATCGTAGGCGTAATGCTGACGAAGGGAATTCAGATCCTGATTGGAAGTGAAGAAGGTCAGCTTCTTCCGTTCCATCCGGTAGTCCAGGACCGTAAACAGCAGATCATCACGGGAGAAGGAAGAGACTCCCTCATTGCCGATATCATCCAGGAAGAGCACGTCCGCTCTCTTCAGAGCTTCGATCTCTTTCTCCTGTTCCTCGATATCTTCGATGATCAGCTTGCGCTGTCTGGCGACAAAGTCGTTGACTTTGACGAAAGCGCAGCTCTTGCCCTGCTGCAGGAATTCATGACAGAGGGCGATGGAGATATAGGTCTTGCCGGTGCCGAAGTCTCCATAGAGATAATACCCCTTCTTTTCCTCTCCGGTCAGCACTTTTTCCAGATTCAGGATCAGTTCTTTGTTGTCGGCATCGAAAGTAAGGTCGGCAAAGCGCAGATCCTGCAGATCTTCCGGAATATCGTTATACAATAACTGTTTCTTTTCCTGCTGTTTCTTCTGTTTCTGCAGGGCATAGGGACAGTATTCGAGGGTCGTATAGGCTTCCCCGCCGGCAAACTGCAGCTGCCAGCGCTCCCCTGCCCTTTCCTGTTGGCAGTCCGCCAGAGAACGGCAGTTCTGACAGAGCTTCCTTGAAGAAGAAGCATCGTCAAAGATGCGCAGATGATCCTTCAGGTAGTCTCTGTCGAGAGAATGTTCCTGCAGGAAGGCAGTCACCAAAGGATCCTGCTGCAGGCGCTGCAGGCGCTCTTCATCATAGCGGCGGATCTTCTCCTGCCTCTTTTGCAGTTCATCCAGGATATCGCTCATTTCTTCCATCTCTTATAGAAATCATCGATCTCTTCCTGCGTCGGCTGGGAGCTCCTGCCCGGCTCATAGGTCGGCAGGACGTCCTTATAGGCGGCAGGCTTCGGTGTTTCTTTCTTTTCCTTGTTCAGGTATTCTTTGGCTTTGACAGGATCCTTGATCCCGTTGCGGTTCAGGTCGGCAGCGACCGGATCGACATAGTTCTTGTAGAGCCGGTTGTCACAGACCTCCAGGGCGTGTTCCACTAAGACGTTGACCACCGCCGGAGGCAGATGATACTCGTTGACCAAAGAATCCAGGATCTTCTTGTCGAAGGGGGTGATCTCACTGTTCGGCTGCCTGTTCATCAGGAAACGCAGACAGGGAACGTTGTAGTCGCCGGGGGCGGAGGCTTCCGCCTGCGGCATGGAAGCCATGCAGAGCCTCTTCAGCTTGTCGATATCGAGCGTCCGGTCTTCCCGTAAGGAACGGTCCAGCAGGATGCGCATGCGGTCCTGGGAGATATTGAAGGTATCGGCATAGGAAGCGATGGCCTTCAGGTTCTGGGGCGTCCTTTCCGACAAGGGGAAGAGATTGGTGCTGGCTTCCCGCAGGAAACGCTGGATGTCGAAGAGCGAGTCGATCGCAAAGGTATCTTCCCGTGCAGGCTTATACTGGGCCTCCAGAGCCTTGTTCCAGGCGGAAAGGGGTGAGAGGTCCAGACGGGCGGAAACGTCCTGATACGCGCTGTGAGAGGCTGGAAAACGCACCTCACTGCAGCGCCGGCGGAAAGCGTCGCCGCCGATCTCCCTGGCTAAGAGCCGGCCGTAGATCTCGTGGCGCAGGAAGTCGGCCCGGATCAGAGGAGATTCCAGGACCAGCAGGTAGCTGTCTTCCTTCTGCCAGGTGGTGACCAGACGGTATTCGTTGAGTTTCTTCAGGTCTCTTTCAAACTGTTCGATGCTGAGCAGCGAGACCTCTAAGAGATCGCCGATGGTCTTAGGCTGACCGTCATCGAGGCATAGGAGCTGATAGAGGCAGACCGCTGAACGGGAGACCAGCGGGGCATAGAGACAGAGTAAAGACTTCAGTTTCTCTGAAGTCAGTTCCCGTGGATTCTCAATGCAGATACGCTCCCTAGCCAGCATCTTTGACCTTTCTGATCCATTCGGACAGCTGTGTTCGTAACTCTTCCAGCGTGCCGTCATTACGGATGACGTAAGAGGCGCGCTTCTTCTTCTCTTTCACCGGCATCTGAGCAGCGATGCGGGAGAGAGACTCTTCTTCACTATACCCTCTTTGACGCAGTCTTCTCAAGGCTGTTTTTTTCTGACAGCTGATCAGGAGACTATGGCCAAAGTCGGAATCAAAACCGCTCTCAAAAAGCAGCGGGATCTCCGCCAGGAAGAGCTTCTGCCCTTCGGCTTCCTCTTTCATCTTCTGACGGATCAGAGGATGCATCAGTGATTCCAGTTTCTTTCGTTCTTCTTCATTCTGAAAGACGATCCCGCTCAGGATCTTCTTCTCCAGTTTCCCTTCCGGGAAAGCAGCCGGAAAGAGCTTCCTCAGTTCTTTCTGTACGTCCTCTTCCTGCAATAACTGCGCATTGCAGGCATCGGCGTCAAAGACGGAGTAACCCATCTCTCGCAACAAGGCAGCTGCCGTGCTCTTGCCGCTGCCGATCGTTCCGGTGATCGCTGCTTTCATATCTTCTCCTTCTGGCAGTGCGGACAGTAGTGAGTCCCCCGGCCCCCTACCACCGTACGTACGATCTTCTTTCCGCAGCGCCTGCAGCTCAGATCCTTCCGGCCGTAAGCGCGCAGTTCATTCTGAAAGAGTCCGGTGACCCCTAAGGAAGAGGTATAGCTGCGCACGGTCGTACCGCCGGCGGCGATCGCTTCCCGCAGGATCTTCTTCCCCTGCCTTACTAAGGAGCGGATCTCTTTCTCCGATAATCTATTGCAGGGCGTACAGGGATGGATCCTCGCCCCATAGAGCATCTCGTCGGCATAGATATTGCCGATGCCGGCACAGAAGTGCTGATCGAGCAGGACTTCCTTGACCTTGCGGGGAGTAGCGGCAAAGTACTCTTTCACATACTGACTGTTGTATGCAGAGCTTAAAGGTTCGGGACCGAGATCCCGGAAACGGGCATAGCTCTTCCTCTTGGGGATCAGCATCATCCGGCCGAACTTGCGCACATCGTTGTAGTGCAGCTGCCTTCCGTCGCTGAGCGTAAAGATGACGTGGTCATGTTTGGCCTTCGGTGTTCCCTGGGACTGGATGAAGAACTTGCCTTCCATGCGCAGATGCGCTTCGAGCGTCAGATCGTCCATCTCAAAGAGGAGATACTTGCCTCTGCGGAGATAGCGGCGGAAGTGCTGACCTTTTAAACGCTTGATAAAGTCGGAGGGATCCCCTTCGATCATCTTCGGATAAAAGACCTGCACCTCTTCGATCCCGGCCTCTCCCAGCTGGTATTCCAGCGTACGGAGGACGGTCTCCACTTCCGGCAGTTCGGGCATTATTTGGCCTCGTACCAGTCTCTGGCGATGCCCAGGGAGCTTTCAAGGCCGGTCTTCAGGTCCATCGCTCCCAGCATCACTTCCTGAACGATCTCCTTCATGACTTCGACTTCCTCTTCCGGAACATCGAACAGCAGTTCATCGTGGATCTGCAGGATCATCTTCGCCTTGACGCCCTTCTCCTGCATCAGCCGGTAGCAGCGGATCATGGCGATCTTCATCAGATCGGCCGCCGAGCCCTGGATCGGTGAGTTCATCGCCGCCCGTTTTCCGGCTTCGCGGGTCATGTAGTTGCTGTCCTTGATCTCGCGGATATAGCGGCGGCGGTTCATCATCGTTTTGACGTAGCCGTGCTCTTCGCAGTAGCTGACGACACCGTCCATATACTCCCGGATACGGGGATAGGTCGCATAGTAGTTCTCGATGAATTCCTGGGCTTCCTTACGGCTGATCCCGACCTGTTTGGCCAGACCGAAATCAGAGATGCCGTAGACGATGCCGAAGTTGACGGCCTTGGCCCGGCGGCGCATCTCCGGCGTCACTTCCTCGGCGGAAAGACCGAAGACGTTGCGGGCGGTGGAAGCGTGGATATCGATATGGGAACGGAAGGCTTCGATCATCTTCTCTTCGTTGGCCAAAGAAGCCAGTACCCGTAATTCGATCTGCGAGTAATCACTGTCCAGTAAGACATTGCCTTCCTTAGGCAGGAAAGCCTTGCGGACCGTACGTCCCTCCTCATCGCGGACACTGATGTTCTGGAGGTTGGGGTCGTAGGAAGAGAGCCGGCCGGTCTGGGTGATGGTCTGGGAGAAGATCGTATGGATCTTGCCGTCGGCAGCGATGTATTTCTTCAGTCCTTCGGCATAGGTCGAGTAGAGCTTGGACTGTTTGCGGTAGTTGAGGATCTCCGCGGCGATCGGATGGATCGCGGAAAGGTATTCCAGCACCTCTGCAGAAGTGGAACGCTTCTTCCCGCCCGGCAGACGCAGGTCATCGAAGAGGACCTCGGCCAGCTGCTTGGGCGAGTTGAGGTTGAAGGGCTTTCCGGCCAGTTCATAGACCGCTTCGGCGGCCTCATCCATCTTCTGTTTGGTCTCCTTCGCGATCTCGTCGAGGATAGAGACCTCACAGCGGATGCCTTCCTGTTCCATCGCAAAGAGGACCTCGGAAAGAGGCTTCTCGATCTCTTCATAAAGGTGGACCAGTTCCTTCTCCTGCAGTTCTTTCTCGCTGCGGATATAAAGATCCTTGCCCAAGGCGGCATTCTGACAGGCAGCCTTGCACTGCTCTTCGAGAGAAGGCTCTAAGGGCTTCTTCTCGCTGCCGTAGAGCTCCGCAGGCTGCGGCGGGACTTCCCGGCCGAAATAGGCAGCCAGGACGGGGAGGGTGTTGTTGTAGTTGTTGATGAGGAAGCCCGTCAGCATCAGATCATCCGCATCCTTCAGGACGAAGCCGTTATCCGCCGCACAGTGCATGCAGGCTTTGCTGTCGTAGGTGATCTTCTTTTCAGAGGAAGCCAGGAAAGCCAGGGTCTCCTCGTCTTTTAAGAGGTCTTCCAGGGAGATGTATTCTGCTTTCTTTCCGTCGGAAAAAGCCAGTCCGTAAAGCTTCCGTCCATAGTAACGGAACTGATCGGAATCAAAGTAAACGAAAGGATCGTTTCGCAGCTCTTTCGAGATCTTGCTGACTCTTTCAGCAGCCAGTGCCGGTTCCGGCTTCTTCGTGGCCGTACGCAGCAGAGAGCGCATATTGTAACGGGTATAGAAGTCATTCATCCCGTTGATATCCGGACGGAAGACGAGATCATCGAGCTTCTGCTCGATCTCGACATCGGTCTTGATGGTCGCTAATTGTTTGGACAGGAAACAGGATTCCTTATCGGCGATCAGGTTCTCCTTGACCTTCCCCTTCAGTTCATCGAGGTGTTCATAGACTCCTTCGCAGCTGCCGTAGGAAGCCAGGAGCTTCTCTGCGGTCTTGGGACCGATGCCGCGGACGCCCTTGATGTTGTCAGAGGGATCACCCATCAGGCCTTTCAGGTCGATGACCTGCATCGGGGTCAGACCGTATTTCTCTTTTAAGGCGGCCTCATCCATCCGTTCCATCTCAGTGATGCCCTTGACCATGCGGTAGACGGTGGTCGAATCATCGATCAGCTGCAGCATGTCCCTGTCTCCGGTGAGGATATCGGTATCCACGCCGGGATAGGACTTGGAGAGCGTACCGACGATGTCATCGGCTTCGATGTCGTCGAATTCGAGATACAGGATCTTCGTTTCCTTGAGGTATTCCCGAACCAGGGCAAACTGCGGGATCAGATCTTCCGGGGTGGGCTGCCGGCCGGCTTTGTAGTCGGCAGCGACTTCGTGACGGAAGGTATGTTTTCCCTTATCAAAAGCCACCGCGCAATGGGTGGGCTTGATCAGATCGATCGCTTTCCAGAGCATGTTGGCGAAAGCGAATACGGCATTGGTCGGTGTACCGTCCGCAGAGGTCATCGGCCTTCCGTAAGCGGTGGCGTAGTACCCCCGGAACAGCATCGAGTTTCCGTCAATCAGCAGGAGTTTCATCGGGTTCCTCCGTGGTTTCCGGTGCTTCCGGTTCTTCCGTCGTTTCCGGGATCGCGCTTTGGATCTCGGCGGTAGCCATATTTTCCAGAACGCTGAGGTTCTCGTACATCAGGGTGAAGTAATCTTTGTTGTCGGCGATCTGGGTGGTGGTCAGACTGGAGACATTGGACAGGTTGACCCGCTTCAGTCCCAGTTCGCTTTCCAGGCGGGTATAGAGATCGATCATCTGATCGGTCATGTTCGGTTCAAAGGCGATGTACTGAACGCCGTCAGCCACGATCCGGGCCTTGATCAGTTCCAGTTCTTCCTCTGTCGGCAGAGAACCGTACTTGGAGAGACAGACCGGGTAGACCTGGAAGCCATAGGCTTTCTGCCAGTTGCCGAAACTGGCGCTCATGGAGACGAACTTGATGGTCTTGTTTTCCTTCTTGAGACGGGCTGAAAGGTTCTGATAGGAAGCATCCAGCTCGATCAGTTCCGATTCCAGTTTCTTGTAGTTGGCCTGGAATTCGGAGGACATCTCGACATAGTTGGAAGAAAGGAGCGTATAGACGTCTTTCGCCATCGACAGCATCCCGATCGGGTCGATCCACAGCAGCAGATCCTGTTCGTTGGTATCGATCAGAGAAAAGACATCTCCGTTATAGTAAGGAGATTCTACGAAAGATTCCTTTCCGTCGACATAGACCATCGTGTAGCGTTCAAACTTGTAGATCGCATTCAGTACCGAAAGATCCACATCGACCGCCCCGCTCTCGGTGATCTCTTCCTCATAGAGATCGAGATAGGGTTCCAGTCTTCCAATATGCAGGAAATAGGAAGAATCCTCCAGGATCTCCTTATAGTCCTCGCGGATATTGGCAGTCTGGACGATGGCATTGTTCTGGACGGATACGGATTCGATCCTTCCCCCGCCGATGCGTTCCAGCAGATAGCCGACCGGATAGACCGTATAGGCTACATAGCGGCGGGCGCTGCTGCAGGATGTCATCCCCAGCAGCAATGTCAGACAAAGGAACAGTGTCCCCAGTTTTTTCATCATAGCCTTATTATACCCTGTTTCGGACGGGATTGACGCAAAGCGCGTAGTAGATCGGCTTGCCTTCCGCCATGAACTTCTTTTCGTATTCGGTCAGAGGACCTTCCTGGACTTCCCGGTGCAGATCGACCGAGATCTTCTCGAGATGCCAGTCCTGCAGCTGCAGCAGGGAATACTCAAAGAGACCGGCATTGTCGGTCTTCAGGATCAGTTCCCCTTCCTCCTTCAGGATCGTCTGATACAGTTCCAGGAAGGAAGGAGCCGTCAGTCTTCTTTTGGCGTGGGCCTTCTTGGGCCAGGGATCCGAGAACTGCAGATAGATCCGGTCCACTTCCTGCGGAGCGAAGTACTCACAGAGATCCTTCGCATCGGCATTCAGGACCAGGAGATTCTGCAGACCGAGCTCTTCGGCTTTGCGGATCGCTTTGGCTACACAGGTCGCATCCTTTTCCAGTCCTACAAAAAGGATATCAGGAAAAAGGGAGGCGCTCCCTGTCAGGAAGTCGCCCATCCCCATTCCGATCTCCAGATGCAGTGCATGGCATCCGCTCTCCGAGAGCCAACGGCCTTTGCGGAGATCGCGGACAAGATAGCGGTCTTCACTCTCTAGATAAGGAGCGACCCACTTTCTTTTGCGCATGCGCATCGTTTATTGTCCTTTTTTTCCGAAGAAACGCTTCTCCCCCGAAGGACGCGCTTTCTTCTCTTCTTTCTTTTCGCTCTTTTCGCTTTCGCTCTTTTCCGGCTTGGGCAGCAGTTCCTTGGCGGAAACATTGACGCGGCCCTTCTCGTCGATCTCGGTGACCTTGACCTTGATGATATCGCCCAGTTTCAGGACGTCTTCCGGCTTCTCGACACGTTCGTGCGAGATCTTGGAGACATGCAGCAGGGCATCGGTGCCCTTGAAGAGTTCCACGAAGGCGCCGTACTTCTCCAGACGGACGACCTTGGCATCATAGATCTCACCGACCTTGGCTTCACGGATGATGTTTTCGATCATCTCCTTGGCCTTGTTGATGGCGGCACGGCTCGTATGGTAGATGACGCAGCGTCCGTCATCGTCGATATCGATCTTGACCTGATCGCATTCCTCGATGATGGCGTTGATGGTCTTTCCGCCGGTACCGATGACTTCACGGATCTTGTCGACCGGCAGGTGCAGGACATCCATCTTCGGAGCGTATTCGCTGACATCCGGACGCGGCTCGGAGATCGCGCTCATCATGTTGTCGAGGATCTCCAGACGGCCCTTCTTCGCCTGAGCGAGAGCTTCGCGCAGGATATCCTTGGAGATGCCTTCGATCTTGATATCCATCTGCAGGGCAGTGATGCCTTCCTTGGTACCGGCGACCTTGAAGTCCATATCACCGTAGTGGTCTTCCATACCCTGGATATCGGTCAGGATGGTGTAGTGGTCACCGTAGGTGATCAGACCCATGGCGACACCGGCGACCGGAGCCTTGATCGGGACACCGGCAGCCATCAGGGACATCGTACCGGCACAGATCGAAGCCTGTGAGGAAGAACCGTTGGATTCGGTGACTTCCGCGACGGTACGGATGCAGTACGGGAATTCGTCTTCACTCGGCAGTACCTGGGAGAGCGCTCTCTCACCTAAGGCGCCGTGACCGATCTCGCGGCGTCCGGGAGAGCCCATGCGGCCGACTTCACCGACACAGTAAGGCGGGAAGTTGTACTGATGCATGAAGCGCTTCTCTTCGACTTCGGTCAGGTCGTCGATGATCTGGTTGTCGCCTAAGGGACCTAAGGTCGTTACGGAGATGACCTGAGTCTCGCCGCGGGTAAACATGGCGGAGCCATGGGTACGCGGCAGGAGGTCGACCTGAGAGTTCAGCGGACGCAGTTCGTCGACGGCTCTTCCGTCCGGACGGATCTTTTCGACAGAGATCAGGCGGCGGACTTCGTCAGCCACGATCTCGGTGCAGTATTCCTTGGTCTGGGAGATGATCTTGTTGAGTTCCTTTTCGGACTCGAAGGTCTCTTCCTGGAAGTGAGCGACCATCTGTTCGGTGATCTCGTCGATCTTGCCGTAGCGCTCGAGCTTCTCCTTGATGGAGACGGCTTCCTTCAGAGCTTCCTTGGCATTGGCATCGACATAGGAAGTGACACGCTCATCGATCTTGTAGAGGGTGACTTCCATCTTTTCCTTGCCGACAGCCTTGATGATCTCTTCTTCGAATTCGCAGAGTTTCTTGATGTTTTCATGACCGAACATCAGACCGTCCAGCATCATCTCTTCCGAGACTTCCTTGGCACCGGCTTCGACCATGTTGATGGCATCGTGGGTACCGGCAACGGTCAGATGGATCAGGGAACGTTCGGAATCTTCCACGCTGGGGTTGATGACGTACTGTCCGTCGACATAGCCGACGATGACGCCGGCGATCGGACCGTCAAAGGGGATCTCGGAGATACCTAAAGCCAGCGAAGAACCCAGCATGGCAGCCATGCCGGCATCGCAGTCGGTATCTACGGATAAGACCGTGTTGACGACTAAGACTTCATTTAAGAAGCCTTCCGGGAACAGCGGACGGATCGGCCGGTCGATCATGCGGGCCGTCAGGGTCGCATGTTCGGAGGGACGGCCTTCCCGACGGAGGAAGCCTCCGGGGATCTTGCCGACCGCGTAGAGTTTTTCTTCAAAGCGGACTGTCAGCGGGAAGAAATCCTGTCCTTCCTTGACGGTTTTGGCGGCAGTGACAGCAGAGAGCACGACTGTGTCTCCGTAGCGGACTAAGACAGAACCACCTGCCTGCTTAGCGATCTCACCGGTCTCGACAGTTAAATTACGACCGCAGAAATCTAAGGTAAATACTTGTTTTGCCATTTCTCTTTCTCTTTCTTTTTTTACAACGTTTCTATTCTAGCACATTTGTCACTGTTTCGATAGAAAAAGACAGGTCTCCCTGTCTATAGTACTTCTGTTAAATAGCGATTGAGTTCCTGCAGGAAGTGTTCGTGGTTGCCCCGGAAAGGTTCGGGAACGAAATCTTCTGCTTTCTTTAATACCTCATCGAGGTCATCTCCGTCATAGTAAGGCAGCAGGTAGCCCTTCGCCGCAAAGCTCTCGACGATATCGGCCTGGTGGTCGTTCTGGTGTTCGCCGTAGCGGCCGTAACGGGGCGCAGCGATCACTTTCTTGCCGAAGGAGAGGGCCTGCATGATCGTGCCCACACCGCCGTGGGTGATCACGAGATCGGCTTCCTGCAGGGCCTTCTGAAAGTCTTCCTGACCAAGGTAGTCCACGACCTTCATCTTCGCTGAGGAGTAAGCGGTAAAGCCGCTCTGGGCCAGGATCTCCCCTGTGAGCGAAGAAGCCTCTACGGCTTTCAATAAGCGCGGGAAGGCCTTATCCTGCGTACCCAGGATCACGAACGTCTTCAAAATAACCACCCCCAGCAGACTGCTTTGGGATAGAACTCCTTCATCTCTTCCCACTGGACGACAAAGAGATCGGCGATCTTATAGACCATCCGGCCGGCCTTGGTCGGGGAATGACGGTTCGCAAAGGTCTCGATGTAGATCACTTTCTTTCCGAAGAGATGAGCGATGTAGCACATCGGTACGGCGGTATGGGTGCCGGTCGTGATGACACAGTCCGGACGGTATTTCAGGAACAGGAAAAAGGAACGCAGGATGTTGAAGGGAAAGATGAAGAGGTAAGGCAGCAGGTGGTCCTGCGTACCGTAGACCAGGTAATCGGTCTTTCCCGGATAACGTTCCTGTAAGAATAAGGTCGATGCCGTCTTTTCGGTGATATAACGGCAGTCATAGTCTTTCTTTAAGCTTTCCAGCTGCAGCAGTTCCTGCAGGTGGCCTCCTTCGGAGGAGATGAACAGGATCTTTTTCATAAAAAATGAGGACTGTCTTCCAGTCCTCATTATTATACGTAGCCTTTTCCTCCTTTGACAAGGAGATCTACTGTCCCAGCTCCTCCAGGAAAGCCCGGTAAGCTGCTTTGCGGCGGCGGTAGTAGGTCGAAGAAGTGTAGAACTCTTCGTACCATTTCCCCTTCCGTCCTTCGATCACTTCCTTCTGAATGATCAGTTTATCCTTTTCATCCATGCTGCGCAGGATCGCTTCCATGTGTTTCACGATATAGAGACTGTGTTCCAGTTCCTCTGCCCGATAGCGGTACGTACCGGCTATATCTTCTTCCAGTTTACGCTTGCTGCGGCTGTAGGACTTCGTCAGTGCTCGGATAAGCTCAGGATCACTGACGTGTTTGGAACACTTCACTATTCATCTACCTCGATCAGGCCATAGCCTCCGTCATGCCGTTCATAGACGACGGCGATCTTTTCGGCATCGCTGTCCTTGTAGATGAAGAAGGAATGTCCCAGCATCTCCATCTTCATGATCGCGTCATCCAGTGTCATCTCTTCGGCGGCAATGTTCTTGGTGCGGACCACTTCGTCGCTCTTGGCCAGTTCCTCATCTTCCGTGATGAAGGTCTCTGCCAGCGAATCTTTATGACGACGGGAAAGTCTGCTCTTCTGCCGGCGGAGCTGGTCTTCCAGTTTCTCGATCGCAAGATCGACAGCCTGATTGAAGTCCGCGTTGGTCACTTCGGAACGCAGGATGCCTACTTTCGTAGGAATGGTGACCTCGACTTTGAGGTCGGTTGGATAGGTCTTTACGGCCAGACGTGCTTTCAGGTTCGGGTCGATCAGAAGATACTTCTGCAGGAACGACAGTTTTTCTTCGATCATCGCGCGCTCTGTCTCAGTAATGTTGACCTTGTCTCCGTAAATTTCGAATTTCATTAGGTTATCTCCTTCCATTCTATTATTTACGTCAAATGCACAAAATCCTACGGACTTCCCGTCATTTTCCCTAAGATTTTTCCCTGTGCATTAGCTTACTCATATTATAGCATTCCTCTCTCTTAAAGTGAAATGTTTCACACTGTTTTCAGAAAAGAAAAGACCGAAATTTTCGGTCTGTTCAGTTCACGACATTGATGGCTGCACCTTTGCGGTAAGCTTCGATATCTTCCTTCAGGATGGAGACCATCCGTCTGCGGGTATCAACGCCCTTCCAGCCGATATGCGGAGTCAGGATGACGTTGTCCAGTTCGAATAACGGACTGTCTTCTGCCAGCGGTTCTTCTTCCTGTACGTCTAAGGCTGCGCCGGCGATCCTGCGCTCCTTCAGGACTTCGATCAGCGCTTTCTCGTCGATCAGAGGCCCGCGGGAAGTATTGATCAGGAAGGCGGTCGGCTTCATCAGGGCCAGGGTATCCTTATTGATCAGATATTTCGTAGCCGGGGTCAGCGGGCAGTGCAGAGAGACGTAATCGCTCTCTTTCAGCAGTTCTTCAAGGGAGACGTGTTTTACGTTCTCAGTGTCTTCCTTCGGGGTACGGGTATAGACCAATACTTTCATGCCCAGATGCAGGGCAGTATCGATGACCAGTTTTCCGATCCGGCCTTCGCCGATCACACCCAATGTCTTTTCATAGACTTCGTTATGCGGAACGGAGAGGCAGCGCGAGAAGTTGGACTTGTCTCCCCTCTCCAGCATCGTGACCTGGGAATGCATGCTGCTGGAAAGCATCAGCAGAAACATGACCGTCATCTCCCGTACGCCTTCCGAGGAGTAAGCCGGGACATTGCAGACGGTGATGCCCTTCTCACGGGCGGCGGCAGTATCGATGTTGTTGTAGCCGGTGCCGGCTTCTACGATCAGTTTCAGTCTTTCCGGGAAAGCGTTGATCATCTCACGGGTCACCGGATTCTCCTTGGTGATCAGGATATCGCAGTCCTTCACTCTTTCCTGCAGCTTCGTTTCATCGGCATCGTCATAGACAGTAACTTCTTCGGACAGGCAGGAGAAGTCCAGCAGCTGGTCGTAATTCATTTTGGCACCATAAAGCACGACGGTCTTCATTGTGTGATCCCCTTTTCTTTACACCCAGTATAACATGTCACATAAAAAAGGAGTTCCTCAGAACTCCTTCGCTGATCTCTGTACCAGTTCTTTTCCGCAGAGGTATTCTTCGCTGCAGAAAGCGAACGCAGTCCGGATCAGCCCGACCATCAGGATGATCATAATGAGACTTTTCATATTTACCTCCGGTGACTTCTGTCACCTCAGGTTATTCTAGTCTCTTTTTATAAGAATGCAAGCCTTTTTGA
This sequence comes from Erysipelotrichaceae bacterium, assembly GCA_017512885.1. Lineage (GTDB taxonomy): Bacteria > Bacillota_I > Bacilli_A > Erysipelotrichales > Erysipelotrichaceae > RGIG5669. Next base: position 23,687 of record JAFWEP010000014.1, read on the forward strand.
CCCCTGTAACCGTTAACATTTTTCAAAATCTGTAAGAAACCGTTTCCAGAAGAAAAAGCAGGGAGTTCCTGCTTAATCGTTCTTCCAGAGGCCGTGCAGATTGCAGTAAGCGTAGAGGGCGGAAGGTCTCTTTTCCAGGGCGACTTTCGGTTCCTTGTCAGCACCGAGCGGGTAGACGCTGTAATGGTCTTCGTATTCGGCCAGGACCCAGTCGATGTAGTGTTCCGGAGTCACCGGATGCGGGACGGAACCGACTACGGCATAATACTTTCCGTCTTCCTCGACCAGGACCGGTTTATGTTTCTCGGTGGCAGCTTCCTGGGTATTGGGCTCCAGGACCGTCATCTCTTCTCCGCAGCAGCGCGGGGTGCAGGCTCCTACCGAAAGTTTGATGACCAGGTTCGGGCATTTCTTGCAGCGATAGAACTTCATGAAGGTACCTCCTCTTTGCCCTATTATACCATAGCCAAGAACGAAAAAAGGGATCCGGGGATCCCTTTCCTTCGTGCTTACTTTCTCAGGCCGAGGTTCTTGACCAGTTCACGGTAACGGTTGACGTCCGTGTTCATCAGGTAAGTCAGGAAGCTTCTGCGCTTACCGACCTTCATCAGCAGGCCGCGGTTGGAATGGAAATCCTTCGGGTGCTGCTTCATGTGGGCGGTGAGACGGTTGATCTCTTCGGTCAGGACAGCGACCTGTACTTCAACGGAACCGGTGTCCTTCTCGTCGCGGGCAAACTTCTTGATGATAGCCTGCTTTTCTTCTTTTGTCAGCATTTTACTTTCTCCTTTTTCTATGACCTTCTGTTCCGGGTAAGGGATCGGAGAGTTCCCGGACTCAGGACAGAAGCGTATATATACTAGCACGGCTCCCCTTCTTCAGGCAAGAGAAACCGTAAGAAAGCCGTCTCTTGACGGCTTTCTGAGGGCTTTACTTGAAGCGCGGCTTCGGAGCGTAGGTGGTGTGCAGGTAGTGATGCGAGAGTTCACCGCCCGGTTCACCCAGATAATCCCGGTAGAGTTCCTGGATCTGCTGGTTCTCGTGGGATTTGCGCTTGGGCATGATCTTGTCTTCGTCGTAGAGGGCCTTGGCTCTCTTCAGACGGTAGGAATCAAGACCTTCCTTATTCTTGATGACCGAGGAGACGATCGGCTGACCGCCGCCGTTGATGCAGCCGCCCGGGCAGCCCATGATCTCAATGAAGTGATACGGGGAGGTGCCGTTGCGGATCTGATCCAGCAGAGGCTTGGCATTGGCCATACCGGAGGTGACAGCGATCTTCACTTCCATGCCGGCGATGTTCAGGGTCGCTTCCTTGACGCCCTTGAGACCGCGGACGGCTTCGTATTCGAAGTCCGGCAGGTCCTTCTTCTCGAGGACATCGGCAACGGTACGCAGAGCGGCTTCCATGACTCCGCCGGTCGCACCGAAGATGACGCCGGCGCCGGTGTATTCACCGAAGAGATCCTGATCGAATTCTTCGTCTTCCAGATTGACGAAGTCGATGCCGAAGCTCTTGATCAGACGGGCACATTCACGGGTGGTCAGGACGATGTCGACATCCTGGATGCCATCTGCTTCCTGCAGTTCCGGCTTGATGATCTCGGCCTTCTTGGCGGAGCAGGGCATGATCGAAACGGTCACGATCTTTTTGGGATCGATGTTGTGGACTTCCGCAAAGCGGCGCTTGATCATCGCTCCCAGCATCATGTGCGGAGACTTGCAGGTGGAGAGGTGCGGCAGGATATCGCCGTATTCGAATTCGGCATAACGGACCCAGCCCGGAGAACAGGAAGTGATCATCGGCAGGACACCGCCGTTCTGTAAACGGTCGATGAATTCGTAGCCTTCTTCCATGATGGTCAGGTCAGCACCGAAGTTGGTGTCATAGACCCGGTCGAAACCGCATTTCTTCAATGCTGCAGCCATCTTGCCGGTGACTCTCGTACCGATCGGCAGACCGAATTCTTCGCCTAAAGCGGCACGGACAGCCGGAGCGGTCTGAACAACGACGAACTTCTCCGGATCGGAGAGCGCTTCGACGACCTTGGCGGTATCTTCCTTGACGGAGAGCGCAGCAGTCGGGCAGTTGATGACGCACTGACCGCACTGCATGCAGTTGACTTCCGCGAAAGCCTTGCCGTAGATCGGGGCTACGACGGTATTGAAACCGCGTTCCTCGTAACCGAGGATGCCCAGGCCCTGCAGCTTCTTGCAGGTCTCGACACAGCGTCCGCAGAGGACACACTTACTGGCATCGCGCTGGATGGCGATGACCAGCTCGTCGATCGTCTTTTCCTTCTTCTCGCCGCTGAAGGGCTGTTCACGGATGCCCAGCTCTTCGGTCAGACGCTGCAGTTCACAGTTCTGGTTGCGGACGCAGGACAGACAGTCCTTGGAGTGGTTGGAAAGGATCAGTTCGACGGTATTCCTGCGGGCATCGAGGACCCGCTTGTTGTGGGTGAAGACTTCCTGTCCTTCTGCGACCGGAGTGGTGCAGGCGGACAGCAGATTTCTCGCTCTCTTGACTTCGACGAGACATACCCGGCAGGCACCGGACTTGTTGATGTCTTTCAGGTAGCAGAGCGTCGGGATATGGATACCGGCCTTGATCGCTGCTTCGAGGATAGTATCGCCTTCCTGGGCGGTGACATCGATATTATCGATCTTTAAATGTACTTCTGCCATTTCTTTTTCCTCCTATCCTCTCGAGATCGCACCGAAGCGGCAGTTGCTCATGCAGGTACCGCACTTGATGCACTTGTCGGTATCGATGACGTACGGGACCTTGCCCGGAACGCCGGTGATCGCATTGACCGGGCAGTTGCGTGCACACATGGAGCACTTCTTGCACTTATCCGGATCGATCTTATAGGTAAGCAGGGCTTTGCAGACACCGGCCGGACATTTCTTGTCGACGATGTGGGCAATGTATTCGTCACGGAAGTGGTTCAGGGTGGAGAGGATCGGGTTCGGTGCCGTCTGTCCCAGACCGCAGAGCGCCGTATCCTTGATCTCGTAGCAGAGCTTCTCCATCTCGTCCAGCATCTCCATCGTGCCTTCGCCGTTGCAGATCTTGGTCAGCATCTCAAGCAGCCGCTTGGTACCGACCCGGCACGGCGTGCACTTGCCGCAGGATTCTTCGACGATGAATTCGAGGTAGAAACGGGCAACGTCGACCATACAGTTGTCTTCATCGAGGACGATCATACCGCCGGAGCCCATCATCGAACCGGCAGCCACCAGGTTGTCGTAGTCGATCGGAGTATCCAGTTCCTTTTCGGTCAGACAGCCGCCGGACGGACCGCCGGTCTGGACCGCTTTGAAAGCCTTGTTGTTGGGGCAGCCGCCGCCGATCTCATAGATGATCTCGCGCAGGGTGGTACCCATCGGGATCTCGACGAGACCCGTATTCTTGATCTTGCCGCCTAAGGCGAAGACCTTGGTGCCCTTGGACTTTTCGGTACCGATGGAGGCATACCAGTCAGCACCCTTGTAGATGATCTGAGCGACGTTGGCCAGCGTTTCGACGTTGTTGATGCTGGTCGGACGCTTCCAGACACCGGAGACAGCCGGGAACGGCGGCTTCGGGTTCGGCATGCCGCGCTTGCCTTCGATGGAAGAGATCAGAGCGGTCTCTTCACCGCAGACGAAGGCGCCGGCACCCAGACGCAGTTCCAGATCGAAATCGAAACCGGAACCGAAGATGTCCTTGCCTAAGAGGCCGTATTCCTTAGCCTGTTCGATAGCGATCTCCAGACGATGGACCGCGATCGGATATTCGGCACGGATGTAGATGTAACCCTGATGAGCACCAACGGCATAAGCCATGATGGCCATGCCTTCCAGGATCGCATGCGGATCGCCTTCCAGGATGGAACGGTCCATGAAGGCGCCCGGGTCACCCTCGTCGGCGTTACAGATGACATACTTGTCTTCGCCCGGCTGATCCTTTTCAAACTGCCATTTGAGACCGGTCGGGAAACCTGCGCCGCCGCGTCCGCGGAGGCCGGACTTCTTCATCTCGTCGATGACCTGCTGCGGGGTCATCTCGGTCAGGACCTTGCCTAAGGCCTGATAACCGTCCATGGCGATGTATTCGGTGATGTCTTCCGGGTTGATCTTGCCGCAGTTGCGTAAAGCGATACGCTGCTGCTTCTCATAGAACTTGATCTTGTCGATATCGTAGATCTTTTCCTTGGTCTCCAGATCTTCATCGGAAAGTTCCAGATCCTTGACGACACGGCCCTTGTAAAGATGTTCGGAAACGATCCTTTCCGCATCTTCCGGCTTGACATGACAGTAGTAGACCTTATCCGGGTAGATCGCTACGATCGGACCCTTCTGGCACAGACCGAAGCAGCCGGTCTTGACGACCTTGACTTCACTGTCGATGTCGTATTTCTTTAAAGCTTCCTGCAGGTTTTCAACGATCTGCGCGGAATTGCTGGCGGAACAGCCTGTTCCGGCACAGCAGAGCACGTTCATTCGATACATTTAGGCCTCCCTCTTGGCGGCATCCACGGTGTACTCGTCAACGACTTCACCCTTGCCGATATGCTGTTCCAGCACCTTGACCGCTTTCTCCGGAGTCATATGGACATAGGTGGTGTGGGAACCATCTTTTCCGTAGACTTCCACGATCGGTTCATAGACGCACATGCCGATGCAGCCGGTCTGGGTCACGACGCAGTTGTAATCTTTCTCTGCAGTCTCTTCGACCAGACGGTTCAGCACCGGACGGGCACCGGCAGCGATCCCGCAGGTAGCCATGCCTACGACTACCCGGTAATCCTTGCCTTCCTCGCGCATCTCGACCTTTTTCAAAGCGGCTTCTCGCATCTTCTTCAGTTCTGCCAAACTTTTCATTTCCTCAGCCCTCCTCTAAAGCTTTGATGTTCTGATTGATATATTCTTTGATCCACAGCAGGATCTCCGGTTCCAGCATGCTGACGCCATCCAGTTCCTTCCTGACTTCCGTGGAGCGAAAGACGAATTCGTTTTGATCATTGCGGTAAGACAATGTGTAGTTGATATCTTCGTTAGCCTGGATCGCATACATCATCATCGCTCCCAGGTCTCCCAGGGGCGGTGTATCCAGGTGACTCTTCCGGACTTCCGAGCGGACCTTCGTCCCTTTCCCTTCTTCGCTTTCGATCGCGAAGCTGCCGTCACAGGACTCACAGAGTCCTTTCATGAAAGAAACGCCCAGTCCGACCTTCCGGGTCTTGCGGGTGGTGGTGAAGGGATCGCTGACTCTTTCCAGCAGTTCCTTCGACATCCCTTTCCCATCATCTAATAATAACATGACTATGCAGTCGTTACGTAATGAGTCGGTGATCTCCAGCGTGATATTTTCGGCTCCTGCCTGGATGCTGTTCATCAGCAGTTCCAGCATCTGCATGGCCAGATCTTCCATCATGACAGTTTCCTCCACATCTTCTGCAGTTCACTGTGCGGCAGAGAGTTCACTCTTTCCGACATATCGATCAGCCGATGGGCATCGGAATCGATCAGCCAGAAGGTCTCTTCATCCCTGATCCAGGGATGGGTCTTACAGACCTGCTGCCGCTGGTACTCATCCTTGACCTCGAGACCGTCATAGGCCAGTCCTTCGGGGATGAAGCCTAACTGGTTGGTCACCGAGTTCTTGCGGTCCAGCACATGAGCCAGGATGGCCTTGCCGCCGGTCGCATGGATCGCTTCGATGCAGGACTCCAGATCCTGATCCAGCGAGATGATCAGCAGTCTCTCTTCTTTGCCGATCAGTTCATCGTTCTCATCCCGCAGCTCTTCCTTGCCGAAGTAGTGCTCATCGTTGGGGATGAAGGGCAGATGCTGATCGAGCCAGGGCTGCAGAGACATCGCTTTTTCCAGTTCGTCGTAGAGTCCTAAGACGTGGACTTCCTCGCTGCTCTCCAGCTCAGCCCCGTACAGCATCCTCAACCCCATCGCTTCCGCCACCTTTGCAACCGCCGGCAGCTGCCTTACGGAGTTATGATCGGTGACGGCAATGAGGTCCAGTTCCTTCAATAAGGCCATATTGACGATATTGTTGGGGGTCATCTCCTCTTCCGCACAGGGTGACAGACAGCTGTGGATGTGCAGGTCATAAAACATCAGATCCCCGTTTCGTGCAGTTTCAGAGCCGTCTCATAGACCGGCAGTTCACTGCAGAGCAGACAGAGACCTTCGTTCTCTGCCCTCTCGATCACTTCCGGCGGGAACTGTGCTCCCTCAGCCAGGATCAGGCAGGAGAATTCCCGCAGGACAGCGACAGCGATCACGTTCAGATGGCTCTGAACGGTGATCCAGGCCTGTCCCGGCTGGCCCTTGCCCATGACCCAGGAAAGCAGGTCGCCGCAGTAGATGCCTTCGATCTCCTGGTCTTCACCCGGAACGATCACCTGAAATCCGGCTTTTTGCGCTGCTTCGCTTACTTTCATACTCTTTCCTTACTAGCCGCCAGTACACGGCAATCGCTGAGCTTTTTATGTCCGCGGGCGATCTCTTCCGCCATGATCCGGCAGGTCTGCATGCCGCAGGCGCTGCAGTCGTAGCGCGGAAGCTTCTCCAGCACTTCGTTGACCCGGCGGAACTCGTCCATCTTCTCCGTAAAGGAGCGGGTATCCTCATTCTCGATGACCATCTCCTTATAGAGATCCTCGATCGGGTAATCCGCCACCGGCAGGTTCTCCTCCCCGGTCAAAGCATCGATGTGATTCCTGGTCAGGTAGGAGTTGCCCCAGAGCAGATGGCCGCCGATGCAGCCGTTGAAGCACGGAAAGAGATACAGCATCCTGAAATCATTCAGCAGGTTGAACTCTTCCATGGAGAGGATGTCGTTGATCTTGTCGAAACCGTCAGCGATCAGGTATTCCTGCTTCTGGACGATGACCGAAGGATTGGCCGCCTGCAGTCCCGAACGGCAGAAGTGTACTTCTTCCCTTCCTTCCGGGAAGTGGGCCCGCAATTGCGGGAAGAGGTCCACGATCGCCAGGGTGTGGTCGACTTCGTAGGTATCGTTCTTGTAAGGTTCCTTAGCCAATGCCAGTTTGGCTTCGCATTCGCACATCAGGAAGATCCCGGTCTCTTTGCCGTTCTCCCGTTTGCGGATCTGTTTGGCCATGACTTCACTGGGATAGTTGAGCGGGACCAGGTTGTCCATCAGCATCGGATAACTGGTCTCGATCAGCCGTTTGATGACCGGACAGAAGGAAGCGATGCCGTTGCCGTGATCCAGCTCTTCGCAGATGCGCTGGGTCTCCCGCTTCAGCTGTCCTTCCACCGGAGAAAGGTCGATGACTTCATCAAAACCTAACTGTTTGATGGCATAGAAAAGCCGTTCGGCTTCTTCAAGAGACTTGCAGACCGAACTCAGGGCACTGGGGACCAGACATACCGTATAGGGATAATCTCTGATCGCTTCCAGTGAACTGCCGCTGGCCACCAGACCTTTGGAATGACAGGCTTTGATGCACTGACCGCAGTTGATGCAGCGGTCCTTGTTGATGGAGATCCTGTCATCCACCAGGGTGACTGCCGAGACCGGACAGGCCTTGACACACTTCAGACAGTGGACACAGTGGGACAACGTATAAGTGATCGATGTCCTTCTCATGATTTTTCTTTAAACAGCAGATCCAGGATCGTGCCCTCCGGAGAGCTTTCGATGTGGAACACATCGGCATTCCGTTTGATGTTGGGCAGACCCATACCGGCTCCGAAACCCAGTTCCATCGCTTTCTTGCTGGCGGTGGAGAAACCGGGCGTCAAAGCCTTCTCGATGTCCGGGATGCCCGGACCGTTATCTTTGGCCAGAAGGTGGATGGTCCCGTCGTCACCGATCTCCAGGGTGATCGTTCCGCCGTAGGCATGGATGATCATATTGATCTCCGCCTCGTAAGTAGCGACCGCTACCCGGCGGACCACCGCCGGCGAGATCCCCATATAGCGCAGTGATTCCTTGATCAGCGAACTGACCAGACCGGCACTCGCGTAATCATCCTGCTCAACCGTAAATATGCGCTGATATACTGCCGTCATACGATCGCTTTCAGTCCCCTCTGGTACAGTTTTCCGCAGGCTTCATACATCGTAAAATGCGTCGAAAAAACATTGACGCCCATATTGCGGCTCATTCGCAGAACTTCTTCATTGAATTCTTTTCCCCGCACGATGATGATCAGTTCAATATCCAGCATCTGCGCTGTACGCAGCGCCTGCTGATTGCATAACCCTGTCAGCAGGACAGTATCTTCCGGAGATTCCTGGATCATGGCCAGGGCATCGCTCATCAGATCTGTCGCAAATGCCGAAACATATTCTTTGGTCAGCGGGTGAAAATCCGAGACGGCCAGCGGCTTGGCGCCGAGGGTCTCTACGATCTCCGCAGCTGTCATCTTATGCTTCGGCGGTCGCTGCCTCCGCAGCCCGGATCGCCGCGATCTCTTCAGCTACTTTCGCCGGTGTGCAGTTGCCGATGACCCGGCCGTCGATGACGCAGACAGCTGCCAGGCCGCAGGCGCCCAGGCAACGGGTCGCATCGACCGAGAACAGTCCGTCCTCACTGGTCTTGTTGATGTCGGCACCGGTCAGTTCGACCGCCTTATCGACCAGAGCCTGAGAACCCTTGACATAGCAGGCCGTTCCCAGACAGACATTGATCACGTGTTTTCCCTTGGGCTGGGTCGTGAACTGGGTGTAGAAGGTAACGACACCGTAGACTTCTGCCGGAGAGACTCCGCTGCCGGCAGCGATCTTTTCGATCGCTTCAAAAGGAATATAGCCGAGTTCGCGCTGTACATCGTGCAGCATCAGTTTGACCGGACCGGGCCGGCCCTGATGTTTGGCAACGATCTCATCGATCGTCTTTAATGCTGCCGCATTCAATTTTCTTTCCATAGGTTTCCTCTCTTTCCCTATTAACTATCCTATTATAGCAGAGAAGTACAGTATTGTTAAAGAGTTGTCAAAAGATGAACAGAAAGAAAAAGCGGTCTCCCGCTTTTCAGAATTCAATGATCTTCGCCCCCATCCGCAGGGCTTCTTCCGGAGAATGAGAACTCATCAGGACCGGTTTTTTCCGGGCCAGGATCAGCTCAGCTGCCTCCGTGATCAGCTCACTGTCCATGCCCTTGAACGGTTCGTCCAATATCAGCAGATCCCCTTCATAAGCCAGCGTCCGGGCCAGAGCGACCCTGCGCTTCATCCCGCCGGAGAGCGAAGAGATCCTGGCTGCCGGATCGATGTGCAGTTTTTCCAATAACTCCCTGGCTTTCTCTTCCTCAGCTACCAGAGAGACATTGTGCAGGGCATCATACCAGGGCAGCAGACGGTCTTCCTGAAAGAGGAAGGACGGCTTTTCCGGGGCTCCTTCGATCTTCCCGCCCTGCAGCTCTAAGAGCCCGCCGATCAGCTTCAGCAGCGTGGTCTTGCCCCGGCCGGAAGGCGCTTTAAGACAGATCACCGGCTCTTCGAGATCGAGATCCAGATGAGAGAAGACTTCCTTGCCTTCATAGGCAAAAGAGAGATCGATGATCTTCATGCCTTCCCCTCCTGTCTCTTCAAGAACGTACGGACCAGCTTTTCGATCAGGATGCTGAAGAAGATCACACTGAGCGTCCAGGCAAAGAGCTCCGGGGTCTCCAGATAGATCTTGGCATAGTAGAGCTGGGAGCCGATCGCTTTGGAAGGCTGCGCCAACACTTCCGCAGCGATGCCGCTCTTCCAGGCCAGACCGATCGAAGTCAGTGCAGCCGAACGCAGAGCCGGACGCAGTGAGGGAACGATGATGCTGCCGAAGGTCTTCATCCGGGAGAAGCGAAAGGCTCTCGCCATCTCCAGCAGATCAGGATCGAGGGCTTTGACTCCTTCGCTGAGATTGCCCCAGACGACCGGGACGACCATCAGCGTACTGAGCAGCGTCGGGACCCGCTCCTTGCCCATCCACAGCATAGCTAAAATAATGAAGGATGCGACGGGCGTGGCCCGGATGATGCGGATCAAAGGCGACAGCAGGGCATCCAGCAGCTGCGAGACAGAAGTCAGGATGCTGAAGAGGATGCCCAGCACGATCCCCAGCAGATAGCCGAAGAGGATCCTGAGCATCGTTGCACCGGCACTCTGCCAGTAGGCAGCCGTCGGCAAGAGCGCCAGAAAGGCCTGCAGAACGCGAAAAGGCCCGGGCAGGATCAGCTCTTTGCCGATCATGCGGGCCGCTGTTTCCCAAAGCAGCAGCCAGAAGGCTGCTGCCAGGAAGGGATAGAGTTTTTTACTTGTAGCTGTAGAAGTCATCACCGGGGAGCTTTCCGCCGATCGAAGTCGGATCGGCATCGAAAAGGACCTGGTAATAGGGTTCCAGCTGGGTGCGGATCTCTTCGCCGGAGACGAAGATCAGACTGCTGTCCGGGATCGCTTTCACGGCGACCGGAGCGGAAGGAGTGATCTCATATTTGGCGCAGAGCTCGCCGGCAGCGGCCGGATCGGCCTTGACCGCTTCGATCGAAGCTTCGTATTCCGTTAAGAAGGCATCGACGGCTTCCGGATGTTCGGCAGCGAATTCACTGCGTACGACGACGCAGCCCATCGTCGGCATGCCTTCGGCACCGGTCTTTTCCCACTCTTCGTTGAGATCCAGGGCGATGCGGGTATTCTCGTTCTTCAGCATGACTGCTGTGACTGCCGGTACCGGCAGCAGGCAGAGCCGGTCAGTGCCGTTGACCATCTGGGTGGAGATGGTGTTGCTGTCAAAGAACGTGACCGTCAGATCCTGACGCGGGTCGATCCCGTTTGCCTTCAGTAGGTAGTTCAGCAGGAATTCCGGGTTGGCGCCCGCTCCGGTCGACATGATCGTCTTTCCCTTGAGATCTTCAAAGGAGTGAACGGTATCGCCGTTCTCCAGGACATACAGCACGCAGCCGGTATTCAGGGCGATGACCTTTACGCCGCCGCTCGTCTTATTGTAGAGAGCGGAGGCAACGTTGGTCGGCATGGCCGCGATATCCACGCTTCCGGAAGCAACTTCCGCGACCATATCCTGCGCATTGGCCAGCAGGGTGACTTCGTAATCGTTGACAGTTTCTCCCTTTTCATCCTGTCCCAGCAGAACGCTGGCGCCGATGCCGGTCGGACCCTTTAAGAGACCGAGGCGGACCGTCGTCTTTTCGGCAGGCACTTCCGGAACTGCCGTTTCCGAAGCAGGTGTTTCCGAAGAAGCCGGCTTTGAGCAGGCTGCTAAAGCCAGCAGAGAGAATGCTAAGAGGATCGTGATCAGTTTTTTCATGCTTAACTCCTTCTTCACTGCAGCCGGGACGCATTCTTGATCTGAATGGTATGTCCCCTGCGGGCAATGACATTTTTCTGTTCCAGTTCTTCCAGTCCCCGGTAAAGAGAAGAACGGCTGATATTCAGCGACCTGGCCAGTTCGCTGTAAGAGATGCCGAGCGTAAATTCGTCCCCTTCTTCTTCGCGCATGCGCAAGAGCCAGGAATTCAGGGAATCCCTGCTGTCGCTGCCGGCCAGGAGGCCGATGCGCTGGTTGAGGAAACGGATGCGGCCGGCCTGGAAACGGATGTAGTTCAGGGTCAGCCGGGGCGAGAGATCGAAAGTCTCGAGCAGCAGGCTCTCCGGGAAGAACAGGATCCGGGTCTCCTGCCGTACTTCGATATGCGTCACATATTTCTCTCCGTCATTGAAGAGTGCGGCAACGCCGAAACAGTCTCCCTGACGCAGGATGCGCAGCGGAAGCTGACTGCCGGAATCCGAATGCATCGTGACCCGGGCGGAGCCTTCCAACAGGAAAGCCAGCGAACGGGAATACTCTTCCGGTTCGTAGACGCTCTCGCCTTTTTCGTAACGGCTGATCCGGGTCCTTTCATCCTCCAGCATGCCTTCCAGCACGCCCTCCTCCAAAGAGGCAAAGATCGCACTGTTCTGCAGGAGCCGGATCTCTTTTTCAGTCAAAAGATCTCGCATAATTTGTCTCATATGGAACAGTTACAGGTATATTCTACACCTTCTGTACTTACTGTCAATCATTGTACCCTATTTTGTGAAGTTTTTGACGGATCGTTATGCTAAGATGGGTCCATGAGATTATTATTCATCCGGCACGGAGATCCGGATTATGCGATCGACGGTCTGACCGATCAGGGTCAGAAAGAAGCGCTGGCCCTTTCCGAAAGGCTGCAGGAAGAGAAGATCGACTTCCTCTACTGTTCTCCCTTAGGCCGGGCAAAGCGCACCGCTTACCCCTATCTGAAGAACGCAAACCGAAAAGCAGCGATCCTGCCCTGGCTGCAGGAATTCAATCATCCCTGTCAGATGCCGCAGGGCGTCCATACCTGCTGCTGGGACTGGCTGCCGCAGGATCTGCAGGACCGCGAGATCCTCTTCAGCAAGGACTGGCTGTCTGATCCGGCTTACGAAGGAGAAGCCCGGGAGTCTGTCCGCGAAGTCTTCGCGGCTTTTGACGGACTCTTGGAGAAACACGGTTACCGCAAGGACGGACGTTACTATAGAGTCGAAAGAGCCAACCACGATACGCTCTGCTTCTTCTGCCACTTCGGCATCGAATCCCTGCTGCTGAGCCGCCTCCTGGACGTTTCAGCGCTCGTCTTCTGGCAGGGCTGCGCAGCGCCGCCTGCTTCGGTCACGACCGTGTACAGCGAAGAGCGGCGGGAAGGTCTCGCTTCCTTCCGCATCCAGTCCTTCGGGGATGTCTCGCACCTGGCAAAAAAGGGCTATGCCCCTTCTTTCTCTGCCCGCTTCTGCGAGTGTTTCTCGGACGATACCCGTCACGATTAATCCAGGAATTCCAGCAGTACCGTATTGAGGATCTCCCGGTCGTTCACGACCCAGTGATCCTCTTTTTTGCAGATCCAGCCCTTCTCCTGCAGCTTCTGTAAAGCCTCCGGATAGACGTCCGCGAAGTCCCGGCCGAAACGTTCACGGAAACGTTTTTCGGAAAGCCCTTCTTTCAGCCGCAGGTTCATCATCGTCATCTCGAACATCTCATCCTTCTCACAGAGCGGGATGCGTTCTTTGATCCAGTTCCCTCTGCAGTACTCTTCCAGGGAACGGGTGTTGTCGCTGCGCTCATGGCCCAGTTTGGAGCTGGCTCCCATCGAGAGCCCCAGAAAATCTTCATAGTGCCAGTAGACCAGATTGTGACGGGAATACTGTCCGTCTTTCGCAAAGTTGGCCACTTCGTACTGTTCGTAACCGTTCCTCTCCAGGAAGGAGACCGCATATTCATAGAAGTCGGCTTCGGTATCTTCCGGCAGCGGCTGTTTCCCCTGCTTGCCGAAGACGCTGTTCTCTTCGATCGTCAGCGAATAGAGCGAAAGATGGGCCGGAGCGAGTGAGACCGCCGTCTGCAGTGTGTTTCGGAAGGACTCTTTTGTCTGTCCCGGGAAAGAATAGAGGATATCCAGCGAGACATTGTCGATCCCGACCGCATGCAGCAGCTGCAGCGTCCTTTTTACATCTTCCAGGTCATGATGCCTGCCCAGTGAGCGCAGCTCTTCTGCCGAAGCGGACTGCAGGCCGATGCTGGCGCGGTTGATGCCGTGTCTTTTCAGACACTCCGCTTTCTTTTCATCGAACGTCTCGGGATTGATCTCGATCGTATATTCCTTTACGTCCTTATAAGGGTCGAGCAGGCACAGCAGTTCATCCAGCTGATCGAGGGGCAAAACGGTCGGGGTCCCTCCTCCGAGGTATATCGTAAAAGGCTGAAATGTCAGCCTTTCTTTCATCTCTTGACGCAGGGCAGAAAGCCAGCGTTCCGCCTTCTTCCGGTCATAGACCTGGTGGCAGAAATCACAGTAAAAACAGATATGTGCACAGAACGGCACATGCAGGTAGAGAGCCGGACTATTTGTCATCATTCATACTGAGGACAGCCATGAAAGCTTCCTGCGGGATCTCGACCGAACCGACTGCCTTCATGCGCTTCTTGCCCTCTTTCTGCTTCTCCAGCAGTTTCTTCTTGCGGGTGATATCGCCGCCGTAGCACTTGGCCAGGACGTTCTTGCGCAGGGATTTGATGTTGGTGCGGGCGATGACCTTGGAGCCGATCGCGGCCTGGATCGGGATCTCAAACTGCTGGCGGGGCAGCAGTTCCTTCAGCTTGGAAGTGATCATCTGACCGCGGCGATAGGAATCGCTGCGGTGTACGATGACGCTCAGAGCGTCGATCGGATCGCCGTTGATCAGGATATCCAGCTTGATCATATCGGCCTGCCGGTAACCCAGCCATTCATAGTCCAGGGAAGCGTAGCCCTTGGAGACGCTCTTCAGTTTATCGAAGAATTCAAAGATGACTTCCGAGAGCGGCATCTCATAGATCAGCTGGTTGCGGTTGTCATCGATGTAGATCATTTCCTTATAGATGCCCCGTTTGTCCTGTGCCAGTTCCATGACGGCGCCGATGTAGTCATTGGGCACCATGATCGAGGCCCGGACATAAGGTTCTTCCAGATGGTCGATCAAAGAAGCATCCGGCAATAAGGACGGGTTATCGATCTCCATGACCGTACGGTCGGTCAGGAAGACCTTGTAGACGACGCTGGGGGCGGTGGCGATGAGATTCATGCCGTATTCCCTTTCCAGCCGCTCTTCGACGACGTCCATATGTAAGAGGCCTAAGAAGCCGCAGCGGAAACCGAAGCCCAGAGCCTTGGAGGATTCCGGTTCATAGACCAGGGCGGAATCGTTGAGCTGCAGTTTCTCCAGCGCATCTCTTAAGTCATCGTATTTGGCATTGTCCGTCGGATACAGACCGCAGTAGACCATCGGCAGCATCTTCCGATACCCTTTTAACGGTTCTTCCGCCGGTCTTTCGGCAGAGGTGATCGTATCACCTACCGCGATATCCCGGATCGATTTGATGGAAGCACAGAGGTAGCCGACTTCCCCAGCAGACAGCTTCGGACATTTCTGCTCTTCCGGGCACTTGATGCCCAGTTCCGTAACTTCGAACTCTCTGCCGGAAGCCATGAAACGGATCTTGTCCCCTACCTTGACTTCACCGTCGCGGATACGCAGATAGACGACGACGCCCCGGTAGGAGTCATAATAACTGTCAAAGACCAGCGCCTTCAAGGGAGCCTTCTCATCCCCGCCGGGAGCCGGCAGCTGATGAACGATCCCTTCCAGGACCTGATCGATATTGAGCCCGGTCTTGGCGCTGATGCAGGGTGCTTCGGAACAGTCCAGACCGATGATGTCCTCGATCTCTTTCTTGACCTTGTCGGGATCGGCGGAAGGCAGATCGACCTTGTTGATGACGGGCAGGATCTCCAGATCATTGTCCAATGCCAGATAGACGTTGGCCAGAGTCTGGGCTTCTACGCCCTGCGTTGCATCGACGACCAGGACCGCTCCGTCACAGGCTGCCAGCGAACGGGAGACTTCATAGGAAAAGTCGACATGGCCGGGCGTGTCGATCAGATGAAACAGATACTCTTCTCCGTCCTTAGCCTGATAGTGCAGCTGAACGGAGTTCAGTTTGATGGTGATGCCTCTTTCTTTCTCCAGTTCCAGAGAATCCAGGAACTGATCTTCCATCTCCCGCTGGGTCACGGTATGCGTGGCTTCCAGGATACGGTCGGCCAGTGTGGATTTGCCGTGATCGATATGGGCAATGATGGAGAAATTACGTATCTTGGAACGATCCATAGTCACTCCTGTTCTGCCGCAAAGAGGAGACCAATCAGACTGCGGCCTCTGCCGTTGTAGAAGCTCTTCGCATCGGTGCACTTCTTGCCGGGCGCCTGGATGGCTGCCAGATAGACCGTGCCGCCTTCTGCGGCAACAGCGATCTTCCCGTTGATCAGACCGAGGAAGGTGCCGGGCTCTCCGCGTACCTCCTCATCCCAGGAGGGAGAGAAAAGCTTGTAGTTCTCGCCGTTCAGGATGCCGTAGGCACCGGGATCATCCAGCAGTCCCCGGATATGGTCAGAGGTCGCCTTGGCGCTCTCCCGGAAGGAGATGAACTCATCGGCCTTCTTCAGGTTCCAGGCATAGGTAGCCTCTGAATGATCCTGGGGAACGGGAGTGATCTTTCCGGCAAAGATGTCGGGAAGATGCTGCAGCAGCATATCCGCTGCCACATGGCTCAGTTTCTCGAATAAGGTGGTATTGGTATCGGAGGGATCGATCGTCACTTCCTGCTGGAAGAGGATGTCCCCTTCGTCCATCTTTTCATCCATATACATCAGGGTGATCCCGGTCACGGTCTCCCCGTTGATGATCGCCCGCTGAATGGGAGCGCCGCCGCGGTATTTCGGCAGGAGAGACGCATGCGTATTGATGCAGTGATAGGCCGGGGCCTCCAGCAGTGCCTTCGGAATGATCTGGCCGTAGGCACAGGTGATGATCAGATCCGGAGCATAGGAAAGGATCTCTTCATATTCCTTGCGGACCTTCTCCGGCTGTAAGACCGGCAGACCGTACTTCAGAGCGGTCACTTTGACCGGAGGGGCGGTCAGGATCTTCTTGCGGCCGGTGTAGGTATCCGGCTGGGTCACGACAGCGACGATATCATATCCGACCTGCAGCAGGGCTTCGAGCACAGTTGCCGCAAAGGTCGGGGTTCCCATAAATACGATGCGTTCTTTTTTCATACCTTCGATTATAACAATACTTTCCCGCAAAGAAAAGTTATCCGGAGCCCCGAATCTCCGTGTTGATTTTGTGAAGGAGGTATGCTAGAATTTGTAAGCGTAAATGTGGATAAGGAGGAAACATGGCGAATATCAAGTCTCAGAAGAAGAGAGCTCTGACGAATGTCAAGAAGAATCTGGCCAATACCGCTGAGAAGAGCCGCTTGAAGACATCCATCAAGAAGGTTCTGAAGGCTGTTGAAGCGAAGGATCACGAACAGGCCGTCGCTCGCTATAAAGAATGCTGCTCTTTGCTGGATAAGGCCGTCGTCGACCATATCAAGCATAAGAATTATGCTGCACGTCAGAAATCCCGTCTGGCAAAAGCTGTCGCATCGATCAAAGAAGCAGCGTAAGGCTGCTTTTTGCATACACAAAAAGAGAGGGTCACTCCCTCTCTTTAATGATCTTTTCCAGAAGATCCGCCCGGCGGCGGGAAGATCCCTTTCCGCTCACGGCCGCGATCTTCTTTTCTTTTTCCCACAGATCACGGAAGTACTGTCCGACTTCCGGACTTTTGTCCTGCAGGAGACAGGGCCCGAAGAGGATCTCCTCCTCGCTCAGCGGCCTTCCTTCGTCAGGAGTAAAGCTGACGATCTCGTAGTCCCGGCCGTCTTCCCGGACCAGTCTCTCTTTGGTGATCGTATAACGATGATCGGAGAGATACTGCCGCAGGAATTCCGTATGCCGGTTGATCTGGATGACGAACTGCCGGTATCTTGTGATATCCGCTGCCTCCAGGATCTCCTTGACGTTGTCGTAGCCCATGCCGGAGATCACTACGATCTCCGCATCCTTTGGAGCCTTCTGCAATCCGGCGCCTAAGAGCGGGATCACCTTTCCTTCGAGGCCATACTCCGCGATATGGGCTTTCGCCCGTTCCAGCGGTCCTTCCCGCAGATCGGAAGCATAGGCCCTGGGGCACTTCCCCTCCTGCACCAGATAGCAGGGCAGATAGGCGTGATCGGTGCCGACATCGATCAGGATCCCTGCTTCGCAGAGATCGGCGATCGTCTGCAGTCTTTCCGACAGCTTAATGCTTGTCATCCATGAATTCTTTCAGACGCTTGGACTTGGTCGGGTTCTTCAGTTTCCGCAGAGCCTTGGCTTCGATCTGACGGATACGTTCACGGGTGACGTCGAATTCCTTGCCGACTTCTTCCAGGGTACGGGTACGTCCGTCATCGAGACCGAAGCGCAGACGCAGGACCTTCTCTTCACGGTCGGTCAGAGTCTTTAAGACCAGATCGATCTCATCCTTCAGCATCTGGTTGTTGGCGTACTGATCGGGCGACATCGCATCCTTGTCTTCGATGAAGTCACCGAGGTGGGAATCATCTTCCTCACCGATCGGCGTCTCCAGCGAGACCGGATCCAGAGCGATCTTCTGGATCTCACGGACCTTTTCGGCCGTCAGCGGAGAGCCCATCCTTTCGGCGATCTCTTCCGGCGTCGGATCTCTGTCCAGTTCCTGGATCAGCTGACGCTGGATACGGGTCATCTTGTTGATGGTCTCGACCATGTGGACCGGGATACGGATCGTACGGGCCTGGTCAGCGATAGCACGGGTGATGGCCTGGCGGATCCACCAGGTGGCATAGGTCGAGAACTTGAAGCCCTTGCGGTAATCGAACTTCTCGACCGCCTTGATCAGACCCATATTGCCTTCCTGGATCAGATCCAGGAACAGCATCCCTCTGCCGGTATACTTTTTGGCAATGGAAACGACGAGACGCAGGTTGGCGGAGATCAGTTTCTTCTTGGCTTCTTCGTCGCCGTCTTCGATCTGTTTGGCGATCTCGATCTCTTCCTGGGGATTTAAGAGCGGCACCCGGCCGATCTCCTTAAGATACATCTTGACAGGGTCATTGATCTTGGCGGAGGAAGGATTGTTGTCGGGATTGAGGTCCGGAAGCAGTTCCAGGCTCTCCCCTTCTTCTCCGATGTCATCCCCGTCATCGACCAGGAAATCATCTTCCGCTTCAAAAGCTTCGACTTCGCTCTCGTCTTCCGCCAGATCGACGTTATTGGCAGAGAGCCAGTCGTAGAATTCATCGATGTCATCATCACTCATCTCAAAGCGGTCCAGGGCATCGACGATATCCTTCTGATAGATCTCTTCTTTCTTCTTATCCAGAGCGAGGATCTGTTCCTTCAGCTCTTCCAGCGACTTCAGTTCCTTGACGTTAAAGGCCGGTTTCCGTGCTGCTTTTTCATTCTTACTGCTTTTCTTTTTTGTACTCATTGGATCCTCCAATCTCTTTGCTGATATCGGCGTATTCTTTCAAGATGCGTTCGGCTTCGGTCGGATCGAGGACTTCGATCTTTTTCAGCTTTTCCTGCAGGACAGCCAGTTTCCTTCGTTTCATCTCTTCCTTGACCTTCAGTAAGGATCCTTCCAGGATCATTTCGTCATACTCCTGCGGTAAGGTAGGATTCCCCGAGAGATCGGTGATCAGTTCCTTCAGGACAGGATCTTCACACTGGTCATAGAGACGGGCGAAGGAGCAGCTGCCGTAGCGGCGGTAATCTTCCAGGATCATGACCGCCAGCCGGGCGCAGTTCTCATTCAGCAGGGTACCGAGCTCCTGCTTGTACAGCTCTGCTCCTCTGCGGTTCTCAGCCATCGAGACCAGGATCGTATATTCGGCCTTGGTCAGTCCGTCCAGAGAAAACTGCGGGAGCGGAACGCGCGGATCGCGCGGTTCCCGATGGGAAGCCGTCGCTGTCTGCACCTTATGCAGACGGGTGATCCGATAGAGTTCCTCACTGTAGTTGGTCTTGTCGTAGTCGTCGCGCAGCAGATCGATCAGGGCTCCGACCCGGATCGCCATCTCTTTGCGGTCGTTGTAGTTATCGAGATTCAGACGTTTCTGATAGTAGCGTAAGACGAAGTCCATGAAGGGGATCGCCTGTCCGACCAGATCGGAAAGGCCCTTGCCTTCGTAGACGGTCACGATCTCATCGGGATCGAGGCCGGTCTCATTGTTGAGGACCGTGATGTTCATGCCTTCCTGCAGAGCCATCGTTCCCAGTTTCAGGATCGCATTCTGTCCGGCATCATCGCCGTCATAGGCCAGGAGCAGGTTGTTGGAGAGCTCCTTCAGCAGTTCCAGCTGTCTTCTGGAACAGGCCGTTCCCAGGGTAGCGACCGCATAGGAGATCCCGGCCCGGGCAAAGGCGATCACATCCATGACTCCTTCGCAGACGATGACCCTTCCGGAATCTCTTACCGCCGGGCGGGCCCGGTGATAGTTGTAGAGGACATTGCCCTTGGTGTAGATCTTCGTTTCCGCGGTGTTGATGTACTTGCTGACATCGCGGCCGGAGATGTCCCGGGCGGTAAAGGCGACATAGTTGCCTTCCGGATCCTGGATCGGGAAGAGCACCCGCTCGCCGAAGACGTCATACATCCCGTTTGCGCCCAGTCTTCCCAGATTGGCTTCGATGACTTCCTGGTCGCTGTAGCCCTTGGAATGTAGGAACTTGTAGAGGACCGAACCGGAGGGATCGTAGCCGATCTCAAAGGTCGAGATGATCTCTTCGCTGAGTCCTCTCTTCTCCAGATAAGCTTTGGCGGCAGAACCGCCTTTGGAAGACAGCAGGTAGTTGCAGAAGGCTGCCGTTTCCTTATGGACATCATAGAGCCGCTGGTTCGGCAGGACCTTCTTCTCTTCGAGAGCCAGATCGATGTCGATCTGCTTTCCGATGATCTTCGCCACTTCGGCGACTGATTCCGGAAAGCTCAGCTTCTTGTAGTTCATGACAAAAGTGAAGACATTGCCGCCGTTGCCGCAGACGAAGCATTTGTAGATCTGCTTGTCTTCGGAGATCGAAAGCGAAGGATCGTGGTCGTCATGGAACGGACAGACCGCGGTATAGCTCCTCCCCTTCTTCACCAGAGGCAGGTAATGCCCGATCACTTCCGTAATGGAAGCTTCTGAGCGGATCTCATCGATTAGTTCCTGGTTCAGTTTCATTTAGAAACGGATCTTCTCCTTGATACAGTCTTTCAGTTCACTGATCGCGACTCTCTCCTGGCTCATATCGTCACGGTGACGGACGGTGACACAGTGGTCTTCCAGAGAATCGAAATCGAAAGTCAGACAGAACGGGGTGCCGATCGCATCGTTACGGCGGTAACGCTTGCCGATCGAACCGGCTTCATCGAATTCCACCGGGAACTCCTGCTGCAGAGCTTCATAGACTTCCTTTGCCTGCGGAGAAAGTTTCTTGGACAGTGGCAGGACACAGGCCTTGACCGGAGCGAGGGCCGGATGCAGATGCATGACTACCCGGGAATCGTTTCCTTCCAGCTGTTCCACATCATAGGCATCGCAGCAGATCATCAGGAACAGACGCTCGACACCGACCGAAGGTTCGATGCAGTAAGGGATATAGACTTCGTTGGTGTTGGGATCACGGTAGTTCAGTTCCGTACCGGAGTACTCGCTGTGCTGTTTCAGGTCATAATCAGTACGGTCGGCGATGCCCCAGACTTCACCCCAGTCGGTAAAGGGGAAGGCATACTCGATATCGTTGGTACCCTTGGAATAGAAAGCCAGTTCCTCTTTCGAGTGCTCCCGGATCCGCAGGTTCTCTTCCTTGATGCCCAGTCTCCTGACGAAGCTGTAGCAGGTATCGGTCCAGTACTTGTACCATTCCAGATCGGTGCCGGGTTCACAGAAGAACTCCAGTTCCATCTGTTCGAACTCTCTTACCCGGAAGATGAAGTTGCCGGGCGTGATCTCGTTGCGGAAGCTCTTGCCGATCTGACCGATCCCGAAGGGGATCTTCTTACGGGAAGTACGGGCAACGTTGTTGAAGTTGACGAAGATGCCCTGAGCCGTTTCCGGACGCAGATAGACGGCAGACTTGCTGTCTTCCACAGTACCGATAAAGGTCTTGAACATCAGATTGAAAGGTCTGGCATTAGTAAATTCATGCTTGCCGCAGCGCGGACATACGACATGATTCTCTTCGATGACTGCATCCATTTCTTCCGGGGTCTTGCCTTCGACCGAAAGACCGGTCGCATTCTCGACCAGTTTGTCAGCCCGGAAACGGGCCTTGCAGCCCTTGCAGTCGACCATCAGGTCACTGAAGCCCTTCAGATGACCGCTGGCTTCCCAGGTACGGGTATTCATCAGGATCGCCGCATCGATGCCGACGTTGTAGGGAGAACGTTCAATGAACTCTCTCCACCAGAGATCCTTGATATTCTTCTTCAGTACAGAACCGAGATTTCCGAAATCCCAGCTGTTGGAAAGACCGCCGTAGATCTCAGAACCCTGATAGACATAACCGGATGTGCGCAGATGGTTGACGATCTCGTCAAAACTGTATTTCACCATAGTAACTCCTTCTATAGGTCAGAACCGTCCATGTAATAGTATACTCCTAACAAAGCCCTTCTGAAAGGACAATTCTCCGGATAAGAAAAAGCAGGACTGCTTCCGCAGTCCTGCCTCAGCCTGTTGACAAACTCAGCAGGCTTTTCTTTTCGAAAAGAAAAGGATGGATATATAATTAATGCGGCAGGATACCTTCTTTTCAACCAACTGAACGCTGTCCTGCCTTTTTCTATGCGCTTATCACGGTGGTATCAC
>JAFWEP010000041.1 GCA_017512885.1 Erysipelotrichaceae bacterium
CCTCCGATCCGAAGAGCACCAACGTCACTACCGGCATCGCCAACGCGATCAGCGGCACCGCTGTCGTCAAGGACGCTGCAGGCAATGACGTCACCGCTCAGTTCGAGGTCGCTACCGAAGACGGCAAGCTGGTCATTCGTCCGGCTGAAGTCACGATCACCGCTGAAGACAAGACCAAGGTCTACGGCGATAATGATCCGCAGCTCACCGCAAAGGTCACCGGCCTGGTCAACGGTGAATCCGAAGATCTGATCACTTACTCGCTCTCCAGAGCAGAAGGTGAAACGGTCGAAGGAAGCCCGTATGTGATCAGCGTCACTGCCGAAGAGAAACAGGGCAACTACACCGTGAAGACGGTCCCGGCAGAGCTGACCATCACCGCCCGTGATATCTCCGATGAGGATCTGGGCGTCACGGTCTCCGATCCGGAAGACACCGTTTATAACGGCAAGGAACAGAAACAGCCTGTCACCGTTACCAGCGAAAAGGGCACAGCTCTTACCGAAGGTACGGATTACGAAGTCAGCTACAGTGATAACGTCACCAATGTCGGTACGGTCACGGTCACGGTCACCGGTAAGGGCAACTACACCGGCACCGTAACAAAGACCTACCAGATCACTCCGGCTGAAGTCACGATCACCGCTGAAGACAAGACCAAGGTCTACGGCGATGAAGATCCCGAACTGACAGCTGCCATCGAAGGTCTGATGGATGGTGATCTGGAAAGCCTGATCAAGTACCTCCTTGAAAGGACTGAAGGAGAAGAAGTTGCTGAAAGTCCGTATGACATCAATGTCACTGCTGCTGAACGTCAGGGCAACTATACTGTCAAGACGGTCAAGGGCAAGCTGACCATCACTGCCCGTGACATCTCTCTGGAAGAGAGCGGTATCACTGTTGAAGCTCCGAAGAATGTAACTTACAACGGTCAGGAACAGAAACAGAAACCTGTCGTCACCGATAAGGACGGCAAGAAACTCGTCGAAGGAATTGACTACGAACTGACTTACAGTGATGATACGACCAATGCCGGTACGGTAACCGTTACCGTCAGCGGCAAGGGCAACTACACCGGCAGTCTCGAAACGAGCTACCGGATCGAACCCGCCAAGGTCACCGTCACTGCTGATGACAAGTCCAAGGACAACGGCGCAGATGATCCGGAATTCACGGTCAGGATCGAAGGTCTCGTCAATAACGAACCGGAATCCCTGATCAAGTACACGATCAGCAGAACAGCCGGAGAAAACGCCGGAACCTACGCGATCACACCGAGCGGCGATGCGCTGCAGGGCAACTATGAAGTTACCTTCGTTGCCGGCACGCTGACGGTTGCGGAACCTGTTCCGACCCCAACGCCGACCCCGACTCCCACTCCGACTCCGGAACCGGCAGTCGTTCCGACTCCCACTCCGGTCGATCCGGAACCTGTACCGACCCCGACGCCTGCCCCGGCTCCTACGCCGAGACCGGCACCGGCCCCGACACCGGTACCGACTCCGACTCCCACTCCGGAGCCCACCCCGACACCTACACCGTCTCCGACTCCGACCCCGACCGCTGAACCGATCGATGATCCGGATGTCCCGTTAGATGACGGTGCTTCCTGGGCAGTAGCGAACCTGGTCCTGACCGGCGTTACCACGCTGACCGGACTGGGCATGCTGTGGACATTCCTCAAGAAGAAGAAAGATGAGGAAGAAGCAGAAGAGGCCAAGAGATCCGTACAGAGCGAGGAAGAAAACGACAACAAGCGTAAGAAGTCCAAGCTCCTGGGTCTGATCCCGCCGATCGCTTCCATCATCCTGTTCATCCTGACCGAAGATATGACGACGACTCCGACGCTCTTCGACAGATGGACGCTGCTCACGGCTGTCTTCACGCTCAGTAACTTTGCCCTGGCTTACCTGACCAGAAACAAGGATAACGAGAGCGAAGAAGAGAAAGCCGCCTAAGATCTGCCGAAAAAGCCCTCTGACTCCGTAAGGAGCCGGAAGGCTTTTTCTATTGAGAGAAATGATATTCCGGTAAGACAGCATGAATCTTCGTTCTGTGATGCATCCTGTGATTCCTTCTCTTCTAAAATGGAGACAGCGAAGGAGGAATATCTATGAAAAGATACAAAACGACAGCTGCCCTGATCCTGACGACTGCATTGCTCTTTCCGGGGATGACTCCTCAGCTCAGTGAAAAGATCGAAGAAGGGGAGGTGGCTGAATTCGAAAAAACGACTGTCAATGACCTTTACGGGATAGCTGAGATCTACATCGATGATGAACTGATCGAGACACAGATCCTGCCAAATGTGCTGAATAACGAGGAAATGCTGCGAAAAGGATGCATCTCCGCCGGAAAAACGATGAAACGCAACGGTATCCAGCAGTTAACACTGGAAGCTGCGACGCTGAACTTGGACGGAGAGAGGACGGAGATCATGATCCCAGATGCTCATAAAGCAGAGCTGGTATTCAAAGCAGATAAGGATCTGGGAGGGGAGGTAGAAGCAAGATTCTACTTCATTACTACGGAAGAAGCTGAAAACATATAGGAAAACAGAGAAAAAAGACAAGACCTTCCGGATAACCGGAAGGTTTTCATTATCATCAAAAAAATCATAGAATTACGCTAAAACCTATTTTCTGTGACTAATTTTGTGATTATACGACCTGTATTATGAGGGTGTAAAAAGAAATGGGAGGAAATAAACCATGTTAGCAAAGAAGTCCTGGAAACAATTACTGATCGTTCTCCTCGTCACCGTCCTGATGGTCCGGGAGATCCCCTTCACTGTCAAAGCCGATGAATTCACCAACGAAGCAGCAGTCGAGGTCCAGGAAGATGCTGAGGCCTCCAAAAAAGAACAGATCTCCGAAGAGATCACTGTCGAAGTAAAAGAAGAAGCTCCGGCAGAAAACATCGTTGAAGAAAAGGTTCAGGAAGAAGTTCCTGCCGAAGAACCCCAGAAGGCTGAAGTGATCGCCGAAGTTCCTTCCGAAGAAAAGAAGGAAGAAGAAAAGATCGAGATCGCTGAAATCAAGATCGAAGAAGCTCCGATCCTGGAAGAAAAGAAAGAAGAAGCAGTCATCGAAGTCGCTGTTGAAGAAAAGAAAGAAGAAGCAGTGGCTGAGATCGTCGAAGAAAAGAAAGCCGAAGCAGTCATCGAAGTTCCTGCTGAAGAAAAGAAAGAAGAAGCAGTCATCGAAGTCGCTGTTGAAGAAAAGAAAGAAGAAGCAGTGGCTGAGATCGTCGAAGAAAAGGCTGCAGTCGTTGAGACTCCGGCTCCGATGAAACTGATGAGCGTCGCTCCGGTCCAGGAAGCTCCGGCTGTCGAGACCTTCAAGGTCACCTGGAAGGACGAAGACGGAACGGTCCTGACAGTTACCGAAGTTGAAAAGGGTCAGATCGCTGAATATCCCTACGAACTGCCGAGCAAGGAAGCTACCGCTCAGTACACCTACAGTTTCAAGGCCTGGTCCCCGAAACTCGCAGCCGTCACCAGCAACAAGACCTACAAAGCCACCTACACGCAGACCGCGAAGAAATACAACGTCACCGTATACTTCGACAACATCCGCAACACCAACGGTACGGTCGTGACCAAGATGAACCCGGTCCAGTCTGTCTCCGCAAACAGCAGCTGGTCCTTCACCCAGAAGAAACTGGACAACCAGATCCCGTCCAAGGACTTCAGCGTCGGTGGTGTCCGCTACATCTACACCGGCAGCTGGCAGTACGCTGACGGCACCGCCTTCGTCCCGCCGATGACTGTCAAAGGTTCGGAACTCTCCGGCGATGTCGAGATCCACATCTCCCCGATCTACGAAGAGATCCGCCAGGCTCATCTGGACTACCGCTACATCGACAACATCTCCACCGGTTCCGGTTCCTGGTACAACGTAGATTCCTGTACCACCTTCAGCCACACCTTCAAACAGCCCGAAGGACAGCCCCACTACCAGTTCGTCGAATGGCTCTGCCAGGATGGAACTTCCTACCAGCAGGGTGAGACCTTCCACATCAACTTCGCCGATCTCTCCGGCGATACCACGATCCTGACCTACGCCATGTGGCAGCCCTCCGTCACCGTCAACTACTACAAGAACTCCACGCTTCTGAAGAGCGTTGAAAACTTCGAAGGTATCGAGCTGTATGCCTACGAAGCGGAAGACGAAGACGTCAACTGCTTCGCCGGCTGGTACGATGCCGATGGCAACAGGATCTCCGAAGATCAGATCTACGCAGCTCCGGCAGTCACCTCTGCAGCGAACAGCGCGATCACGATCAACGTCTACGCCCGCTACCTGACCTCCCGCTCGGTCCTGAAAGTCTGGGACGACGCCGATGATCAGGACGGCTACCGTACGGACAGCGTCAGAGTCCAGCTCACCGCTAACGGACAGGCCCTGGCCGAAGAAGAACTGAACGAAGACAATCACTGGTTCCACAAGTTCGAAGGCCTGGCAGCTTACGATGAGAACGGCAGACTGATCGACTATCAGATCGATGAGATCAGCGAAGTCGCCGAATACAGCAAGTCCGCAGCACAGAACGAAGAAGACCTGACCAACACGGTCATCACCAACTCCCACACTCCCGAAGAGATCGAAGTCCTGATCCGCAAGGTCTGGAACGACTCCGACAACAAAGACGGCATCCGTCCCCTCAGTATCCTGGTCCACCTGCTGGCCAACGGCGAAGAGATCGCCGAAGCCGAACTGAACGAAGAAAGCGACTGGACCTACAGCTTCTCCGATCTGGCAAAGAACCAGGCCGGCAATGAGATCGAATACACGATCGAAGAGACCTCCAGCGAAGGTTATCGCAGCGAGATCCGTGGAAACCATAAGGAAGGCTTCGTGATCACGAACTCCCACGATGCACACGCTTCCTACACCGTCAACTACTACCAGCAGAACGAAGACGGCAGCTACGGCCTGCAGAGCTCCGAAAGCTATAAGGTCCTGGCTGATGAAGAAGTCACTGTTGAAGCAAAAGAATTCGAAGGATTCACCTTCAACGAAGAAAAGTCCCAGCTGGGCGGCATCGCTCTCCTGGATGACAGCCTGGTCCTGAACCTCTACTACGACCGCGAAGTCGAAGAGGTCATCGACATCGAAGAACCGATCGTAACTCCCGAACCGATCGTTGAAGAAGAGACCCCGGTCATCGTCATCGAAGAACCGACGGAAACTCCGGAACCGGTCGTAACTCCCGAACCGATCGAAGAAGAAGCTCCGGTGATCGTTGAAGAAGAGACCCCGGCTGCTGAAGAAGCTCCGGTGATCGTCGAAGAAGCCCCGGTCAGAGAAGAAGCTCCCTACATCGCTCCGGCCATCATCAACAACACTCCCGCAGCTCCCTCGGCACCGGTCGAAGAAGTCCTGATCGAAGAAGTCATCGAAAACGAACTGCCGCTGGCTGAACCGGAAATGAACGAAGTCAACGAAGAGATCGTCGAGATCGAAGAAGCAGAAATGCCGCTCGCTGAATACGAAGGTTCCTGGGCACTGATCAACCTGCTCTGCACGATCGGCTCCATCCTGGTAGCGCTGCTGATGATCATCACCGCTTACCGCAAGGAAGAAGACGAAGAGGAAGAAGACGAAGAAAGACGCAGCTTCCGCTCCCGCAAGCTCCTCGGCATCCTGCCGGCGCTGGCTTCCCTGATCATCTTCCTGCTCACTGAAAACATGGCGAACCCGATGGTCCTGACCGACAGATGGACGCTCCTGATGGTCCTGATCCTGGTCGTCAGCCTCCTGGCCGCCTTCCTCACCCGCAACAAGGACAACGACGAAGAAGAAAAGGAAGTCGTCGCTGCTTAAGAAGAATAGAAGAAAGGATAAATCAATAAGAGTAAGAGAAACAGAAGAAAGTCAGAAAGAGATGAATGCAGGGCCGCGGGAGACCGCGGCCTTTGCCTGTCTCAGGATGAGCGTCACAAAGCAAAGAAAATTTTAAAAATGTGATCGATCCCTGTGATTGAAGAATCGAGCTGTACTATAATAAAAAAGAGGTCATTTTATGACAGAACAGATCAAAAGAATAAAGACATACGAAGAAATGACAGACAGGGCTTTTGCCCTGCTGAACCGGTATGAAGAGGATCTGGAAGCTCTGGAAGAGTTCCGGGAACTGCTGAAGGAACTGGAGACCTACTATACCGGTCCGCTGTGGAAGAAGGACTTCGCAGACGATGAAGCCGGAAAACTGCCGGAGGAACTGAAGAGGGGCGTCCTTTCCGAGGATGCGCTGGCAGATCTGCTGGATCGGGCCAAAGAAGTCCGGGAAGCATACCTGGAGGCTCTGAAATAGAACAGCCATGAAGAAAGATCTGAAGCTTCACACAGCGCTGCTGTGTGCATTGCTGGTGCTGCTTTGTGCCTGCGGGGAAGGGGAGACGCCGGTCTCTTCGGCCATCGTGACCAGCAGCCCGGTACCTGTCGGGACATATGAGGCACCGCCTTTTGCGGGGTCCTCTTTTGATCCGGACGCTGCTGAAGGCAACGAACAGGTGCTGATCGATCTTTCGCATATCGAAGAAGGTTATCTGGGAGTCTCGGCAACATCCGATTCCCGTCTGAAGTTTCAGGTCCTGAAGGACGAAGAGAAATACAATTACGACATGGAAAACGACGGGACTCCGTCGATCTTTCCGCTGCAGTCGGGAGACGGTACTTATGTCTTCCGGGTCATGGAGAATATCGTCGACAAGAAGTATGCCGCGATCTACGAGACTTCGGCGCAGGTCGTGCTGAGCGATGAGTTCCAGCCCTATCTGCGGCCCAGTGATTATTCCAATTACAGTGAAGATTCGGCCTGTGTGGCCAAAGCGGCGGAACTGGCTGCTGCTGCCAACAGTCAGGTCGACGTCATCGAAAGCATCTATGCCTTCGTGACGAAGAATGTCACTTATGACCGGGAGAAAGCAGAGACGGTCCAGTCCGGCTATCTGCCGGTCCCGGATGAGACGCTCTCGACCGGCAAGGGGATCTGCTTCGACTATGCTTCCTTAGCAGCAGCGATGCTGCGGAGCCAGGGCATCCCCACCAAGATCGTCTTTGGTTATGTATCCCCGCGGGACGTATATCACGCCTGGAATATGTTCTATACCGAGGAGACCGGCTGGACGGTCGTGAAGTTCACGGCCGAAGATGACAGCTGGATCCGCCTGGATCTGACCTTTGCCGCTAACGGCAGAGATGCCAAGTTCATCGGTGACGGGGGCAATTACGCGGAAGTTTACCACTACTAGGGAGGAAAAGATATGGCGAATCAGAAGAAAATGGATCTCTTGGGAGTCAGCGCATTCTGCGAAAGTCTGGCCATGATGATCGGAGCCGGCATCCCCATCGGGGAAGCGGTCAGTCTGCTGGAACAGAAGGATGGAGACGGAGTACTGGCTTCCTCGATCCGAGAGATGGAAAAGAAGATCGGGGAAGGACATTCCCTGACGAAGGCGATGGAGGAATCCACACTCTTCCCGGAGTATGCCTTACGGATGATCGAAGCCGGCGAGAGCACAGGCAAACTGGAAGATGTCCTGAAGCGTCTGTCTTCCTATTACCGGGAACAGAACACGATCCGGGAGAGACTGCGTTCGGTGCTGATCTATCCGGCAGCGATGATCGTGATGATCATCGTGGTGCTGGGGATCATGCTGAAGTGGGTGCTGCCGGCTTTCAGCGATGTCTATGAGACCCTGACCGGTTCTTTATCGGCCAGCAGTTACCGCTATATCGAATATGCCTATCTCTTCTGCCGCATCGCTCTGATCGTGATGATCGTACTGGTCGTAGTGATCGTGATCGGACTGCTGATGTATAACGGCAGCGGCAGGAAGACCGTGGAGAAGATCCTTTCGAAGAACCCCACCTGTGCGGCGATCCTGGAAGACCTTGCGTTATACCGCTTTACATCGGCTTTTGAAGTGTTTTTAGCCAGCGGTGAGATGCAGGACCTGGCTCTGCTGAACGCCAAGGAGATGGCCGCTTATGAGCCGGTACAGGAGAAACTGGAGAAAGCGGCGAAGCGCATGGAGGAAGGCGTCGGCTTTGCCCAGGCAGCCAATGACGTTCAGCTCTATGAACCGATCTACGGGAGGATGCTGATCCCGGGTGAGAGGAGCGGCAGTACCGACAGTGTACTGCACCGTCTGAACGAACTGCTGCTGGAGAGCACCAATCACTCCATCGACCGTCTGATCAATACCGTGGAACCGCTGCTGTCCGGGATCCTGATGATCACCATCGCCGCTGCTCTCTTAAGTGTGATGCTGCCATTGATCGGCATCATGAATTCGATCGGGTGAACCTATGTATAAGGATCATAAGAGCACCTGGACCCGGATCCTTATACTCCTGCTGATCGTCCTCGGCTGTGCCGCAGGCTTTTTCGCGCTCCGTTCCCGTGCTTCGGCAGATGTCTCCGAAGAGAGTGCTTCGGCCATCAAGCGGGCAGTCGAACAGAGCGCTCTGCAGTGCTATGTCGTGGAAGGGGCGTATCCCCCGGATCTGGCCTATCTGCAGGAGAATTACGGCTTACGGGTCAACACGGATGCGTACTATATCGTCTATGAAGCCTATGCCCAGAACCAGCTGCCCAGTGTTCGGGTAGTGGCCAGAAAGTGAGGGTCCCATGAAGAAAAGATCATATTCCGGACTTTATATCATTGCCCTCACGACTTTCTTTCTGGGCTGCTTCCTGCTGCTGGTCCTGTTCGGTACCCGTGCCTACCGGCAGGTAGCCCTGCGGCAGTCCTCCAACAATCAGCACCGGGCCTTGCTGTCGTACCTGCAGACGGTCACCCGCAGCTCGGAGACGGAGATCAGCACAGGAGAAGGGGAGTACGGCACGATGCTGACGGTAGCAGACGGTGATACCGGTTTCGGTACCCGCATCTACATCTATGAAGGCGAACTGGTCGAAGACTACGGGAAACTGAGCTCTTCGCTGATGCCAAAGGGGGCAACGGCGATCGCTGAGACAGCCCGCTTTGAGATTGAAGAGATCAGAGAGGACCTCCTGCAGATCCGGACCGACGAAGGCAGCGTCTATATCCATATCCGGGAAGGAGGCCGTCCATGAATAAGAAACGTGATCTGGGCTTCCGGATCGAAGTGATCGTGATGCTGGTGGTATTCGTCGCTGTCATCGGGACGCTGACCCGGCTCTATGCCCAGGCGGATCTGGAGAGCCGGCGGGCCGCCCATCTCTCGGATGCGGTCATCCTGACAGCCAACGGAGCCGAAGTCTTCATGGCAGCGGAGGATGACGAAGAACTGCTCCGGATCCTCGATGAAGCAAACAATGCCGAAAAGAAAGCAGATCATCTCCTGGAAGCCCGTTATGCCGAAGACTGCACGCCGGCAGCAGGCGGAGACTTCTGTCTGCAGATCGAAACGAAGGACAGTGCTGATTTCCGGGAAGTCACTTTCCGGGTCAGTTATCAGGGAGAAGAGATCTATGAACTGACGACCGGCAAGGTCCGGGGAGGTGAACGATGAAACACGTACCGATCCGGCTGGGGCCGCTGGCTCTGCTGCTGACCGTGATCTCGATCTGCATGTCGACGCTGTCGATGCTGTCGTATGCCAATGCGGAGGCCGATCTGCGGCTGGCACAGCGCTATGCCGAAACGACCCGCATCCGTTATGAACTGGAAAAGGAAGGACAGCAGTGGCTGCTCTCACACGGGAGCGGAGAGACTGTCCTGGAAAAAGAAGGTTACAAGCTGACCATCCGGCTGGATGCTTCCGGGCAGCCTCTGCTCTGGAAGATCGAGAGGGAATGGGAAGAGAATACAGAGATCCCCGATCTCTGGGAAGGAGATTAGTATGAACATTCAGGAGATCCTGGCAACTGCCGTACAGACCGGTGCTTCCGACATCTTCCTGATCGCCGGGCTTCCGGTGACCCTGAAATGCAAGGGCGAACACAACCGGCTCTCCGGTGACAGACTGCTGCCGGCAGGCATCGAGGAGCTCGTTAATCAGATCTATGAGATCAGCGGAAGGGAAAGGACCAATCTGGAGAAGCATATCGACGATGACTTCTCCTTCTCGATCTCTCAGTTCGGCCGTTTCCGCGTCAATGTCTTCCGTCAGCGCGGTTCGCTGGCTGCGGTACTGCGGGTCATTCAGTTCGGTCTGCCGGATCCGAAGGCTCTGGGCATCCCGGAGAGCGTACTGTCTTTGGCAGACAATAAAAAGGGCCTGATCCTGGTCACCGGTTCCGCCGGTTCCGGAAAGTCCACGACCCTGGCCTGCATGATCGACCGTATCAACAAGTCCCGGGCCTGCCATATCATCACCATGGAGGACCCCATCGAGTATGTCCACCGTCATGACAAGGCGATCGTGACCCAGCGGGAGATCTTCATCGATACCCCCGGTTATCTGGAATCCCTGCGCTCCGCCCTGCGGGAAAGCCCGGATGTCATCCTTCTGGGCGAGATGCGCGACTTCGATACGATCTCTGCAGCGATCACCGCTGCAGAGACCGGTACGCTGCTGTTCAGCACCCTGCACACCAACAGTGCTGCCAGCACCATCAACCGCATCATCGACGTCTTCCCGGCCTCTCAGCAGCAGCAGGTCAAGATCCAGCTGGCGCAGATCCTGAAAGGCGTCATCTGTCAGCAGCTGGTACCGGATGTGAACGGCGGTCTGGTGCCGGCCTTCGAGGTCCTGAAAGCCACCCCGGCCGTCCAGAACATGATCCGTGACGGCAAGCTGCACCAGCTCGATTCGGTCATGCAGACAGGGGCAGCCGAAGGCATGTATACCATGGACAACAGTCTCCTCAAGTTCTGTCGGGAAGGAAGGATCTCCAAGGAGACCGCACTGCTGTCCTGCGTCCATTATGAACCCATGGCCAAGCGTCTGGGATAGGAGGGTCTATGTCGGAACTCTTACGGGTCAGGACCTTCGGGTCCTTCTCGATCAGCTACAAGGACAAGCTGATCAACGGCCGCAACAAGTCCAATGAATCGCGTTTCATCTACCTGATGCAGATCCTCCTGCATGCCGGAGAAGCCGGTGTCTCCAAGCAGGATCTGGAACAGGCGCTCTTCTACAACTCCGATCTGAAGAACGTCCATCATTCCACCCAGAGCGTCATCTACAACGCCAAGAAACATCTGCTGGCCCAGGGCCTGCCGGACATCAATTTCATCGAACAGCGTCACGGCGTCTATTACTGGACTTCAGAGATCCCGGTCGAGGAAGATGCCCGGGTCTTCGAAAAGAAGATCGCCGAAGCCCGGGAAACCACGGCTCCGGCCAGACAGCAGCAGCTCTACCTCGATGCCATCCACCTCTATACCGGAGAATTCCTGGAACAGCAGGCTTCCGTGGTCTGGATCGCCCGGGAAGCCAGAAGGTACCGTGAGCTCTTCTGCGAATGCGTGGAAGAGACGGCGGAACTGCTGCGCAAGAGAGAGGAATGGTATCTGCTGGAAGACCTCGGCAAGTATGCCGCCAAGGTCTCGCCCTTTGCGGAATGGGAGACGCTGACCATGGAAGCACTGATCGCCATGAGCCGCTATGACGATGCGATCAACTTCTACGAAGAGACCTTCGATCACTACATGAGCACGATCGGTCTCAAGCCTTCCGACCGCATGCAGAGCCTGATGGATCAGCTGGGAGAACAGATGAACCACAATTACGAGGTCCTCGACAGCATCCAGGAGAAGCTGATGGAAGAGGATCCCGGCAAACGGGGCGGTTACCTCTGTTCCTATCCGATCTTCCGCGGGATCTATCATCTGACCGAAAGGATGATGGAACGAGGCGGACAGTCGATCTATCTGATGCTGTGTACGATCGTCGACAGCAAGGGCAACCCGATGAAGGAAGGTCCGATGTTAGGAGAACTGAGCACCCGTCTCAAGGAAGCGATCTTCTCCTCCATCCGCCGCTCCGACGTCATCTCGCAGTACGGCCGGGGTCAGTTCCTGGTCCTGTTGTCCAACACCACCATGGAAGACTGTAAGATCGTCCAGAAGCGTATCAACGACAACTTCCTGATCCGCCACCAGCGGACCGGTGTCCACTACTATGTCAACAGCGTGTTCAGCCGCTATCAGTAAGCCTATGGAAAAGACACAGAGCTATATCGGCATCCTGAACGGTGTCGTCTGCTGTATCGATGAATACAACGGCTTTGACTGCAAGGGCAGTTTCTGGCATCATTTCAGTACCGAACCGGTCCTCTTCGAGACCGGTACCGAACTGCTGATGAAACTGGAGAAGCTGTTCACCGAACTGAATTTCCCCCGGCCCGCCACCAACGAACGGCGCTTCCAGGAGTACCGCCGGATCTACCACCACGAAGAAAAGGAGAAAGTTATGAGCGATAAGGAAATGCTGATGCACCACGGAGAAGCAGGGACCTTCATCATCCGCGTCCAGCAGAAACAGAACAGCAGCTGGCAGGGAAGGATCACCTGGGTCGATGAGGACAAGACCGTCTATTTCCGTTCGGTCTGGGAGATGGTCAAACTGATCGACAATGCCCTGCAGAAGGGTGAAGAGGAAGAGAAAGTCAGCTGGGAATAATCTTGTCACTCAGGAAGGAAACGAATAGAATAGGGAAGATGAAAAACAATATACCTGTAAAACAGGCTGTTCCCTATACCCACCTCTATAAGGTCAGCCGTTCCGATACCCTGCTGGAATTCCTGCTGAAGAAGATGGACCTTTCCCGCAACAGCGTCAAGAGCCTGCTGGCTTCGCACAAAGTGCTGGTCAACGGCAATATGGTCTCGCAGTTCGACTATCCCTTAGCCAAAGACGACGAGGTCAAGATCGCGAAGACCGCTCAGAAGGCGGCAGTACAGCCCAAGCTGAAGAAACATGTTGCTTCTCCGGTCAAAAAGATGATCATCTACGAAGATGAGGAACTGCTCGCCTTCAACAAGCCTGCCGGCCTCCTGTCGGTAGAGTCCGACAAGGAGACAGAATGCGCCTATAAGATGGCTGCCGATTATCTGCGGGAGAAGGGAGCGAAGAGCCGTCCCTACATCCTGCACCGCATCGACAAGGAGACTTCAGGGGTGCTGGTCTTTGCCAAGGACATCAAGCTGCATTCGATGATGCGCATGAACTGGAACAGTTTCGTGACCCTGCGCGAATATATCGCCGTGGTCCGGGGCCATATGGAGGAGAAGAGCGGCACGATCGTCTCTTACCTTAAAGAGAACCAGAACAACCTCATCTATGTCAGCAGAGACCGTAACGGCAAGAAAGCGATCACCCACTATGAAGTCCTGGAAGAGAGTAAAGATTACTCTCTTCTGCGGGTAAAGATCGATACCGGCCGGAAGAACCAGATCCGGGTCCAGCTGGCTGATAAGGGTCACCCGATCGTCGGGGATGACAAGTACAGTGACGGGGAAGGGCCTCTGAAGCGTCTGGGCTTGCATGCCTCCGCCCTGGAGTTTAAACACCCCGTTACGAAGGAGATCGTCTCTTTAAGGGCTCCGATCCCGCAGTCCTTCCGGAATCTCTTCAAGAAAACGAAATAGCGAAACGAAGACTCTGCTGCAGAGTCTTTTTTTCGTTGAAAGGATGAAGCTGTGACGCATCCTGTGACGGAAAGAGTCATAGAATGATACTGGATAGTAGATAAATGTTATCTAGTATGCGAAAGAAAAAACTGCTAGAATGAAATTGCTGTATAGCACCTTTTTTTGGTATGTGACAAAGCGGTGTAGGAGGTCTCATTTATGAAGAAGAAAGTCCTGACAGTCATACTGACTGGGTTAATGATCTTTCATATGCTGCCGGCCAATGTATGGACGGTAGCGGCTGAAGATCAGCCGGCAGAAACACCGGTGAGCGAAGTGCCGGAAGAAACGACGCTGCCGGATACAGGAGGGGAGGACGACCCCGCCGATCCTCTCATAGAGGTCGAACCTCAGGAAACGGAAACGACGGAAAGCGGACCGAGCGAGAGCCCGGAAATCTCGCCGTTGCCGGCAGAAACGGAAGTTCCTGAAAAAGAGGAGATCCCGGAAGAGACGGCCGCTCCGCAAGCAACAGCCGTTCCGGAGATCAGAGAAGAGATCCCTGCAGAAACAGAAATGCCGGCGGAAGTCACGGAGACGGAAATGCCGGAAGAGACTGAAGAGCCGGCCGAGAGCGAACTCCCGGAAGAGACCCCGGAAGCGACGGAAAAGCCGGCAGAAGAGAAAGAACCGGCAACAGATATCTCCTCTCATCCGCTGGCGGAAACCTCTGCCAGTGAGGAAGAACCGCTGCTGGCACTGGATCAGCTGAGTCCGCGGACACTGGCCCTTTTGGGCATGGCGCCGACGGGCATGCTGATGATGAAGAAGCCGAAACTGAACGCCGCTCCGGCGGGGTCTGATATTCCTACGGAAGGTCCGGTCACTTCAGATGACGGTAGTATGACGATCGACCGGGTCGCAGTCAAATGGCTGACACACAGCACGGGCAGCGATGAGCCGGCCGGGACCGGCACCTTATCCCTGGAGACCGACAGCAATGTCATCAGCAATCAGCAGTTCCAGATCGACTTTGCCCTTTCCGGCAAGGATGATCATGAACCGGGCACGATCGAGATCATCTTCCCGGCCTATCTGTGGAAGGACCGTTACGGCAATGAACCGGGCAACCTGACTCTGTCGGTCCCGGAAGAACCGGAGACCGGGGCGGATTTTGCCTGGAGAAGGGTCGGCGACAGTATCGTCATCACCAATGTGCGCCGCATCTCTCATGCCGCAAAATTCATGATCCAGGGCACTTTCCGGAACGTGAAGCCTTACGACATGGTTGACAAGGATGTTGCGGAAGGCTCGGAATACATAGATGCGGAATACACCGGACATTCCGGTCCTTTCAATGTGGTCATCGGTCTGACGACCAACAGCGATGAGTATGTCGCTTTGCGAAGCAACACCATCGATGCCGAGATCGATACGCATATCGAGGCTGCTTCAGCCACCAAGAGTGCCTACAATACTTCCCGCAGAGAGTATTATGTCTATCACACTGTGGAATCAGCCACCGCTCTGAACAAGGGCAATATGCCGGCAGAATTCCTGGAGCAGTTAGGAGGCGAAGCGGATCAGTACAGTTTCGTTCGTTGGTATGTCTCCGGATCCGCGACCGGTTCCCAGCCGTTCCTGATGACGGTCAGTGACCGTTTTGACGGTTCCGTCATCCATTACAAGGATGCCCTGCACGAAGACAGCGAGACGATCGAAGTCAACGGGCGCATGCTGGGGGTGCAGGGAGCGCTGGTCTATGATGAAGAGAGCGGTACGTATTCTACGGGGAACGTCCTTTCCGAAGACGGACAGAACGTTACTGCCGTGATCTATGATGGTTACAATACCCTGGCCAAGTCTGCCTATGTCTGGACCGCCTACAAACAGAGCGATTTCCCGGAATCCGGGGATGAATACACGATCTCCAACTCTCAGAGAGTCGAAGTGACCGGCTGGGATGATCAGATCACGACGACGAAGGAAGCTGCAGCGACAGCGCCTTTCCGGATCCCGATCACCTACACGATCGTAAAAGTCTGGAATGACAGCAGCAATGCCAAAGAGCGCAGACCGCGTTCGCAGAGCTTCAACGTGAACTATACCGATGACAACGGTCTTCATTACGGATCGGAAACGCTGAGCGGAGGCGGCGACCGCTGGCAGACCAGCTGGAGCGATGAAGGCAAGGAACGGAAATACTCTGTCAGCGAATACACGAATACGGATGCTTTCATGCGTCATATCATCGAAGAAAGCAAGCATTACGGAAACGATGAATACGGAAACTATGTCGAATACGATGAGTGGTTCTATACGCTGGAAAGACAGGAATATGATGCGGAAACACATACCTGGACAGCCACCAACAAGTACAATGAACGGCATGTGAAACTGTATGAGATCCCCTTTACGGTACCTGCCAGAAGCGAATCTGCCTACAAGCGGACGAATTCCTATATCTATTCGAGCCGCCTGTCCAAGAATGACCGTGCTCTGAACATCCTGCGCCGCGGCGAAGACGTGATCGTCGATTATTATGTCTCCGGATCTGCCAGCACGTTGCCCTATACCTGGGATCCCGGCAAGGATGCCGCGCTGATCACCAGTTACGCCCAGAGACCGGTGACGCTGGAACTGGAAGACAACTATCGCGATGACGTACTGGGAGATGCGAAGAACTCTCTGCTTTTCGACAGCCTGCGGCTGACCGTGGATGACGCGGAGATCGCCTATGTCACCCTGGCTGTGCCCTCTTTCTCCCAATACGGTCAGTGGGGAGCCAATGTCATCGGCGATGTCCCGAAAGAGGACTATGTCTACTATGGCTGGAGTTATAAAGAGATCTCGCCTGCTGATGCGCCGGATACGGTCCTGCTGGGCCTCTTAAACGGGGAATGGGTCGAATTCGCCCGTTTCCGCAAAGACGGCGGGAATTACCGGCTCACCACCGGCAACGGTGCGACCGCTGCTTCCGGCAGCCGGACAGTCAATCTCCCCTCAGGAGTGGAAAGAGTCAAGACGGTCCTGACGGTCCCGGCGGTGGATGCCTCTGATGAAGCGGCCTGGAAAGACCGCATCGACAGGGCTTCCATGTCCTATTCCGTAGGCATCCGCTTATTGGCAGATTCCGAAACGCTGCAGAAGCGCATGGAAGCGGTCTTTGCCCAGGATGACTATGGCATGTGCACTCTGGACAACTTCGTGGCTTTAAACCTGAAAGATGAGAGCGGGGATATGTTCGTATCCAGGACCGACTGGTCCCGCGCTTACCTGCATGGCCGCAATCACCGGGTGGCGGTCAGTTCCGTCAAGAATTTCGAACTGGTCGAGAATGACTTGATCAAACACGAACTGAAACTGCACAGCAGCGTTACGATGACGCAGCAGTCCAATGTTCTGGAACAGGCGGAGTACTACGAAGCCCGGGAAGAAGGACTGATCCCTTCCACCAGGAGCGGCACCTGGTATGACCTGCTGCCGATCGGGGTCATGCCGGATCTTGATTCCGTAAAGCTTTCGGATGGTGACAAACTGAAGGATGTTTATACCATTGAGAACTATAAAGGCAGCGGACGCATCATGGTCGTCGTAAAAGCGGAACTGCAGCCCCGTGTTTCTTATACCAATACCAGCGATCCGAACCCCTATCGGAATGATCCTACCTATCCGCGGGAAGGATACAAGGATGTCCATACCTTTGAATTCGATTCCTACTATTCCTGGGATCAGGCCAGACTGTACGGCATCGGCAATACCGTCCGCAACGTAGCGGCGTATGAAGCGGATGAAGACAAGCTCGGCAACATCAATGGCTGGTCCGGTGAACCGGACGATCCGCAGGCCAATCATAACCAGCGGGCTATGGATGCGGTCGGCAACGATAAGGAACTGATGACCGGACTGGATCCGGAACGTCAGGACGAACACAATGCCTTCGTCTATGCCGGTTCGGTCCTGAAGTCGGAAGAGATCGACTTCATGGCCGCTACGGAATTACGGAAATATGTTACCCGGGATGGTCTGGGCAGCTGGACTTCCGGCCGTGACGGTCAGACACAGGTCACTGTGCATGAAGGGGACTTCTATACCTACATGCTGTACGTGGCTTCGGATAATGAAACGACCACCAAGAATATCATCCTGCTGGATTCGCTGGAAGATTACGTTCCGCACGGCAGTGATTATGATATCGGCAGACAGCGCTGGAGCGGTCTCTTTCATTCCGTGGATGTTACGGAAGTAACAGCCATGGGCATTCAGCCGGTGATCTATTACAATACTTCCAATCTGGATCTTTCGGCATTAAAAGGCGGAGACAGCGAGAGCGGACAGACTGTGATCGATGATCCCGATAAGGTCTATGATTACCTGCAGGGCAACGGCTGGACTACAGTTTTGCCGGAAGATCCGACGAGTGTGAAGACGATCGCTGTCGATCTGCGTCATAAGGCAGACGGCAGTGACTTTGAGCTCGGCAAGGAAGAAAACCTCTATGTCACAGTCCGCATGCGGGCCAGAGTCTATGATACGGCCGGCGAAGAGACCGATCCGTTCGATCCGGACGAGGAAGCCCGCAAGGATCCCGCCAACAACGACTACGCTTTCAACAGCGTTTACCTCGGCTGCACGCAGGTAGATCCTTTAGGCAGGGATACCCATGCGGTCATCAGCTATGACTATACCCGGGTCGGCATCCTGCCCTTTGAACTGCGGGTAACGAAAGTCTGGGATGATGCCGCCAACAACGACGGCAAACGCCCGAACGGGATCATCGTACACCTGCTGGCCAACGGACAGCGGATGGATCCGGACCGTACCATTACCCTGAACTCTTCGAATGAATGGAAGGGCACCTTTGAACATGTCATCCAATATGACGAAGAGGGCAGATGGATCACCTATACCTTCGAAGAAGAATCGGCTGATGACAATCCGAACTTCAATCTGGAAGGCTACGTGATGGGCACGGAACGCCGCAATGAAGAAGTGACCCTGACCAATACCTACGCTCCGGAGAAGACGAAAGTCGACTTCACCAAGACCTGGAAAGATGATGACGGGGAGAACCTGTCTTACCGTCCGGAGTCCATCACGGTACGCCTGAAGGCAGACGGGCAGTTCACCGGAAAGACGCTCATCGTAAAGCCGGACCGTTCCGGCAACTGGACCGGTTCTTTCAGTGACCTGCCAAAATATACCAATCCGGAAGGCCTCTCCGGCAGACAGCGCGAGATCGAATATACCGTTGAGGAAGAACCTGTCTACAAGTACAACGATAGTTATGAAGCAGAGGAAGACGGTACGATCACCATTACGAACAGGTTCTATCCTTACGGTCATATCGAAGTAAGAAAGAAAGTTGAGAATGCGACCGAAGTATCGAAAGATCAGGAATTTACCTATACTCTCCTCCTGAAGGATCCGGAAGGGGAAGACGTTACCGAGAAGTTTGGTTATTTCGAATATGAAGCTGATGACAGTATATTCGCATTCGGTATGATCGGAAACGGGGACAGTTTCACGCTGAAGGACGGGGAAAAGATGGTCATTGCCGAGATCCCCTCGGAATGCACGTATGAGATCATTGAAGAGGATGCCCCCGGCTTTACGCTGGTCAGCAGTTCCGGTACGGTCGGAACGATCCGGGCCGGTGCGACCCAGAACGTCAGCTTCACCAACCGCTATAATGCAGGCGGCAGCGAGAGCGTCAGTCTGTTCAAGACGCTGTCCGGACGGACGATGAGCCGCTACCAGTTCCGTTTTGAACTGATCGATAAGAATGAAGGTTCTGAGACTTATGATCAGGTGATCCGGACCGCATCAGCGGATGCGAACGGCAATGCCCAGTTCAGCCGTCTGAGCTATACGGAAGCCGATCATGGGAAGACCTTTACCTATGAGATCCGGGAAGTGGACCGGGAGAAGCCGGGCTACACCTACGATACGAATACCTATACCGTCAAGGTCACTGCCACCGATAACGGTGATGGTACTTTGACCTGCGCTGCGGAATATTTCAAAGCGGACGGAACGAAGATCACGGATCCGGCTGATCCGGAAAACGGTGTTGTATTCCACAATGAATACCACGCGGAAGGCGGCATCGAACTGATGGCCTGGAAACAGCTGCCGGACGGAGAACTGAGTGAGTATCCTCCTTTCAGCTTTGAACTGATCGGCAAAGACAGAAATGAAGAGTCGGAGACTTATGATCAGTTCATCACCCTGCAGACCAAACAGAGTAACGGTTCCGGTACGGTATCTTTTGACAGAGTCAGTTTCACGGAAACAGATGCCGGACAGTCTTTCCTGTACATCATCAAAGAAGTGAAGGGCTCTGATCCGCGGGTCATTTATGATGAGACCCTGCGCGGGATCGAACTGGTCGTGGCCGATAACGGCGACGGCACATTGGCTGTCACCCAGAACAACGTGACTGTTGAAAAGGAAGAGAATGAAGGCATCGTCAGTTATCGTAAAGCTGCAGAAACAACGGAACTGCCAGTCTTCGTGAACCATCTGGAACCCGGTGACCTCAGCATCACCAAGCTGACGAACTGGGAAGATGACGGTAAGGAACCGGATGGTAATGCGCAGTTCCCGTTCGTCTTAACACTGAACGGCGAGGAACTGCCGGAGACGATCACGGTCTCTCTGTCTGAGGGAGCAGAAGGCCAGAAAGTCTATTCTGAAGGCAATCAGCCTGTTCCGTTAACGGAAGAAGAGAAAGCGGAAAGAGAAGTCGAACTGATAGACGGCGCTTACCGCTTCAGTCTGAAAGCGGGCCAGATCCTGACAGTGAAGAATCTTCCGGCCGGTATTGCCTATCAGGTCAGTGAAGAGACGCCTTCCGGCTGGATCCCCTCCAGTGAGAATGCAGCCGGTCTGGTCAAGCCTCAGGCAGAAGCTAAAGCGAAGTATACCAATATCTTCGATCCGGGCAAGGCGACCGCGACGATCGTCGCCAGCAAGCGTATGGACGGCAAGGCCCCGGCTGCCGGACGTTTCGCCTTCGAACTGGTCGATGATACCGAAGGTTCCGAAACGAAGGGTGAAGTCCTGCAGACTGTTGCGAATACGGCCGGCGGATTCATTCAGTTCCGTACGATCTATACCGAAGAGGGGACCTATACCTACAAGCTGCGTGAAGCAGCGAATATCGTCACTTCCGTTGCGGAAGACGGAACGATCACCTACACCGACAATGAAGATGACCTGCGTACCGTCGCCTTCGATGAGAACGAATACACCGTTACGGTCGTCGTGACCAAGACCGTCGTCGACGGCAACGAAACACTGACGGCGGAAGTCTCTTATGAGAATGATGCACCGGCACAGTTCAGGAACACCACGAGACCCGGTTCCCTGCAGATCCGTAAGGCTGCCGAAGGGCTGACCGAAGCCAATGAGGAAGTGGAATTCACTTTCAAGGTCGTTCTGTCCAATGATGCCGGCATGCCGCTGACGGACAGCGGGAACATGTTCTGGTATGCGCAGGATTCCGAAGAAAAGTCGCCTGTGGAGGTGGCTCCGGAAACTCCGGAACAGCCGGAGAACAGTGAACCGGAAGTCGATGAAGAGCCGGCTGTTTTCAGCACGCCGAACCGGACGCTGAATGCGGTGAGAAGAGGCCTGTTTGCGGCACCGGCGAAGGCGCCGATGCTGGGGGCTTCGCAGAACTCTGCCGGCCAATTCGATATCGATGTTCCGGAAGGCTCACCGACCAGATCTGTAACAGCAGGAACGAATGTCACGATCGATTGGTACAACGAGTCTGCAACGATTGTGATACGTCCGACGGATCCTGATATGATCGCAACGATCGATGGCCAAACATTGAAGAGTTCTCTTTCTGGGTTCAAAACGACTGCAAAATATGTCACTGTCTCGGGAATGGTCAGAGTTACCGGTTCCATGGAATACTGCTTCTACAATTGGAGTGTTTTAAACAAGGCTGATTTAAAAGGTCTGGACACATCAGGGGTGACAAATCTCAAATGTTTGTTTAACCTTTCCAGACAGCTTACAGCTGCTGATCTTACTACCTGGAATACCAGTAAAGTAACAAATTTTGCTCGATTGTTTGATGATACGAAAGTGGTTTATGAAGACCTGAGCAGTTTTACTACAGAGAGTATGCTCGGAGGCGGAAGCTGGGAAGAGGGTGTCTTCTGTTTATTCTCTCGTTGCCCGACTTTGGAGTATCTTGATGTTCGGAATATGACGATCAATAGCGATACGCATTTATGGGCCATGCTTGAGTACTGCACGAATCTGCAGGTTCTTATCGTCGGGGATGGTTTCCGATTCAATACAAGCGCTCACTACAGTTCTGCTACAGGGAATAATGGCATTTTCAACGGGCATAATGCGGGTGTTAAATGGTATCGCCTGGGAATCGACAACCCTCAAGACGCAATCACAACAGAAGTACTGCGTACAAAAGTTGGCAGTGAGGCAGCCGGTACCTGGGTCAGAGTAGGCTATGATCCTAATTTCACCATTGCCTTCGATCCTAACGGCGCTACCGGCACCATGGATCCCATTACGGCAAACCTGTCCGAT
This sequence comes from Erysipelotrichaceae bacterium, assembly GCA_017512885.1. Lineage (GTDB taxonomy): Bacteria > Bacillota_I > Bacilli_A > Erysipelotrichales > Erysipelotrichaceae > RGIG5669. The sequence continues at coordinate 22,088 of JAFWEP010000041.1, forward strand.
ACGACGATCCTGCCGCCTTGCACCTTTGAAAGCGATCTGAACTTTGCGGGATGGTCCACTGATCCGAATGCGATCCTGCCGGAGTATGCCGATGGGGCAGAATTCACCGGGGCAACGACCGGCGGTCAGACCGTTACTCTCTACGCCATCTGGATGAGTGAAGACAGTTTCCTGCTGCACTACGATGCAAACGGCGGTTATTCCCGTACACAGTGGCAGCGTGTCAACGGTGCTGCCGATACGGTCAGCACACCTGTTCCTATACATCCCAGCAATTATGAATTCCTGTACTGGACGACGGAAAGAGACGGTTCCGGTGACCGCTATACCGGTATGGTCTCCGGTGCTGACTTCCATGCGGCACCCGGAGCAACAGTTAACCTGTATGCCCAGTATCTGGATCCCAGCCGCAGGGCAAAAGTCACGACCGAACACTATCTGCAGAAAGCGGACTGCAGCGGTTATGAAGCGACCCCTGTCAACGTCGACATCGAGACCTATGATCTGAATGTCGAAGTCACGCCGGAGATCCGAACCTACAAGGGCTTCCTGACTCCGGAGACGCAGACGGTGACGGTCGTCGCCGGCGGAGTTACGGTAAAGTACTACTACGATCGGACACATTACACCCTGAAGTTCGACGCGAACGGCGGCAGCGGCACGATGACGGATGTCACGATGACCGGCGGCGTTTCGGCGAAACTTCCGGTCAGCCGCTTTGAGAAGGAAAACTCTCTGTTCGTCGGCTGGAATACGGAACCGGATGGCAGCGGAACGAACTACGGCGACGGACAGTCGATCAACTCGATCGCCGGCAACGATGAGACAGTTACGCTGTATGCCCAGTGGTTCAGTCTGGATGACGGTCAGTCGGCGGAAGCGACGAACGGTGAATACACGGTAAAGTGTAAAGCCAACGAAACGATCGTCTTCCCGCTCCTGCCGGCCGGAACGCACTACACGATCACCGAAGTCGATCTGCCGGAAGGCTGGAGCCTGCGCGGCATTGAGAATGCCCGGGGCACGGTGCTGAGTGCTGAAAGAGTCAATGTGACGGCGACGAATGTCTACAGCGCTTATACGCTGGCGGACATCGTTGCCCATAAGGCTCTGCCCGGGGAAAGTTTCACTGCCGGTCAGTACAGTTTCCAGCTGCTGGATGAGGAAGGGAATGTCTTACAGACTGTCTCCAACAGCAATCAGGATCAGATGAAAGAGACGCTCGATGAGGAAGGCAATACGATCCCGAATCCGTACTATGGTACGGCACCGGTCTACTTCGATTCCATCCGTTATGAACATCAGGGCATCTATCATTACACCATCAAAGAAGTTGCTGGTTCTGACGGTTCGATCCGTTATGATGACCATGAAGAGAAGGTCACGGTCAGGGTCACAGACCGCGGCAACGGCAGACTGAATGCTGAAGTATTCTACGATCAGAGCGGTGCGAATTTCCGCAACGCAATGAGCAGCGGAGATCTGAAGGTCTCCAAGACCTTGCACAATGCGACGGCAGGCGCAGCTGAGCGAAGCTTCTACTTCACGCTCTATTTCTTCGATTCCCGCGGGAACGAGATCAGTGAACAGTACGAAGTGACGCTTCCGGACGGCACGACAACAATGATCAGCAGCGGCGGAGCCGTCAGCATCAAGGGCGGTGAGAGCTTCACGGTCCACGGCCTGCCGCATAAGAGCAGCTACATCGTCGTCGAGAGTCCGGCTGACGGTTATGAACTCGTTTCGAAGACGAATGACGAGGGAATGATCACGGCCGGTCAGACTGCTGAAGCTTCCTTCGAGAATGCCTACAACAGTACGACCCAGAAAGAGGGAGGCACGGGTGCGCTGATCGAAGCGAAGAAAGTCCTGGAGAACGGCGTCATTGAAGAGGAACAGTTCTCCTTCCGTCTGTCTGACAGTGCCGGAGAGGAGATCGAAACGGTCTATGCCGGTACTGACGGTAAGGTGGAATTCTCTGCTCTGCACTACACATTGGAGGATGACGGGAAGCGCTTCATCTACTATGTGGAAGAAGTTGCCGGAAACGATCCGGACATCACCTACGATGATCACCGGGAAAAGGTCGGCGTGACCGTCCATGACAACGGTGACGGCACGATGACTGCCGAAGTGAGCTATGACGGAGAAACGGAGGAGGAACAGAGTACTCCGCCGGTCTTCACTAACGTGAAACGGCCGGTCGAGCTGAAGATCACCAAGACCGTCTCCCGTTATGAATCCTCGTCGCCTGCGACCTTCGTCTTCCGGGTAAAGGGAACTATGACCGATGCGGAAGGGGAGAAGAACGAGATCTATAACGATGTCGTATCGCTGACCTTCTCGAAAGAAGGCGTCGAGAGCGTTACGCTCACAGGCCTGCCGATCGGTGCGGAGTTCACCGTTGAAGAGATCTACAGCGGTGCAGCCTATGAGATCGAGGGAGACCGGGAGAAGATGATCACCCTCTCCGGCGAAGAGGAGAACGTAGTCAGCTTCACCAACACCTATGATGATTCTCCGAAGAAAGGCTACGGTGCCAATAACCACTTCGTCAACGAAGAAGGAAAATGGAACTGGAGCTCTGATCAGACAAAGTAAAAGAAGCGAAAGGAAGCGCAGGAGCGCTTCCTTTTTTCCGGGATTCGTTCATAATAGATACGTAACTGAGGTGAAATGATGATCTATGAACAGATAGACAAAGACCTGCTGGATCTTGCGGAAGAGTCTGAGAAAGTACTGAAAGAGGTATACGATAAGATCGACCGGGTCTGTATGAAGAATTCTGACCGTATCCTGAGCGCTTTTATCGAGAATAAGGTCTCCTATACCGATTTTGCCGATATCAACGGCTACGGCAACTACGATCCCGGCAGAGACAAGCTGGAGAAGATCTTTGCGACGGTGCTGGGCACGGAAGATGCCCTGGTCCGGGCGCAGATCATGAGCGGCACTAATGCCCTCTATCTGGCTTTCTCGGCCTTATTGAAGCACGGCGATACCCTGATCTCCCTGACCGGAACGCCTTACGATTCCCTGCAGGAGATGATCGGCCTCTCCGGAGATTCTTCGCAGTCCTTAAAGAAGAGCGGGGTCCTCTATGAACAGATCGATCTGATCGGTGATGAGTTCGATACGGAAAAGGTCACAGAGCGTTTAAAGAAGGGCGATGTCCGGCTGGTCGAGATCCAGCGCTCCCGCGGCTATTCCGCCCGGAAATCGCTCTCTCTGCGCAAGATCGAAGAGGTCATCAAAGCGATCCGGAAAGTCAATAAAGACGTGATCATCATGGTCGACAACTGCTATGGCGAACTGGTCGAAGAAACGGAGGCCGGACATGCCGGTGCCGATATCGTCGTCGGTTCACTGATGAAGAATCTCGGCGGAGGCATCGCTTCCACCGGCGGCTATATCGCCGGCAGGAGCGATCTCGTGGCCATGGTCGCCGACCGGCTGACGGCTCCCGGTCTCGGCAAGGAGCAGGGCGCCAACTTCAACCAGAACATCGCTTTCTTCAAAGGCCTCTTCATGGCTCCTGGCGCTGTCCGCAATGCCCTGAAGACGGCGGTGTTCAGCGCATACATGCTGGAGAAGCTGGGATTTAAGAATGTTTCTCCGAAGTGGAACGAAGAGAGAACGGACATCATCCAGACGGTGGAACTGGAAACGAAGGAGAATCTGGTCCGCTTTACCCAGGGCATCCAGGAGTCTTCGCCTATCGATTCTTATGTCCGGGTCTTGCCGGCACCGATGCCGGGCTATCCCTTCGATGAAGTGATGGCAGCCGGCTGTTTCACCCAGGGCAGCACCATCGAACTGAGTGCCGATGCCCCGGTCATTCCGCCTTATACCTTATTCATGCAGGGAGGACTGACGCCGGAGTACGGGAAACTGTCGGTATTACTGGCTCTGACAAAGATCAGAAAAGGAAGCTAGACGCTTCCTTTTTGTCCGCCGTCGATGCGGATGACCGCGTTATTGATGTAGTCGGCTTCCGGACTGATCAGGAAGCGGATGAGGTAAGCGACTTCCTCCGGTCTCCCGTAACGCTTTACGAGGATCTTTTCCTGTTCCTCCTTTAAGAACTCTTCGTCATAACCTTCCAGTTCACTCTCGGTGCCGATGAAGCCGGGAGCCACGGCATTGACATGGACCTCCGGAGACAGCTGCATAGCCAGATCGTGGGTGAGGGAGTTCAGAGCGGCCTTGGAGGCATCATAGTCGAAGCACATCGGGAAGTAGGTGTTGATGCCGTTGGTCGAAGAGATGTTGATGATGCGGCCATAACCTCTTTCCTTCATGCCCCGGCAGACGCTCCTCGCACAGTTATAGGCGCCTACCACATTCACATCCAGGACCCGGCGGAATTCTTCCGCCGTTTTTTCCCGGAAGAGATTGGGCAGGTCAATGGCGGCATTGTTGATGAGGATATCGACGGGAGAGAGCTTCTCTTCGATCTCAGCGATCATCCTTTCGACTTCTTCCTCTTTCGAGACATCAGCCTGTACAGTCAGGCAGGGGACGGAATACGTTTCAGCGATCGTTTTCCGGAGCTCTTCTGCTTCCTTCGCGGAAGTCAGGTAATTGATGACGATCGCATAACCGGCTTTGGCCAGTTCCAGAGCAGTGGCTCTGCCGATGCCTTTGGCAGCACCGGTGATCAGTACGGTCTTCATAACGAAAAAAAGAGCTTAGTGACTAAGCTCTCGAAGAATACGATCCGTCTGCCGTAGAGACGATGATGTGCTCACCCTGATCGATGAACTGCGGAACGCGCAGAGTAAGACCGGTGTTGGTCACCGCATCCTTGGTCTGGGTGGAGGGAGCGCCCTTGATGGCCGGGGTCGTTTCTTCAACGATCAGTTCGACCTTATCCGGAACGTTGAGGGTCAGCAGATCTTCTTCGAAGAAGACCAGATAGACGCTCATGGATTCGACCAGGTAGTACTTGTTGGTGCCGACCTGTTCTGCCGAGAGCTCATAGGTCTCGTAGGATTCGCTGTCCATGAAGTAATAAACATCATCCATGGCATAGGTGTAGGTAGCCGCTCTGCGGGTGATGGTCGCCTGCTCGAAGGTCACGTTGGCGTTGTAGTTCTTTTCCAGCGTGTTGCCGTTACGCAGATTCTTCATCTTCGTACGCAGGATCGCTGCACCCTTGCCGGGTTTGACGTGCTGGAAGTCGAGGACCTGCCAGGGGTCGCCGTCGATGATGAGCGTCAGTCCAGTTTTGAAATCGCCTGCTTCAATAGCCATACTTTTTTACCGCCTTTATCTATTTTGCGCCTTTATTCTATCAATTTTCATTGGTATACGCAAACCCGTCAGAACAGGGCCGGAGCTTCTTCTTTATGTTCCCGGATATAACGGGTCCATTTGATGTAACCGTAGGTCGTATTGGTGAAATAACCGAGCTTCAGGATCAGCAGGACATACTGACCGGCCAGGATGTTCATGACCGCTTCCAGAGCTGCACAGATGTACCAGGCGATCCACTGCTCCCGCAGACGGAAGAAGATGAAGAGCCCGTTGGCGATGCCGACTGCGGAAGCGCAGGCATCGAGGTAGATCATGGCGGTCTCCAGTGTTCTGTTGTTTCCTAAGAAGTCGGTACGGATATCCAGTCCGCTCAGGAAATAACCGACACCGACCGTCCAGACGAGGATGGCCAGGATGATCAGCGCTTCCTGCCAGCCCTTCAGTCTTCTGACAGCCGTCAGTTCCTCATCCTCGTCGTCTTTGTGCCTGCTCCAGTTGATGTAGCTGAGGATATCAATGGGGATCCAGAAGAGGAGGGTCACGACCATCGTCGCAAAGCGGTACATCAGGACCAGTGAGATCGCGATCTCGGTGATCTCTACCAGGAGCGAGACCAGGAAGTTGTAGCGGGACTGCTTGGAGATCAGCAGTTCGCAGAGGATGTTCAAGAAGGTATCCAGCAGGTACAGCAGCATGATCACCACGCCGTTGACTCCGTTGGCGCTCTCTTCCGGGAAGAGGACCGAGAAGATCGTAGCCAGTACCATGATGGACAGGAACCAGCATTTCTCATAGGTCGTAAAGACCTTTGAGAAGAAGAGCACGATCGCCAGGGAGAGAGACAGGATGATCAGGGAGATGCCCAGGTTGAAGATCGGCATGGAATCGACAGCGGTGACCTGTTTGTATTCGTAGCGGACTTCATTGACGGAAGGATCGGGATGATCGAAGAATAAGCGGGTACCGTCTGCCGTTCTATAGATATAAGCGGTCATCGTCTCCGGCAGTTCTTCGAAAGTCTCCGGGGAAGTACGGATGATCATCTCGTCGGCATCGCTGCTGTAAGTGATCTCACAGACGGAGAGCTCTTCGTCGCATTCCGCTTCCGGATCGATGAACATCTCTGCGCTGCCGTCAGCGGTCACGCTGCCGGGATCGGCATTGACCCGGTTCGTTCCGCTCAGAAAGGAAAAAACAGATCCACAGAGCAGCAGGATCAGCAGGATCGTTTCGGCGATCCGCAGTTTCTTATTGGGTTCCATATTCGTTTTGAAAAAATTGACCATAATAAAAGACCTCAAGAGTCATTCTATTTCAAAAACAGGAAGTGCACAATGATTTACTGTTCTGAGGAAGTCAGGGGAGGCTGTTTTTCGGTATGGCAGGGGATGATCTGCTGCAGTTCCTCCTGCAGGGACTCCCGCAGCTGCCGCAGGTCCAGTTCATTCTGCAGACGCAGGAAGTAATCATCGGAGACGCCGAAATAGCGTCCCAGACGCAGAGAAGTATCGGCGCTGATCCGGCGGCGGTCATGCAGGATATCCTGGATACGCGAGACCGGTACATGGATATCGTTGCCCAGACGGTACGCACTGATCCCGTAAGGCTTCATGAATTCTTCCTGCAGGATCTCGCTCAGTTTCGGTGTAGGGATCATCTGTGCCTCCTTGCGGCCGCTGATGGACAGCGGTCAGTGTATCTGTTTCTATTATATATGTATAAAATGTACACGTATAACAGATATATCCCGTTCTGTCTTTGCGCCTCTTCCGGGAAAAGAAAAAGTCTTCCAAAGAAGACTTTCAGTCAGATCGTTTCTGTGATCAGTCGATGCGTTCGATCGTCTTGTGGATGATCTTGATGCAGTCGCGGACAGTCGAAACGCTGTAGGCGGGATCGAAGACGATGCTGAAGTAGGCATCGTCCGTCCATTCGTAGACATATAAGATGATGTAGTCGACCTCGTTGCCGTCTTTATCCAGGACATCGCAGGCGATATGGCGGTAGCGCAGACCGTTTGCGGTCTCCTGAACGCCTTCATCGGCGTTGTAGAGTTTCATCGTTACGTCTTGGAATACCTGCGCCTCATTCATGTAATCGATGAAGACTTCTGCGAGATCTTCGGACTCGATCGAGAAGCCTTCCGGCAGGGCATAGCCTTTTTCTTCCGGAGCGAGCTTCAGGAAGAAGATATTGATCGGTCCTCTGTCGGAATCGACCATATAGGATCCGTTTTCCTGCTTTTCCCAGTCTTTGGGGACCATGAAGCGGAAGGCATCGCCAACGGTCCTTTCGACCATGTCATCATTTGTTTCCGGAGCTGCGGTCGGCTCCGGTTCGGCGGTCGTTTCCGGTTCCTTCGTTTCTTCGACGGGCGCTTCCGTTTCTGCTGTTTCTTCCTTGGAAGGTTCCTGCGAAGCAGAGCTGCTGCCGCAGGCAGCCAGGCTCAGCAGCATCAGCGCACACAGCAAGAGCGTAATAATTCTTTTCATTTCGTTCCTCCGATTTCCTCTTGTAGAGATCATTTTCATTATATGCAATTTATTCAGGAAAAAGAAAAGAACTCCGCAGAAATGCCGGTGTCTGCCGGAACGTTCGAAGCAGGCGACCCGTCAGGACCTGCGCTTCTGTTACAACAGACATAAGAAGGTACGTTCACAGATCACGAAAGAGGATAAACGTATGGAACAGAAACGGATCACGGTCGCCGCAGCGGGTGAAAAAGAACGGGGAAAAACATGTCTGACCGCAGCATATCCATATCACGGAATGGCTGGAGAAGGCTGCAGAACTGCTTGAGGAATAGATGAAAGAAGTGACAGAATACTTTACGGTCATTGGAAAAGACGGGGGTCTTAGATGACAACTGTTTCTGTGTGAAGGAAGACGAACAAGATGAAGGCATCTCTTTTAAGCCTGCAGAACTCATTGAAGATGAGATGACCGTACTAAAAGAAGAGATCGACCGATGGGAACTGATCGATACATACAGGAACGTGTATGAAGACCTGGCTTATAACGACAAGAGCGTAAGCGAAGGGGAGAAAGTCATCACCGATGAACTGCCGGTCAGCTTTCTCACCGGCAGTCATTCTTCCAATCAGGTTCGGGGCGGCTATCTTCTGGATCAGGGCAGGTTTATCGGCTATATCCTGGATCTCGGAAGTACGTCGAGTTTCGGCATGTCCGTTACACACAGTGAATCCCTCGGCATCCTATTTACCGACGGAAGAAAGATCGGGAAAACAAACAAGATTGCAAACGTTGCTCAAAATGAGCAGCGTTTTCTTTTGGTACAGGTTCCTGTTTGCAGAGATGTTCGGTAATGTTTTAAAAAATCAAAATCCGGAATAATCAATCCCTCCCTTCTGTGATCGTCTGATGTTTAGGATCGTGATAACAGAAGGGTCATTTTCTTTATCTGAGATGATCACCCACGCATAAGTTCAGAGTGCCGGAAAAACTGGTTGGTAAAATCATACGAAGTTGTGAGATAATCTATTCAGTTAGTTATGGCTAACTGAATAGACAGGAGTATATCGTATGGAAGAAAAGAAACAGAATAATCTATCCGTTCTTCTTGACTATGCAGGCGCTTATAAAGGACTTACCTTCGCCGGCATGGCTTTATCGGCACTGAGCATGGTACTGGGCATGCTGCCGTATGTATGCATCTGGCTCGTACTGAGAGATCTGATCTCTGCCGCGCCGGACTATAGCAATGCCGTTAACATTTCCAAATATGCCTGGATGGCTTTCTGGTCTGCTTTTGCAGGAATAGCTGTATATTTCTGTTCATTGATGTGTACGCATCTGGCGGCTTTCAGAACGGCATCAAACATTCGTAAACAGGGAATAGCCCATCTGATGAAGACGCCTTTGGGTTTTTTCGACAATAATGCTTCAGGTTTATTAAGAAATAAGCTGGACAGCGGAGCTGCAGATACGGAGACCCTCTTGGCACACAACCTTGCTGACATCGTCGGCACTGCAGCCATGTTCCTGACGCTGATCGTCCTTATGGTCGTGTTCGACTGGCGAATGGGACTCGCTTGTATGCTGGCGGGGATCGTATCTGTCGGAGCGCTGTTCTCCATGATGGGCGGTAAGAATGCGCAATTGATGGCTGAGTATCAGGCTGCCCAGGACGTCATGGCCAAGGCCGGGACCGAATATGTGCGCGGCATTCCGGTCGTAAAGGTCTTTCAGCAGACAGTCTACTCCTTTAAGGCGTTTGAAAAAGCCATCAACGACTATAGCGCAAAGGCTGAACACTATCAGGCGGATATATGTAAAGTTCCGCAGGCTGTAAATCTGACAGCTACGGAAGGTTCTTTCGTCTTCCTTGTTCCTGTCGCCCTTGTCATGGCATCTTCCGCATTGAATGCCGGAAATTTTATACAGTTTGTTGTCAACTTTGCCTTTTACAGCGTTTTTTCAGCGGTGATCTCCACTGCTCTTGCAAGGATCATGTTCGGTGCCAGCGGAATGATGCTGGCAGATACGGCACTTATGAGGATCAGCCAGGTAATGAGGGCACCGGTCCTTCCCCTCTCGCATAAGGATCTTATCCCTGCTGGAAACAGTATCGAATTCGATCATGTTTCCTTCACTTATGATGGAAACGATCATCCGGCACTTGATGACGTGTCTTTTAAAGTGGATGACGGTGAGACCGTAGCCCTTGTTGGACCTTCAGGAGGCGGGAAGACTACCGCTGCCTCACTCATTCCCAGATTCTGGGATGTCAGTAGCGGCACTGTCAGAATAGGCAGTGCGGATGTGAGGGATATCGATCCGCATACTCTGATGGAACGTGTTGCCTTTGTGTTCCAGAATGATCACCTCTTTAAAACCACAGTCCTGGAAAACGTCAGGGCAGCCAGACCTCAGGCAAGTGAAACCGAAGTCTATGAGGCACTTTCCGCCGCTCAGTGTGATGATATCATCACCAAGCTGCCGGACGGGATCCATACTCAGATCAATGCTTCCGGAGTATTTCTTTCCGGCGGGGAGCAGCAAAGGATCGCTCTTGCCAGAGCGATAATCAAGGATGCGCCGATCATTGTGCTGGATGAGGCGACAGCTTTCGCAGATCCGGAAAATGAGGTAAAGATCCAGAAAGCTCTGAAGAACCTGACCAGAAACAAGACTGTCATCATGATCGCTCACAGACTTTCCACCGTCGTATCGGCAGACAGGATACTGGTCCTGGAAAACGGAAAGCTTATCGAGGAAGGTGCACACAATGAACTGCTGAAAAAGGAAGGAAAATACGCTCAGATGTGGAAAGAATACAACCGGGCTCTCAGCTGGAAGATCGGCACAGAAAAGGAGGCAGCTTAATGTTCGGCAAGAATTTTCAGAAAACCTATACACTGACTGACAAGGGTTTGAAAAATACCAGAAAAGGAGCTGTCTGGACAGTTATAGTTAATCTTACGGTCATGGCCGGAGCCGGAATACTTTATCTTCTGATGAAGGATTACATGTCTGTCATTACGGAAGGAAAAGGTCTGCCTGCGGCATTACCTTATATACTTATGCTGATCGTTTTTCTGATCCTGTCTTTTCTGACCCATCTGGAGCAGTATAAGGCGACATATGGACTGGTATACAGCGAAGTCAGAAATGTCAGAATTTCGCTGGCTGAAAAGCTTAGAAAACTGCCGCTGGGATACTTTGGAAAGAAAGATCTGGCCGACCTTACCGAAACCATCATGGGTGATGTCAACCGGCTCGAACATGTCTGGTCTCATTGTCTCGGCTATCTCTATGGAGCTTATATATCAACGGCTGTAATAGCCATAATGCTGTTGATCCGTGATTGGAGACTTGCCATGGCTTGTTTATGGGGAGTACCTGCAGCATTCGGACTCTTGTTTGGATCACGAAACATTGAAAAACGCAATTCCGAAAGAAACAAACAGGCAGCTGTCGAAGTATCGGACGGAATACAGGAAGCGATCGAGAACGTCAGAGAGATCAAGGCAACGAACCAGGAAGAACGTTATCTGAAGTCGCTTTTCGACAAAATAGATAAACACGAGAAGATCATGAAACACGGGGAACTTGTAACAGGACTGTTTGTCAACGGAGCCAGCGTTATCATGAGACTGGGCATTGCGACGACGATATTTGCAGCTGTAAGACTGATCGCTCGCGGACAGATCGATTTCATGACGCTGTTTCTGTTCATGATGGTAATAACCAGAGTCTATGCGCCATTTGACCAATCTTTGGCATTGATCGCCGAGATGTTCGTCTCTCAGGTATCGGCTAAAAGGCTGAACGAAATATATGATACGAAATCTTATACAGGTTCTGAAGTTTTTGAACCGAAAGGCCATGACATCGTTTTCGATGATGTGCATTTTTCTTACAACAGTGAAGAAGTACTGCATGGAGTCAGCTTTACTGCAAAAGAAGGAGAGGTAACGGCTTTGGTCGGCCCGTCGGGTTCGGGAAAGAGCACCTGTGCCAGGCTGGCAGCACGTCTTTGGGATGTTGCAAAGGGAAACATTACGGTTGGCGGGGTCGATATCAGTGCTGTTGATTCAGAAGCACTTTTAAAAGACTATTCTATGGTTTTTCAGGATGTAGTTCTCTTTGATGATACAGTCAGAGAAAACATCCGTCTGGGAAAACACGGTGCCAGCGATGAGGAAGTATATGAGGCAGCCAAAGCGGCAAACTGCCTGGAATTCATTGAGAAACTGCCGCAGGGTTTTGATACACAGATCGGTGAAAACGGCACAAGATTGTCCGGCGGAGAGAGACAGCGGATCTCGATCGCCAGAGCGTTGCTGAAAGATGCCCCGATCGTTTTGCTTGACGAAGCTACCGCCTCTCTTGATGTCGAAAATGAGACAAAGGTTCAGAATGCTCTGACAAGACTGCTGGCAGGCAAGACGGTATTAGTGATCGCTCACCGTATGAGAACAGTGGAAAATGTTGACAAGATCGTTGTCATAAATGAAGGCAAAGTGGCAGAACAGGGAAAGCCGCAAGAACTCTACGAAAAGAAAGACAGTATCTACCGTCATATGCATGATCTGCAGACTTTTAGCGCAGACTGGAGCATATGATAAAGCATTGAGAGTTTACGAACACGATTCGTTTTATAAAGGTTTGATGAAACCAAAACCGAGGATAGAGCGCTTTAGAGTGATTAGTTAAAGTTGGAAAAAACTGTTTCTAAAAGGCTCATTTAACGCCTGCTGCAGAAAAAGAAAACATCTCTTGCGAGATGTCGGTCTCTATTGGAGCAGGTGAGGGGAATCGAACCCCCGTTGCAACCTTGGGAAGGTCGAGTTCTGCCATTGAACCACACCTGCATGCCCTACTATTATAAGTCAATTCCTTTTCCTCTGCAAACAGGAAGACGCTCTGGTCTTTGTCGGGGAATAGTTGATATACTTTATAAAGTATGAAAGAAAAGTCTGTTCGCAGGGGGATATCGCTTCTGTTCCGGGGTGCCGGTCTTTTTCTGATCCTGGCGGCGCTGGTGATGATGCTGCCGTTCGTACTGCCCCGCTTCTTCGGTTATGAGACCTACCGCATCGTCTCTCCCAGCATGGCTCCGGCAGTGCCGCAGGGCAGTCTGGTGCTGGTGAGAGAGGCGGAAGGGGAAGAGATCGCAGAAGGGGAGATCATTGCCTTTTATCGTAACGGGACCGTGGTCGTGCATCGGGCACTGGAAAATGACCCCTCGCAGGAGACGATCATCACTAAGGGCGATGCCAATGCGGAAGCGGATCTTGAAGAACTGGCCTATCCGGAACTGATCGGAAGGGTCATTTATCATGCTCCGTATCTCGGTGATCTCGGAGAGATCCTGAGCAGTTTCGGCGGAAGGATCTACCTGTTCACCTTGATCGGCTGCGCTGCGCTCTGTTTCTTATTGGCGGAAAGGGTATAAAAAAAGACCGTTTCCGGTCTCAGTGTGCCATATCGTCGTGAACGACGGGACTGTGTCCCTTGTGGCTGCCTTCCCAGTGCAGGGCGAAAGCCATGAAGACACGCAGCATGATCAGGACGCCGATCTGGATCAGTTCGGTCATCTGGCTGATGTAGACAGTCTTCAGGATCTCGGCAGACAGATAGACTTCCAGGACAGTGGACATGGCCCGGTTCAGACCGGGATCGGCCAGGATGTCACGGAATTTGAAACGGTATTTGATGATCTTGTTCAGTTCCTTGCCGAGACCGATGACCATCAGGATGGTGCCGATGATCTCGATGATGACGGCCAGGAACTTGCAGGTCAGGACTAAGTTGTGATGTAAAAGCTCGGTAATTGCTTCCATATCTATTCCCCTTTACTTCTATCTATCCTACTCAAAAAGAAATACTTGTCCAGAATAATATTGTTTTCACGAAGAAAAATGCTTATTCTTATTCATAAGAACGGGGGAGATACGCTATGAAGACACTGTACTGCAATGGCAGGATCTATACCGGAGAAGGCTTTGCGGAAGCCTTTGCGGTGGAAGACGGAAAGTTCCTTTCGGTCGGCGAAGCGAGCGGGAGCTATGACCGGCTCGTTGATCTGAAGGGAAAGTTCGTCTGTGCGGCTTTCAATGATTCGCATATGCATCTGCTGAACTACGGTCAGGCCCTGCAGATGGCCCAGCTGCATAAGCATACGGACAGTCTGGGAGGCATGCTGGAATATGTGAAGGAGTTCCTGCAGGAACATCCTCTCCGGGAAGGACAGTGGCTGAAGGGCAGAGGTTGGAATCAGGACTACTTTTCCGATGTACAGCGCATGCCCAGCCGGGATGATCTCGATCAGATCAGCAGGGATATCCCGATCCAGCTGACCCGGGCCTGCGGACATACCTGTGTGGTCAACTCCAAAGTGCTGGAGATCTGCGGCATCACTGAAGAAACGAAAGCGCCGGTCGGCGGCCGCATCGGTCAGGAGAACGGAAGGCTCGACGGACGCTTCTATGATAATGCGATGAACCTGCTGACGCCTTTCGTACCCTTACCGGGCAAGGAAGAGATCAAGGATATGATCCGTGCTGCCTGCAAGGCGCTGAATTCCTACGGCATCACCAGTTCCCAGAGCGATGACTACTGCGTCTTCCGGGCTATCCCCTTTGAGGTCATCAATGAAGCCTATCAGGAACTGGAAGAGAGCGGTGAGCTGACCGTGCGCGTCTACGAACAAAGCAACTTCACCACGCTTCCCGAACTGAAGCGTTTCGTGCAGAGCGGCAACGTGACCGGGAGAGGCAGTGATCTCTTCAGGATCGGTCCGTTAAAGATGCTGGGCGACGGTTCCTTAGGGGCCCGTACGGCGCATCTGAGCAGACCTTATGCCGATGATCCCTCTGCCTGCGGTTTCTCCCTCTTTGCCGATGAACATATGCAGGAGATGGTCTCCTATGCAAATAAGAACGGGATGCAGATCGCGATCCATGCGATCGGCGATGCCTGCCTCGATCAGGTATTGAATTCTCTGGACAATGCCCTGAAGGAATGCCCGCGGGAGGATCACCGTCACGGCGTCGTGCACTGCCAGATCTCGCGTCCCGATCAGCTGCAAAGGATCGCCGATCTCAAGCTGCATGTCTATGCGCAGTCGATCTTCTTAGACTATGACAACCATATCGTCGAAGCCCGGGTCGGGAAGGAACTGGCAGACAGTTCCTACAGCTGGAAGACCCTGATGAAGAGGGGGGTCACCGTCTCCAACGGTTCGGACTGCCCGGTCGAACTGCCGGACTGCCTGAAAGGCATCGAATGTGCCGTGACCAGGACCTCTCTGGACGGGACCGGTCCCTATCTGCCGGAAGAAGCTTTTACCGTACGGGAAGGGCTCGACAGTTTCACCAAAGAGGCGGCGAAAGCCAGTTTCGAAGAAGACCGCAAAGGTCTGATCAAGGAAGGCTATCTGGCGGACTTCACGGTGCTGGGAGAAGATCCCTTCGCGGTCGATCCCCGGGAGATCCATGCGATCCCGGTGCTGGAGACCTATCTGAACGGAAAGAGAGTATTTTTAAAGAAGGCCGGCAGGCCTTCTTCAGTCATTTTTCTTCGACGTACTGCGCTTCCAGCGTCTTCTCGATCGGCGGCAGGTCTTCGTCAGCGATCATCTGCAGCAGCCTTCCGGCAGCATAGCGGCCCATCTCATCGGTGGGCTGGATGATCATCCTCTCCAGCAGCCAGTAGGGTTCTCCGCTGTCGGCAAAGCCGACCAGCGAGATCCCTTTTTTCAGTTCCTCCGGATTCTTGTACTGGTAGTGGACGATATCTTCGGTCATGCGTTCGTTGGCGATCAGGATAGCGGTACAGCCCTGCTGTACCAGCATCTGGTAGCGGGAAGGGGAAGAGTTGCGCAGGGAATCGCTGGGAGCGATGTAAGGCTCCAGGTGCAGGTCGCTGACTGCATCCTTGTAGGCTTCATCACGTTCAATGGAAGTGGAGAGGTTCTCTCTGGCGCCGATCAGACCGATCTTCGTATGTCCGGCCTGATGCAGACGGATGATCGCCCGATAGACAGCTTTATAGGTAGAGATGGAAACGGAATCGACACTGCAGTCTTTCGGCTGACGGTCGATCAGAATGATCGGGATATCGGATGGAAGGAACTTCTGCAGGACCTTCCAGTCGGTCTGGGCTGTGGAGAGGATCAGACCGTCGACGGTGGAACGGCTGACGGACTGCAGATGCTTTCTCTCTCTTTCCCAGTTTTCGTGGGTGTTGGCCAGAAGCAGCTGATAGCCCTTGCCGGCCAGTTCATTTTCGATGGTATCGATCAGAGAAGTAAAGAAGGAGTTGTCGACATCCGAGATGATGAACTGGATCTTATGGGTCTTGCCGGTCTTTAAGGTACGGGCAGAAGCGTTGGGAACATAGTTCAGCTGCCGGATCGCAGCGTTGACTTTTTCTCTCGTCTCTTCGGAAACGAAGCGGGTATTGTTCAGGACGTGACTGACGGTCGTCGTGGAGACGCCCGCCAGACGGGCAACATCGATCATACTGACAGGATTCTTCGTGGTCATGGTTTCACCTCGGTCGTTTTTATTATACAAAATTTGATTTTTTGAAAGAAAGCGCTTTACAAATCCGATCTTCTATGACATTATTTAACCATAAAGCAAACGTTTGCGCAATCGTTTGCAATAAGTAGGAGGCGGTCCGCTGCCGAATACTTCAAATTTTTTACCCGCAAGGGTAAGCGCTTACAGACGAGAGGAGAAAGAAATGGCGTTAGTCAGTCTGAATTTCGAGAGTGAGTTCCTGAATCAGAATGAGCAGGTCGAGATCATCCTGCCCGATAAACCCCGCGGTGTTTCCATGAAGAAGTTCTATCAGGAAGATAAGAAGTATAAGGTCCTCTGGCTGCTGCACGGCACCTACGGCGACGGTACCGACTGGCTGCGGCGGACCCGCATCGAATTGTATGCCAGCGAGAAGGATATGATCGTGGTCATGCCTTCCGCCATGAACAGCGATTATGTCAACTGGCCGAAGTTCGGGCTTGGCTACAACTTCTATGATTTCTTCTTTAAGGAACTGATGCCGATGGTCCAGGCCTGGTTCCCGGCCTCTCCGAAGAAAGAAGACAACTTCATCGCCGGTCTGTCGATGGGCGGTGAGGGAGCTGCCGGTCTGGGCATGACCCATCCGGAAAAGTTTGCGGCGATCGGCTGCCTGTCCTTCCCGCTGATCAACTACCACGTCCATTCTGACGGCAGGTACATCGATGAGAAGAAGATCAAGGGCAATGACAAGCGCTTCCTCAATTCGGTCGAGAATCTGGGCGGTATGGAAGAGTTCCTGAGATCTCCCTACAACACCTGGGACATCTACTTCAATACGAAGAAGAAACTGCCGAAGATGTACTTCTACTGCGGCGACGAAGACTTCCTCTGGAATGCTTACTGTGAATTCAAGGAAGCCGCTGCCGGCTGCGAGCGTAAGAATGTCTTCTTCCAGGAATATCCGGGCTACCACCATGAATGGCGGGTCTGGGATATGGCCATCGAAGACTTCATCAACAAGTGCGATCCGGATACCGTCGGTGCCGGAAACCGCTTCTAAAAAGGCTGAAACAGATCTCTCTGTGAAGCATAGATTCATTTCAATAGGAGGAGAAAGAAATGAAAAGATTCAAGAGCCTGGCAGTTGTCCTGCTCGTCGCTCTGCTGGCTTGCTTAGCAGGCTGCAGCTCCAATTCATCTTCCGCCGCTCCGGCACCGGCTTCCAGCGCGGATGCTCCGACAGCTGAGACCGTCAAGATCGGTTTCACCGCCATGAACCTGACGGACCCCTTCCAGATCGCTGTCCGTGACACGGTCAAGGAACTGGCAGAAGCCAAGGGCTGGGAATTCCAGTCCGGCGATGGCAACGGCGACAATGCGAAGCAGATCAACCTCTGCGAAGACATGATCAACGCCGGCATCACTCACCTCGTACTGTGCCCGGTCTCTCAGGACGGTATCCTGCCGATCCTGGAACTCTGCCAGGAAAAGGGCGTCAAGGTCATCAACTATGACTCTGCCGTTACCGATCGTGACCTGGTCGAATGCTACATCGCTTCCGATAACTACAGCGCCGGCAAGATCGATGCTGAATATCTGAACGAAAAGTATCCGGAAGGCGGTCAGATGATGATCATCGATAACCCGAAGGCAGAATCCGTCGTTGCCCGCGTCAAGGGTCTGACGGAAAACCTGAATGAAAACTTTGAAGTCGTTGAAGACTTTGCCATCGCTACCCTGAATGATGTCCTGCGCGGCTGCGAAGACACCATGCAGGTCTATCCGGATCTGAAGTTCGTCTTCGGTCTGAATGACTCCTGCGGTCTGATCGCTCTGGGCGCTGCAGAATCCGCCGGCCGTGAAATGGTCGTCGTCTCTGTTGATGGTTCCCCGGATGGTCAGGCTTCCGTCAAGGACGGCGGTCTGATGGCTACGGCTGCTCAGTCTCCGATCACCATCGGTCAGGAAGTCTTCAAGGCTCTGGAAACGCTGGTCGGCGGCGGCACCGTCTCCGATGTGGACGTTCCCTGCTTCATCATCTCCCAGGAAAACATCGGCGATTTCGATGCGACTGCCTGGCACTAAGATCAAGTACTGAAGTAACGCTTTCCCTGCCGGCTCTGCCGGCAGGGAATCTATTCAGATAGGAGGGACCTGTTTTGAGCGAAAGATCATTCTTACTGGAAATGAACGGGATCCACAAGAGCTTTCCGGGCGTACATGCGCTTGACAATGTTCATCTGGATCTCTACCCCGGTGAAGTCCATGCCTTGCTAGGTGAGAACGGCGCGGGCAAATCGACCCTGATCAAAGTACTTGGCGGCATCTACACCAAGGATGAGGGCGAGATCCTCATCGACGGAAAGAAAGTTGAGATCAACAGCGTCAAGGACGCTGAGAAGTACGGCATCAGCATCATCCACCAGGAGATCGTCCTGGTCCCGGAGATGTCGATCTCGGACAATATCTTCTTAGGCAAGGAAGAGGGATCATCCTTCATGATCTCCCGTGCTGCCATGGAAAAAAAGACCCAGGAACTGCTGGATTCCTTCAATATGGGCTTAAAAGCCACCCAGCTCGTATCTTCCCTGAACATCGCACAGCAGCAGATGGTCGAGATCATCCGCTCCACTTTCAGTGAAGCGAAGATCATCGTCATGGACGAGCCGACCTCTTCACTTTCCGATAAGGAAGTTGATGCCCTGTTCAATACGATCCGTGATCTGAAGAAGCAGGGGATCGGCATCATCTACATCTCCCATCGGATGAGTGAACTGGATCAGATCGCTGACCGGGTCTCCGTCTACCGGGACGGCAAGTACATCGCTACCAAGACCGTTAAGGACACGACGGTCGATGAACTGATCACGCTGATGGTCGGACGGCAGATGGGAAATTACTATAACCGCGACTACAACGAATGCAAGGAGACGATCCTGGAAGTGAGGAACCTCTCCAACAAGAACGTCCATAACGTTTCCTTTGAACTGAAGAAGGGCGAGATCCTCGGTTTTGCCGGGCTGGTCGGTGCCGGCCGCACGGAGACGATGCGGGCGATCTTCGGTATGGATCCCAAGGATTCCGGCGAGATCCTGATCGAAGGCAAACCGGTCAATATCACCAGCAGTAAGGATGCCCTGGCTGCCGGGATCGGTCTCGTTCCCGAGAGCCGCCGGGAAGAAGGCATCTTCCCGGATCAGTCCATCAAGTTCAACGAAACGATGAAGGTCCTCTCGGAATTCATTAAAAATATGCGTGTCGACGCAAAGAAAGAGACCGAGATCGCGCAGAAGTATGCTGATGAATTATCCGTCAAGGCTCCGGGCCTTTATACCCTGGTCGGCAACCTGTCCGGCGGCAACCAGCAGAAAGTCGTCATCGCCAGCTGGCTGGCAGCCAAACCGAAGATCCTGATCATGGATGAACCGACCCGCGGTATCGATATCGGTGCCAAAGCGGAGATCTATGCGATCATGAACGAACTCGCCAAAACCGGCGTCTCCATCATCATGGTGTCGTCCGAACTGCCGGAAGTCATCGGCATGAGCGACCGGGTCGTCGTCATGCGCAGCGGTGAGATCTCTGCTGTCCTGGACCGCAGCGAAGCGGATCAGGTCACGATCATGAAGAATGCTGTCAACATTTAAGGAGAGGAAACGAAAATGAGTGAAAAGAACAGTACGTTGAAGAATATCCTTGCCAGCAACAACCCCGTCATTCAGTACATCCGGCGCAATGGCGGCATCATTATCGGATTCTTCATCCTGTGCGTCATTATCCAGATCAATACCCCGCAGTTCCTGACCTGGTCCAACATCGTCAGCGTCCTGCGTCAGATCTCTACGAACCTGTACCTGGCATCGGCCATCACGATGATCCTGATCGCCGGCGGCATCGACCTCTCGGCCGGTGCGGTCGTCTCGCTGTCTTCGGTCGTCGTTGCCACCTGCATGGTCAATATCGGTCTGCCGATCCCGCTCGCGATCCTCTGCGCTGTCGTGCTCGGTGCGCTGATCGGTTTCGTCAACGGTACCATCGTCTATAAGACCGGTCTGCCGCCCTTCATCGTCACCTACTCCATGCAGTGCATCTGCCAGGGTATCGCTTACGTCGTGACCGGCGCTCAGCCGATCCGTCTGACCGACAAGAGCTTCATCTTCTTAGGTACTGGCTTCGTCGGCGGGATCATCCCGATGCCGCTCGTTTATCTGGCCGTCATTCTGCTGTTTGTCTGGTATGTCCTGAACCGCACCAAGCTGGGCCGTCATATCTATGCGACCGGCGGCAATGAAAAAGCAGCGGAATTCTCCGGCGTCAACATCAAGCATGTCCGCTGGTTCGTCTATTCCTTCTCCGGCATCATGGCTGCCCTGGCCGGTGTCGTCCTCTCGGCCCGTATGTATTCCGGTCAGCCGGCTGTCGGCGCCGATGCGGCGATGGACGCGATCGCTTCGGTCGTTCTGGGCGGAACTTCCATGGCCGGCGGCCGCGGCTTCATCGGCGGCACGATCATCGGTGCCTTGCTGATCGGTGTCATGAATAACGGTCTGAACCTGGCCGGTATCGATTCCTACTGGCAGATGGTCGCCAAAGGTATCATCATCCTGATCGCTGTCTATGTCGACTTTGTGAAGCAGGGTAAGAAACTGCGCAAATAAACGGGTACAGCGGTCTGCATGCAGGCCGCTGTTTTCAAAGGAGAATAAAATGGCTTATATCAAGACACATTTCTTCTCGACATCCCTCTGTTTCGGTACGGACCTGGAAGTCTTCGTACCGACGCCGGACGCCGATGAACTGCTGAATCAGAAGCCCCGCGACTATTTCCGGCCGGGTGTCAGATATCAGGTCCTGTATCTCCTCCACGGAGCTTACGGCGACTATTCCGACTGGCTGCATCTGACTTCTGTCGAACGCTATGCGCAGGATCATAAACTGGCTGTCGTCATGCCGAGTGCTTCCAACAGTTTCTATCAGGATATGGTCTATGGCAGTGATTATCTGACTTATGTGAGCGAAGAACTGCCCCGCTTCTGTGAAGCGAATTTCCCGATCTCCGCAAAGCGGGAGGACACTTTCATTGCCGGTCTTTCCATGGGCGGCTACGGTGCGCTGAAGGTCGCACTGACGAAGCCGGAAAAGTATGCCTGTGTAGCTTCCCTGTCCGGCGCTCTGGATCTGGAAACGATCCTGCCTTTCCTGGCGGAAATGCCGGCTTCTCCCTTCCGGATCGAAGATATCCTCGGCACGGATCAGATCGCCGGCAGCGATGCCGATCTCTTCACGCTGATCAGGAAACTGCAGGCAGAAGGCAGAGAACTGCCGCAGATCTATCAGACCGTCGGCACCGAGGATTTCATCTATCCCTGCAACCAGGCTGCGAAGAAGAAGTTCGAGGAACTGGGCGTGGAATTCACCTATGCGGAACATCCCGGCATCCATGACTGGAAGTTCTGGGATGCGCATATCCGGGATGTCCTGAACTGGCTGCCGCTGAAGGATGCGGCTTTGGAGGGTTAAATGGCACATTTTGATGTAACTTTCTTTTCTTCGGCTCTGAAGAAGAATACGGAATTAAGCGTGATCATCCCCTCTGTCAGCGCTGACGATTATCTTTTCGGTGAAAACGTTCCGGACTATTACGGGGAAGGGAAGTTCCAGACCCTGTACCTTCTGCACGGTTCCTACGGGGATTTCACGGACTGGACGCTGCTCACCAGCATCTACCGCTATGCCCAGGAGCACTGCCTGGCCGTGGTCATGCCCAGCGGTGAGAACAGCAGCTATCTGAACATGAAACACGGGGAGGATTACCTGATCTATATCAGCGAGGAACTGCCTTCCTTCTGCACGACGCTGTTCCCGTTCTCGACAAAGCGGGAAGATACCTTCATCGCCGGTCTCTCGATGGGCGGTTACGGCGCTTACCGGGCCGCTCTGCAGCATCCCGAGACCTACGGAGCCGTTGCCTCGCTCAGCGGCAATCTGGACAAGGCCGGAGCGAAACTGAGCGGAGAAGCGCATATGACCAAGATGCCGCTGAACTACCGTAAAGCCGTCAACGGCGACAGTCTGCAGATGAGCGAAGAGAATGATCTGCGCTTCCTCCTGCAGAAATGTCTCTCTGAAAAGAAAGAGCTGCCGAAGATGTACCATACGATCGGGGAAGATGATTTCCTGCGGGGACCCAGCGAGAGCTATATCGCCTTTGCCCGGGAGAGGGGCGTCGACATCGAGTTTCATCTGTACCCCGGTGTCCATGACTGGAAGTTCTGGGATGCGCATATCCAGGATGTCCTGGACTGGCTGCCGCTGAAAAGAGGAAAATGCTGATGAAGTTCCTGGGAGTGGAGATCCGCGCTGCGGATCCGGGCCTTCGGGCTGCTGCGCTCAGCACGCTTTTAGAGCTTCCTGAACCGGAAAATGAGGAGATCGTTCTGAAGGACTGCCGGATCGCTTTCGTGCCCGGAGAGACCCGGAAACTGCCGGAGAAACCGGAAGGCTACTATGTCGGCCTCGACCATCTGGCTTTCCGCAGCACGGACCTCGCTTACAGCGTGGAGCGCTGTCTGCAGCGAGGAACGGCCCTGAAGAACGGCAGCGAAGTCAGCTATAATCCCCAGATCTGGGGGCCGGGCATGAACTATGTCAACCCGCTTTTTCCGGACAGTGTCGGCACGGAGATCTGTCAGCGTCTTGACCTGCCGGGAAAGAGGATGGATACTGTAACTGACGGTCTGGAACATATCGGGATCCCGGTCCGGGATCTTGCCTCCAGCATCCGTTTCTATGAACAGTTCGGCTTTACGGTCGGCACCCGCGTCCTGAATCATCGGGAGAGCGACGGGGCGGATATCGATGTAGCCATGCTGGTGGGAGACGGCGTGATCCTGGAGACCTACGAATTCCTGCATATGGATCATGAAGATTATACCGATCAGCCCTTTGCCGCGCTGGTTTTTCAGGGCGAAGAAGAAGTATCATATAAAGGACCGAACGGAGAAACGATCCTGGTAAGGAGATAGACCATGGAGAAACGGTTTCAGTTGGATACCAAAGAAAATGCTGCATACCTGCAGGAACTGGGCGAAGAACTGCTGAAGTTCGGCGTTCATTTTCCTGCACCCTCCGGAGCTTCTTACTATCTGGGCTCGGACGGGGCTCCGATGCAGGAAAGACCGCTGGAGACCTGGATCACCTGCCGGATGGCGCATTCCTACTGTCTGGGCAGGGCGATGGGTTTTGAAGGAAGTGAAGGACTGATCGATCAGGCCCTGAGAGGGATCAGGACCATCCTGCATGATGACAGGAACGGAGGCTGGTACCCGGGCATCACCGCAGACGGGAAGCATCTGCCGGAGAAGCAGTGCTATGCCCATGCCTTCGTGATCCTGGCAGCAGCCAGTGCGCTCCTCAATGAAAGACCCGGGGCAGCAGAACTGCTGAAGGAAGCCGAAGAAGTCTTCCTGGCGAAGTTCTGGGATGAAGAGGAAGGACTCTCCCGGGATACCTGGAATACGGAGTTTACGGAACTCAGCACCTATCGCGGGCTCAATGCGAATATGCATTCGGTGGAAGCTTTCCTGGCAGTCGCGGATGTGACCGGAGAAGAGGTCTGGCGTCAGCGGGCCGGCCGGATCATCGCCCATGTCCTGAACTGGGCAGAAGGCAATGCATGGCGGATCCCCGAACACTTTACGGAGGAATGGAAAGCCGATCTTTCCTTCAACCGGGAGAAACCGGACGATCCCTTCAAGCCTTATGGAGCGACCCCGGGGCACGGCATCGAATGGGCAAGACTGATCACTCAGTGGGCTTATTCCACTTACCGCGAAGAAGAAAAGAGAAGGCCGTATGTCGAAAAAGCCTGCCGTCTGTACGAACAGGCTGTAAAGGACGGCTGGAATGCCGATGGCGAGAAAGGCATCGTCTATACGACGGACTGGGACGGCACCCCGGTCGTACATGACCGCATGCACTGGACGCTGGCGGAAGCAATCAATACTTCTGCCGTGCTTTTCCATGTGACCGGTGATCGGAAGTATGCTGAGGATTATGCCGGTTATCTGCAGTATCTGGAAGAGACGGTCCGGGATCCTGTCCATGGTTCCTGGTACCACCAGCTGGATGAACACAATCGGCTGAAGGAGACCGTCTGGCCGGGCAAGAGCGATCTTTACCATGCCCTGCAGTCGACCCTGATCCCCCGCCTCGATCCTTCGGTATCGGTCGCTGTCGCCGCTAAGAAAGGACTCTGGTGGAAAGAATGAAGAGATATGATGTGACTGCCTTAGGCGAGTTATTGATCGATTTCATCAATGTGGAGGATTCTTCCTTCGGCAATCCGCAGTTTGAAGCCAATCCGGGCGGAGCGCCCTGCAACGTACTGGCCATGCTGCAGAAACTGGGCAGGAAGACTGCCTTTATCGGCAAGGTCGGAAAGGACGGCTTCGGCCGGCAGTTAAAGGAAGCGGTCGCTTCCTGCGGCGTGGAACTCAAAGGTCTCAGGGAAGACGAAGAGGTCCATACCACCCTGGCCTTCGTCCACAAACTGCCGGACGGAGACCGGGACTTCTCCTTCTACCGTTCTCCGGGAGCGGATATGATGCTGAAGGAAGAAGAGGTGGATGGGGAACTGATCCGGGAAAGTGAGGTCCTGCATTTCGGTTCGCTCTCTTTGACCGATGAACCGGTCCGTTCCGCTACCCGCAAAGCCCTGCGCATCGCCGAAGAGAACGGCATCCTGCGTTCTTATGATCCCAATCTGCGCCCGCCGCTCTGGAAGAGCGAGGAAGAGGCAAAAGAAGAGATCCTCTGGGGACTGCAGCACTGCGACATCCTGAAGATCGCCGACAACGAGATCCTCTGGCTGAGCGGGAAGGAAGACTACGATGAAGGCATCGCCTGGCTGAAAGAGAGATGCAGCGCCAGGCTGATCGCTCTGACGCTGGGTGCAGAGGGCAGCCTCCTCGTTTACGGAGGAGAAAGCGTTGCGGTCGCTCCCTACAGACAGGAGCACATCACGGATACCACCGGAGCCGGTGATACCTTCTGCGCCTGTCTGCTGAACGGTGTGCTGGAATACGGTCTCGATGAGCTGGATGCAGCAAAACTGCAGGAGATCGGAAGGTTCGCTTCGGCAGCTTCTTCGCTGATCACGCAGCGCAAAGGGGCATTGAAGTCGATGCCGGAAAAGGAAGAAGTCCTGCATTTCATGGAAGAAAGAAAATAGGATCGGACAAATGTGTCCGATCCTATTCTTCTGCAACAAAAAAGCCCTCGCAGGGCTGTTCACGACACTGGAGCGGATGATGAGAATCGAACTCACGTAGTCAGCTTGGAAGGCTGAAGTTCTACCATTGAACTACATCCGCACAACGGGTGGTGTCCCGAAGCGGAATCGAACCGCTGACCCACTGATTAAAAGTCAGTTGCTCTACCACCTGAGCTACCGGGACGTTTTCGACTGTTTGCTTGGCTGGGATGGCTGGACTCGAACCAGCGAGATGAGGGAGTCAAAGT
This sequence comes from Erysipelotrichaceae bacterium, assembly GCA_017512885.1. Taxonomy (GTDB): domain Bacteria; phylum Bacillota_I; class Bacilli_A; order Erysipelotrichales; family Erysipelotrichaceae; genus RGIG5669. The sequence continues at coordinate 47,866 of JAFWEP010000041.1, forward strand.
CCCTTGCCTTACCGCTTGGCTACATCCCAAAAAAGAAATGGTGGAGGGGGACAGATTCGAACTGCCGAACCCGATGGGAGATGATTTACAGTCACCCGCGTTTAGCCACTTCGCTACCCCTCCACGATATACCGTTTTCTCGGTGCTTAGTTATTGTACATTCTCTCCCTGCAAAATGTCAATCCATTTTCGCATGAGTTTCCGGGGAAAAGAAAAACCCTTTCCGAAAGGGCCTTTAACGCATCTGGTGCCGACTATAGGAATCGAACCCACAACCTACTGATTACAAATCAGTTGCTCTGCCAATTGAGCTAAGTCGGCATGGTGGAGGTTAACGGACTCGAACCGCTGACATCTTCCTTGTAAGGGAAGCGCTCTCCCAGCTGAGCTAAACCTCCGTTTCCGCTGAATAAGAATACCATATCCGTGAAAGCGGGGTCAAGTTTTGTGGTATGATTTTCTTGGTGATTTAAATGTACAGAAATACGTGGCTGGAAGTTGACCTCGATGCCTTAGGGCAGAATATTCACACCTTACAGGAGAGAAGCGGCAAGGAACTGATCGCCGTCGTCAAAGCGAATGCCTACGGAGCCGGGATCCGGCAGACCGTCAGACGCTGTTTACAGGAAGGCGTCTCTTTCTTTGCGGTCTCGAGTCTGGAAGAAGCGCTCGAAGTCCGCAGCATTACCACAGATGCGGAAGTGCTGATCCTGGGACCGGTCGACCTGCATTATCTGCCGCTGGTCAGAGAGAAGAGACTCAGCATCATTACCGTCAATAAAGACGCTTTCCGGGATATCGCCGATCTTACCGGAGTGAAGATCCATCTGAAACTGGATACCGGCATGCACCGCATCGGGGTGCTCCCGGAACAGGCTGCTGATCTTCTGCAGGAACTGAAAGAGAAGGGCGCTTCTGTCGAAGGGCTGATGACCCACTATGCGAGAAGCGACGAAGAGACGGACTTTACCGCTCTGCAGTACTCCCGTTTCGTGAACTGTCTGAAGAGCCTCGATCATTCCTTCCGTTACATCCATACCTGCAATACCGATGCGGCCCTGCATCTGAAAGACGAAGTGAGCACGCATGTGCGCTGCGGGCTGGGCCTCTGGGGCTACAGCGCCCGCAATGACGGATTAAAAGAAGCTTTTGCGCTCTATGCCTGCGTCACCAACAGCAAGCTCCTGCCGGAAGGAGAACCGGTCAGTTACGGCGGCCATTACCTTTCCGACGGGAAGAGCCACATCCTGACCCTGCCCATCGGCTATGCCGACGGGATCCGCCGGGATTACCGCGGGGGAAGAGTCTACATCGAAGGGGAAGAAGCGCCGATCGCCGGCAGCATCTGCATGGATCAGCTGATGCTGGCGTGCAAGGCTGACCATCCGGCCGGGGCGAAGGCGGAGTTCTTCGGTCCTCATATCCCCTTATACCGTATGGCTGAAGAACTGGGGACGATCCCTTATGAGATCCTGACCGGCATCAGTGACCGCGTCACCCGGGAATATACCGAACATCAGGAAAGGATCGCCGAGGAAGAACCGCGGTTCCGTTAAGATGGAAAAGAAGACAGGCAGAAGGATATCATTTGGCCGTCTGGTCTTTGAAGCGTTGCCGGAGATGTGGAGCTTCCACCTGCTGGCGACGCTTTTGATGGTGGTCCCGGAGATGATCCTGAGAGGACTGATCGATACGGTCTCGACGGCAGACGGAACGGCGGTCACGACCGCAAACCTGAAGTCCTTCCTGCTGAGCTGGCGGATGCCGGCCTTCCTGGTATTGGAGACCATCCTGATCGCCCTGTATATCGTCATGGAGATCTTTGCCCAGATCCATCTGGCCGATGACATCCTGAGCGGGAAGCGTTCCAGCGTGAGCCAGGAGATCCGGAAGGGAGCGCAGTCCATCCTGCGTTTCCTGAATCCGATCGGGTTCCTGACCCTCTTATACATCTTCATTGCCGTACCGATCTGCGGCATCGGCTTTTCGATCAGTCTGACCAGCGCTTTCTATATCCCGAACTTCATCACCGAAGTGATCTTCTCGACTCCGCTGTATACGGTGCTGTATGTGGCAGTGATCCTGTTATTGGCCTGGGCCGGCTACCGTTACTGCTTCATCCTGCACGGGGTATTGCTCGATAAGAAGACGCCGGGAGAGGCCAGAAAGGATTCTTCGGCGATCGTCCGCAGGAACCGCTGGGATTTCCTGAAGTCGATGGCCTCGGCTTTCCTTGCGGTCCTGCTGATCGAAGGCGTGGCAGCTCTTCTGCTGAAGGTGCTGCCTCTGGCCTGGCTGACGGTAGAAGGGGAGAATATCCCCCAGCACTACCATGTCGTCCTCTCGGCGCTCGATGAGACCGGGAAGGCCGTGCTGACTTACCGCATCCTCTGCGGCATCGCCGTTCTGACCGGAGGCTATCTGGCCTCGATCGTCGGCCTGCTCTGCGGAGCCTATGTGATGCTGCAGTTCACGCGCTGCTATCTGCGTTATACCGGCAGGGAACCGGCAGACTGGCCGGTCCGGCCGAAACAGGTCCGCTATACCGGCAAGGTCATCGCTTCCTTTGCCGTCTTCTTCCTGGTGCTGCTGCTCTCGGTAACGGCCGGAGTCGCTTACGAAAAGATCTTCGAAGAGGAGGTCAAAACCAGGATCATTGCCCACCGGGCAGGAGGCAACAGTGCACCGGAGAACTCGCTGCAGGGACTGGAAGTCGCTGCGGAGCAGGGCTGCTGGGGCAGTGAGATCGATGTGCAGCGGACGGCTGACGGCTACTACATCATCAACCACGACAACAGTTTCCGCCGGCTCTACGGCGATCTGCATTCGCCGCAGGAACTGGAACTGGAAGAGATCCGCCGTCTGAAGGACGAGAACGGACTGTGCCCGGCAACTATTGAAGAGATGCTGAAGGCGGTCAGAGGAAAAGAGCTCCTCTTCATCGAACTGAAGGGAGCGACCGCCGATACGCAGATGGTCGACGATCTGGTGAAGATCATCCGGGAGATGGGCATGACCGAGGAAGTCGCTCTGATCTCATTGGAGTATCCGGTCATCGATTATGCCGAGACGTACTATCCGGAATTCCTGACCGGGACCCTCTTCTTTGCCGGCAGCGGCGATGTTTCGAAACTGAACTGCGACCTGCTGATCATGGAGGAAGAGGCAGCGTCCTATGAACGTATCAGCCGGATCCATAATGCCGGCAAACAGGCCATCGTCTGGACGGTCAATACCGAATCCGGGATGCGCCGTTTCCTCAGCAGTGAGATCGATGCGGTCATCACCGATGAACTGCCGCTGGCGGAAAGGATCCGTAAGGAACTGAATGACCGTGATGAGCTGACAGTGATGCGTGACCGCTTCGCCGATGCCTGGGATTAAGAAAAGAGACGCAGGTCTCTTCAGAGCGTTGACAAACTGCCCTTCCAGATAACAAAGATATTATCCCGAATAAAAAGTGGGAGAAACAATGCGTATACCAAGGGAATATGATGGTTAGATCCCATTATTAGTGCTTATAAGGTGCAAAAGTGGTAATCA
>JAFWEP010000042.1 GCA_017512885.1 Erysipelotrichaceae bacterium
GGCAGTTTCTTATACGGACGCTGTTTCTCCAAAAGGCACACGCCAGGCCGGATTACTGACCCCCTTATCTTAAAATAAGTGCAGCTGGCTGACTATCCGGATGATAATCTCACCGACTACACTTATACCGTACTAAAAGGCGTCTGATGAACGCCTTTCCCGGAAGGAAACTTCTTTTACTTCACCAGTTCCCGGATCGCAGCGATATCCGCCTCGGTACCGGCGTTCTCTACTCTGTAGAGCACTTCCGTACCGTAAGTCTCATGCAGACGATCGCCGGCGCCGCAGTAGTTCTCTTCCCCGTACATCGGATCTCCGGAAACGATCACACCCTTCATATGCTGTACATTGGCCGGATCGCTGAGGAAGGATTCGACTTCGAAAGGCACATCACCGGCGCCGTCAGTATATGTCATCAGGATAAAATCCTCTTCGGCAGCCGCTATCGTATTGATATCGACCGTCTCGACATCCAGCTGAGCAGCGATCGCTTCAACATTCCCGGTGCGGGAAGCATAGATCACTATCATATACACCTCCTGTTAGGTTTTACTAACTATATCTTCATCCTACCGTCTGCTCTGTCATCCGTCAATGAAAGTGATCCATCAAAAAAAAGGATCCTTCCGGATCCCTCTTTCGTTTATTCCAGTTCGGCAGCGATCTCTTCCAGCCAGGAAGTGATCTCGATGTGCTGCGGGCAGGCGCCTTCGCACTGCAGACAGTGGATGCAGTCGGAGGCCCTGCCGCCGTTGGCGGTAGCCCGGGCATAGCGCTGTTTCGCATTCTCTTCCTGACCCCAGATCAGTTTGGCATTCATCGCCGCAAAGATATCCGGGATCGCGATCTGCATCGGGCAGCCTTCCGTGCAGTAATGGCAGGCCGTGCAGGGGATCTGCCGGACGGAAGCCAGAGCAGCCTTGGCCTTGGCGATGACTTCCTGTTCCTCTTCACTCAGCGGCTTGAAATCTTTCATGTAGGAAAGGTTGTCTTCCATCTGGGCAATATTGGACATACCGCTCAATACGACCATGACGCCCGGTAAGGAAGCGACATAACGGATCGCCCAGGAAGCCAGGGAGGCATTAGGATCGGCAGCCAGGAAGACATCCTTGACCGGCTGCGGCGGAGAAGCCAGCGTTCCGCCCTTGACCGGTTCCATGACCACGACCTTCTTGCCGTGACGGACAGCCGTCTCATAGCAGGCTCTGGACTGGACACTGGGATTTTCCCAGTCGGCATAGTTGATCTGCAGCTGTACGAACTCCGCATCCGGATGTGCCGTCAAAAGCTGATCGAGCCTTTCCGGTGTGGAATGGAAGGAGAAACCGTAGTGACAGATCTTCCCTTCTGCTTTCAGTTCCTTGACATAGTCCCAGCAGTGATAATCATCGTACATGCCGACGTTCTCTTCCTGCAGGGCATGCAGCAGATAGAAATCGAAGTAACCGGCGCCCGTCCTTTCCAGACTGGTCTCGATCTGTTTCTTCGCTTCTGCTTCGTTGGCGGCAACGCGGGCATTCAGTTTCGTTGCCAGGTAGTAGGATTCCCGGGGGTGACGCTCGACCAGTGCCTTGCGGATCGCCTCTTCGGAACCTTCGTAGACAAAAGCCGTATCAAAATACTTCATTCCCGCATCCAGGAACTTATCGACCATGACGCTCGTCTGTTCGACATCGATCGTACCGTCTTCCTTCCGCGGCAGACGCATCAGACCGAATCCCAGCTTCGGGATCTTCTCAAAGATCGTTTCTGACATAACATATCCTCCGTTCTGTTATCATTGTAACTTTTAAAACAACGTTATGTTGTACAAAAAGAAAAATGCCTTTCGGCATTCCTGGATCCAAGTGGTCCCCGAAGCCGGGGTCGAACCGGCACGGATTTCTCCTCACGATTTTGAGTCGTGCGCGTCTGCCTATTCCGCCATTCGGGGAGCGAATCTATTTTATAGGAAATCCTCTGAAAAGACAATATCAGAGCCGGTACTCATAGAGCCGGATCACGGTATCCCCCAGATCCTCGTAGTGTACCCTGAGATCCTGTACGTACTGAAATCCCACGCTCTTATAGAGCTTTTCCGCCGGGGCATTTCCCGGCATCACATCGAGATGGACCGCCTTCTTGCCTTCCTGGCGGCAGACCTCAAAAAGCAGCTGCAGGAACACGGAAGCGATGCCCTGCCGGCGGTATCGGGGATGAACGGCCAGCAGATGCAGGACCGCCACATCCGTATACATCAGTCTCTCCGGCCACTGATCAGCCGCCAGATATTCCGGATCTTCGTGCATCAGCAGCACCCCTGCCGCCGCGATCTCGCCCTCTTCCAGCCAGAGATACATCCGGTCCGAACAGAGATGACTGAGCAGTTCATAGTCCGTAGGATAGACGCCTTTATGCCATTGCGGCCCGGCGCCTTCCTGCGCATCGATCACTTCTTCGTAAAACTTCAGGACCGCCGCCTGATCGGCGACCCGTCCCGGACGGAATTCACTCATGGTTTTCTCCTTTCCATCCTGTCAAAAAAGAAGAGCACAGCCCCGATATAGAACACTTCCATCAGCGTATTCACGCAGAGGAAGCCTCCGAACATGATCCCGGTCAGGGCCAGTACCGCCAGGAACTGTCCGAAGAGGACGAAGTCTCCCGGTTCCTTCTGCCAGTGGCCATACAGTGCACTGAAAGCGCCGAGGCTGAACAGCGCAAAGCAGAGATAAGCCAGCACTTCATGCAGCTTTTGCAGACTGCCCTGATTGGGCAGGATCACGCAGAGAGCAGCGCAGAGAAAGAGGAAGGGCTTCCCTCCCTCTTCTGCCGTTCGCTTTGCCAGAAACAGACACAGACTGATGCCGAAGACCGACATCAGCAGATGCTGCCAGCTGCCGTTGAGCAGCTGCGACCAGTTCCCGCTGCACCAGTCGGTCAGCATGGACACGCCCAGCATCGTCAGCAGGAGCAGGAAAGTGATCTTACGCCGCACGGTCCTGACGGATCAGGATCCGGATCGCTTCGACCGCCGCCCGGATCGCCGCATCGGTATCGTGGACCTGCTTATTCTCCATGCCGGCCGCTGCTCTTTCCTGGTTGGCTACCGCCAACAAGACCGTTCCGGCCCGGACGCCCAGATACTGGGCCACGATGAACAAGGCAGCCGATTCCATCTCGCTGGCCTTGGTATGCAGGCGTTTCCAGGCATCCCATTTCGCCAGCAGTTCTTCATGATTGGGCAGTGTCTCCGGACGATGCTGCCCGTAGAAGGAGTCCTTGCACTGTACGACGCCGACATGGTGCGGCAGCTGCAGGTTCTTGCAGGCCCTGACCAGGGCATTGGTCACTTCGAGATCGGCAACAGCCGGGAACTCGATCGGCGCATATTCCTTGGAAGTGCCTTCAAAGCGGATCGCTCCGGTCGCTACGACCAGGTCTCCCCCTACGACATCCGTATCGATGCCGCCGCAGGTGCCGACCCGCAGGAAGGTATGTGCCCCGCAGACCGTCAGCTCTTCCATGGCGATGCTGGCGCTGGGACCGCCGATCCCGGTGGAAGTCACGGAGACCGGTACTCCGTCCAGAGTACCGGTATAGGTCACATATTCCCGGGAATCTCCGACCAGACGGGCATCCTCAAAGTAAGCTGCGATCTTTGCACAGCGCTTGGGATCTCCCGGCAGGATCACGTATTCTCCGACATCACCGGGACCTACCCCGATGTGATAGCATTTTCCCGAACCTTCGGTATAATCGATCATATTTACAGCCTCATTTCTATACATCCATTGTAAGAAGAAAGCAGGAAGGCGGCAAGCCAAAAGAAAAGACGGGTGCCCATTCCCGTCTGCTCTTAATTGGCAGAAGAACCAGAGAGGATACCAAGGAAATGCCGTTCTTCTGCGGTGAATGACTATATGTTAGTTTTATCTAACGATTTTATGATAACGAAGTTATTTTATACTGTCAAGCATTCTTCTCTCTTTTCCGGAAAAGAAGTTTATAATATGCTCATGAGCATTCCTTTCAGCGGTACGATCGCCAACTGTCTCTCGATCATCCTGGGCGGAGCCTGCGGACTCCTTTTAGGAAACAGGATGTCCGAAAGACTGCAGGAAGCCCTCATGCGGATCAGCGGCGTGACCGTGATCTTCTTAGGGATCTTCGGAGCCTGCGAGAAAGCGCTCGTCCTGCAGGACGGCACCCTTTCTTCCCAGGGCGGACTGATGTGCATCCTGTCTCTGGCGATCGGCACCCTGATCGGAGAACTGCTCAATATCGAAGGACTCTTTGAGAAGTTCGGCAGCTGGCTCAGGAAGAAGAGCGGATCGCAGGATGATAACCGTTTCCTGGACGCCTTCCTGACCGCTTCCCTGACCGTCTGCATCGGAGCGATGGCGATCATCGGTTCCCTGCGCGACGGGATCTATCACGATCCTTCCGTCCTCTATGCCAAGGCGGTGATCGACTTCCCGATCATTGCCGTCGTTGCGGCTTCCTTAGGCAAGGGTGCCCTCTTCTCAGCGGTCCCGGTCGGGATCCTGCAGGGCGGGATGACCGCCTGTGCGGTCCTCATCGCTCCCTTCCTCTCCGAGGTTTCCCTGAACAATATCTCCCTGGTCGGCAACATCCTGATCGCCTGCGTCGGCATCAACCTGCTGTTCGGACAAAAGATCCGGGTCGCCAACTGTCTGCCGGGCCTGCTGCTGGCGTGGCTCTGCGCTTATCTCGGCATTTAAAAACTTCGGCATCGCCGAAGTTTTTTTATTCTCCGATGAAGAAACGTTTCACCGCCGCAATGACCGTATTGCGGTCTTCTTCTTTGAGGCCATAATAGAGCGGCAGCCGTACCAGCCGGTCGCTCTCTTTCGTCGTATAGACATCTTCGCCGTGGAAGCGTCCGTAACGCAGTCCGGCCGGAGCGGAATGCAATGGCACATAGTGGAAGACGCAGGAGACGCCCTGTTCCTTCATGTACGAAATGAAGGCAGTGCGGACATCCAGATCCTTACACTTGAGATAGAACATATGCGCATTGTGGACGCAGCCTTCCGGTACGGTCGGCAGTTCGATGTCGCCTCTTTCCTGCAGAGGCTTCAGTGCCTCGTAGTAGGCATTCCAGGAGTTCAGACGGTCCTGATTGATCTCATCGGCATGCAGGAGCTGCGGCCAGAGATAAGCGGCATTCAGTTCGCTGGGCAGATAGGAACTGCCGTAATCGACCCAGTTGTATTTGGCGACCTGTCCGCGGAAGAACTGGGAACGGTTGGTCCCCTTCTCACGGATGATCTCCGCCCGTTCGTTATAACGGGGATCATTGATGATCAGCGCTCCGCCTTCTCCCATCGAGTAGTTCTTGGTCTCATGGAAGGAATAGCAGCCGAGATCACCGATCGTGCCCAGGGCTTTGCCCTTGTAGTAAGCATTGACGCCCTGCGCCGCATCTTCGACGACCAGGAGACCGTGGCGCTTTGCGATCTCCAGGATCGTATCCATCTCGCAGGCAACGCCGGCATAATGGACGACTGCGATGACTTTCGTCCGTTCGGTGATCGCTTCTTCGATCTTCTTTTCATCGATATTCATGGTGTCGGGACGGATGTCCACGAAGACCAGTTTCGCTCTGGCCAGCACGAAGGAAGTCGCCGTCGTGGAGAACGTGAAACTGGGCAGGATCACTTCATCCCCTTCCTGCAGGTCACAGAGCAGAGCGGCCATCTCCAGAGCTGTCGTTCCGGAAGTGGTCAGCAGGGCTTTCTGAGCGGAAAAATGCTCTTCCAGCCAGTGATTGCAGCGTTTGGTGAAACCGCCGTCTCCGCAGATCTTGGAGGAGGCGATCGCTTCCTGAATGTATTTCTCTTCTTCTCCGGTACGGGGAGGGATGTTGAAGGGGATCATTCTTTCTCCTTTCCGGCTGCTCTCTCTTCGAACAGCGTGCTGAGTTCCTGTACGGTCTTGCCGAGATCTTCATCATGGGTCAGCCCGTAAGCGCAGGAATAGAGATCCAGCGCCATCTCATACTGCTTTTCCTGCTTGTAGCCGTCGCCGTAGGAGACCAGGATGCTGAGGACATCCGGATCAGCTCCGACCGGGAAACCGTGCTCCTTAGCTGCTTTTTCCAGTCCTTCTTCGCTGGTCTCGATCTTCTTCTCGGGATCGATCGCTTCCAGGGCCCGGTAAGCAGGACCGTCCTGCGGGGTATAGGCCAGCGCCAGCTGCAGGCAGGCTTTGGCACAGGCCGGATCCTTTTCCTTCAGGACATCGGCGATGATCGTGTAGCCCTTGGTCAGCTGTTTGGGAGTATAGGCCAGTTTCAGCGCGGATACCGCATCTTCGAAGGCCTTTTCGTCTCTTCCCAGTTGTTTCTGGATCTCGGCGCAGTCCAGCAACGCATCGGCGCTGGCCGGATCCCAGTGCAGGTCCTTCTGCAGGATCTGCAGGGCTTCTTCGTAGCGCTTCTGATGTTTATAGGCTGCAGCCTGCATGGGATAGACGACCGAGAACGGGAAGGTCGCGTAGCGGATCGGTTTCTCCTGCTTCCAGAGCACCTTGTAGAGGATCAGTTCGATCTGGTTGGGGAAGTGCAGATACTGATATTTCTCTTCTTCCTCCAGGACTTCCGCTTCCACTGAAGCAGTCACTTCCTCCAGGATCGCGATCGCCTTCGGGTAATCCCGGCTGCGCAGCCGTCTCTCGGCTTCCATCATCTTTTCGCCTAACTGACGGCGTCTTTCCAGGAACGCTTTCTCTTCTTCGGTCATTTTTTTATCAGCCATGTTTCTTACCTCGGTTCAATTCAGATATATCTTATCACAAGCAATTCCTCATCGTTACACTCTTTACATTTCCCCTGATTTCGTTGTATTATGAATCGGTCACAGGGGTGTAGTACAATGGTAGTACAACGGTCTCCAAAACCGCTGACGAGGGTTCAATTCCTTCCACCCCTGCCATTTATTTTGCGCTGAAGAGCGCTTTTTTTGTTTAGAAAAGACGGATCAGCGATCCGTCAGGCTAACCAGATATAGAAGATCCCCTTCAGTACCAGCAGCAATAAGGCCAGGATCACCCCCGGCGAACCGAAGAAGAGCGTGATCAGCTCTTTCGTATTGGCCGAAGGACGGACCCGGATCGGGCGGTAGCGATGGCTCACCAGCAGGAAAGCGACCAGCAGGTATAGGAGCAGGATCGCGATCCCGACATAGAAACTGTACTGTTCCGGTACGGCAGCCAGACCCAGGAAGACCATTCCCAGTGTGCTGCGCAAGAAGATCGTGGGAAAGATGCTGTGGTGCAGCAGCGTCAGACGGCAGAGCACTACCGACAGCAGGAAACAGGGCAGGTATTCCGCCGGAGAACCGTGCAGCAGAGCAAAGATCAGTGAGATCGTCACGATCGCAAAACGGTTGCCGTAACGTCCCAATGTCCTTAAGAGCACACCGCGGAAGCAGGTCTCTTCCACCAGAGGCATCACCAGCAGATAGATCACCAGGAAGAGCGGATCCCGCAGGGAAGCATACTGGGCCGGCATGCCGATCGGCAGGATCGCCTGATCATCGATACCGAAGAGATGCAGCAGGACCGAAGAAAAGAAGGTCGCTCCGAAGAGGCAGGCCAGCAGCACACAGAGCTCGCTCAGCCACTCTCCCAGGGAGAAAGATGTCCCCCGCCAGAAATCCCGGAAACGGCAGCGATTGACCCGCAGGATGCCCAGAAAGATGACGGCGGAGCCCAGGATATACAACACCAGGAAGACACTCAGAACGAAGTGGGAATTGCCCAGGATCGGATTCTCCGGCAGTGCTGCCGAGAGCAGCTGCAGGGAAAAGGGATAGAGGATCACCAGCATGATATAGATGCACAGTAAAAGACCTGTCGTAAAAAACAGGCTCTTTACACGTTTGCGGCTGATCGGTGCAGAACGTTTGCTCACGAGTAGATTATAGGGGTTTTCCCTTCTCTTGTAAAATGGAGAACTGCCTTCCGCGAATTCACTTTGAGTTCACATTCGCGCTTATAATGGGCCTTGAGGTGAGAAAAATGAAACGATTCTTAAAGTATTTTCTCGTATTCCTGTTAGCGATCGGCGGCGGCTTCTTAGGCAGTGCAGCCGGAAATAAACTCTTCCAGCCGAAGACCGTCGTCAGCGTGCAGCCGGCTGCCGAAACGACACCGGCCGTTCAGAACGTGACCTATAACACCACGGTGAATTCCGATCTGAAGGGTGCTATCCGCAAAGCCTACGATACGGTCGTAGAGATCCAGGTGGAAGGAACAACTACGGATTTCTTCTATTTCACAAATTCCTTCACTTCCCTGGGATCCGGTGTCCTGATCTCGGCAGACGGCTACATCATCACGAACTACCATGTCGTCAAGGAAGCTTCCAAGGTCACCGTCAAGACTTCTGACGGCAGCGAATACGAAGCCCGGCTGATCGGTACCGACAGCAAGACTGATCTGGCCGTCATCAAGATCGAGGCTCAGAATATGCCTTACGCCGAACTGGCTGATTCCGACAAACTGGAGATCGGCGATCAGGCCATCGTCATCGGCAACCCGCTGGGCGAAGGCATCAGCGTCAGCAACGGCATCATCTCCGCTCTGGACAAGGAACTCGTCGTCAACCGCGAAACGATGTATCTGATCCAGACCAATGCAGCCGTCAACCAGGGCAACAGCGGCGGCGGACTCTTCGACATCAACGGTGATCTGATCGGCATCGTCAACGCCAAGAGCAGCTCTTCCTCCTTCTCCACGACCACGGTAGAAGGTCTTGGCTACGCCATCCCTTCCAATACCGTCTACAAGATCACGACCGATCTGATCGCCAACGGTTATGTCAAGAACCGGGCGACCCTCGGTGTCAAACTGGGTACGGTCACGCAGCAGAACGGCGCTTTCTCGCCGGGAGTCTACATCACGGAAGTGATCAGCGGTTCCGCTGCCGAAGCAGCCGGTCTGCAGCAGTACGACAAGATCGTCCGCTTCGAAGATCAGGAAGTCTCCTCCTACTCGGAGATCTCGGCTCTGCTGATGAAGTACGAGATCGGCGATACGGTCAAGCTCACCATCGTCCGCAACGACAAGGAGATGGATGTCCGGGTCACCCTGCAGGAAGGCATCGGGCAGTAAGATTCGGGAGCTTCGGCTCCCTTTTTTTCTTGTATACGGGAAAAATAATGGTAATATTTAAATGTTGATGCTCGGCAGAGCGATTTGCGGCGTAAGCCGCAGAAGTTCGGTCAGTTACACCGCGGATCGCGATGAGAGCCCTTGGGGGCATACTCACCGCATCGGCGGTGTTTTGTTTTGTGGGGGGGAGAAAACTATGGCAAAATTCATCTTCGTTACCGGCGGTGTCGTTTCCGGACTGGGGAAAGGCATCCTGGCTGCTTCGCTCGGAAGGCTTCTGAAGGAACGCGGATTAAAGGTACGCAATCAGAAGTTCGATCCCTACCTCAATGTCGATCCCGGCACGATGAGCCCCTATCAGCATGGGGAAGTCTATGTGACTGCAGACGGCGCGGAGACCGATCTTGATCTCGGCCACTACGAACGCTTCACCAATGCGACCCTGCTGGCCTCTTCTTCCGTATCGGCCGGCAAGGTCTACCATGCGGTCATCGAAAGAGAACGGCGGGGCGACTATCTCGGTTCGACTGTCCAGATCATTCCGCACATCACCGATGAGATCAAAAGGAACATCTACGCCATGGAACATGACGATCCGGATGTGATCATCAGCGAGATCGGCGGCACGGTCGGTGATATCGAATCCCAGCCCTTCTTAGAAGCGATCCGGCAGGTCCGGGCCGAACGGGGCGCCGGCAACGTGCTCTTCCTGCATCTGGCTCTGGTCGTTGAGATCCCCGGCTCCGGCGAACAGAAATCCAAACCGGTCCAGCACTCCGTCAAGCAATTGCTGAGCCTGGGCATCCAGCCGGATATCATCGTCTGCCGCTCTTCCCGGCCATTGGAAGACAGCATCCGCCGCAAGATCGCCCTCTTCGGCAATGTCAGTGAAGACTGCGTCATCGAAGATACGGACGCCGCCTCGATCTATGAACTGCCGCTGCGCCTGCGCCAGGAGAAACTGGACGATACGATCTGTGAAAAGCTCTCCCTGCCGCTGGATCCGCCGGATCTCGGCAAATGGGAAGCAATGATGGACAGGATCACTTCCCTGCAGGGGGAAGTGAAGATCGCCCTGGTCGGCAAATACACCCATCTGCACGATGCCTACCTTTCGGTCAGTGAAGCCCTGCAGCACGGCGGTTTCGCCAATGGCTGCCATGTACGGATCGAATGGATCGAATCCAACGAACTGACTCCTGACAATATCGAAGAGAGGCTGAAGGACGTGGACGGGATCCTGGTCCCCGGCGGTTTCGGCGACCGCGGCATTGAGGGGATGATCCTGGCCGCAGACTATGCCCGTAGGAAACATATCCCCTACTTCGGGATCTGTCTGGGCATGCAGATCATGGTGATCGCCTTTGCCCGTTATGTCCTGGGCTTCCGGGATGCCAATTCCACCGAATTCGACGAAGACACCACCCACCCGGTCATCGCCTTCCTGCCGGAGCAGACCAAAGCCCTGGCCAAGGGCGGCACGATGCGGCTGGGTGAATATCCCTGCGTATTGCAGGAAGGGACGCTTGCTGCAGCCTGCTACGGGGAAAAGGAGATCGGCGAACGTCACCGTCACCGCTACGAGTTCAATAATCTCTACCTGCAGGAGATGCGCTCCGCCGGCCTCGTTACCAGCGGTCTCTCACCGGACGGAGAACTGGTAGAGATCTGTGAACTGCCCTCCGAACCCTGGTACCTCGGCTGTCAGTTCCATCCGGAATTCACCTCCCGTCCCAACAAGCCCCAGCCGCTCTTCTGCGGATTCATCCGGGCCGCCAAAGAAAAAAGAGGCTGAGCCTCTGAAAAAGAAAGGATGCAGATCTCTGCATCCTTTCGTTTGTCTTACTGTTCTTCGAGTTTGGCCTTGCGGGCAGCGATGACCTTGTCGGCAACGTTCTGCGGAGCCGGTTCATAACGGTCGAATTCGATATGGAAGCTTCCGCGGCCCTGCGTCATCGAACGCAGTTCCGTAGCATACTTCGCCATCTCGGCCATCGGGACTTCCGCATCCAGGATCAGTTCGTGTTCATCGGTCACTTCCTGACCCATGATCATGCCTCTGCGCTTGGAGAAGTCACCGATCAGAGTACCGGTATAATCTTCCGGAGCGACGACGCGGACCTTTCCGATCGGTTCCAGCAGGATCGGCTTGGCCTTCGGCATACCGGCATTGTAAGCCAGACGGGCCGCTGCCTTGAAGGCGATCTCCTTGGAGTCGACTTCATGGTAGGATCCGTCATACAGAGTGGCCTTGACGCCGACGACCTTGTAGCCGGCCAGGACGCCCTTCTTCATGCATTCACGCAGACCGTCTTCAACTGCCGGGAAGTACTGACGCGGGACAGCACCGCCGAAGACATCGTCTTCGAAGACCATCTCTTCGGAATCGCAGGGTTCGAAGCGGATCCAGACGTCACCGTACTGTCCGGCGCCGCCGGTCTGTTTCTTATGCTTACCCTGGACTTCCGCCTTGCCGCGGATCGTTTCACGGTACTGAACGGTCGGTTCACTGGTCGTGACTTCGACACGGTATTTACTCTTCAGTTTGGAGAGGACGACATCGATGTGCTGATCGCCGACGGCATACAGGACCTGTTCGTTGGTCTCGGCATTCTTGACGAAACGCAGGGTCTTGTCTTCATCGAGGATACGCTGCAGGGCGAAGCTCATCTTGTCTTCATCGGCCTTGGACTTCGGCCAGATCGCGACTCCCAGCATCGGTTCCGGGAAATCGACATCCGGATAGATGACCGGGGCTTCTTCGGTGCAGAGAGTATCGTTGGTCTCGGTAACGTCCAGTTTGGTGACAGCGCCGAGGTCGCCGGTAAAGAGCTTGCCGACGGCTTCCTGCTTGCTGCCCTTGACGACGTAGATCTGAGCGATCTTTTCGTCCTGTTCCTTCTTCGGGTTGTAGACGACGGAATCGGAAGTCAGGACGCCGCTCATGATCTTCAGGTAGGAGATCTTGCCGACGAAGGGGTCGACGACCGTCTTGTAGACGAAGGCCGAGAACTTCTCGTTTTCGTTGGTCTCTAAGAGGATATCTTCACCCTTGTCGTTCTTCGCTTCGACTGTGCCCTTCTCGGCATAGTTCGGGAAGTATTCGGAGATCAGGTCGAGCAGGCGGGTGATGCCGATGCCCTTGGAGGCAGAGCCGCAGTAGACCGGGCAGATCTCACCGCTGCGGACACCTAAGCGCAGGCCCTTGGCGATCTCTTCTTCTTCGAAGGGTTCTTCCATGAAGAACTTTTCCATAAGTTCTTCATCGGTGGAAGCGATCGCTTCGACGATCTCCTGGTAATGCATCTCGACTTCATCCTTGTAGGATTCCGGAACTTCTTCCGGTTCTGCCAGATTGTCATAGTACCAGGCTTTCTTACGCAGGATGTTGATGGAACCGATGACTTCGTCCTTCTCCTTGATCGGAAGTTCGAAAAGGAAGACCTGCTTGCCGAAGGCATTGCGCAGATCGGCGTAGGTCTTTTCGTAATCGGCGTTTTCTTCATCGATCTTGTTGATGAAGAAGATGGTCGGCAGCTTCTTGCGGCGCGTCAGTTTGACAGCCTTTTCGGTACCGGACTGTACGCCGTCCTTTGCGGAAAGGACGACCAGCGCATTGTCAGCGATCGCGAGACCGGCCCGCATCTCTCCTTCATAGTCCAGATAGCCGGGGGTATCGATGAAGTTGATCTTGCGCTGTTTCCATTCGACCGGGAACAGGGAAGTGTAAACGGACTGTTTGCGTTTGACTTCTTCCAGGTCGAAGTCGAGAGTCATGTTGATGTCTTTGCCGTTGCCCATCCGCTCGATGACCTTGGTCAGGTACAGGCTGGCTTCGACGACAGAGGTCTTGCCGCTTCCGGCATGACCGAGAAGTACGACGTTACGGATATCTTTCGCTAAATAGTCTTTCATGGCCGTCTCCTACTTCAGAATGTCCTTCAGCTGACCGAGGTTCTCGGTACGGACATAATGCACTGCCTTGTTGCCGTTGTTGTCGACGATCTCTTTGTCAGCGCCTTTGTGCAGCAGGTAAACGACCAGATCTTCATATCCGCCGTAAGCAGCTCTCATCAGGCAGGTGCAGCCGTTGTTGTCCTGCTTGTTGATGTCGGCATGGACGTTGAGCAGATAGTGGATGACGCCGACCTGGTAAGCCAGGACAGCTTCCATCAGCGCAGTACGGCCCTTATTATCCGTCGTATTGACGTCAGCACCGTTTTCGACCAGGAAGCGGACCGTATCGGTCTCGCCCAGGAAAGCAGCCCGCATCAGAGCGGTACGGCCGTTGTTGTCGTGGGAATTGACATCTGCACCGGCTTCGATCAGCAGGCGGCAGATCTCGAGGTTGCCCTTCTTGGCAGCGCCCATCAGAGCAGTCTTATTGTTTTTGTCACGGGCACGGACGTCGGCACCGTTATCCAGCAGGACCGTTACGATGTCCGTGTAGCCGCGCTTGGCACTCCGCATCAGTCCGGTACGGCCGTCACCGTTGGCAGTGTTGACGTCCGCTCCCTTGGCGATCGAAGCACAGACCTTGGCGTAATCACCGCTGGCGCAGGCATCGAAGAATTCTTTGTTTACCGTATCCATAAATCCAGTTCCTCCTTTTCAGCAAACAAAAAAGTGAACGCAGTAGTTCACCAGGCACATTCACACACGAAGAAACCATTAGCAGGTACGCTAACGAATGCTCCCCCTAAAAGGAGTTCCTCCGGTCTCTTCATGATAATCACCTTACTTTCTGGCTTTATTGTAACCGCTTCACCCTGAAAACTCAAGGGTCAGAGAGAGGAAAATGAAAGATTTTCTTTTATGAAAACTTTTTCATAAATTCCCTTTCTGTTTCAGTATCCTTTCGGCCTGACGGTAGTCCGGAAAGACGCCTAAGAGAAGCGCATAGAATGCCTTCGAATGGTTCGGAACGAAGAAATGGCAGAGCTCATGATAGAGCACAGCGGTCAGGCATTCCTGCGGATAATGGATCAGAAAGGCATTCAGAAAGATGCGGTTCTGTTTATAACTGCAGCTGCCCCAGCGGCTTTTGGCGCTGTGATAGCGGATCTCCGGCCTCTGCAGATAGAGATGACTGCGCAGGAAATGCAGGTAGGATGATTCTTCTTTCTTCACTTCCTCTGCCAGCAGTTGTGCAGCCAGAGCGTAAAACTCCTTGATCAGCGCTTCTTTTGTGCGCCGCCGGCTGAAGAAGAGCACCCGCTCCTCCCCGACATAGAGCTGCGGAGCCCCGTATACGACCGTTAAGGGCCGTTTCCGGCCCCAGAGCCAGACCTCCCCTTCTCCCTGCCAGATCCTGTCTTCGGCCTGCTGCTGGCGCTGCAGCGCCTTGCGCAGCCAGTCCCGGTGGCTCTCGACAAAGGAAAAGACCTCCCTCTCCGGCAGGAGGAAAGGCGCAGAGGCATAGATCTCTTCTCCCCTCGGCCGCAGGGAAAGTCTTCGGACGTTCTTGTACTGGATGATCAGACGGTATTCCTTCCCGTCCAGATCATAGCGATATTCTTTATTCCGCGTTTTCAAGGAGGTAACGGCAGTAGTATTCGTCAAAGGTCAGACCGCTCTTGACCAGAGCTTCGGCCAGATCGGTACCGACATAGCGCCAGTAATAAGGAGCCCCTTCTTCGCCGGTGATGGACTTCTTGTTCTGGGGATAACGCTCGATGAAGCCGTACTCGTGGGCATGTTCCTTCATCCAGGTGTAGGAAGCGGTATCCACGAAACGGGAGACGGAGACATCAGCCGAAGAGACCACCGAGACCGAGAGACCGGTCTGTTCATCACAGAAGCCGGGACGGTCGGTATACAGATCGGCATCGAGACCGTAGGTCTCATAAAGAGCCTGCTGATCCTCATAGGAAGTATAGGCACCGACCGCATAGATCCCTTCGTCCAGTTCGGAAGCCAGGGCATCACAGAGATCTTCAAAGGCTGCCAGAGCAGCAGACTGCAGCTGCAGGTTGGTGACCCCGTAACGCTGCGGGATATCGACCATCTTGTCCGGCACATACTGTCCCAGTTCATCCTTCTTGGAGACGAAGACATCGATGGCTGCCGGATCGGAGACCGTCCGTACATTTTCATAGGGATGCAGCCAGTCCTCGGTCAGGACGAAGGCGGCCGCCGAGTTTTCGGTATGGGCGGCATTGTCGGCGATGTAGGCATCCGCATCGACTTTCTCGAAGACGAAGAGCGGGATCAGGGCATAGTCCTGCAGTTCCTTGAACATCTTCAGCAGTTCCTCTTCGCTGTAGCCTTTCTTTTTGGCCAGTTCGTCATAGAGGGAGATCGTATCGGCTGTGACCTTATTGCGGACGGCATAGAGTCCGAGATGGCTGCGGTCGAAGTCTTCATCATCCAGTGCCTCGACCAGGGACAGGGAATACCAGTCCTTGGCGATCACTTCCTTTTCGACATTGGCCGAAAAGATCTTCTTGATCTCTTCTTCTTTGTAACCCAGCTTCTCCAGAGACTGTTCCTTACTGTAACGCGGCAGTTTGTAGATCGAAGCCGCGATGATCAGTAAGACGCTCAGAGCCACGACGGCCCAGCGGTTCAGGACTCTCTTCGGATTCGCCATGTGTTGTACCTCCTACAGGGTAAAGGGATAGACCGGATTCTCACTGCGGAAGATCATCTCTTCCGTTCTGACCGGATGAGGGAATTTCAGTTCGTGTGACCAGAGCGCGATCTGCTGACCGGCTCGGGCAGCGGGATTGTAGCGCTGGTCTCCGTACAGCGGCCAGCCGCGGGAAGAGAACTGGACCCGGATCTGATGGGAACGTCCGGTCAGCAGTTCGATCTCGACCAGGGCCAGACCGTCCTTCCGTTTCAGGACCCGGTAGTTCAGGGCGGAAGGCTTGCCCTTCTCGTCCACCCGGGTCGTATTGCGGCGATGGTCTTTCAGCAGCCGGTCTTCCAGAGTCCCGCTCTCCGGAAGATCCCTGTCGCTCACGACGGCCAGATACTTCTTATGAAACTGATGGGTGCGGATCGCTTCCGACAGACGCGAAGCCGCCTTGGAAGTCCGGGCAAAGACGCAGACCCCGCCGACCGGACGGTCCAGCCGGTGCACCAGTCCCAGATAGACTTCCCCCGGTTTGTGATACTTCTCTTTGATATATGCTTTCGCTTCGCTGAGCAGATCCGGATCACCGGAACTGTCTGCCTGCATGGGGATGTTGCAGGGCTTCTCTACGACCAGCAGGTGGTTGTCTTCGTAGAGGATCTTCATTGCGGCAGATAGCGGGTCGTGATCCCGCAGGGCAGGATGAGCTCGCTGTTCTGTACGGGGATGCCCAGCTCCTGCGATTCGACTCTCCCCTTCCGGCCGGCGTTCTTTCGCTGCACTTCCATCACGTTCTTCATGACCGTGCAGGAATAGCCGGTGGTATAGGAGCTGACCAGCAGGAAGAGCGGATCGTCGCTGAGCAGCCGGAAGCTGAGTTCCAGCAGTTCGTTGATCTGATCCTCGAAACGGAACAGTTCGTTATTGGGACCTCTGCCGTAGGAAGGAGGATCCATCAGGATCCCGTCATAGCGGTGTCCGCGGCGGATCTCCCGCTTCAGGAACTTCTGACAGTCTTCCACGATGAAACGGATCGTGCAGTCATCCAGGGCGCTGAGGTGCATATTCTCCTTGGCCCAGTTGACCATGCCTTTGGCGGCATCGACGTGGACGACCTCGTCGGCCCCGGCAGCAGCTGCTGCCATCGTGGCGGCTCCGGTGTAGGCGAAAAGATTCAGGATCTTCGCCTCTCCGCCTTTCTTCTTCCTTTCCCGGATCGTTTCCTCGAGAAAGCTCCAGTTGGCTGCCTGTTCCGGGAAGAGTCCGGTATGTTTGAAGTCGGTCGGAGCGACCCGGAAAGTCAAAGCACGGTAAGACAGCGTCCACTCCTTGGGCAGGGTGCGCAGGTATTCCCAGCTGCCTCCGCCTTTGGAAGAACGATGGTAGACCGCATCAGCCTGTTTCCAGAGCTCCGGCTTCTGTTTCGGCCAGATCGCCAGCGGATCCGGACGGCGCAGGAGGATGCCTTTCCAGCTCTCCAGCTTCTCACCGTCTCCGCAGTCCAGCAGCAGGTAATCGGAAAAATCACGGGCAATATACATACTACGATTATAGCACGTTTCCCTGTTGCAGACTCTAAGGGAGGCGGGAGAAAAATGTGTATAATAGGGTTTGCAGAAAGCGAGGACAAGATGGTTTCCTTTAACGACCTCAACGAACAACAGAAACAGGCGGTCATCTCCGAAGCCGATCATCTCCGGATCATTGCCGGAGCAGGCTCCGGCAAGACCCGGGTACTGACTATGAAGATCGCCTGGCTCATCGAAGAAAAAGGGGTCCGCCCCTACCGCATCCTGGCGATCACCTTCACCAACAAGGCGGCTGCCGAGATGCGCAGGCGGATCAGCGAGATGCTGCCAGAGACCGGCAGCGGGACCTGGATCAGTACGATCCATTCCCTTTGCGTACGCATCCTTTCCGAAGATATCGAAGCCTTAGGCTACCCCCGCAACTTTACGATCGCCGACAGCGACGATCAGAAGACGATCCTCAAGGAAGCCTACAAGGAATTCTCCGTCGATAAATCCCTGCTCCCCTACGGCCGGATGCTGGACTATATCTCCGTCAACAAGACCGAGGAAGTCTCTCCCGAGCAGGCCCTGAAAATGGCTCTGGGAGACGATCTCGAGACAAAGAAAGCGAAGATCTACGACTACTATCTGAAGCGGCTGCACAGCGTCTATGCCCTGGATTTCGACGATCTGATCCTCTGGGTCATCAAGCTCTTTGAGACCTTCCCGGAGATCCGGAAGAAGTGGGCCTCCCGTTTCCATTACATCCTGGTCGATGAGTTCCAGGATATCGACAAGCAGCAGTACAAGCTGATCGAACAGCTCTCCTCCGTACATCAGCGCATCACCGTCGTCGGTGATCCCGACCAGACCATCTACACCTGGCGCGGCGCCGATGTCAGCATCATCATGAACTTCGAACAGGATCATCCGGATACGGAAACGATCATCCTCGACCGCAACTACCGTTCCACCAACAACATCCTCTCCGCTGCCAACTCCCTGATCCGCCACAACCGGCAGCGGGTCAAGAAGGACCTCTATTCCGAAGCCGGGGCCGGCAAGAAGATCGTTCATAAGACCCTGCCCAGTGAAGAGAGCGAAGCTTACTTCGTGGCCAACCAGATCCTGGAACTGGTCGCTTCCGGCGAGAAATACCGTGATTTCGCAGTCCTCTACCGTTCCAACTATCTCTCCCGTTCGATCGAAAGAGTCTTCGTCGAGAACCGCATCCCCTACGTCATCTACGGAGGCATCCGCTTCTATGAACGGGCGGAGGTCAAGGATATCCTCTGTTACCTGCGGATGATCGTGAATGCCGATGATCTCTCCTTCATCCGGGTCATCAATACCCCCAAGCGAGGGATCGGTTCTGCCACCCTGGACAAGATCCGGGAACTGGCTCAGGAGCACGGCCTCAGCATGTACGAAACGGTCCGTCAGGGCCTCTATCCCAAGAACCAGAACGTCTTCTCTTCCTTCTGCCGGATGATCGAACACTGGAAGGAACTGCTGCAGAACGAAAGACTGGACGATGTCTTTACGGCGGTGCTGGATGATTCCGGTTACCGTACGATGCTGGAGAAAGACAAGGAAACGGAACGCCTGGAGAACGTCAAATCCCTGCTGGATGATATCCGGGAATATGAAAAGACCTACCCGGATTCCTCCCTCTCCGATTATCTGCAGATGATCTCCCTCTATACCGACAAAGCCAGCGAGTCCGACAGCAATTCCGTCAACCTGCTGACGATCCATGCCGCCAAAGGTCTGGAATTCGAGAACGTCTTCGTGATCGGTCTCTCCGAAGGGGTCTTCCCTTCCGAAAGGACCCTGCAGGAAGGCATGAGAGGTCTCGAAGAAGAAAGACGTCTGGCCTATGTCGCGTTGACCCGGGCCAAACAGCGGCTGTGGCTGACCGACAACTCACAGTTCTCCTACGTCGTACAGAACGCCAAGGTCAAGAGCCGTTTCCTGAACGAGATCGATCCTGACTATCTGGATGATCTCTCCGAGGAAGTACGTCCCCGCGTCTTCTTCCGGGAGGAACCGAAGAGCACCCTGAAGCCCCTGAGCACCACCGAAGTGCGGCAGGAGAAGAGTGCAGCCCTTAAAAAAGGCGACCTCGTCGAACACGCCGTCTTCAAGGACGGAGTGGTCCTCTCGGTCGTCGACAAGATCGCTACGATCGCCTTCGCTTATCCTCACGGAGTCAAGAAGATCCTGGCCGATCATCCTTCCATCCATAAGAAATGACCATCATTGATGGTCATTTCAGCCTGTTGACAAAGTCGGCTTTGGCCGACTTTGTCATTGTATGCATTTTCTGATTACCACTTTTGCACCTTATAAGCACTAATAATGGGATCTAACCATCATATTCCCTTGGTATACGCATTGTTTCTCCC
>JAFWEP010000043.1 GCA_017512885.1 Erysipelotrichaceae bacterium
AAAGTGGGAGAAACAATGCGTATACCAAGGGAATATGATGGTTAGATCCCATTATTAGTGCTTATAAGGTGCAAAAGTGGTAATCAGAAAATGCATACAATGACAAAGTCGGCCAAAGCCGACTTTGTCAACAGGCTGAAGGACCCTTACGGGTCCTTTTACTGTACCTTTAAGAGATTCTGCAGTACCGTCGTGACTAAGGAACGGATATCCAGCACCTGGGCAGAAGCCTTCTCCGTCAGATTGCGGATCAGGGTCTTTTCCAGGGTGTTGCATTTGCGGTAGTTGCGGATCAGTTCCTTCTCGGCAGCCGAGAGCTTCATCGTATTGGACGATGTCGTCTTGCGGGCTGTCGTTTTCTTTTTCGTCGCAGTCGAAGTCTTCTTCTTCGCAGTCGCCGCTCTTACCGGGAGATTGTTTTCTTCCATAAGGCTAGATCATCCTCTCCGTAAGACGTTCATCGGCATACTGCACGATCGCATCGACTTCCGCCAGAGCTCCCCGGCCGGTATCACCGCAGGCCAGATGCCCTTCCCGGGGCTCGATCACTTCCATGCCCAGCTTCTGCAATACCCGCAGATTACGCTGGGTCAGCGGATTCTCATACATGTGGACGTTCATGGCCGGAGCGATCACGACCTTCTTCGGGTCTGCCGCCAGCAGCAGCGAAGTCAGCAGATCATCAGCCAGACCGACCGCCATCTTGGCGATCAGGTCGGCGCTGGCCGGAGCCAGCAGGATCAGGTCGGCTTCTTCAGCCAGAGAGATGTGTTCCACCTTGCGGGGCTCTTCCCGGCTGAAAAGGTCATCGTGGACCCGGTTCTTCGAGAGCGTCTCCAGTGTTAAGGCGGTGATGAACTCGCTGCCTGCCTTCGTCAGCACGCAGTGTACGTCATAGCCTTTCTTGGTCAGGCGGTTGGCGATATCCGCTGCCTTGTAGGCGGAAATGCTGCCGCTGACACCTAATACGATCTTTTTCATTTCTTTCCCTCCAGCAGGGTCATTACGATGCCTGCTGCGATCTCCTGCTTGGTAGCGTAATGACGGACCTGCCCTTCCCGGTCGATCAGCATCGCCGGATGGCTGTCGCCATGGATCTTAGCTCCGTCGTTGGCTAAGACATAGTTGCAGTCATTCTTCTTCAGCAGGGCTGAAGCTACAGAGAACAGTTCTTCCTCACTGACCTGCGAGAGCAGTTTAAAGCCGATGATCTGCGCTTCCGGAGCCAATGCCCGGAAACCGGAGAGCACCTTCGGGGTCTGCTTCAGGAGCAGGACCGGCGACTTCAGACTGGAGGACAGTTTGTGGAAGTCCTTCAGAGCTGCTTCGTTGAACAGGCGGTGCAGTTCTTCTTCCCCTTCCGCTCCGGCGGAGAGGACCTTCGCCAGTTCGGAGAGCGTCGTGACGCTTTCGACCAGATAATCGCTGACGGCCATCGAGTGCACGATCGCATCGATCTTCTCTTCTTTCAGGATCTTCGTACAGGTCTCCTGCAGATCGAGCGTGCCCAGGATCGGACAGACGGTCACCCTTTCGGAAACAGGACGCAGCGCCTGCTGTCCGCAGACATAGAAGATCTTTGCAAACTCTTCCCGGGCGGCACAGGCATCCGCCACGAGACTGCCTAAACGGCCGGTCGCAGAATTGGTGATAGTACGTACTTCGTCAATAGGTTCCGACGTTCCGCCGGCAGTGATCAGGATATTCATGACTTCATTCAAACACAGTGTCTGTGGGAAGTCAAACCCCTTGTCTTGCATCCCCGAAGGCAAAGTGCTATCATATTAGCAGTCAAAAAGATAGAGTGCTAAAGGAGGGCTATATGGCAAAGAAACAGTTTAAGACCGAGTCCAGACGTCTGCTGGACCTGATGGCCAACTCCATCTATACCAATACCGATATCTTCGTCAGGGAACTGATCTCCAACGCATCCGATGCCCTGGATAAGAAGTACTACCGTTCTCTGACCGATACTTCCATCAATGCGGAAGGCCTGCGTATCCGCATCGAACTGGATAAGAAGAACCGTCTGTTCACCATCTCCGATAACGGCATCGGCATGGATGAGAAGGAACTGGAACAGGATCTGGGCACCATCGCCCGTTCGGGATCCTTCGATTTCAAACAGGAACTGGAAAAAGATGACAAAGTCGACATCATCGGACAGTTCGGTGTCGGTTTCTATTCTTCCTTCATGGTCGCTGACCGCATCGAAGTCACTTCCCGCAAGTGCGGCAGTGAGGAAGCTTACCGCTGGGTCTCCGTCAATGCCGACGGCTATGAGATCAAGAAGGCAGAAAGAGACGTCGAAGGCACGACCATCGTCCTGCATCTGAAGGAAGATACCAAGGAAAAGAAATACTCTCCCTATCTGGAGAGCGACATGATCCAGTCGCTGGTAAGGAAGTACAGTGACTACATCCGTTACCCGATCGTGATGGATGTGGAAGTGACCCGTTCGACCGGTGAGGAAGGCAAGACCGTCAAGGAGATCGAGACCCGTACCGTCAACTCGATGACCCCGCTCTGGAAGAAAGCAGCCAAAGAGATCAAACAGGAAGACTACGATCAGTTCTACGAAGAGAACTTCTATGACTACGCCAAGCCTCTGAAGACCCTGCACTACAAGGTCGAAGGCAATACTTCCTATACCGCTCTACTGTTCATTCCGGAGAAAGCCCCTTACAACTACTACACCACCGACTACAAAGCCGGTCTCAAGCTCTACTCCCGCGGGGTCTTCATCAAGGATGAAGCTTCCGAACTGATCAGCGATTACTTCCGCTTCGTCCGAGGCCTGATCGATTCCGATGACCTCAACCTCAACATCTCCCGGGAGATCCTGCAGCAGGACCACCAGATGCAGCTGCTGAAGCGTTCCATCGATAAGAAAGTAAAGAACGCACTGGAGAAGATGCTGGAGAAGGAAAGAGACAAGTACGAGGCTTTCTTCGACAGTTTCGGCACTCAGCTCAAATACGGCGCTTATGAGGACTACGGTGCCAACAAGGATACCCTGATCGATCTGATCCTCTTCCGTTCCACCTACGAAGACAAGTACGTGACCCTGAAGGAATATGTCAGCCGGATGAAGGAAGACCAGAAGGACATCTACTACGCCTGCGGTGAATCCGCCGAGAAGATCAAGGCCATGCCGCAGCTGGAGAAGATCCTGGAGAAAGGCTACGAAGTCCTCTACTTCACGGAGAACGTCGATGAGTTCATGGCAACGGTCTTAATGAACTACGACGGAAAGAACTTCCGTTCCGTCAACAAGGGCGATCTGGATCTCGAGAGCGAGGAAGAAAAGAAAGAGATCGCCGAAGAAAGCATCGATGCCAAGGACCTGCTGACTTCCCTGAAAGAGGCCCTGAACGGAGAAGTCAGCGAAGTCAGGATCTCCGGACGTCTGAAGACCCATCCGGTCTGTCTGGTCTCCGATGACGGTCTCTCCCTCAATATGGAGAAGGTCCTCTCGGAGATGAACCAGGGTGGCATGCCGAAGGCCAACCGTATCCTCGAACTCAACAAGGATCATCCCCTCTTCGCTTCCCTGAAGGAAGCCCATGAGAAAGGCGAAGATCTCAGCGACTATGCGAAACTGCTCTACGATCAGGCTCTGCTGATCGCCGGTTTCCCGATCGAGGATCCGCTGGAATACTCCCGCCGCCTCAGTGAGATCATGATCAAAGCGATGCATTAAGAAAAGAGACCGCTCGGGAAACGAGCGGTCCTTTTAATGTAAGAGCGGAGATACGTGCTTGTAGAGCAGGAGGGTCAGTACCGACAGCAGCACTGCCTTGATCAGGTTGAAGGGGGTCGTGCACAGCAGCACCAGCATGAATACCGAATCCACCGCCGGGAAGATCGCTGCTCCGGCTGAGATGATCGCTTCGAGCGGGAAACCCATAATGTTGACATAGGCCGGGATGACCACGTAGAGGTTCAGCAGGAAACCGGCCAGAGCCATGCAGAGCGAACCCAGCAGCAGCCCTTTCAGGGCCTGGGCTTTGCATTTCTTTTTGAAGTAGAGGGCAGAGGCCGGCAGGGCAAAAGCGCAGCCTACGACGAAATTGGCGAGCTCTCCGACGAAAGCGGTCGAAGTGCCGCGGAACAGCAGTTTTAACAGGATCTTCAGCAGTTCGATAGCGACGGCTGCCGAAGGTCCCATCGCAAAGCCGCCGATGATGACCGGCAGTTCGGAGAAGTCCAGCTTGTAGAAGCTGGGAGCGATGAACAGCAAGGGAAATTCAAAAAACATCAGAACGAAAGCGACGGCAGCCAGGACTGCGATCCTGGTGATGCGGGGAATGCTGAAGAATTCTTTTCTTTTCATGTGTCCTCCCATAAGAAAAAGGTCTCAATGACCTTCGGGGCTCCATATAAAAGAGGGTCTCGTACCTTCTTTCATCCAGACTGTACTGTCGGTACCGGAATCTCACCGGTTCAGCTTGCGCTCGCGGACTTTACCGCCGGTCGGGGATCACACCCTGCCCTGAAGTTACAAGACCATCGTAGCACCGGAAGCGTTCCGGGTAAAGAAAAATGCAGTGATACACTGCATTAATCGTTTTTATGCCCGTCCGGCGTATTTGCCGTCGATGGTGGATACGATGATCCGGTCATCGATGTTGATGAAGAGCGGGACCTTGACCTGCAGACCGGTCTCGGTGACAGCGTTCTTCAGAGCACTGGTCGCAGTATCGCCCTTGACCGCCTGTTCGCATTCGGCCAGAGCCAGTTCCACTTTGTCCGGCAGTGCGACATCGAGGACTTCCCCTTCGAACATCTGGATAGCGACATCGAGGTTCGGGGTCAGGAACTTGGCTTCCCAGTCCAGACGGTCATGCGGGATCTCCAGCTGATCATAGGTATCGTTGTCCATGAAGACATAGGAATCTCCGCTGTCATAGAGATACTGCATCTTTCTCTTCTCCAGCTGAGCCTGTTCGACTTTGTCGCCGCCGGTGAAGTTCAGTTCGTTGATGACGCCGGTACGAAGGTTCTTGACCTTGATCTTGACGATCATCTTGGCCATAGCGGTCTTGTTGCGGTCTACGTTGATGACGTTATAGATCTCATTGTTGCTCAGAAAACTCATTCCGGGTTTCAGATCGTTAACAATAATCATACATTACTCCTTACTTATCGGCTCTATTCTAATACAAAGCCTTCCTTCATCTCAACTTTTCCCGCTCAGAACGGCTCGATATCCATGACTTCCCTTCCCTTTTCATAGGTCCGGATCCCGAAATGATCCGCCTGCAGCAGATGCCCTCCTTCGGAGGCATAGACCCGGATCAGGATGCCGTCCGATACGAAATCATTCACTTCTCCCTGAGCCAGCAGACACTTGTAGGTCTCTAAGATCCGGCATTCCCGCAGGAAGTCCTCTTCGCTCTCCTGCAGTTCAGTCAGGATCTGCAGAGAGTTCTGCAGATGCTGCAGATGCAGCATCATCACCCCCGTCATCACCAGCATCACACTCAGGAAGAGACTCGAGATGTATGCCTCTTTCCGCACATAGGACCCTTTCATAACTGTCCTTTCCCCTTTCGTAATGCAGGATGAGAGCTCCCTCCTGCGTAAAAAAGAAGACCTTTTCGACTTCTTCCAGAAAGATCTGGGTGCCGGGAGAGAGTACCAGACGCTGATTCACTTCATAGAAACGGTACTCTTCTCCCTGATAACGGAAACAGAGTTCGCTGCCCCGGCACTCCCGCTCGTAGGAAACAGCCAGGATCCTTCGCATCTGCCGCAGTGCGATCTCGTCGCCGTTCTCCCGGTAATGGAACGGCAGCACTGCAGCCGCCTTGAAACTGCTCACCAGCAGAGGCAGCAGGAGCAGCGCACAGAGCAGCGAAAGCAGAAAGGATGTCAGGGTATAG
Source organism: Erysipelotrichaceae bacterium (assembly GCA_017512885.1). Classification (GTDB taxonomy): domain Bacteria; phylum Bacillota_I; class Bacilli_A; order Erysipelotrichales; family Erysipelotrichaceae; genus RGIG5669. The sequence goes on from JAFWEP010000043.1 coordinate 5,889, forward strand.
CCTTTACGCATCCGTTGCAGGGCGGCAGAGAGCGGAAAGCAGCCCGCAGGTGTTCCTCACTCTCCTGCCGCATTTCCTGCAGAGAGAGGGCGTAATTCGCTTCACAGCGATAGACTGCCAGGCACAGAAAGGCCAGGAGCACGGTGATCATCACACAGAGCAGACTGTCGGCCGCAGTCGATCCTTCCCTACTCATAGCGCAATGATCCGTTCCCCAGATGAACGATCACCTGATGATCGGGAAAGTCATAGGTCCCGGGATGATCGATATTGCCGGAGGCATTGACCCCGATGCAGATGCCGCTGCGGATCACAGTCTGTTTCTCACGTTTATGCAGACACTGCGCCTGCGCCTGCTGCAGTTCATCCATGAAGAGGTAGTGCTCATAGACTGCCTCGCTCTTCAGATCGCAGACCAGCAGGCTTAAAGCCGTGATCAGAAACAACACCCCCAGCATCTCCGCCAGGATCATCCCCTCCTTAATGGGCCTGGGCATGGCCGTCCGCCAGATAGAGGTGGGAGCCGTTGCTGCAGGTGGTCTGCTCGGCCGTCAGGTAGCCGGCATTGACCAGATCATCGATCGAGCCGGGATTGCGGCCGTAGTCCAGCTTGTACTGCACGACCGCCGTATCCGCTACCTTCGTCAGAGCATTACATGCCTTGGAGTCGACGGCATCCATCACCTTCGTGACATTGGGCAGTGTCAGCAGGAACAGCACGGAAACGATCATCACGACAACGATCATCTCCAGTAAGGTAAAAGCATCTTTTTTCATGTTCCCTCCTATAGTTGGCTCAGAGCCTGCAACGGCAGGAACAGGATCTGATAGATGAAGATCAGCAGGAAGCCGATGAAGAGATAGACGCCGAGCTGGATCGCCTGCCCGATCCGTTTCAGCCGTCTTTTCAGTTTCTCCCGGGTCATCTCGCTGTAACGTGATAAAAGGATCCGGTCATCGGCATGCAGAGCGATATGCACGAAATGCTTCAGGGCCGGGTCGAGCCAGTGCAGATCGACGGCTTCTTCCATCCCCGCTCCTTTGCGGAAAGCCTCATCCACGTGGTAAGCCAGAAAACTGATCAGCGGTCTCTCTTTGAAACTGCGCAGCACCTGCAGGGCATCCCGGCTGCCCAGCCCGGCCCGGCTGCAGATGTTCCAGAAAGAGATAAAGGAAGCGGAGGTGTAAAGCTGCCAGATCCCGGAGCGCAGATACGGCGCGGTCTTCAGATAGAGGAATACCTGACGGTCCCTCCTCCGGCAGAGCAGGAAGAGGATCCCGGCCAGGATCATCAGCAGGTAGAGTCCGAAGATCAATACCCGCAGGATGCTGCGGAAGACGGTAAAGAAATACAGATCGCTCTGAAAGCTCTTCAGCAGGCTGAGCAGCGTATCGAAGCCGAAGAGATCGAAGAGATAGAGTCCGGTCAGCGAGAACAGCAGCAGGAAGAGCGGATAGGCGCTCTGTTTGAGAAAAGCCGAACGCTGGGCGGCATCTTCCTCTTCCAGTTCGAAAGCAATCTGCAGGGCTGCTTTCAGAGGCAGCACCTTCAGCAGGCTTTTCAGCGAGACGGCGATCCCGGCAGGAAGCAGGGAACAGAGTGTCTCTTCCCCGCTGCGGCCTGCTTCCAGATCGTTCAGGATCCGCTGCAGGAGATGTTCATTGCCTTTCTCTGCCAGCAGCGGCAGAGCTTTCTGCAGAGGCAGACCGCTCTGTAAGAGCGCCAGCAATGCCTCGCATTCTTCCTTCTTCAGCCGTTTACGCAAGGTGTCCGCCTTCTCTCGCTGCTTTTAACTGGGTATCCAGCGACAGGAAGGAAACGCTGTGACGGTGATACCGGCGGTAATAGGCCAGCTCTTTCCCGTCCATGATCTCGTAGAAGACTGCCTTCCTGCCGTTCTTCAGCACTTCCAGGCTCTGACAGCTGACGGTCTTCAGGACATCATAGAGCGCTCCTTCCGGCACTCCCAGTTCGCACATCCGCGAGATGCAGAGAGCTGCCGAAGAGGCATGGATGCTGGAGAGGACCAGGTGTCCGGTATTGGCTGCCCGCAAAGCTCCGAAAGCTGCCTTCTCATCCCGGATCTCGCCGATCATCAGGATATCCGGATCATGCCGCAGGACCTGTTTGATGGCCTCGGAATAGTGGAAGCCGATCGCTTCGTTGATCTGCAGCTGCACCAGTTCTTCGCGATAGATCTCGATCGGATCTTCGACCGTGTAGATCTTCTTCCCTTTCGCCTCTTTCAAAAGCGCATAGAGTGCTGTCGTCTTGCCGGAACCGGTCGCCCCGGAAAAGAGGATCAGTCCATTCCTTTCCCGCAGGAGACTCTTGAAATGATCGTTCTGACTCTTTAAGAGCGAGAGATGCGCAGCATCGGTGACCAGTTCATTGTTCAGGATCCGCAGCACTCCGGAAGAAAAGCCCAGGCTCGAGATCAGCGCAAAGCGCAGGCTCAGCAGCTGCCCTCCCGCTTCCGCTTCAAACTGACCGGTCTGGGGCTTGCTTAAGGCGCCGACATCCAGTCCGGCCAGATACTGCAGGTACGGGATCAGACGCTGATCCCCTGCTTCCGTCTTCACTTCCCGCATCACCCCGCCGATCCGCATCTCGATCTTCATGTCTTCACCGCGTCCGGTCAGATGGATATCGCTCGCTTTCATCCTGACTGCCAGATCCAGCAGTGCCTGTAATCTCTCTTCCATGGTCCTCACATATGTTATTGTCGGGAAAAACGGAAATTCCTACCCCAAAATAAAAAAATCCCGAATTTCTTCAAGAACCTTCCGGTACGGACCGGACAACTTCCTCCTCTTATATGCTTATTCGGGGAGGCTTTTGTTTTATAATGGTCCATATGGATATTGAGAAACTGAAAAAGAAACTGCTGACCGGCACCTCCGAAGGATATGCCGTGCTGCTGCCGCTGATCGAGAAAGACGGCGGATGGTCCGTCCTTTTCGAGGTCCGCAGTCCGCAGATCATCCAGGGCGGCGAAGTATGCTTCCCCGGCGGCAGGATCGAAGAAGATGAAACAGCACAGACGGCAGCCGTACGCGAGACCTGCGAGGAGCTGCTGATCTCCCCGGAACAGATCGAGATCCTCGCTCCCCTGCCCGATCACGTGCACTCGCCCCGCTTCGTCTCCGCCTATGTCGGTATCCTGCATGACTATCGGGGCACGCACAACGAAGAGTCGGAACGTGTTTTCTCCATTCCGCTGCAGGAACTGCTGAAAGAAGGGCCGATCATCTCCGAGATCAGCTATGAACTGCATTTCCCGGAAGATTTCCCTTTTGAACTGATCCCCTTCGGCAGGAACTATCCCTTCCGCAGTCGGAAGGAAATGGTCTGCTTCTACAAAAGACCGGAAGCGCTGATCTGGGGCATGACCGCCAATATCATGCGCATCTTCCTGGAGATCCTGAAAGAAAACCCGGATATCCTATGAGTTTCCGGCTGCCGGAGCACGAAACGGAGAATGCAGAGGTTTGAAAGAAAACTATGCTGAAGGATAAAGATATCCGGGAAGGACTGTTTGCCTTCCTGGAAGAAAGATACGGCAAGATCCGTATCCTTGAAGAGAAAGTGATCGGCCGCTCCCGGGCCGATATCTATATGGTCACTGACGAATACTTATACGGCATCGAGATCAAGAGCGATGCCGATACCTATACCCGGCTCGCCTCCCAGACGAAAGACTATGATGCCTTCTACGACCGCAATATCCTGGTCGTCGGCACTTCTCATGCCGTCCACGCCCACGAACATGTCCCTTCCCATTGGGGCATCATCACCGTCGAAGAAGCCGACGGCAGCCTGGACTTCTATGTCCAGCGGGAGGCACAGGACAACCCTTCCCGGGATCCGGCGAAGCAGCTGACCCTGCTGTGGCGGCCGGAACTGGTCCATATCCAGCAGAAATTCGACCTGCCGGCCTACAAAGAGAAGTCCAAGGCCTTCGTGCAGCAGAAGCTGATAGAAAAAGTCCCTCCCGTCGAACTGTCTGCCGCTCTTCGGCAGGAACTCTTCGAGAGAGACTATACAACGATCAAAGAGGAGATCAACGCCTACCGCCGGGCGAAAGGCCGCCGGGCCCGGAGGAGACCGCCCAAAAGACGCTAGAGATAGGGATTGTACTGAAACTCCCGGGCCAGGGTGCTGAGCCCTTCGTGTCCGGGATAGATGTTCAGTTCTGCCGGCAGTTCTGCGATCCGGCGCAGGCTGTCTTTCATCTGTCTCCAGTCTCCGCCGTAGAGATCAGTGCGGCCGATGCTGCCGTGGAAGAGCGTATCTCCGGTAAAGAGATCGTTCTCAAAGCGGAAGAGCACCGAACCGGGGGTATGTCCCGGAGTATGGATGACTTCGCATTTGAAGGGACCGACCTGCAGTTCCCCTTCCTGAAGATCCGTTAAAGGAACAGTGATCTTGGCTCCGAAGCCGAAACGGCGTACATCCTGCTGATAGATCTCATCGGATGTTGCCAGTTCTTTATCCAGAGGATGCAGAAAGACCGGACAGTGATACTGTTTCACCAGTCCGTCAACGGCCTTGATGTGGTCAAAGTGACCGTGTGTCAGCAAGATCCCCAGCAGCTCTTTCCCTTCCAGCAGGGGGAAGAGTTTTTCCGCTTTGGAAGCCGGATCGATGAAGAGGACCTTTTCCTCCTCTTCCAGCAGGTAGGTATTGGTCCCGATCGGACCCAGGACGTATCTCTCGATCTTCATACTTACAAAAAAATAAGCCTTAGCTTATTTTTTCTCCTTATGAACCGTCATCTTCCGGCAAACGGAACAATACTTCTTGATCTCATATTTTTCCGGGTGCTTTTTCTTATTGCGGGTCGTGATATAGTTCTCTTCTCCGCATTCCGAGCACTTGAGGATAATATCGTCTCTCATTCCTACGGACCTCCTATTAACGCTTTAAAATTCTATCATACCTGTTTTTGAAAATCAATCGAAGAAGTCTTCCTTTTCGGACGGCCTGTCTCAAAGATGATACCGGCAAAAGGCGCCAGCCGGATGGTGATGGAATACGGCTGACCGTGATTCTCTTTCTTCTTCGCCCAGACCGGGGTGAAGTTGCCCATATCGCAGCCGTTGTAGCAGCCTCTCTCTGAGTTGATCAGTTCCGTATACTTGCCGGCATAGGGAACACCGATCGTGAATTCTTCGTAAGAGATCGGCATCATGTTCAGGACCACAACGTAACATCTCTTGTCGTCTTCGCGGTAATAGCTGAAGATCGACTGAGCGGCATTGTCGGCATCGATCCAGTGGAAGGACAGCGGATCCTGATCGTTCTGGTTGAATGCCGGTCTCGTGAGATAGATCTCGGAAAGATCCCGGAAGAAATGCGCAAAGGCATCATGCCGGGGATACTTCAGCAGGAACCAGTCCAGTTCCTTCTTCTCATCGAATTCCCGGAACATGGCCAGTTCGTTGCCCATGAAGTTCAGTTTCTTGCCCGGATGGGTGAACATATAGACGAAGAGGTTGCGGCATTCGCTGAATTTCTCTTCGTAGGTGCCGAACATCTTGTCGATGACCGTCTGCTTGCCGTGGACCACTTCATCGTGGGACAGAGGCAGCAGGAAACGTTCGGAATAGAAGTAATACATCGAGAAGTTGATCAGACGGTGATGATACTTGCGGTATTCATGATCCATGTGGTAATAGCGCAGGGTATCGTTCATCCAGCCCAGATCCCACTTGTAGTCATAACCCAGAGAACCGAGAGCGACCGCTCCGGTCACCTTCGGGAAGTCGGAAGAGTCTTCCGCGATCAGTAAGACATCCGGATACTCCGCTTTTAAGGCATGGTTCAGCCGTTTGACGAAGGCCTGCCCTTCCACGTTCTCTCCCAGATCGCTGTTGCCTTTGTGGTAGATGAAATGGCTGACTGCATCGAAGCGCAGACCGTCGATGTGGTAACGGTCGATGTAGAAGAAAGCCGAAGACATCAGGAAGGAGATGACCGGTCCCGAATACAGGTTGAAGTAACGGGAGCCCCATTCACTGCTCTGCAGATGAGCCTCCGGATATTCATAGAGCGGCTGGAAATCATAGTTCACCAGACCGAACTCATCCGGTACGAAGTGGGCATAGACCACATCCAGGATGACCTTGACCTTATCCTGATGCAGACGATCGACCAGCGACATGAAGTCGTAGGGCGTCCCGTAACGGGAAGTCACCCCGTAGAAACCGGTCGCCTGATAGCCCCAGGAACCATCGAAGGGATGTTCAAAGACCGGCATGAATTCCACCGCATTGAAGTGGTTCTCCTGGATATAGGCCGGCAGTTCTCTTTCCAGCTGCTGATAGGAACTGAGGAACTCTCCCTCATCCTTGCGGAAAGCGTTGAAATGGACTTCATAGATGTTCAGCGGACCCTTGTAGAGATCCTGCTTCCTTCTTTCCTTCAGCCATTTCTCATCCCGGAAGGTGTAGTAATCCAGATCGTACATGCAGGAGGCATTGGACGGCCTTCTTTCGAAACAGTAGGCATAGGGATCGATCCTTTCCTGCCACTGGGTATCGTTCTTATAGATACGGTAGCGGTAGGCATGGACCGGCTCCAGCGGACTGATCAGAAGAGACCATACTCCGCGCTCATCGATCTTTTCCAGATAGTGTTCCTGCCAGTTGTCAAAAGCAGCGATCAGAGCGATCTTGTGCGCATGCGGGGCATAGACCGTAAAACGGACGCCTTCCCCTTCCTTGAGCGCACCGAAAAGCCGGTAAGCCCGGGTCTCTTCTCCTGCAAAGAATCGATCAAAACGTTTCATGATTTCAACACCTTTCGATAGAGAGCGGCATACTGCCGGGCCGGTTCCCTGAAGGAGACCTCGTAGGCCATGGCATTCTCGATCAGTTTCTCCCAGTTCTCCGGATGCCAGGTGTACTGATCCCAGGCATAATCGAAGACCCGGTCAAAGTCACGCTGATCATAGGGACCGAAGGAGAAACCGGTGCCGCTGAGCGTATATTCGTTAAAGGGCTCCACGGTATCCTTGAGACCGCCGGTCTCCCTGACGAAAGGCAGGGTGCCGTAACGCATGGCGATCATCTGCGATAAGCCGCAGGGCTCATAAAGAGAAGGCATCAGATAGAGGTCAGCTCCCGCATAGATGCGGTGAGCCAGTGCTTCGTCGTAAGCACAGGTAAAGGAGACCTGACCGGGGTATTCCCTTTCCAGGAGACGCAGAGCATATTCATAGCGGGATTCGCCGCTGCCCAGTACGGCCAGCTGCGCTCCCTTCTTCAGCATCCGTTCCGCCCCGCCCAGGATCAGGTCGATGCCCTTCTGTCCGCTTAAACGGGTGACCGCTGCGCAAAGCAGTGCACTGGCATCCTTCTTGAGACCCAGCTCCTTCTGCAGGGAGAGCTTGTTGAAGGGTTTGGCCTTCTTATAGGTCTTTCGGTCATAGGGACAGGGAAGTTCCGACGAAGAGGGATCGAAGAAAGAAGTATCGATCCCGTTGCGGATCCCGTAGAGATCCTCCTGCCGCCAGCGCAGGATCATATCCATCCCTTCTCCCTGCTGAGGCGTACAGATCTCTTTGGCATAGGAATCCGAAACGGTCGTGACCGCATCGGCGCAGATAACGCCCAGTTTCAGGAAGTTACAGGAATCGTTGTAGCGCAGTTTCCCGTTGGCATAGTCTTCCGCCGGAAGATCCAGCAGTTCGAAGAGCACGGTCTTGTCGTAAGAGCCCTGGAAGCTCAGGTTGTGGATGGTAAAGATATGTTTGATGCGGCGCAGACGTTCCAGAGGCGAATACTGACAGAGCGCTGCCAGCGGAGCGGTATGGTAATCATGGGTATGCAGGATATCCGGATAGTAATCCATCTCGACCATCATTTCCCGTACCGCTGCGCAGAAGAAGGCAAAGCGTGCCGCATCATCGCCGTAGCCATAGGCGCTGTCCCGATCCAGATACAGCTGATCGGCAATGAAAAAGACCTCTGTCTTTCCCTCTTTCAGGGAATAGACATCGGCTTCTTCATTCAGGATCCCGTTACGCACATAGAGGTGCGCACGTTTCCGGACGTTCTGTCCCACCTTCTCCCGGATCGGCCGCAGAAAAGGCAGAACGATCTTCGTCGTAAAGTAACGATGATCCAGGAACTGCGGCAATGCGCCGACCACATCTGCCAGACCGCCGGTCTTGTAGAAGGGAAGGGCCTCAAAGGAGGCAAACAGAACGTTGATCTTCATCAGATATGATCACTCTTTCTAACATAGAGCGGATCTTCCGCGGTACCGCGCAGATCCTTCTGCATGGAAATATTCGCGTAACGGTCGATGACCGCATTCTCGATATAGACTCCTTCGCCTACCGAGGAACCCGGCAGGAGGACACAGTTCTTGATGACACTGCCCTTGCCGACCCGGCAGTCTCTGCCGATCATCGATTCGATGACCGTACCGGCGATCCGGCAGCCGTTGCCGACGGAAGAATCGGTGACCTGTGCGGTCTCTTCATAGATGGTCGGGCAGGTATCGTGGGTCAGAGTGAAGATCGGCCAGTCCGGAGAGATGACTTTTGCCATATTCTCTTCCTTGGCCAGCTGCAGATTGGCTTCGTGGAAAGCCGGCAGGTTGTTCAGGCAGGCAACATAGCCCTTGTGCGAGTAAGTGCCGACCTTCAGGTCTTCCAGACTGTCGGAGAGGACATCGTGGAACCAGTACAGTGAAGAAGTCCGGCTGCCCCGTTCGATCAGCTGCAGGAAGAGCTTGTAGGACATGACGTAAGTCTCTAAGGAGACATTGCGGTGCTTGTATTTGCCGGTATTCAGGGACAGATCCGTGACCCGGCCGTTCTCATCGATCTTTAAGACGTTGCAGAGCGCAAAACGCTTGTCGGCGTTGTTGACGCTGTGGTAGAGGACGGTGACGTCATTGCCGCTCTCCTGATGGGCTTTGATCATCTCCTGGAAGTCCTGCGTGAAGATAAAGTGCGTCGGAGCGAGGACGACCAGATCGGCGCTGGCTGAAGAGATGAAGTGATGGTTCGCTTCAAAGGCAGCCAGGTCGGTGTTGTAGATGGGGTTGGTGTAGGTCTTCTCCCCCGTCAGCATCAAGATACGGCCCTTCTTGGAGTTGAAGTTGTATTTGGTGCCGCTGACATGTTCCACAGCAGAACGCGGACGGTCCTTGATATACAGTTCGATATCGCTGATGCCGGAGTTGGTCAGGTTGGAGATCATGAAGTCCAGGACGCGGTAACGGCCCAGGAAGCTGGCTGAGGATACCGGACGATAATCCTCGATGCCGGTGACCCGTACGGAGTTCGGCTCAAAGTTCAGAATACCCAGGATCTTCATTTCTGTTTCCTCCCTGCTTCATCGATCACTTTCTTGCTGACGAGAAGCACCTTTTCAGCGTTCTTGTCACCCAGTTCCATACCATCCGGGATGACCAGGTCGTCCATGACCAGACATCTGTTCAGTCTGGCTCCCTTGCCGATCTTGACATTGTTCATGACAACGGTGTCTCTTACTTCTGCACCCTCGCTGACGGTCGTGCCGGTAAAGAGGACGGAATGATAGACAGTGCCGTCCACGTGGCAGCCCTGTGTGATATAGGACTTCTTCGCCGAAGCTTTCTTGCCGAAAGTCGCCGGCGGGGTCATCGTATCATCGGTATAGATCTTCCATTCCGGATCGAAGAGATCCAGTTCGGACTCGTCATCGATCAGATCCATGTTGGCTTCCCAGAGGCTGTCGACGGTTCCGACATCCTTCCAGTAACCCTTGAAGCGGTAAGCCTGCAGCTTTTTGCCGTCATGCAGGTAAGCCGGGATGATATCCTTGCCGAAGTCATGGGAAGAGTTCTCTTTCTTCTCATCTTCCAGCAGGTATTTGCGCATGGTCTTGTAGTTGAAGATGTAGATGCCCATCGAAGCCAGATTGGACTTCGGTACCGGCGGTTTCTCTTCGAACTCCACGATGCGGTCTTCTTCGTCACAGTTCATGATGCCGAAACGGCTCGCTTCCTTCATCGGCACTTCGATGACGGCGATCGTCGCATCGGCTTTGGACTCGACATGCTTCTGCAGCATCTCGCGATAGTCCATCTTGTAGATGTGGTCACCGGAAAGGACCAGTACATAATCCGGTTTTTCCTGATCGAGGAAATCCAGGTTCTGAGCGATCGCATTCGCGGTACCTTCGTAGATATCAAAACCGCTGCCTTCCTTCTCACGCGGCGGCAGGACATAGACACCGCCTCCGGCGGTGTTCAGTCCCCACAGCTGATCGTGAGCGACGTAGGAACTCAGCTGGATCGATTCATACTGAACGGCGATCCCTACCGTATCCACATCGGAATTGGCACAGTTTGACAACGCAAAATCGATGATCCTGTACTTGCCCCCGAAATGTACGGCCGGTTTGGCGATCTTCTTTGTCAGATCGAAGAGGCGTGAACCTCTTCCGCCCGCCAGGATCAGGGCTACCATATTGTTTCTTGACATTTCTTTACCCCTTTAGATGTCCTTTGGATGATTCCATTATAGCACGCTTAAAACAGGGAAACGCTTTCATTTCCGCAGTACGGCCAGAGAAAACGGTGAGATCTCCACCAGGTCCGTACGGATGCTGCAGCGTTCCTCCTGAAAGACCAGTTCCATCGGCCTTTCCAGCGGATAAATATGCGTAAAAGAGCAGGGATTGAAGAGGATCAAAAGCCTCCCCACTTCCATCACGACCATCTCGTAATAGCGGGAGAAAGCGATCTCTTCACACTCTTCCTTCGTCTTCAGACGCAGTTCCGGGTATTCCTTGCGCAGTGCGATCAGCTCCCGGGTATAGTTCACGACGTCATCATTATGCACCCTTAAGCGCCAGTCCAGAGCGTTGATGCGGTCCGGAGAACGGTAAGAGTTCTCTTCTCCGTTCTTGGAGCGCAGGAATTCCTGACCGGCATGCAGGAACGGGATCCCCTCACTTAACAGCAGGAAGCCGAGGGCCAGCTTGACCTTCTCCTTGCGGCGCTCTTCATCGTCTTCCGGTGACAGCAGCTGCAGCTTGTCGGCATAGGTGCGGTTGTCGTGGCATTCCAGATAATTCAGGCTCTGCAGCGGCGAATCGAATAATTCGCTGCAGCTTCCCCGCAGCGCTTCATAGACCTGCTCCTCATCGTGCAGGTCGCCCATCGCAAAGCCGAAGCGGTTCGCTCCCCCTTCCTCTCCGCGCAGGATGTTGCGGAAGCGATCGTTGAAAAAGGAGAAGGAAGGCATCTCCTTCGCATTGTTCAGGGTCGTGCAGGCCTCTTCCGGCAGAGCGCCGGGCATCGACCATCCCTCGCCGTAGATCAGGAAACCGGGTTTGATCTCCTCGATCGTCGCTGCGATCTCCTTCATCGTATCGATATCGATCAGCCCCATCAGATCGAAGCGCAGGCCGTCGATGTCGAAGAGCTCGACATAACGCCGGCACATCGCCACGATGTAGGCTCGTAAAAAGAGCGATTCCGTGCGCAGTTCGTTGCCGCAGAAAGCGCCATTGGAGCGTTTCGTGCCCTGATAGCGGAAGAAGGCATAGGGCAATAGTTCATCTAACGCAAAAGGCGTCTTGTCGTAGACATGATTGAACACGACGTCCATCGTGACCCGCAGCCCTCTTTCGTGCAGATAACGGACCGTATCGGCCCATTCCAGGATGCGGGCATAGGGATCTTCCTGATCGGTCAGGTAGGAGCCTTCGATCACGTTGTACTGGACCGGATCATAGCCCCAGTTGTAGTGCAGGGCGTACTTTTCGTCGACGGTCGCAAAGTCCGTCAGCGGCAGAAACTGCAGATGGGTGACGCCCAGGGAACGCAGATAGTCGATGCCGACCGGCAGGCCCTGCAGCTGCAGGTCTTCTTCCTGCAGCGCTGCAAACCTGCGGCGGGAGCGGCCGGGCCAGGAACGGCTGGCGGAAAAGTCCCGGACCGACAGTTCATAGAGGATGACATCCTCCTTCGGCAGAGCCGGCAGGGTCCGTTTCAGGTAATGGATCTTCCGCTCATCGATGATGACGGATGCTGCGGAATCCAGCAGTGACGAATAGGCAAAGGGATCCAGCACTTCCTTTGTCTCGTGATAGCGGGTGACCCGGTAGTGATAGCTCTTCCCTTCCAGATCACCTGCCACGAAGCCGGCAAACACGCCCTGGCCGCAGTCGGCCAGAGGCGTCACTTCCCCTTCCACTTCGACTTCCGCCTTTTCAGCCAGCGGGGCATAGACCCGAAAGAGCGTTCCTTCCGGACGATAGAAACTCCCTAACAGCGAGAGATCCGGCAGAAAGGTCTCTTCAAAGAGCGGATCATGGGTGATAAAGCGTAAGGTCAGGGTAACGGGCGAGCCGTTACAGGCCACATTGGGCAGTGTCTCCAAAGAAAGATCCTCTTCCAGGATGATCTCTCCCCCTTCTTCTGCAGGCTGAAAACGGAAAGGGATCACCTTTCCGTTCTGAGAGATCACGACTTCTGCCGGTTCCGCAAGATCTGTACGGATCAGGGACGGCCCATCCCAGAAGAAGTGCTGCTGCATGATCACAGTTTTTCGATATGCCAGATATCCCGGACGTAGTCTTCAATCGTACGGTCACTGGAGAAATAAGCGGAACGCGCAATATTGACGAGGCACATCCGAGCCCAGCGGGAAGGATCCTGATAAAGCTCATAGATCTTTTCGTGAGCTTCCGCATAGGCAGCAAAGTCAGCCAGGATGAAGTATTCATCGTTGCGGAGCAGGAACTCGTTGGCGATGTCCACGAAGTCATTGGGATCCTCGGAGAAGGTGCAGTCCAGCAGGGAATCGATGGCCTTGCGGATACGTTCGTCATTCTCGTAATGGTCACGGGCCCGGTAGATCGGACGCAGTGCTTCCACTTCTTCCGTCTTCAGACCGAAGATCACGATATTGTCTTCTCCGACCAGATCGGCGATCTCGACATTCGCTCCGTCCAGCGTACCCAGGGTAACGGCACCGTTCATCATGAACTTCATGTTGCCGGTACCGGAAGCTTCCTTACCGGCGGTAGAGATCTGTTCGGAGATATCGGCCGCATTCATCAGTTTCTCAGAAACGGTGACCCGGTAGTTTGGGATGAAGACGACGTTGATGAACTGCGAGACATAGGGATCCTGATCGATCTTTTCCGCCACACAGTTGATCAGCTTGATGATCTTCTTGGCAAAGCGGTAACTGCTGGCTGCCTTGGCGCTGAAGATGAAGGTCGTCTTGGGGATCGTAAAGGAAGGATCATCCTTCAGACGCTGATAGAGGTAGATGACGTGCAGGATATCCAGCAGCTGACGCTTATAGGCGTGCAAACGCTTGGCGATCACGTCGAAGACACTGTTGGGATCAACGGTGATATCGTAGTTGTCCTTCAGGAACTTTGCCAGGATCTGCTTGCGCTGCTGTTTGACCTGCAGGAATTCCTGCTGCAGCTGCGGATCATCGACATACTTGATCAGTTCGCCGATCGAAGCGAAATCCTTGCGCAGATCGACACCGGTCTTTCTTTCGATCAGTTCCTTCAGCTGCGGGTTCGAGTACAGCATCCATCTCCGGGGAGTGATGCCGTTGGTCTTGTTGTTGAACTTTTCCGGGAAGAGCCGGTAGTAATCCTTGAAGAGGTCTCTCTTCAGGATGTCGGTGTGCAGCTGCGCAACACCGTTGACGCTGAAGGAGCCGATCACCGACAGGTTGGCCATGCGGACATGGTTGCGGCTGATGACGCAGGTACGGTAAAGGAAATCCCGGTCGTATCCGCGGTCATAGGCGAAACGGGCATACTGACGGTCGATCTCTTCGATGATCAGCCAGATGCGGGGCACGACCCGTTTGATGAATTCGATCGGCCATTTCTCCAGAGCTTCGGACATGACCGTATGGTTGGTGTAGGCAAAGGTGTGGGAAGAGATCTCCCAGGCATCCTTCCAGTTGTAGCCGTATTCATCCATCAGGATGCGTAAGAGTTCCGGAATGGCCAATGCCGGATGGGTGTCATTCAGCTGAATGACATTCTTCTCGGCAAAGTTGTCCAATGTACCGTAATTCTCATAATGATCGGCTACGATCGTATGCAGACCGGCAGCTACGAAGAAATATTCCTGCTTGATGCGCAGAAGCTTTCCCTTCTCGCCGGAATCATCCGGATAGACGTTCAGACAGAGGTCTTCGACTTCCGAGAAGTAAGCCCGGACATCGATGTCTCTCGGCAGATCCTCACTCGGTTCCGCTGACCACATGCGCAGGGTATTGGTGCAGGAGGTATCCGCACCGATCAGAGGCATGTCATAAGGAACAGCCTTGACGTTCTGGGCATCGACATGTTCGAAGGTGAGGTCGCCGTTCTCGTTCTTGCCGATGTTGACTTTTCCGTAGAAGCGCACTTCTACCGCCTTATCCGGCCGGCGGATCTCCCAGCTGTTGCCGAGATCCAGCCACTGGTCCGGTACTTCGACCTGTTCATGATCGACGATCAGCTGCTTGAAAAGACCGTTCTTGTAACGGATGGTATTGCCGTTGCCGGGGTAGTTGTTGGAAGCCAGCGAGTCCATAAAGCAGGCCGCCAGACGTCCCAGACCGCCGTTGCCCAGACCCGGATCACGTTCCAGATCGATCAACGTCTCCAGATCGACGCCCATCTCGGCCAGTCCGTCCCGGACGATATCGTAGACTCCCAGGTTCATCAGGTTGTTGGTCAGCATCCTCCCCAGCAGGAACTCCAGCGAGAAATAGAACATCTGTTTCTTCTGCTTGCGGGCCGTCTCCTTTCGGGTCGAATGCCAGCTGGCAGCCGCATGGCCCCGGACCAGATTGCCCAGCGCGATATATCTCTGGATATCGTTCGCTTCTTCTACTTTCGTTCCGTACAGCGTCTGCAGGTAGAAACGGTAGTAGCGCTGGAAGATATCTTTATTATCAAAAATCATATACCCGTCCTCCGGGGTACATTCTACCAGATTTCAGGGAGACTGCAAACCACATTCAACATTCTTTTCCCGACTTCAGGATCCCCAGTATCCACTGATAAAAGAAGTCCTTGTCTGCCCCTAATGCGACCCGGCAGTTCGGCGCTTCCGGCTGCACTCTTTCGCGCAGATCGAAGACGGTCCGGCCGTAGGAGATGCCTCTGCCGATATCGACATGGCAGTCGCATTCCCTTACGTCTTTCAGCACTTCCGGATGGGTCAGGGCGCAGAGCGCCAGGGCGTCATGAACGGGAGCAGCCCCGTATTCCGCCATGTCCCGGTCCCGCCGGCTGTAACGGGCGATCCGTTCCTTGATGACAGCAGAGACGAACTTAGCCGGAGCGGTCCCGATCGCGGCGATCTCTTCCGCTTCTTCCGCTGAGATCAGCGCCTGATGGGTCGCATCGAGCGGTACGAAGGTGATGTCCAGTCCGCTCTGCAGAAGGATCTCGGCAGCCTCCGGATCAGCCCAGATATTGAATTCGGCAGCCGAAGAGGCATTGGCGATGAAATGACCTCCGCCCATCAGGACGACTCTTTTAATATGCGGGATCACTTCCGGAACGGTCCTTAACAGCAGGGCGATATTAGTCAGCGGCCCAGTCGGGACCAGACTGATCTCCTTCTCTCCGGCCTGCAGCAGGGTCTCGGCCATCCAGAAGATGCTGCTGCGCTTTTCGTAAGGATGCTTCGCTTCCGGCAGCGGCAGATGGAAACCGTGCATCATATTGTCGACTTCCCCGTAGGATTCCCGGATCGGCAGAGGATAGCGGGCCTGCGCGCTCTGCGGATCGAGCGTACAGACCAGAGGAATATCCGCTCCGGCATAGACCTTGACGCTCTCTTCCTTCCCGCAGCATTCCACCACCCGCTGCGAATTGTCTGCCGTGCAGCGCAGCTCCACATTGCCGTTGACGGCAGAGATCCCCAGCAGTTCGTATTCTTCGCCCAGTAAGGCCATGACCAGAGCGACCGCATCGTCCGTTCCGGTATCCACATCCATGATGATCTTCTCTTTAACCATAGTGTTCTCCTTCCCTGTAAACATACCATATCTCGAGGAAAAACAGGTATAATGGAGACTATGAAAAAGAGAACAGAGACCCGTCCTGTCCGTGTCGGCGGACTTCAGATCGGCGGGCAGTCCAGAGTCATTATTCAATCCATGACCAATACTCCCACCCGGGATGTGGAAGCGACCGTCGCCCAGATCGAAAGGCTGGAAAAGGCCGGCTGCGAGATCGTCAGAGTCGCCGTCCTGCGCCGGGAAGATGCCGAAGCGATCAAAGAGATCCGCTCCCGCATCGGTATCCCGTTAGTCGCCGATATCCACTTCAACCCGGACTTTGCGATCCTGGCCTTACAGAACGGGGTCGACAAGATCCGTCTCAACCCCGGCAACATCGAAGACGAAAAAAAGATCGAAGAGATCGTTACCCTGGCCAAAGCACGTCAGGTGCCGATCCGCATCGGTATCAATGCCGGTTCCCTGAACAAGAAGTACACGCATTCCACCGATGCGATGATCGCCTCTGCTCAGGACCACCTCTCCATCCTGGAGAAACTGAACTTCCATGACGTCGTGCTCTCCTTCAAGTCTTCCGATGCCCTGGAAACGATCGAAGTCTACCGCAAGGCAGCCGAGACCTTCCCCTACCCCCTGCATCTGGGCGTTACCGAAGCCGGTCCGCTGGTCGACTCCGCGATCAAGTCCTCTCTGGCACTGGGAAACCTCCTGCTGGACGGCATCGGCGATACGATCCGCATCTCCGTCTCCGACGATCCGGTCCTGGAGATCGGTGTTGCCCGCAAGCTCTTGAAAGCCTGCGGATTAAAGAAGGACGTCCCGACCCTCATCTCCTGCCCGACCTGCGGCCGTATCCAGTACGATATGCTGCCGATCGTCAGAGAGATGGACGAATACCTCTCCACCGTCCGCAAGGACATCAAGGTCGCTGTGATGGGCTGTGCCGTCAACGGTCCGGGAGAAGCTTCTGCCGCCGATGTCGGTGTCGCCGGAGGTCACGATTCCGCTCTGCTGTTTAAAAAAGGCGAGATCGTCGCCACGATCCCGCAGGAAGATATCATTAAGGTCTTAAAGGAAGAGATCGAAAAATACTGAGGCTCTCATGAGGAGAGCCTTTCTTTCAGAACTTGCGTCCTCCGCCGCCATGGAAACTGCCGGAAGAGGAGATATGGACATGACTGCCTCCCCCTCCGGAATGACCTCCGTGGGAAGAGGAAGAAGAGGACTGTATCCGCATCCGGCTGATATTGCGGTAGAGATAGATGTCCTGTGAACGGGTCAGATCGAAACTGTCGTCCCGGACATAGTCTTCGGCATACTCCCGGGAGCGGACGCTCTTCAGCCTGGCCCGCTTGCGCAGGGTGCTCAGAAGACCTACTCCCAGTCCGCCGGCAACACTGCCGGCACCGGCTTCGGCGCTGAACGGTTCAAAGACCGGATCGGGTTCCGGTTCCGGTTCTTCCGGATAGATATCGACCGGCCTCCCGTCCTGAGCTGCCTGGAAGTATTCGTCAGCGATCTCCGCAAAGCGCCGGTAAGACCCGGCATAATCGCCGTCGCTCAGATAAGGGATGATCTCATCGAGGCAGAGATCGATGCCGTAATCGGTGAAGGCGGTGATGCCATATCCGCAGGTCGAGATCCAGACCTCGCTGGTATCCATCGAGGTCAGTAAGAGGACGCCAGAGCGTTGCGCGCCCCGGCCGTAACCGTTGTAGTCAAAGAAATCATCGGCATAGGCCATCGTTGAAAGCCCGCCGTTGTCATTGGTCGTTACCACGACGATATCCGCGTCCCACTTTTCAGAGAGCGTACGCAGCCGCTCATTGAGATCGGCCGCTTCCTCTTCGGTCAGCAGATAAGCCATGTCGACGACATACTGTTTCTCGGAATTGCGGACGCTCGGCAGAGCGACTGCTCCTTCGCTGAAGGTCTTATACTGGGCTTCGGCGCTCTCCACTAACTGCAGGCAGCCTTCAGCAGCCCTCTCTTCCTGCAGGGCATCCAGCAGGAGCCAGGCCAGATCTTCCCGGCTCTCTTCCGGGAAGACGGCCGTCAGATCCTCACTGATATCCAGTGAGACCTCCTGATCGCCGTCGATGCGCAGCACGACGCTGCGTTCAGCGAGATCTTCGGCTTCCGTTTCCTCAGCTGTCACGATGCGGTAGTTCAGGGAGGTGCCGCTCATCTTCTCCAGCAGCATCGTCTCTTCTTCGCCGCTGAAGAGATCGAGTCCGTCCTCGATCGTCCCCTCTGCGCTTGCCGGAAGCAGGAAGAGGCTGAACAGGAAGAACGGCAGCAGTACTTTCAGGATCTTCTTCATCGGAACACCCCCATACTGTTCAGCAGACTGAACAGCAGATAAGCGCCGTAACAGACGGCAGCCGTCTGGACGCTGCGCAGCGCGAAGTTCTTCACGACTTCGGAATTCTCCGAAGGCAGATCGCCGACGATACGGCCGGTCTGACCGTTCATCGCAAAGGTATATTTCTTTCCGTTATAGGTCGTCACCAGCAGCCACACCGGCAATAAGGCATAGTGCGCCGTTCCTTCCTTCAGACGGATCGCCGAGTGTTCCAGCATGGCCGTACCGTAAGCAGCGGTCGTCGCGCGGAAGGCGCTGAGCGTGGAGTTGCGGATGCGCTCGTTAGCTCTCTCTTCGCACTGCGAGGCATCGATATCGTAGCGGTTGGCCAGGTAACCGGAGAGATAGCCGGGATTGAATTCCACCGCTTCGGAAAGATCATAGGGTTCGATCGATTCCATCAGGACATCATCCATCTTGGTGGAGGCATCGGCCGGTACCGCATCATAAGCCAGGGAACCGTCCCGGATCAGCAGATAATGACTGGTCTCGGTGACCTGGTAGTTCCCTTCCCGCCAGGAACGGGTACGGGTCGCCCGGTAGCGCATCGAGGCATCGGCCCGGGCATCATAAAGCCAGAAAGGCACATAGACGCCCTTGATCTCATCGATATGTTCCGGGGTCAGGAAGATCTTCGGCACGAAATCCTTGTCGCAGTGGTGCAGGTAGGCTTCCTTGGCCGCTTTTTTATCGTACTTGAAAGGAATGATCAGATCCGGACGCAGGGATCCGGAGACCTTGCCGGTATTGATGACCGGATTGCCGCAGAAAGGACAGGAAGAAGCGATATCGGTCTCTTCCTGAATGATCTCTCCGCCGCAGGACTGACAGGTATAGACGGAGAGATGGGAAGATTCTCCTTCCTGCCAATGCGAAGAATGCCGGACCCAGTCCAGCTCATCCTGCGCGGTGTATTCCATCGCTTCGGCATAAGCTTCAACGCTCTCCATCTCCAGTTCCGTCCCGCAGGAGGGACATTTCATGGTCTGGACGCCGGGGTCGAAGTGGAGCACACCGCCGCAGTTCGGACATTTGTATTCCAGGATACTGGGCATAGTTACCTCCTAGAAAAGAAGGAGCGCAGATCTGCTCTGCGCTCCGATAAAGGTAAAGAGATTACAGAGCTTTGCCGCACTTGGGGCAGAAGGCTGCGTCAGCAGG
>JAFWEP010000044.1 GCA_017512885.1 Erysipelotrichaceae bacterium
ACACCTCAATCGCATGAGTCTATTTTACTGAAAAGGCCTCAGGTTCGATTCCCTTGGCCTTTTTTACTATTCGCAATTATGAGAAAGGACTGTCCCTCAGCCGTGTTCAGTCACGGACTTTTCGGACAGCCCCTTTTTCTTATGCCGATAATTTTTCGATGCCCTTGCGGATCCGGTTCAGTGTTTCTTCTTTGCCGAAGATCAGCGCCAGTTCGATCGCTCCGCCGGGGGTGAAGGCCTTGCCGCTGAGAGCGACCCGGACCGGATAAAGGACCTTGCCGTTCTTGACTTCCATCTTCTGCGCCAGACCGACCAGTGCGTTGTAGATCGCATCATGGTTCCATTCTTCGAGACCTTCCAGAACTTCCAGAGAAGCCTTCAGAGAATCGAGCGCGATCGCTTCATCGGTCTTCATCTTCTTGTTGATGTAGAGGGAAGTGTCGTAATCCGGCAGTTCATCGATGAAGTCCAGCATCTCCGGGATCTCATTGAGCAGGGAGACTCTTTCCTTCAGGACGCCGGCCAGGAGAGCGCGGTCATAAGGCTTCTTGACAGCCTGATCGATGTAAGGTCTGACCAGTTCCAGATATTTCTCCGGATCCATCCGGCGCAGATATTCGCCGTTCATCCATTTCAGTTTCTCGATATCGAAGATCGCTCCGGAAGTGTTGATGCGCTTGACATCGAAAGCCTGGCAGAGTTCTTCCAGGGAATAGATCTCACGGTCTTCCGCCGGAGACCAGCCGAGCAGGGCGATATAGTTGAGGATCGCTTCCGGCAGGTAGCCCTTGGCGACCAGATCCTGGAAGGAGGCATCGCCGTTGCGCTTGGAGAGCTTGTGGTGTTCATCCTTCATGACCGGCGGGCAGTGGATGTAGCGGGGGATCTCCCAGCCCAGAGCTTCGTAGATCAGGTTGTACTTCGGAGCGCTGGAAAGATATTCATTGCCTCTGACGACATCAGAGATGGCCATCAGATGGTCATCGATGACATTGGCGAAGTTGTAGGTCGGGAAACCGTCGGACTTCAGCAGGATCATTTCATCCAGCGTCTCGTTGTCGACAGTGATCCGGCCGTAGACTTCATCATCGAAGGATGTCTTGCCGTTGGGATCGATGTTCTGACGGATGACATATTCCTCGCCGGCATCGACTCTCTGACGGACTTCTTCGTCGCTCAGTTTCTTGCAGGGATCATCGTAGATGAAGGAACCGCCTCTGGCTTCGATGACTTCCTTCTGGGCTGCGATATCTTCTTCCTTGCAGAAGCAGACATGAGCCTTGTGCAGATCGACCAGTTTCCAGGCATATTCCTTGTAGATGCCGGACTTCATCCTTTCCGACTGGACATAGGGGCCGTATTCACCGCCGACATCCGGTCCTTCGTCATGTTTCAGACCGCAGGCAGCCAGGGTCTCATAGATGATGTCGATCGCGCCTTCGACCTGACGGGACTGATCGGTATCCTCGATGCGCAGCAGGAAGTCGCCGTTGTGTTTCTTGGCGACCAGATAGGCATATAAGGCGGTACGCAGGTTACCGATATGCATATACCCCGTAGGACTCGGGGCAAAACGTGTTCTTACTCTTTCCATAATTTACCTCATATTCCTCAATATTCTATCCCATAGGACTCCCTTTTTCAATTCACGATGACTGTATTAAATCAGGAAACTGAGTATAATATACTCATGCCTCTGCGGCTGTTACGAATATGAACAAAATGTCCTTTCTGATCGAACATTTAAAAGGTCAGCGGCTGCGCCTCTTCCTGGTCACCCTGGCAACTGTCATCTTCTCCTTCCTCAGCCTGTTTTCGAGCCGGGTCTTTTCCTACGTCATCGACAATGTCGTGCAGGGACTGCCGGTCACGGACAGGATCCTGCAGGGCGTTACCTCATTGCTGGGCGGCATGGACTGCATCCGTTCCCATCTGTATATCGTCGCTCTGTTTCTGTTGGGGATCTATGTGCTGACAGCTTTGCTGATGTACTACCGGATGTCCCGTCAGGCAGTCGTTGCCGAAAGCCTCACCAAAAACATCCGCGATGATCTCTACAATCATCTGCAGCTTTTGCCTTACGCTTATCATGTCCGGGCTAAGACAGGCGAACTCGTACAGCGCTGCACTTCCGACGTCGATACCATCCGCCGTTTCTTCTCCGGTCAGCTCGAAGAAGTCTTCGGCATCATCGCTTCGATCATCATCGCCCTCTGGACGCTGATCTCGATCGACGCCAAACTGGCTGTCTTCGCCAGCATCTCCTTCCCGATCATCTTCATCTATTCCTATCTGTTCTTCCGCAAGATGCAGAAACTGTTCCTGGCTTCGGATGAAAAGGAAGAAGAGATGACCGGCTATATCCAGGAAGCTTTAAGCGGGGTACGGGTCATCAAGGCCTTCAACCGTGAACGCTATGAGATGGACCGTTTCCTGAAACACAGCAACGAATACCGCCATGTGACGGTCGGCATGCTGGAGAATTTAGGAAACTACTGGGGCATGTCCTACGGCATCTGTACGGCCGGCATCCTTTCCGTCATCGTCGCCGGTATCTTTGCAGTCCGGGGCGGAACGCTCTCGGCCGGCAACTTCTACGTCTTCATCGTCTATCAGACCCGGGTCCTCTGGCAGATCCGCAACCTCGGCCGCATCCTCTCCGATTTCGGCAAGCTGATCGTTTCGATCGGCCGTCTGCAGGAGATCAAGAACGAACCGACCGAAGATCTGGAGAGCGGGGCAGATGCTGACCTGCACGGAGATATCGTCTTTGAGAACGTCAGTTTCCATTATGCTGACGATCCTTCCTATGAAGTCCTGAAGAACATCTCCTTTACCATCCCGCAGGGGAAGACCGTCGCCGTGATCGGTCCGACCGGTTCCGGCAAGTCTTCTCTAATCCATCTGCTGGCCAGACTTTACGATGTGACCGGCGGCCGGATCCTGATCAACGGACACGATATCAATGAGGTCAGGAAGAACACCCTGCGCCGCAATATCGGCATCGTCCTGCAGGAACCGTTCCTCTTCTCCAAATCGATCTATGACAACCTGCGCATCGCCAATCCCGATCTGGACGACAAGAGCATCTATGCCGCTTCCAAGATCGCTTCGATCCACGATGTGATCAATAACTTCGACAAGGGCTACTCGACGCTCGTCGGTGAGAAGGGCGTGACCCTTTCCGGCGGCCAGAAGCAGCGTATCGCCATTGCCCGTACCATCGTCAACAAGACTCCGATCCTGGTCTTCGATGACTCCTTATCGGCCGTCGATACCGAGACCGATGCCGCCATCCGGCAGGGCCTGCATTCCTTCGACAAAGATGCCACCATGATCATCATCACCCAGCGCATCCTCAGCGCCAAAGATGCCGATCTGATCATCGTCCTGGAGAACGGGGAAGTCACTGAGATGGGAACGCATCAGGAACTGCTGGCGAAGGAAGGCCTCTATCAGCGGATCAGTGAGATCCAGAACCGCAGGGAAGGAGGTGAGGAAGATGTCCGCGAAGTTTGAAGAAAAAGACTTCTCTGATGAAGGTCTGAACATCCCGATGTGGAAGAAACTGCTGACTGTCTTCCGTCCCTACCTGAAGAGCGTCGTCATCCTGCTGATCCTGAACATCCTGGTCGCTTTGTCCGACGTCATCACCCCGATCCTGAACCGTACGGCGATGGACGTCTATGCCGCCGGGAAGGGGACCGACCAGGAACTGCTGGTCTTCATTCTGGAATACCTGGCTCTGATCATCGTTACCGCTCTGCTGCACTATCTCTTCTTCCGGATCGCCGGTCATGCCGAGATGGACTTCGGCTATGATCTGCGTCAGAAGTGCTTTAAAAAGCTCCAGGAGCTCTCTTTTGCCTACTATGATGTCACGCCCTCCGGCTGGCTCTTATCGCGCATGACGAGCGATATCTCGCGTCTGGCGGAGATCTTCTGCTGGTCGCTGGCGGAATTTGCCTGGGGTATCCCCTTAGTCATCTTTGCGACCGTGGTCATGCTGAAGACGAACGTCACCCTGACCCTGACCGTACTGGCGGTCGTACCGTTCCTGGCTTTCGCCACCTTCTGGTTCCAGAAGCGCATCCTGCGCAATTTCCGGGAAGTACGAAAGGTCAACTCCCGCATCACCAATGCTTTCTCGGAAGGCATCAACGGTGCTAAGACCACCAAGACCCTGGTCCTGGAAGATGTCAACTATAAGGAATTCCAGGAAGAGACCTCCCAGTTCTACAAAGCTTCCGTAAAGGCAGCCAGATTATCGGCCTTCTTCCGTCCGCTGGTGACCCTGCTGTCGTCGCTTGCCATGTCGATGATCCTGTGGCTGGGCGGAAAGCTGGTCTTCGATGCAGAGATCGGCTTCGGTACATTGATGCTGTTCACATCTTATGCCCAGCAGTTCTTTGAACCCTTATCGACCATCGCCTGGATCATGCAGGATATCCAGATGGCGCAGGCCAGCGGCGAAAGGATCATCTATCTGCTGGAATCCGAGCCTTCGATCGTAGATACTCCGGAAGTCGTAGAGAAGTACGGTACGATCTTCGAACCGAAGAAAGAGAACTACGAAGCGATCCGCGGAGATATCTCCTTCCGGCATGTCGACTTCTCCTATGTGCCGGAAGAGCCGGTCCTGCAGGATTTCAATCTGGAAGTCAAAGCCGGACAGACCATCGCTCTGGTCGGGGAGACCGGTTCCGGCAAGAGCACCATCGTCAACCTGCTCTGCCGTTTCTATGAACCGGTCAAAGGCGAGCTGCTGATCGACGGCAAGGACTACCGTGAAAGATCGATCGGCTGGCTGCACAGCAACCTCGGTTATGTGCTGCAGGCTCCGCATCTCTTCTCCGGCACGATCCGTGAGAATATCCGTTTCGGACGTCTCGATGCGACCGACGAAGAGATCGAAAAGGCGGCAAAGCTCGTCGATGCCCACGATTTCATCATGCAGTTCAAGGACGGCTATGATACCGATGTCGGAGAAGGGGGCTCCCGTCTTTCGACCGGTCAGAAACAGCTGATCTCCTTTGCCCGTGCCGTACTGGCCGATCCGGCCATCTTCGTGCTCGACGAAGCGACCGCTTCGATCGATACCGAGACAGAACAGATCATTCAGTATGCCGTAGAGAACATCATGAAGGGACGCACTTCCTTTGTGGTCGCCCATCGTCTTTCGACGATCGTCAATTCCGACCGGATCCTGGTCATCCGCGAAGGAAAGATCGTAGAAGACGGCACGCATCGGGAACTGCTGGCAAAGAAGGGCTATTACTACCGTCTGTATACCAACCAGTTTGAAGAAGAGAGCGCCAAAGCATCCTTTGACGAGTATGCGAATGCGCTGAAAGGCTTATAATGAATACAATGAAAAGAAGCAAAGAGATCGTGTCGATCCTGGTATTGATCCTGCTCGACCGGTTCACCAAGTATCTTATTGAGACGCATATGCTGCTGGGACAGGAGATCGTACTGATCCCCGGCTTCTTTTCGCTTACTTACGTACGAAATACCGGAGCCGGCTTCTCTCTGCTGGAAGGGCAGAGAGTCTTCTTTATCGTGATCACGATCGCAGCGCTGGCGCTCTTCGGCGTCCTCTGGTACCGCTGCAGGGAAGAAGATCGCTGGGAGAAGGTATCCTATATCCTGATCCTGGCCGGTACGATCGGCAACTTCATCGACCGGGTCGCGACCGGTTCCGTCGTCGACTTCCTGGATTTCCTGATCTTCGGTTATGATTTCCCGGTCTTCAATGTAGCGGATATCTGCCTGACAGTCGGAGCCGGACTGTTCCTGCTGCTTTCCCTGCGCGGAGGTGAGAAACATGCCTGAGAAGTTTTTCCGACTGGAAGAGATCGACAACGGCGAACGCATCGACAGCTGGCTGGCCGAGAATACCGAATTCAGCCGCAGCCGTATCCGCAAGATGATCGATAACGGCGACCTGCTGGTCAACGGCGAAGCCGTCAAAGCCAATCACCGCTGTCAGGAAGGAGAAGAGGTCCTCTTGCGTTACGAGGAAGAGGTCCCGCTGAACGTACTTCCCGAAGATATCCCGCTGGACATCCTCTATGAAGATGACGACCTGCTCGTCATCAACAAGCCCAAGGGGATGGTCGTCCATCCCGGCGCCGGCAATCATGAACATACTCTGGTCAATGCCCTGATGCATCATTCGGTATCCCTGAGCTCCGTCAACGGCGCTTTCCGGCCCGGCATCGTGCATCGCATCGATAAAGATACTTCCGGTCTCTTGGTATGTGCCAAGAACGATCAGGCTCATCTGCAGCTGGCGGATCAGCTGAAGGACAAACGCTGCTTCCGCCGTTACTATACCCTGGTGCATGGCGTGCTGCCTTATGACGAAGGGGAGATCGATGCCCCCATCGGCCGCGATCCCAAGGACCGTCAGAAGATGTGTGTCACTGCCAAGAACAGCAAGGAAGCCCTGACGCTCTTCCATGTCCTGAAGCGCTTCGATGATTCCTCGCTCTTAAGCTGCGAACTGAAGACGGGCCGTACCCACCAGATCCGGGTCCATCTCTCCTATATCGGCTACCCGGTCATCAATGACCCCAAATACTCCCGCAAGAAACTGATCGATGACAGCGGACAGTATCTGCATGCCTACTATCTCAGTTTCCTGCATCCCCGCAGCGGAGAACGCATGGAATTCGAGACCGGTCTGCCGGAATACTTCGAAGAATACATCGCCCGGAAGGAGCAGGGCCATGAATGAGAAATACAAGCTCTACCAGCTGCTGAACTTCTTCGTGACCAAGTTCTCCTATAAACAGATCATCTCCGAACAGAAGAATGATGATATCTGGCTCTACAACCCCGGCAACGACGCCTACCAGCTGATCCGGCTGACCCTGGGCACCGTGGAACAGGTCGTCTTCGAGAAAGAGAGGATCGACGGTTTCCGGCAGCGTGTCGCATTGAGCCAGCGCCTGAATGATCTGCGTTTCCTGGACATCCATATCGGCCGGGAGGAAGTGCTGGAAAAAGAGATCTACGATACGGTCTCGATGGACAGTGACTACTACAGCGGCATCGATGTCAGCTATGCCTATCCCGGCATCAAGCGGGTCATCCATCCGGTCACGGACGGCAACGCCGAGATCGGCGCGATCCTCAGCGATCTGCAGCGCGGAGCACAGGTACGCTCCGCTCAGAAAAGAGCTCTGAAAGCGCAGAAGTTCTCGCTCACGTATGTCCTGATCGCACTCTGCGTCATCGACTATCTGATCCAGCTGCTGCTCAGCCGCAGCATCTCGCAATCCGCGGCGATGGTCATCGTCGGCGCCAACTACAAGATGTTCACCTTAGGACTGCATCAGTTCTGGCGTCTGCTGACGGTGGGACTGACGCACGGTTCGCCGCTGCATCTCCTCATGAACATGACCTCGCTCTTCTACATGGGGCCTGCTCTGGAACATGCCCTGGGCAAGAGGAAGTTCCTGCTGCTCCTAGGCTGTTCGCTGCTGATCTCTTCGCTGACTTCCGGCGCTTTCCAGGGCAACGCCCTGGTCGTCGGGATGAGCGGCGGTCTTTACGGGCTCATGGGCTATGCCCTGAGCGGAGCGCTGCGCACCCGCAGGCTCGATCCCGGTATCTACCGCACGCTGTTCCTGAACCTCTGCATCAACTTCATCCCCGGTGTCGATGTCTACGCCCATATCGGCGGCTTCGTGACCGGCGTCGTCTTCAGTTTCCTGTATTCCGAAATACAGCGTAACCGCCGCATCACGGCTGCTGTCGTGCTGGTGGCGCTGCTGGGATTAGTATCCTACCGTTACTTCACGAATGTTCCGATCCGTCCGGTCTACGGCGGCACCGATGCTGAGATCGTACAGTTCTATGCCGACCATGGTCTGCAGGACTATGCGGCCGGACTGACCGAAAGACTGTACGAAGCCTATCTGCGCTAAGGAGGAAATATGGCTGACAAAAAGATCCTGAGCTGGGACGAATACTTCATGGGCCTGGCACATCTCTCTGCACTTCGTTCCAAAGATCCCAATACGCAGGTCGGGGCCTGCATCGTCGACACCAACAAGCGCGTCGTTTCGATCGGTTACAACGGCATGCCTTACGGCTGCAGCGATGATGCCTATCCCTGGGAGAGAGAAGGGGACTACCTGAACACCAAGTATCCCTTCGTCGTGCATGCCGAACTGAACGCGATCCTGAATGCTCCGCGTTCCGTGCAGAACTGCATCATCTATGTCTCGCTGTTCCCCTGCAACGAATGCGCCAAGGCCATCATCCAGTCCGGCATCAAAAAAGTCGTCTATGAAGACGACAAGTATGCAGGCACCGATTCGATCATCGCTTCCAAGAAGATGCTGAAGTCAGCAGGAGTGGAACTGGTCCGTCTGCCGCAGAAGATGACGATCGAAGTTACGATAGAGTAAAGGGGATGCCCCGTTTATACTGATGATAGAGCTCTTTGTACCAGCGAAGAGCTTTTTCTTCGCCGTTCTCGCCGAGATAGCGCAGCAGGATCTCCGTACGCTTCGCATCCTCAGGATGCATCCCGTAACGTTCCTGGGTATTCAGGAAATAGTTCAGGGGATCCCAGTCGGTATAGGCGGACTTGTTGTAGTTCTTGCAGGCCGCGATGCGGTCACAGATCGATTCCAGGAAATAATTGTCCGGCATCACCACCGGATGCAGATCGGGAGCGTTCTTGACGTTGTCTGTCCAGTACTGCCAGTGATGCTTGTTGCGGCCCTTATGGTGGATCCAGGCTTCGGCATAGCCTTTCTCATCGCGTTCCGCTACATTGGGCGAACGTACGCCGCCCTGCCAGTAATGAATGCCGTTGCTGAACTCGACATAGCTGTATTTGGAGAGATCGTGCAGCAGTCCCTGTTTCCACATTCCGCAGCGGAAACAAAGACCCATCACCAGCATCTTGTGATGATTGATCGTATGCAGATGTCCCCAGAAACGGGTCCAGAAACTTTTTTCTTCCACGGGAGATATTATACCATGGAACTCAGATATTGAACTGTGCTAAAATATGCCTATGAATCGTCACGAGATGCGGGAAAAGCTGGTATTTTCCGTCTACCAGCATATCTTATTGAAAAAAGACCTTTTTGAACAGGCGGAAGAAAACCTGGGCGGTGAACTGGAAGAAGAAGACCGTCTGTATGCCTCAGATCTGCTGAATGATCTGGAAGAGAACGAAGAAGAGTACATCCGCGAGATCAATGCGCATCTTGTTGACTGGACCTTTGACCGTCTGAACTATGTCGATCAGGGCATCCTTTTGGTCGCTGTTGCCGAACTGAAGAAGGGGACCCTGCAGAAAGCCGTCATCGTCGATGAAGCGATCGAGATCGCCAAGAAGTACTGCGATGACGATGCCTTCCGATACATCAACGGAGTACTGGACAATCTATGAACCGAGCCCTCAGCGTATCGGTCCTGGTCCGTTACCTGAAGGATCTGCTCGATCAGGATAGAAACATTCAGAATATCCTCGTCGAAGGGGAGATCTCCAACTTCCGCCGCTCCCAAAGCGGTCATCTTTATTTTACCCTCAAGGATGAACGGGCAGCCGTATCCTGTATCATGTACCGCTATGCTGCCCAGCGCCTGCTGTTTCGTCCCAAGGACGGAGATCAGGTCCTCTTAAAAGGCAGTGTTTCTTTATACGAAGACAGCGGCTCCCTGCAGCTCTATGTGCAGCAGATGCGTCCCAACGGACTGGGCGATCTTTTCCTGCGTTATGAAAAACTGCGGGCAGAACTGGCCGAGAAGGGGCTCTTTGCCCAGGAACACAAACAGCAGAGACCTTCCTACCCGATGAACATCGCGGTCCTGACCGGAGAGAAATCTGCAGCCATGTCTGATATCAGGACCTGCTTTGCCCGCCGCTGGCCACTGGCCAAAGTCGATTACTATCCGATCCCGGTGCAGGGCAAACAGGCACCTGCCGAGATCGTAGCACAGCTAAAGGCCGTCGATCCCTTAGGCTACGATGCGATCATCCTGGCAAGGGGCGGAGGTTCCTTTGAGGATCTCTTCTGCTTCAACGATGAAGAACTGGCGTATACGATCTATCATCTGCAGACCTTCCTGATCAGCGGCATCGGTCACGAACAGGACTTCACCATCGCCGACTTCACTGCGGACCTGCGGGCACCGACCCCGACAGCGGCGGTAGAACTGCTGACTCCGAATATCACTGATGAGCTCCAGAAGGTCAGAAAGCTGCAGAAAGAAGCGGAAAACAGCCTGCGTACGCGTCTTTTCCGGCAGGAAGAGAGACTGGAACACCTCCTTCAGAACAAAGCTCTCAGCGACGGAAAAAGCCTGCTCCGGGCGCCCCGTCAGCGCATAGAGTTTTTGCAGGGGAAGTTATATAATGTGAGCAGAAGGGAAGCCGCCCGCTCTCAGCAGATCCGCTGGCAGCTCTCCCAGATGGAGACGGCCCTGCATAACCGGAAGCGGCAGAGCGAACAGCAGCTCTCGGTACTGACGAAACGGCAGGACAGTTCCCTTCAGCATCTCCTGCAGCAGGAAAAACAGCTCCTGAAGCGTTACGAAGCCCTCGTCTCCGCTTATTCCCGGGAGAAGATCTTCTCCCGCGGCTACGCCCTCGTCTATGAAGAGGGGAAACTGATCAAGAGTACAGAACAGGTCGCCGAAGGGGCGCTCCTGGATATTTGTTTTGCGGACGGAAAGCTGAAAGCTGCCGTTCAGGAGGTATTCCATGGCAAAAAAGACATTTGAGGAACAGATGAAGAGACTGGAAGAGGTCGTCGCTTTACTGGAAGATGAGAAGACCGATCTCGATACCAGCATCCAGCTCTACGAAGAAGGGCTGAAACTCTCTGCAGCCCTGCAGAAACAGCTGAACGTATTCGAGGACCGTATCGAAGATCTGAAGAAGGAATACCGGCAGGACAGTGAACATGAAGAAGAGCTTTGAAGAATACATCCAGGAGACCTTTGCCTCTTACCGTCCGGGGAAACTGACGGAAGCCATGAACTATGCGATCAGCGGCGGAGCGCACTTCCGTCCGGAACTGATCTTTGCGGTCATCAAGGGCTTTGGCTTTGATGAAGAAGACGGTTTCCCGGCGGCTCTGGCTCTGGAGATGGTGCATTCCTATTCTCTGATCCAGGATGATATGCCCTGCATGGACAATGATGAACTGCGCCGGGGCAAGCCCAGCACACATGTTGCCTATGGGGAAGATATCGCCTTGCTGGCCAGCGATGCGCTTTTGACGCAGGCTTTCGGCATCCTGGCGGAAAGTCCCTATGATGCCGAAGCGAGACTGCACATGATCGCTGACCTTTCCCATCTGGCCGGGCTGGGCGGGATGGTCTACGGTCAGTTCCTGGACGTGACCCAGGACAGTGCCGCGATGCAGGACCGCGAAGCCCTCAATACCCTGGAGGACTACAAGACCGGTGCGCTCTTTGAAGCTGCGCTGCTTTTCGGCATGTATATCGCCGGTGATGACAGCAATATGCCTTTCTATGAAGGTCTGGCCGTCAAGATCGGCCGCGTCTTCCAGCTGCAGGATGATCTCTTCGATCTGACCCGCACCCCGGAAGAGACCGGCAAGACCAATTCCGACGAACGCAACAACAAGGCCACCGCTTTCTCTCTGTATACCGAAGAAGAACTGCGCCAGCAGATCGCTTCTCTCTTTGAAGACATCGACAGGGATCTGGCGAACGCTCCCTTTGACAGCGTCTTCTTACAGAAACTGATCGCCAGGATGAGGGATCGCTGATGGATATCACCTCGATCAAGGATCCTTCCTTCCTGAAGGGGATGACTGTCGAAGAACTGCAGAAGACTGCGGACGAGATCCGCTCCTTTCTGATCGACAGCGTCTCCCGGACCGGCGGACACCTTTCCAGCAACCTCGGTGTCGTCGAACTGACGATCGCTCTGCACTATGTCTTCGATACACCGAATGACAGAGTCTTCTTCGATGTCGGACATCAGTGCTATACCCATAAGATCCTGACCGGCCGGGCTGACCGTTTTGCGACCTTACGCAAATATCAGGGTCTTTCCGGTTTCCAGAAACGTCATGAGAGCCCTTATGACTGCTTTGAAGCCGGTCACTCTTCGACTTCCTTAAGCGCGGCTCTCGGCATGGCGGTCGCCCGCGACCTGAAACACGAACACTATGAGATCGTTCCGGTCATCGGGGACGGAGCTTTGCTTTCGGGGATGTCCATGGAAGCCCTGAACCAGATCGGCTATGAGAAGCGCAAGGTGATCATCATCTTCAACGATAATGCCATGTCGATCTCCGGCAATGTCGGAGCTTTGAGCCGTTCTCTGGCCCGTCTGCGCAATTCCCGCGGCTACAACAATCTCAAAGGTGACGTCAAGAAAGCCCTGCGCAACCGCAAATACGGGGAAGCAGTGATCAACGGCATCCACAATTTCAAGGATACCATCAAGAAGACCGTGATCGATTCCGGTATTTTTAAGGAACTGAACCTGGAATACTACGGTCCGGTCGACGGACATAACCTGAAAGACCTGATCCGGGTCATGGAAGTCGCCAAAGAGAATGACGAACCCTGTGTCATTCATGTCGTGACCAAGAAGGGGAAGGGCTACCTGCCGGCTGAGAATGACAACAGCGGTTTCTGGCATGGCGTAGGCCCCTTCAACAAGGAGACCGGAAAACTGCTCCGGAACACACCGGAAGGCTTTGCGAGCACTTCGGCGATCGCTGCCGGCAAGATCGAAGAACTGATGGGCGAAGACCAGCGCATCACCGCTTTAACTCCGGCCATGCGGCAGGGCTCCGCTCTCAACAGCATCTTTGCCCATTATCCCGACCGCAGTTTCGACTGCGGCATCGCCGAGGAACACGCGATGACCTTTGCGGCCGGTATCGCCCTGAACGGCTGCCGTCCGTTCCTGTCGATCTATTCGACCTTCCTGCAGCGGGCTTACGACCAGCTGAACCACGATGTCTGCCGGATGGATCTGCCGGTCGTACTGGGGATCGACCGGGCCGGCCTCGTCGGTGCAGACGGCGAGACCCATCACGGCATCTACGATATCGGCATGCTGAGGCCGTTGCCGAACCTGATCCTGGCCGAGGGAAAAGACGCTCAGGAGATGCGCGATCTGCTCGATCTCGCTTTCTCACAGCCGCATCCCTTTGCGCTGCGCTATCCGCGCTGCGATCTCCCTCTGCCGGAAAACAATGAAAAACATCCGATCGAGGTAGGAAAATGGAAGATCCTCGGAAAAAATGATACAGAGGTCAAAGCCACCATCCTGGCCTTCGGACCGGACTGTCTGAAGATCGCGGAACTGGTCGCTGCCAACGACCTCCCTTACCGGGTCGTCAACTGCCGTTTCCTGAAACCTTTTGATACCGAACTGCTGAAAGAGCTCCTGAACGAAGGGAAGCCGCTCTTCGTCTATGAACCGGAGATGTGCTGCGGCGGTTTCGGCGAAGGCGTTGCCGCCTTTGCGGCAGAGCAGGGGAAAGGGGAGCTGGTCGATGTCTCAGCGATCCCGGACCGCTATGTCCCGCAGGGCAGCGTCGCCCAGCTGCTGGAAGAACTGCAGCTCGATCTGCCATCCTTCATGGCCCGTATAGAAAAGGTACTGCATGATCAATAGACTCTATATCCGTCACTATGCGATCATCGAAGAGCTGGAACTGGAATTCAGTCCCTCTTTTACCGTCTTCACCGGAGAGACCGGCGCCGGCAAATCGATCATCATCGGCGCCTTGTCATTACTGACCGGGGAAAGAGCGGATACTTCCGTCGTTTCCTACGGCCAGGATCACTGTCTGGTCGAAGGGGTCTTTACGCCTTCCGAACACATGAAGAAGTGTCTGGAAGAAGCAGAGATCGATCTGGAAGAAGAAGTGATCGTCAGCCGGCGGATCAGTGCCGAAGGACGCTCCAGCGCCCGTGTCAACGGTATGAGCGTGACGCTCTCCTTCCTGCAGCAGCTCTTTGCCGGGGAAGCGGACATCCACTCCCAGCGCGACAATCAGCATCTGCTCAAACGAAGCAATCATCTGCTGCTCACAGACCGTTATGCCAACAGCGAAAGACTGCGTCAGCAGTACGGCGAAGCCTTCCGGCTCTGGAAAGAAGCCGAAAAAACCTATCAGGAGATGCTGGAGAGCGTCTACGATGACCGTGATCTGGATTATCTGCGCTATAACCTCAAAGAACTGAACGAGGCAGCGATTTCGGAAGGGGAGGAAGAGGAACTCCTCCTGAAGGAAAAACGTCTCAGATCCAGCGAAAAGACCTTACAGAGCCTGCATCAGGCCTTTCAGTATTACGAGGAAGACGGAGGCATCTCCGAAAAGCTTTACGCTCTCTTCCATGACCTTTCCGGAGGGGAAGAACTGCAGCCTTTTGCCTCCCGCATCGAAGATCTCTACTACAGTCTCGAAGAGGAGATCAGCGGACTGCACCGCATTGCCGACAGCTATGAGAATGATGAGGACGATCTGGATCGGGTCGAAGAACGTCTGTACCTGATCAATCGTCTGAAACGGAAATACAATACCGATGAGAAGGGCCTGCTGGAACAGAAGGGGATCCTGGAAGAGAAGATCGCCTTCTTCGACAACAAGGAATCCTTCGTCGCGGAACAGGAGAAGAAGATCGCCCGGCTGAAGGACGAAGTCTATGCCTTAGCGAAACAGCTCAGCGATCGGCGCAAGCAGGCAGCGCTCTCTCTGCAGAAAGACGTCCATCGCGAACTGCAGGATCTGATGATGCCCAATGTCCGCTTCTTGGTCGATATCAAAGAGAAAGATCCTGCTGAAGACGGCAGGGATGATCTGGAGTTCCTGATCTCCCTGAACAAGGGCGAAGAACCGCGTCCGCTGATCAAAGTAGCCAGCGGCGGTGAGCTCTCACGGCTCATGTTGGGGCTGAAGACCATTTTCACGCATTTAAGCGGCACAGGACTGCTGGTATTCGATGAGATCGACTCCGGTGTCTCCGGCAAAGTTGCCCTCGCTATGGGCTTAAAAATGGCTCTCATCGCAAGGGATGCCCAGGTGCTGACGATCACCCATCTCTCCAGTGTGGCTGCCTGTGCGGATGAACACTTCCGGATCTACAAGGAAGACGATGCCTCCGCGACCCATACCCGGGTCAGCCGGCTCAGCGAAGAAGAGCGGATCGGTGAACTGGCCCGCATCAGCGGTCAGGACAGCGCTGCCGGCAGAACTGCCGCTGCCGAACTGCTGGAAAAAGCAAGGACAGAGAAGAAGGCCCAGCGATGAAGATCGCAGAAGCGGTGAAACAATACCGTATCCAGATCGAGGTCATCGAAGGCAAATCGCCCCGGACCGTCAGCAGTTATCTGCAGGATCTGCAGAAATACCTGAACTATCTGGACGAAGAAGGCATCGAGGATACGGAAGAGATCACGGAAGGGGAAGTGGAAGACTTTTTCTATTCCCTGAACGAAGGCTATGCCGCCAACAGCATCAACCGCATCAAGGTCAGCGTCCGCAGCTTCCATCGTTTTCTGAATTACCGCTATGATCTGCCCGATCCTTCCCTGAATGTACACGTGCAGAAAGGGGAGAAGCGTCTTCCGGTCTATGCGAGCGTCGAAGAGATCGACCGTCTGATGGCCGTCTTCGGCGAAGAACCGGAAGAGATCTTCGAGCATGCGCTGCTGGAAAGCATCTACGGTCTCGGACTGCGGGTCAGCGAATGTTGCAGCCTGACTCTGTCACAGGTCAATCTGAATGACGGTTTCGTCAAGGTCCTGGGCAAAGGCAGCAAGGAACGCTTGATCCCGATCCCGAAGCGTACGCTGCAGGAGATGCGCCGTTATGCCCTGGAAGTACGGCCGCTCTGGCAGAAAAAGAACAACAAAGCTTTCTTTATCAATCATTTCGGCCGGAACATCTATTCGGTCTTCGTGCAGCGGGTCCTGAAAGAGCGCTGCATCCAGGCGGATATCCGCAAACCGATCACTCCTCATAAACTGCGTCATTCCTATGCGACGCATCTCCTGGAAGGGGGGTCGGATCTGCGGGTCATCCAGGAACTGCTGGGACACAGCGACATCTCGACGACCGAGATCTATACCCATGTCGCCAACAAGCATCTTCGTGACAGTTATGAGAAGTTCTTTCCGTTAGCTGAAAAAAAGAAAGAAAAGGGTTGACAGATCCATATTATCGTTCTATAATATCATTGTACGATATAGAAGGGAGGATCACCGTGCCGAAGAAAGCGTTAGGGTCATTGACCGAACAGATGCTGTATATCCTGATGGCTTTTCGCGATGGACCGAAGTGCGGTACGGAGATCTCCAATCTGATCAAGGAGAAGACCGGCAAACGGATCTCCATCGGACCGTCTACGCTCTATACACTGCTGGCCAAGTTCGAAGAAGCTGACTACATCATCGAGATCGACAAGGAACAGCCCGGAAGGAAGCGTACTTATGCGCTGACAAAGAAGGGGCTCAATGCCTATGCAGAAGAGGTCAGACGCTTACAGGCCTGCCTGAAGGATGCCAGATCGACTGAAGAAGCCCTGGCGCAGCGTGCGAAGACAGAGAAGAACGCACACAGCAGCAACGATCTGAAGATGGAAGAAAAATACCGGAATCCCGGCAGTCATTAAGGTTCTGAGAGAGGGGGCTTTGCCTCCTCTTTAACGTTGTCAGTATCCTGCATATAAATGTTGCATAATATACATTATGCGCATTATAGAAATATAGCCATTATTGGGCATGTAAAAGCACGATCCAGCGTAAGATCGTGCTTCTTTTATAGTGTTTTGCGTTTGATATGATCTGCTGTACAGGTCATCGATCAGTTTATTTCTGCAAGTCTGTGTTCAGCGATCCCAGGATCATTTTCTACGGTGAACTTACTGCTTTCGTCATTATAGATGTCTATCGATTGATGCCTGCCCGAATGACTCATCATTCGATCGATCCTGTGGTCGATCATCCATACTGACCGGATCTGCTGGATTGTTTCAGCTGAGTTCCGGAGACGGGTTTCCGATACAGCGGATGTATCACATTCCCTGTTCATCATACATCCCCTATCAGTTCCTTTTGGATGAACTCCAACCGGGGCAGGTCCATAAGAAATGATGCTGAGTACGTCAATATATTCGATATATGCTTACTTGTGAATATATTTCACATAGTTATACAGATATCTACATCTGTCTCCTATATAATACATATGTCTCACTCTAAAGTCAAGAAAAAGACCTGCAGTTTTACAGGTCTTCTTGTGCTTAGAATAGTGTCTTAGGATCTGTGAATTCGTAGCCCTTGAAGCTCTCGGCAACGTTCTGACAGGTCAGTTTGCCGTCATAGGTATTCACGCCGCTGTAGATCACTTCATTCTCGACACAGGCCTGTTCCAGACCCTTGTTGGCGATCTCCAGACCGTATTTCAGTGTCGAATTGGTCAGTGCGATCGTCGAAGTGCGCGGAACGGCGCCCGGCATGTTGGCGACGCAGTAATGGATGACACCGTCAACGGTATAGATCGGATCGGCATGTGTCGTCGGATGTGTCGTTTCCGCACAGCCGCCCTGGTCGACCGAAACGTCGACGAAGACACAGCCCGGCTTCATATCCTTCAGATATTCTCTCTTGATCAGCTTCGGAGCAGCCGCACCGGTGATCAGGACCGCACCGATGATGAGGTCCGCCTCTTTGACTGCCCTTTCGACATTGGTGTCATTGGAGACCAGCGTCTGGATGACGGAGCCGAAACGGTTGTCGATCTGTTCCAGATGTTTCGGAGAACGTGTCAGGATCGTAACGTTGGCGCCCATGCCGATGGCGATCTTGGCTGCATTGGTACCGACCGTACCGCCGCCCAGGATCACGACATGTGCTTTGGGAGTACCGGGAACACCGGCCAAGAGCACCCCTTCTCCCCCGTATTTCTTTTCCAGATACTTGGCGCCTTCCTGAATGGAGAGACGTCCGGCGATCTGGCTCATCGGGGAGAGCAGCGGCAAGGAACCGTCTGTTTCCGTCAGGGTCTCATAAGCAACAGCCTTGACCTTGTGTTCCAGCAAGGCATCGATCTGCGGCTGATCAGCTGCCAGATGCAGATAGGTATACAGGATCAGGCCTTCACGCAGCAGCGGATATTCTTCCGCCAGCGGCTCCTTGACCTTGACCATCATATCTACGGTCTTCCAGACTTCTTCTGCACTGTCGCAGAGGATCGCTCCGGCATGAGCGTATTCCTCATTGCTGAAACCGGAACCGATGCCGGCTCCCTTCTGGATATAGACCTGATGTCCTGCGTTGACGTAGCTGCGGACATTGTCCGGGGTCAGACCGACGCGGTATTCGTTGTTCTTGATCTCTTTGACACTTCCGACTTTCATCTGTATTCTCCTTTTAAAGAAAGACCCGTTTGGCGGGTCTTAAAACCATGTTTACTTCACTGCTTCCTTCAGGCTCTTGGAGGACTTAAAGGACGGGACCTTGCTGGATTTGATCTCGATCTTTTCCTTGGTGATCGGGTTGATACCGTTGCGGGCAGCTCTGCTCTTGACTTCAAATTTACCGAAACCGTAGATATCGACTTCGCCGCCCTTGGCCAGGGTCTCCGTAATGGAAGCGAAAACTGCATCAACAACAGCAGCAGCGTCTTTCTTCGTCAGACCGACCTGTTCAGCGACCTGATCAGCCAGACCTTTTTTATTTAATTCAATCTTGGACATGTGATAGTACCTCCTTTATGTCTATGTACCTATTATAGTGTTTCTTGCCTCTGACTTCAATCCTTGAGGTCTTCAAAAAGGCTTTACAATGCGCTTTCCGCGCGTTTGATCTCTGCCAGCAGCTCTTCCTTCAGAAGCAGTACTTCCTCAGCCGTAAGATCCTTGATGCCGGCTGCCTGATCATGACCGCCGCCGTGATGACGGGAAGCGATGCCGTTGACCAGATAGCCGTCCTTGCTGCGCAGACTGCCGTCATAGAGACCGCCCTTGCCGTTATCGGCTACGACCGCCCAGATCTTGAATTCGCGCACCTTGCCGAATTCGGCGATCATATTCTTGGCATCATTGCTGGTGATGCCCATCTCCTGCAGCTGCGGCGTTTCCAGACGCAGGAAGCAGAGTCCGTCCTGAAATTCGATCAGCGTGCGCAGCTTGGTGCGCAGATCGAACTCGGCATATGGCACATCGAACATGCGTACGCTGAGCGCCGAGAGATCGATGCCGGTATCGGCCAGACGGGCAGCCGCCCGCATGGTGCGGCCGTTGCAGCCCGGTGTCGAAAGGTTCAGTGTATCCGTCAGCATGCCGCTGTAAAGATAAGCGGCGCTCTCCTGCGTTAAGGGATATTCGGCGTACGCTTCTTCCGAGAGGATATCAGCCAGCAGTTCGCAGACGGAGGGACGCTCCGGTTCGCAGATCAGGATATCTTCAAAGTGTTCCACGACCGGATGATGATCGATACGGATGACTTCCGCGGCCCTGCGGAAACGGGCATCATCGACTCTGGCCGAGTTGGAGGTATCCAGGATGACGGCCAGGGCGCCTTCCAGGAACTCGTCCTCTGCCTGATCGACATAGGGATAGATATCATAGGTCTCGAAGCCCAAAGCGCGGACGTCCTTCTCCGGGAAATTCGCCTGCACCCAGCTCTTATAGCCCAGCTGCGATCCGGCTGCATCCCCGTCGGGATGGGTATGCCGGAAGACAGCGATCTTCTCATATTTCTTCGTCAGTTCCAGTAACTTTGCATATCCCTGCATAAACACCTCATTCTTCTTCGATCTGCTGCAGTCTCTTTGCGTAGGCAGAAAGACCTGCTTCCGTCATCTCCTGCAGGACGCTCATCCGCTTCTCGTGACGTTCGATCAGTTTCAGTTTCTTTTCATAGCCTTCCAATTGCCGGCTGCAGCGATTGATCAGATCGGAAACCGCAGCCTTGCTGATGGAATGGTTCTCAGCGATCTCCTGCATCGAATAGTCATTCGCATAGTAATCGCTGAGGATCTCCCGCTGATGGGCGGTCAGCAGACTGCCGTAGAAATCCAGCAGCTGATTGCCGTAGATATGATCAGCGATCATCGCCCAGACCCTCGATGATGCTGTAGAGATAGAGATTCAAATCGAAATCCTTCAGATCTTCTTTCTTTTCACCAAAGCCCAGATAGCGCACCGGCAGTCCCAGCTGATCCTTGATGGCGATGACGATACCGCCCTTGGCGGTGCCGTCCATCTTGGTCAGGATGATCCCGTTGAGATCGGTCGACTCCTTGAACAGTTGCGCCTGGGAAAGACCGTTCTGACCGGTATTCGCATCCAGTACGAGCCAGGTGTTATGCGGAGCGCCGGGGATCTCCTTGGCGCAGACCCGGTTCATCTTGCTGAGTTCGGCCATCAGGTTCTTCTTGTTCTGCAGACGGCCGGCCGTATCACAGAGCAGGACGTCGATGCTGTTGTTCCAGGCGAAGCGGCAGGCTTCGACCAGTACCGAGCTGGGATCTTCTTCCGGCTTTCCTTTGATCACCGGGACACCCAGACGCTCGCCCCACTCAGCCAGCTGTTCGATCGCTCCGGCCCGGAAGGTATCGGCTGCCGCCAGGGCGACCCTCTTGCCTTCCTGCTGGTAGCGCCAGGCCAGTTTGGCCGTCGTCGTGGTCTTGCCGGAACCGTTGACACCGACCATCAGGATGATCGTCGGCCCTTTCTCACTGATCACGATCTCCGGATCGGGAGTTTCGTTATAGATCTCAGCCAGAGTCTCGGTCAGCAGATCGAGGACCTCTTCAGTATCCATCTTCTTCCGTTTGGCTTTCTTCTCAAAACGTTCGCAGACTTTTTCAGCCGTATGAAAGCCCATATCGCTCTCGATCAGGGTGATCATCAGCTCTTCCATGAAGGCGTTGCCGTCGACCTTCCCCTCTTCGGTGATATAGCGAAGCTTTTTGCCTAAAGCGGCATTGGTCTTCGCAAAACCGTTCAGATATTCCTGTGAATCGGCAGAGAATCCGAAGGCTTCCTTCAGTTTGTTCAGAAATCCCATTTACGCAACCTCTTTCTCGGCCATCTGGACGGCATCGACCAGACGGACCTTCATCATCTGCGAGACGCCCCTCTTCTGCATGGTCACCCCATAGAGCACATCGCACTTCTCCATCGTGCCCGGACGATGGGTGATCAGCAGGAACTGGCTCTTCTCCGCATATTCCTTCACGTAACGCGCAAAGCGTTCGACGTTCGCTTCGTCCAGCGCCGCTTCGACCTCATCGAAGATGACCAGAGGCGTATGGCGGATCTTCAGGATGGTGAAGAGGACGCAGATCGCGATCAGTGTCTTCTCGCCGCCCGAGAAGAGCCGGATCGACTTGACCGCTTTGCCCGGAGGCTGGACATCGATATCGATGCCGGTATTCAGGATATCGTTCTCGTCTTCCAGCACCAGCTTGGCTTTGCCGCCGCCGAAGAGAGCCGTAAAGGTATTCGGCAGCTCGGCATTGATCTCATCGAAGGTCTCCTTGAACTGAGCCTTCATCGTCTCGTCCATCTCTTCGATGGCCTTCAGGATCTTATCGCGGGATGCCAGGAGATCGTCATAGTTCTTCTTCAGGAATTCATAACGCCGGGAGATCTCTTCGTACTCCTCCGGGGCTGACATGTTGACGTTGCCCAGGGAGCGGATCTCTTCGCGCAGGGCCTTGACTTCTTCGACGCTGCCGTCTTCCGCTTCCGGATTGAGGTTCTCCAGGGCATATTCATAGGTCATCTGGTATTCGCTGGCCAGACGGTTCAGATTCTCGTCCAGACGCGTTTTTAAGACCGCCTGCTGTGAGATCACATCGCGCAGGGATTCATTCGCCTTATCCAGTTCCCGCCGCTTGAGACGGATCTGGGCGTCCTTACGGTCCAGTTCATTGGAGATGCGCACTCTCTCTTCCCGCTTGCTTTTGAGTGAGGAGGAAAGATCATCCTTGCGGGCATAGGCTTCATTCAGTTCCTTGACGACCGTATCGAAGAAACCGGCTTCTTCGCTCTCGCGGCCCGGAGCCAGCACATCGTAGTCGCTCTTCAGTTTCTCGTATTTGGCACGCTTGGTCTCTACGATCGCTTCCAGCTGCGCATTGGCGATGCGCTTTTCGGTGATCGCCGATTCCAGACGGTTCTTCTCCCCTTCCAGACGCTGGTATTCCTTCTCGTTCAGCGTGGATTCAGCTTCTGCCGAGACCAACTGCTGACGGATGTCATCCAGTTCGTTCTGAGCGGTGACAATAGAGGTCGCATTCTTGACCTTGCCTCCGGTCATCGTACCGCCGCGGTGGACGATGTCCCCTTCCAGGGTGACGATGTTGAAGGCGTGCTTCAGCAGCGTGCCGAGCTCATTGGCATTCTCCAGGGTATCCGTGACCAGCACGTTGCCCAGCAATGAATAGCGTACCGGATCGAACTTCGGATCGCAGTCGACGAACTGATCGGCCGTGCCCAGATAGCCGGCGCTGTTTTCAGCGATGGTCTGCTGATCGCGGGACAGGAAACGGTCCCGCAATACGCTCATCGGCAGGAAGGTCGCCCGGCCGGAACGGTTGTTGCGCAGGAAAGCGATCGCTTTGCGGGCAGCCGCTTCGTCACGGGTGATGATATGGTAGACGCTCCCGGCCAGTGCAGCCGAGACCGCCTCTTCGTAGCCTTTTTCCGGATGGATCTCCTGTCCGACGACGCCCAGTACGCCGGGGAAGGAGGAACGGTTGTCCATGATCGTCTTGACGCCCTGCTGGTTGCGGGAGGAGAAAGGATCCTTCAAGAGATTCTCCAGCAAGGCTGCCCGGTTCTCCAGCCGGCGCTGCAGGTTGCTGCTCTCTTCACGCTTGAAACCGGCTTCCACATAACGCAGCACCGTTTCTTCGAGGTTCTTGTTCAGGAGCTCGATCTCCGCTTTCGTCTTTTCGTAACGGCTGCTGCGGTCATCGTACTCCATCTTGGCTTCGCTCAGCATCTCTTCCATGCGGCGGGCCCTTTCTTCAGTCCCTCCGGTCTCCAGCGCATATTTGCGCTTTTCGTCCATCTCGACCTTACGGTTCTCCAGACGCTGGATATCGTTGATGCTGGCGACGAGCTTCTCCTGCAGTTCGCTGATCTCACGGTCGATCTCCCGCTGACGGTTCTTCAGTTCGAAGGAACCGTTCTCGTTGACGTTGATCGTGGTCTGCTGCATGGAGATCTCTGTCTCCAGATCGAAGCGGCTCTTGCCGACTTCTTCCTTGCGGGCATTGAGCTCACTGATGCCCCGGACCAGGACAGCGATCTCGATCTCTTCCAGACGCTTGCGCTTCTGGCGGTAGATCTCCGCCTTGGCGGCCGCTCTCTTCAAAGGAGAGACCTGCTTCTCCAGTTCGCTGAGGATGTCAAAGGAACGGTCCAGGTTCTCCTTGGTGCGTTCCAGACGGTTCAGGGATTCATTCTTGCGTTTTTTGTATTTGGCGACACCGGCGGCTTCTTCGAAGATCGCCCGACGGTCATAGGGCTTCGCTTCCGCAAAGGAGGAGACGTTGCCCTGAGAGATCATTGATAAGGAATCCTTCCCCAGACCGGTATCCAGGATCAGGTCGATGACATCCTTCAGACGGACATTCTTGCGGTTGATCAGATATTCCGCATCCTGGTCGGTATTGTAGATCCTTCTGGTCACTTCGATCTCATCGAGATCGGAATTCAGGATCCGGTCCTTGTTGTCGAATACCAGGGTCACTTCCGCCATGTTCAGAGCCCGTCTGCCCTCACTGCCGGCAAAGATGACGTCCGTCATCTTTTCCCCGCGCAAAGAGCGAACGCTCTGTTCGCCCAGTACCCAGCGTACCGCATC
Organism: Erysipelotrichaceae bacterium; assembly: GCA_017512885.1. GTDB lineage: Bacteria > Bacillota_I > Bacilli_A > Erysipelotrichales > Erysipelotrichaceae > RGIG5669. Next base: position 23,858 of record JAFWEP010000044.1, read on the forward strand.
CGAGATATTGGACTTACCGCAGCCGTTGGGACCGACGATGCCGGTCATATTGCTGTCGAAACTGATCGTGACCCGATCGGCAAAGGATTTGAATCCCTGCATTTCTATACGTTTCAGAAACATGGAGGACCTCCTGGTAACTAAACAATTATAACAGAACGGAGCCTGTACAAAAAGGCGTCAGTCCGCCTTTTCTACGGTATAACGCCGGTAGCCTTCCCCTTCTGCACGGTACGGCATCGCTTCCAGCAGAACGAAACGATGTTTCTTCTTCTGCAAGGGCAGATGCATCTTTCCGCTCAGCAGACTGAGATGTTCACCGGGATAGGCATATAACGGCGAACACTTCAGGTTCATCAGATCCCTGCGTCCGTAAACGAAACGTTTCACCCTTTCTTCCCCGGCAAAGGATTCCCACTCCGGATCATGGATCTCACTGGAGCAGATGACCGCTTCAAAACCCAGACGATCCAGGAAACGCAGGCAGGAATGATTCAGACAGTGCAGGGTATAGGAAGCGATCTTGTGCTCCCTTTGCAGGAACAGCCCGCCCGGTTCGCTGACGATGATCTTCTCCCGCTCAGGATAAACAGAATCCGGAGCGATGACCGGCAGCAGCAGGTAATCCCCTTCTTCCGGGTCTTCCGAGGCATAGAACGCCGAGGGATGCAGCGCTTTCTGTGCAGCCTCCTGATACTCCGTGATCTCTCCCGCCAAAGCAGGAACAGACAGATCCGGCAGTTCCGGATAGGTATAAGGCGTACGTTTCCGGCTGAGACGCTGCTCATTCAGTTCTTCAACGAACTGTCTGCGCAGTTCCTTTAAGAGCGCTACCGGCAGGAAAGTATCCTCCGGCAGCAGGAGCTGCAGATCTCTCAGTTCATAGGGCGTATCCCGGAAGTGATCGAGATGACTGCGGACCTTCTGCGGATCGAGCTGCTGGTTCCGCGATCTTTCGAGCACTGCTTCAGCAGTGACAGATACCTGCACCTCATCACAGCTGCCGGATAAGGTCAGAGGCTCACCGGGAGCGCCCTGCAGGCTCAGATCCAGCGGCAAACGCTTATAAACGCCCTCCAGAGCCACGGAAGCTTCTAAGAGGGAGTCCGATGTCTTGTAGACTTTCTCGCCCTTACGGACCTTAAAATCGATATCTATGCCGGCCAGAGCGCCTTTCTTCACGGAGGATACCAGTTTCCCGGCGGCATAGAGCCGGTTCAGGATCATGCCTTCTTCGCTTCCGGCAAAGCGGATCCCGTCAAACTGCTGCAGATCTTTCGTGAGCCGGATCAACGCCCGATGGCCTTGTACGCTCTCTACTGTGCCCAGAAGGACACCACGGTGATTGGGCTGGCTCTGGGCGTAGAGTTCTTCGGCCTTCCCTTCCCGCAGATAGGTATCGGTGAAACCGCGGTTGAAGAGGACCTTCATGTTTTCGAGGGTCTCTTCGTCCGGGACATAGTTCTCTCCGGCGTAGAAGGCATCGATGGCCTGACGGTACTGCCGGGTGATATAGCCGACATAAGCCGGTTTCTTCATGCGGCCTTCGATCTTCAGTGAAGCCACTCCGGCTTTGATCAGTTCCGGGACATCCTGCAGTTCACAGAGATCATGAGTGCTGAGCAGATACTTCTCCTTCAGCGGGATCTCTTTCTGCGCATCTTCATCATAGAGCCCATAGGGCAGACGGCAGCACTGGGCGCAGACGCCCTTGTTGCCGGAACGGCCTTTCAGCGAGGAGGACAGCAGACACTGTCCGCTGTAGGAGACGCAGAGCGCACCGTGCACGAAGGCTTCGATCTCGATGCCTTCCCGGCACATCTCCTTCAGGAGCGGGAGAGGCGTTTCCCGGGCAGCCACGATCCGGCGCAGGCCCATCTTCTTCGCGCTGCGCACGCCTTCCAGATTATGGATATGCATCTGAGTGCTGGCATGCAGTTCAAGATCGGGATAACGGCGCGATACTTCGTAATAGAGCCCCAGATCCTGGATCAGCAGGGCATCGACACCGGTCTCATAGAGGAAATCGACTTCTTTCAGGGCATTCTGCAGTTCGATGTCATTGAGCAGGGTGTTCATCGTCACGTAGACCCGTACGTGAGAGAGGTGCGCATAGCGTACCGCTTCCTTCATCTGTTCGTGATCGAAGTTGGCCGCAAAAGCGCGGGCTCCGAAATTCTTGCCGCCCAGATAGACGGCATCGGCCCCGTTGGCCACGGCTGCCTTCAATGCTTCAAATGAGCCGGCCGGAGCCAGCAGTTCAATCCTTTTTCTCATCGTCAAACTCCAGAGCCAGTCCGCCCAGGCTCGTTTCTTTCAGTTCTACGGCGATCTTCTGTCCGGTATAGTTCATGGAAGCAACGACCATATCGAAAGAGACCAGTCCCTTCTTGCCGATCTTCACGAGCTTGGCCGCCAGTTCCGCGGCATCCAGCGCCCGCAGCACGGCTGCTGCATTGCGTTCGATGCAGGGGATGATGACGTAGCCTCTGACCGGGTCGCAGGTCAGTCCCAGATGGTGTTCCATGGCGATCTCCGCTGCTCTCTCCGTGACTTCCAGGGAACCTCCCTGCAGCCAGGCGGCCATCGCTGCGCTCATTGCACAGGCAGTCCCGATCTCGGCCTGACAGCCGCCGACCGAACCGGCGATCGTCGCATTCTCCTTGATGACATTGCCGAAGACGGCCCCTACCGCCATCGCCTCATAGATGTCCTTGCAGCTGCGTCCGCGGTCATGATGGAAATGATAGAGCAGCGCTGCTGCCACTCCGGCCGAACCCAGGGTCGGAGCAGTGGAGACGATGTGTCCGGCTGCATTCTCTTCTCCTACCGCATAAGCATAGGCGCAGAGCCGGTCGCGGTCATTCTCGGCACAGCGCATCAGTTTGCCGGCAGAACGCACGTACTGCAGTTCTTCATTGAGCAGTCCCTCGCTCTGTAACCCCCGTTCGATGCTGCTGCACATCACCTGAAAGCTCTCTTCAAGATGCGCAAGAAGGTCGCTTTCCTGCTGAAAGAGATATTCCGGCAGGGAAAGACCGGAAGCAAGGAAAGCTTCCTTCAGCTGCTGCCAGCCGTGTTCAGGATAGAGGTCATGTTCGTCGCCGCAGTCGTATTCGGCGATGCGGATGCTGCCGCCGCCCAAGGACAGGGCGTGCCACTCCAGCAGCAGTTCTTCTCCCCGATAAGCCTGTAAAGTGATCCGGTTCTCCGGGTCACGGATATCAAAGACGATCTCCGCAGGTACGGGAGAGAGCGTCTCCTGTACGATCTCATCGCTGCGATGTCCCTTTCCGGTCAAGGCCAGTGAACCGCCGAAAGTGACCCGATAATGATCGGCATCCGGGGTGACCTTACGGAAAAAGGCAGCCGCCCGCTGCGGTCCGATGGTATGGGAACTGGAAGGACCGTAACCGATCCGGTAGATATCTTTAATGGGCTTCATAAGCTTTTCCCCAGTGTAACAGGAAGAGATCGAAACGGGCGCTCTCACTGAGCGAACTGTCCGTCTTGATCGCTTCATCGAGTGCCGAAAGATCCTTCAGCATCTCCAGGATGCGGTACATATCCGTCCTTTGCAGCGTTTCTTCTGCTTTCTGTACCCGATATACGGAACAGTTCGGCTTGCCGATCTCTTCGGCGATCTGCTGGCGGGACCAGCCCCTGCGGCGCAGATAGTCGACGCCGTAGAGATAGCGCAGTGATGTGCCGATGGTCGCCAGCAAAGGAAGGATGCTTTCATTGACCTGACGGTAATCCCTGATCAGGCGGAAGACATCCGCTGTCCTTTTCTGCAGCAGGGCATCGATCAGAGCGAAGTTGTCGCTGCTGATCACTTCCGGCACCAGCTGACGCAATACGTCCATCGTGATCTCGCCTTCGTAAAGCTTCAGCTTGGCGATGTTCTGAGCGAGGATACCGGTATCGTTCATGCAGGAGCGGGCCATGTATTCTTCTCCGCCCCAGGGCAGCCGGATATTGGCAGCCGAAAGAGCGCGGCGCACTTCCTGCGGAAAGAGCTTCTCGTCCGGTGCATCGCGGCGCAGGATCTTCACATGTTTGCTGAGCATACGCCAGGTCTTCAGTTTTCCGTTCGGACGCTGGCCGCTGCAGTAGAAAAGGATCTCGGCATCCTGTGGAGGATCCTTGACGAATGCCTCCAGACGCTTATATTCCTCATCATCCATGGCCTTGAACAGGAAATAGGGATTCCGGACCAGGACCAGATGCTGCTGGGCAAAGAGACTGCTGCTGTAAGAAGCATCGCTGAGTTTGCGGATCGGTTCGTCCTTCCCTTCCATATCGACCGTATCGGTCTCCAGGGAAGAAAAAGAACTGCGGATCCTGTTCAGTTCCTTCCGTACCGCTTCGCTGTCTGTACCGTATAACAGAGTGATCATACTTCTCATTATAACAAACTTCCCCTCTCAGGACCTCTGCTTCTTGGCCAGGAAACGGAAGTGTCCTTTCTCTGTAAGGAAGAGATCGAAGTATCTGCCCAGCCAGAGGGTGACGTCCCCTTCTTTTTCCGTGACATAGTAGATCGTATTCTGGGAGCGCAGCGTCTGCAGCGTCTTTGCCGAAGGATGGCCGTAGCGGCCGTTGGCTGAGATCAGGGCAAAGGAAGGATCGCATTCCTGCAGGAAAAGCGGATCGGAAGAGGTATCGGAACCGTGATGGGCTGCCTTCAGGATATCGATCTTCAGAGGTCCGTATTCCTGCACGAGTTCTCTCTCCCGGGCAGCGGAGATATCGCCGGTAAAAAGGAAACACAGTCCGTCGGCTTCCAGATAGTAGATCAGAGAATCATCGTTGGGATCGCCGGTCACCGGCAGCGGCAGCCAGGAGAAACGGGCGTTTCCCTTGCAGAGATCTTCCCCTTCGGTGATCACCTTCCCGATCCGCAGATCCTTCTGCAGAGCTTCGGCATTGCCGGCATGATCGTCATCGCTGTGCGTGATGATCAGCCAGTCCAGCGAAGAAACGCCCTTCGCATCCAATGCTTCACGCACCGCCCGGTAATGATAGGGATCGCCGGTATCGATCAACACCCGCAGATGAGCCAGCCGGTCTTCGTAATAGATCGCATCGCCGTGACCGACGTCGATCATCGTCAAAGAAGCGGAAGGCACCTGCAGGCGCAGCAAAAGGAAGACCACCGGTACCAGCAAAGACAGCCGCTTCTGTTCCAGCCGGAAGACATAGAGGAAGACGATCAGGAAGAGGATCCAGAACGGCGAGAGCCTCCCCTTTACCGCTAAAGGGATGCTGCCGAACAAGGCGAAGAAACGGTCTAAAAGCAGGACATAGTTCTGCGGCGGGAAGCCTCCGCAGGCTGTAAGGAAAGACAGCAGATAGATCCCGATGCCGATGCTGTCGATGAGTGGAAAGGCCAGGAAACGCAATAGATCGATCCGGGCAAAGAGATAGGACTGCAGCATGATCACCAGCGTATCTTTCCGCAGGCGATAGGAAAAACAGTTCAGCAGGCGGAAGATCAGTGCCAGCCGCAGTGATTGCCGGAAGAGACTGTAAGGATCGCCGAGCAGCAGCAGGAGCAAGACGAAGGCAAAATGCTCCTGGCCCTTCTTTCCCAGCCGTTCTGCCAGCAGGTCGCAGACCAGCAGCAACAATAACGGATGATAGCCGAAGAGACAGAGATGGATGTAGAAGAAGAGCGGCAGGAATTCCGCCAGATAGGGGTATTTGCGTTTCAGTTTCCGGCATCCCCGGTAAAGACCAAAGCCGAACAATGCTGCTTCCGCCGGAAGCTCGTAATTGCTTTCACCGCAGAGGAAACGGCGCAGATAGCGTTCACAGTCTCTTCCGTATTGGGCAAAAGATCCCTCCAGGATGCCGCAGCGTGTCCCCGCTGAGATCACTTCCGCATCCGTGATCCGGATGCGATGGGTGATGCCGCGAGTCAGAGATGCCGTCTCCCCTGTCTTCTTCAGATCTTCGGTCTCAGTGATCCGGTAGCGGATATCCGTGTATGAAGGGATCTCTGCAGAACACTCAGCCAGCAGATCTCCGTGATCACTGCGCAGGAGATAGCCCTTTTCACTGCTGCCGGACAGCACGGTCGCTGTTTCCGCCGGAGGCAGCGAGAAAGAGAGACGGCAGAAGAGCGCCCCGCAGAGCAGGAGATAAAACAGGAATTCTCTCCTGTCCCAGAACAGCAGGAAGATCCCGCCGAGCGCCAGCACCGGATAAGAACGGCTGTACAGGAAGAGCACAGCCGCCAGCACCGGCCTAAAGAGAGATGTAGGGAAGTATCTTCGCATACTTCGCCTCCCCGATCCCCGAGACTTCCTTCAGTTCTTCCAGAGAATGAAAACCATGGTGCTGTTCACGGTATTCCAGGATCTTCCGGGCTGTGCTCTCGCCGACTCCCGGCAGCCGCATCAGTTCTTCCAGTGTCGCTGCATTGATCGAGATCGGCCGCTCTTCTTCCGGCTTGCGGGGGATCACGATCACTTCCTTGTAGCTGAGCGTGCGGTTCAGCGCCAGGTCGGAAAGATCCGCATCGGCGGTGATCCCGCAGAGTTCCAGCAGATCCGCGAGCGTTGCTTCCCGGGGCACATGATAGACGCCTTCTTTGCTGACCTCACCCTTGATCTCGACGGGGATCGTAACGCTCTTCTCGAAGCTGCCGTAACGTACTTGATGCGTCTCCAGCAGCAGGAAAACAGCCAATACCAGCAGTACCGCGATCTTCTTAAACATCACGCTCTCCGCTCACGCTCACCGTGATCTTGTATTCTTTTCCGGCAACGTAATAGATCACCGGGTATTCGCCCGGCACAGAAAGATCGACCGCTGAGTAACTGACACTGACCTGCTGGTTCGTACGCAGATGATCGATCAGGGCGTGGATCAGCTCTTCTTCGCTGCTTCCTACCGGAAGCGAGACATCCTGCACATTCTCAAAGATGAAGACTTCTTCCGGGATATAGACTTCGACTTCCTGTTCTACCTCTTCCCAGATGACCTGCGGCTCTTCCTGTACGATCGTCTCTTCGTGCACTTCCGTGCGGATCTCCGGCTGCGGAGACTCAGTCTCTACAGGCGGCAGCGTTGCAGGCGGTTCAGCATTGACGGACGGTCTCTCGTTTGAAGCCGGGATCTCTGCTGTATCACTTCTTTCTGTCTCTTCCCTCGATTCTGTTGCGGGCGTTTTCTCTTCCGGTTCCGAAAGATCTTCTGCAGCAAACTCTTCCTGAGTTTCCGGCAGAGCGATCCTGCGGCAGTTATCGGAAAGATCACAGACTTCGAGCCAGGTCTTATCGCCTTCCTCAAAGACTTTATAGACCGTTTCCTGCAGGTCCCGGAAACGGAAACAGCGGCGGATCTCTTCTTCGCTTCCGGAGTGCGGTTCCTCCAGCATGTAGATCAAAGGCGCCAGGCGATCCTGACGGGTATAGGTCTTTGAATTCTCCTGCAGCAGCTGCAGACAGCGGCCAAGTGAGAGATCGGTCAGTGCCAGCAAGCCTATAGCCAGAAATAGTTTCTTTTTTCCAAACAAAATAAGCAGGTCCTCCCTGCTTATTGTTTCCGTGAAAAACTGAAATTCCTCCCCTATTTGACGGAAAGGATCTTTACTTCGTACGGATCATCGACCTTGACCAGGACGGTAGAACCGACTTTCTGATCCAGGATCGCTTCCGCCAGCGGCGTAGCGTTGGACAGACGGCCGTTGAGCGGGTCTGCTTCAACGGAACCGACGATCGTATAGGTCAGGATGTTTCCGGTGTCCATCTCTTCCAGTTCGACGGTAGAGCCCATACGGACATAGCGTGTAGACTTCTTGGATTCAATGATCTTCGCATTGCGGATCATGTGCTCCAGTTCTTTGATACGTGCTTCGACCTGTGCCTGACGTTCTCTGGCGGCATCATAGTCGGCGTTTTCCGAAAGGTCACCCTGTGCACGGGCAGCTTTCAGGTCTTCGATAACTTCATTCCGGGTCACATGAACGAGTTCATGCAGTTCATTATTCAGATCCGCAAGACCTTCTTCGGTGACTAGAAATACATCTTTCTTTTCTTCCATTTGTTTACCCTCCTGTTCTGAGCGCTTTCCGATTCAGTATACTACTGATCTTCGTCTCCAGCAAATCGATCGCTACCACGTTCTCTCCGCCTTCCGGGACGATCAGATCGGCATATTTCTTCGACGGTTCGACGAATTCCTCGTGCATCACCCTTACCGTCGTCGTGTACTGGTTCAGGACCGATTCCATCGAACGGCCTCTTTCCTGGATATCCCGGACCAGACGGCGGATCAGCCGCAGATCGGCGGGAGTATCGACGAAGACCTTGATGTCCAGCATGTTGCGGATGTCCTTGTTTTCAAGGACGAAGAGACCTTCCAGGACGATGACATCGGCGGCCGGGACTTCTTCGGTGATGTCCGAACGGGTGTGGTGGACATAGTCATAAGTGGGCTTGCGGATGCCGCGGCCTTCCTTCAGTTCCTGCAGATCATGCAGCAGCAGATCATGGTCGAAGGCAAAGGGATGGTCGTAGTTCGTCTTCAGACGTTCTTCGAAAGGAAGATGGGACTGATCTTTGTAGTAGTCGTCTTCCTTGATGATCACGACCGAATTGTGATCACTGAAGGCATCGACGATGCGGGCTGCGATCGTCGTCTTGCCGCTGGCGGTGCCGCCGGCGATCCCGATCAGTAAGGGACTTTCATTTTTCAGTAACATGTCAGATACTTCTCCACATTGGCCTGATGCTCGGCAAAATCCTTCGCATAGTAGACCTGTCCGTCACCGCAGACATCGGCGATGAAGAACAGATAATCATTCTCTTCCGGTTCCAGCACAGCCTGGATCGCCGCCTTTCCGGGGTTCAGGATCGGTCCCGGAGGGAGTCCGCTGATCCGGTAGGTGTTGTAGGGGCTGGGATCATCGCTGCTGAACTCGCAGGCCGTCCAGTCCTGATCATCGGCAAGATCGATGGCGTAGCAGACGGTGACCGAGCTCTGCAGCGGCATATTGATGCTGAGACGGTTCAGGAAGACGCCGGCAATGGTGCGCATGTCTTCCACACTGGCCGCTTCGTACTGGACGATGCTGGCCAGGGTAAAGATCTCATGGATATCGAAGGGCGCGTTGGCGATGTCCCGCTTCAGTTCCTGATAGACCAGATCGGTCTGATCCAGCATCTTTTCGGTCGCTTCTTCGATCGTCGTATCGCGGTAGAAAGTATAGGTATCCGGGAAGAGATATCCTTCCAGGGGATGACGGACGTCCGCATTCAGGATGTCTTCGCTCAGAAATTCATAGCGGTCGATATAGGAACGGACGACAGCCGGATCATCCCAGTAAGCCAGGATATCCGCTTCGTTCAGTCCGGTGTTCTCGCTTAAGGCCCGGGCGTAGTGCTTCAGCCACTGCCCCTCCTTGAAAGTGATGGTGACCGTATCGACGACGATGTGCTCGCTGTTGCTGAGGTAGTCGATCAGATCCGGCAGGTTCAGACCTTCCGGGATCTCGTAATCTCCGGCTTTGAAAGAAGGCGTATGCAGGAATCTGCCGTAGTAATAGGCAATATCGTCATTCGATATGAATCCCTGCTCCTTCAGATCACGGAAGACGGTGGCACTGGTGCTGCCTTCCCGGACGGTGAACTCCCCGCCCTTGCCGGTCGTTTTGACTCCGCTCGTCAGATACAGGCCTCCGCCGATCAGGATCAGCAGAAAGAAAAGAAGAACGATCAGCTTACGCATCGTCTTCTCCTTCGAAAGCAGCCAGTACTTCCGCTGCCATGTTCAGTTCGTCTTCGTCTTCGACGACTTCCAGATTGTGATCATCATCATAGGTGAAAACGAAGGCATCTTCCTCGTTTCCCGGTTCATTGACGATAACATAGTTCTTCTCGTTGATGGCGAAAGTCAGGATGACTTCCATCACATGTTCAACGCCACCGTCATCGGTAATGTAGATCTTGTTTTCGTTGTCCATCATGCACCTTTCTTCTTGTCCAGATAGGACTGCAGGATATTGGCAGCCGCGACCTGATCGACCCGGCCCTTGCGCTTGTCCTTCTTCGTGCCCAGTGTGGAAAGCTCCCGCAGTGCCATGACCGTCGTCAGACGTTCATCCTGCAGGACCACTTCCACATCCCGCTCCTGTTCCAGGACTTCCTTGAACTCCATCGAGAGCTGCGCTTTCTCGCCGACATCGCCGTTCATATGTTTGGGGAAACCTAATACGACGGTATGGATCTTGTACTCATCAATATAGGCGAGCGCTCTGTCCAGAGCGCTCTCATAGTCTTCATCGGCAAAGCGAAAAGTCTCCTTCATCAAAGCGAGACTTTCATTGGTATCCGAAAGAGCGATCCCCAGGGTCCGTGACCCCAAGTCAAGTCCGAGGATCCTCATTTACTTTCCAGATAGAAACGGACAAGTTCCTCGATGATCTCGTATCTTTCTACCTTCTGAATGTTGGTACGGGCGTTTTTGTGGCTCGAGATGTAAGCAGGATCACCGGAAAGAAGATAGCCGGAGAGCTGGTTGACGGCATTGTAGCCGCGTTCCTTCAGCGCTTCTTCTACCGATTTCAACAGCTGTTTCATGTATTCGCGCTCTACATCTTTCGAAGAGAACACCATTGTGGATGAACGATCTGCCATAGGGAGCCTCCTTTCACTCATTTTAACCCGTTAGCACGGGAAAGTCTATTGCAGAGAACCTTCAACAGCCGCAAAGATCTCTTTGGCGTTAGCGAGGTTTTTGCCGCCGCCTTGCGCGTTGTCCTCACGGCCGCCGCCCTTGCCTTCGCAGAGCGTGCAGGCCAGCCTGACCAGGTCTCCGGCCTTGACGCCCTTCTCGTTCCAGGCCTTGGAAACGGAAGCGACGAAGGAGACCTTCTCGCCCTGTTCGTTGAGAACGAAGACGAGACCGTTGTTGAGCTTGCCGCGGACGGTATTGGCATAGTCCTTCAGGAACTGTTTGGAATCCTTCAGGTGAACGAAGAGATACTGACGGTCTTCAACGGTCTTGGCCGAAGCGACCAGAGCCTGTGCTTCCGCATCGTTCAGCTTGCCCAGAAGTTCCTTGTTTTCGGCCTTGAGAGCCTTGTTTTCTTCAAGCAGCAGGCGGATGCGGTCCGCAATGCCGCCAACGCTCTTCAGATCGAGCTGGTCTCTCAGGGAACGCAGATAGTGTTCTTCGCCCTTGACCGTATCATAGGCATCCAGTTTGGTGCAGCAGGTGATACGGCGGATACCGGAACCGATCGATTCCTCGGAAAGGATCTTGAAGCTTCCTAAGAAGGAAGTATTGGGAACGTGCGTACCGCCGCAGAATTCCTTGGAGACTTCGCCCATCGAGACGACGCGGACGGTATCTCCATACTTCTCGTTGAACAGTGCCGTTGCACCGGTCTGCTTGGCAGCCTCGAGATCGAGGACCTGGGTCTCGACCGGATAGGCTTCGGCGATCCAGCTGTTGACCAGCTTCTCGACCTGATCGAGATCCGCTTCGGAGATCTTCTCAAAGTGCGTGAAGTCGAAACGGCCGTAGGCATCACAGACATAGGAACCGGCCTGTGCAACGTGATCGCCCAGGACCGTCTTCAGGGCAGACTGCAGCAGGTGCAGCGAGGAGTGGTTGGCCATGATGCGCTTGCGTCTCTTCAGATCGATCGTGCCATGCAGTTTCTCTCCGACGACAGCCGTACCGCTCAGTACCTTCACATGGTGCAGATACTGGCCGTTGGGTGCCTTCTGGACATCCTGGACTTCCAGTTTCAGGGATTCATTCTCAAAGATACCGGTATCGGCGATCTGTCCGCCGCTCTCGGCATAGAAGCAGGAACGGTCGAAGACCACTTCCCCTTCTTCTTCCAGGCTTTCGACTTTGACGCCGTTGCGGAAGAGAGCGACGATCTCGCTGTCATCTTCGACCTGGCTGTAACCGCTGAAAAAGAACGGCGTTTCCAGATCCAGCAGATCCTTGGACTGGTTATGCATGGAGGTATCGTCACCGCGGGCATTTCTTGCCATTTCCTTCTGACGGGCCATGGCCTTCTCAAAACCTTCGAGATCGACTTTCAGTCCGGCTTCTTCGGCCGCTTCCACGGTCATCTCCTTCGGGAATCCATAGGTATCGTAGAGCTTGAAGATGACTTCCCCTTCCAGGGTGCCGGTCTCTTTGGCCTTCTTCAGTTCTTCCTGCAGCAGCTTCTCGCCGTTGTTCAGGGTCAGCAGGAAGGAATGTTCTTCCTTCAGGATCAGCTTCTCAACGAAGTCAGCTTTCTCCTGCAGGTAAGGATAGAAGTCCTTGTTGATGTCGCAGACGACCGGGACCAGCGTGGACAGGAAAGGCTTCTCGATACCGATCTTGCGGGCATAGCGCATCGCTCTTCTCAAGACCCGGCGCAGGACATAGCCGCGGCCTTCATTGGAGAAGGTCGCACCGTCCGACAGGGCAAAGGTGACGGTACGGATATGGTCGGCAATGACCCGGTAAGCCATCTTGTATTCTCCGCTGTAGGGCTTGTCAGCAAGTTTTTCAACGGCATGGATCAGAGGCAGGAAGAGATCGGTATCGAAGTTGGTCTCCCCGTCCTGGATCAGACAGACCAGTCGTTCAAGACCCATACCGGTATCGATGTTCTTCTGCGGCAGTTCCTTGTATTCGCTGCGCGGTACGCCCGGCTTGGCATCATACTGCGAGAAGACGACGTTCCAGACTTCAATGTAACGGTCGTTCTCCAGTTCCTTGAAGAAGAGTTCTTCCCCTCTTCCTTCCGGATCGTATTTCTCTCCGCGGTCATAGTAGATCTCGGTATCCGGACCGGAGGGGCCTTCACCGATCTCCCAGAAGTTGTCGGGAGATTTCAGGATGTGAGAAGGATCGACCCCGATCACTTCCGTCCAGATGCGGTAAGCTTCCGTATCATCCGGATAGACGGTGATGTAGAGTCGGTCCTTATCGAAACCGATCCACTCCGGAGAAGTCAGGAATTCCCAGGCAAAGGGAATGGCTTCCTTCTTGAAGTAGTCACCGATCGAGAAGTTGCCCAGCATCTCAAAGAAGGTATGATGACGGGCGGTCTTGCCGACGTTCTCGATATCGTTGGTACGAATGCTCTTCTGGGCATTGGTGATGCGCGGACTGCGCGGTTTCTCGCGTCCGTCAAAATATTTCTTCAGAGCCGCGACACCGGCATTGATCCATAAAAGGCTCGGATCATCGACCGGGATCAGACTGGCACTGGGTTCGACCATATGTCCTTTGCTGACGAAGTAGTCCAGGAACATCTGACGTACTTCATTACCTTTAAGTTTCTTCATAACTTGTCTCCTCACGCAATAAGAAAAGGCGTTTTACAACGTCCCTATTCTAGCACAAAAAGAGTGTTTATCCCGTATAATATCACTGGAAATGAACTATCTTTCGACATATTCCTCTCCCCTGGGAGAGATCCGCTTACTGGCTGATGAAAAGGATCTGTACGGTCTCTGGTTCAGTGACCGGAAGAGAGCTCCTTTTGATACTGTTGGGCTGTCTGAGAAGGATCTTCCGGTCTTCCGGAAAACGAAGGAGTGGCTGGATCATTACTTCAGCGGAAGAGATCCCGGAGCCCTGCCTCCGCTGCAGATCACAGGCAGTGCGTTTCAGCAGGCTGTATTCAGCGAACTGCTGCACATCCCTTACGGCAGATCTCGAAGCTACGGAGAGATCGCAAAGAGTCTTGAAAAGAAAACAGGAAAACGTGTCTCTGCTCAGGCAGTCGGTCAGGCCTGCGGCAGGAATCCCCTTCTGCTTCTGATCCCCTGCCACCGGGTGATCACGGTCAAAGGCGGGCTTGGCGGGTATGCTGGCGGAATATGGCGCAAGGAGTGGCTTCTCCGGCAGGAAAGTATCCCATTTATCAAGTAAAAGTTCAGCCCCTCGGCTGAACTTTCGTTTCTTATCTCTTCTTGAGAATGCCCAGGATCGAGCGGGTCAGTTCCCGTCCGACCGTATTGACGATCGTCCGTTTCAGACTGTTCAGAGTCGTCTGACGCTGACGTCTTTCACGGTCTTCTTCCTTCTGACGTTCCTTTTCTTCCTTCTGACGCTGCTTCTCTGCTTCCTTGGCAGCGGCTTCGGCCTCTTTGGCAGCCTGCTTGTTGGCAGCTTCTTCTTCCAGTTCCTTCTGCTTCTGGATGGCCGCTTCTTCCAGTACTTCGAAGGCTGACTCGCGGTCTACCGCATTATCGTACTTCTCGGCAAAGGGATCATAGGCACACATCTGCATGATCAGCGAAGCCGGCAAAGCGCCGTCCTTGCTCTGGGGCGGATAGAGGATATGCGTCCTTTCTACAACGGAAGGAACGCCCTTGGCATCGATGAAGGAGACCAGAGTCTCGCCGATGCCCAGTTCCAGGATGACTTCGCTGGTCTTGAAGTTCGGGTTGGAACGGAAGGTATCAGCAGCCGCATTGACCTTCTTGATCTCTGCCGGGGTATAGGCCCGTAAGCCGTGCTGGATACGGTTGCCCAGCTGACCCAGAACGGAATCCGGCAGGTCGTTGGGAGTCTGGGTAACGAAGTAGACACCAACGCCCTTGGAACGGATCAGACGGACGACCTGATTGATCTTTTCCAAGAGGACGTTCGGGCAGTTGTCGAACAGCAGATGCGCTTCATCGAAGAAGAAGACCATCTTCGGCTTCTCCAGGTCGCCGACTTCCGGCAGCAATTCATAGAGCTCGCTCAGCATCCACAGCATGAATGTCGAGTAGAGCCGCGGCTTCTGGAAGAGCTTTTCACACTCCAGGATATTGATATAGCCCCGGCCGTCGGAATCGATCCGCAGCCAGTCATTGAGGTCCAGCATCGGCTCGCCGAAGAAGTGATCGGCTCCTTCATTCTCCAGCGTCAGCAGGGAACGGATCAGAGCACCTACGCTCTGCCTTGAGACATGACCATAGGTCAGGGTGATCTCTTCGGCATTGTCGGCAACGTACTGCAGCACCGAGCGCAGATCCTTCATATCGATCAGTAAAAGACCGTTGTCATCTGCGATGCGGAAAGCGATGTTCAGGACACCGTCCTGGGCATCGGTCAGACCCATGATATTGGAGAGCAGGATCGGTCCCATATCGGAGATGGTCGCCCGGACCGGATGACCCTTTTCGCCGAAGACATCCCAGAACGTGCAGGGGAAGGATTTGAAGGCGAAGCCCTTCTGATCCATGCCCAGCTTTTCGATGCTGGCACGGACTTTTTCGTTGTCCTCACCGGCTTCGGCCAGACCGGTCAGGTCTCCCTTGATATCGGCTGCGAAGACCGGAACACCGGCTTCCGAGAAGGATTCTGCCAGCACCCGCAGGGTCGTGGTCTTGCCGGTACCGGTCGCTCCGGCGATCAGTCCGTGACGGTTGGCCCGGGAGAGCTCCAGGTATTGTTCCGTTTCATTTTTGGCGATCCAGATTCTTCCATCATTGGTATACATAACAGGTCCTCCGTATTCTATATCATTCTATCACAGTGCCGAAACTTCCTGTCTTTCGACTGTGATCTCGTCTCCGAAGTGTACGATCGCATAAGAGGCGGCCGAACCGTCCCGGTTATGCGCGCAGGATCCGGGATTGATGAAGCGGATCCCCTCGATCTCGGTATCCGTAAAGCAGTGGGTATGGCCGAACAGGACCACATCCGCTTCCTGCCGGCGGGCATAGCTATAGAGAGTCAGCAGATCTCCGCCCTGGATATAGCGGTTTCCGTGCAGCATCAGCACCTTCCAGCCGTCGATGGACAATATCTTCTGTTCCGGCAGATCGGCATAGTCGACGTTGCCTTTGACCGAAGCGAAAGGCTTCAGGGCTGCTGCCGGCATGCCGCTGTCTCCGCAGTGCAGATAATATTCTGCATCATAGTGCCTGGCCGCGATCCGGCTCAGCACTGAGGCGTTGCCGTGATTGTCCGAGACCAGTACGGCCTTACTCATGGGCCCACCGGTACGGGACATGCAGCTGCTGCTGCAGGAATGCTTCCAGCTCATCGTCTTTCTTCAGACAGAGCTCCAGTCCCCCTTCTTCGTCTTCATCCAGGAAATCGTAGGAAAGATCGGTAGAATCGATCGTCTCTCCGCCGGTCACCTCCTGAAACAGTTCGGCATGGATCGGATAGTGGGTGCAGCCCAGGATCACGTAGTCGAACTTTCCTGCCGGCAGTTCTTCCTGCAGATAGGAAAGGACTTCTTCCTTCGAGGCAAAGCGTTCGATCATGCCGGCCAGCTCCTTCAGAGCGCAGCCTTCCACCTGTGCGAATCCCATCTCCTGCAGACCCTGCTGGTAGCGTCCGCGTTTGATCGTAGCCGCCGTTGCACAGACCAGGATGCGGGAATCCCGCGGCAGAGCTTCACACTGCTGCAGGGTCAGCGAGATGATGTCATGCATGCGGAAAGGATAGGCTTCGAGATCCAGCACCGAGCACATCGTATTGCACTGCAAAAGGACGTCCTTGACGCCTTCCTGCGCAAAACGCTGCGCATGTCCGTCAAAGATCTTCCGCAGTTCCTTTACGCTCTTGTTGCCGTAAGGGGCATTCTCACGGTCACCGTAAAAAAGGAAGTGTTTCTGAGGATATCGTTTTACGAGACTGTCCAGAGCGGTCAGTCCGCCCAGTCCTGAATCAAAGACCACGATCATGGCCTGACCTCCCCGGTATAGCGCAGATGGCCTTTATCGACCCGGAAACCGTATTTGCCGGCATTCCGGACCAGCCACTGAGCCAGTTTCTCTTCCGGAGCTTCCCCTTCCGGGCAGAGATCGATGCTGAGACCCAGCTGATGATCGCTGTGTCCCGGGATCTCCTTGCTGCCGGAGGCATAGGCTGCTTCCAGCTCTTCATAGCTGACATAGGCCCTGACCGGTACGATCTCGATATCCAGATCCGCTTCCAGAGCGGTCTTGAGCTTGTTATAGGCAGAGGCGGCATCCTTGCGCAGCCACAGATCTCCGACGGCGGTCAGGTCATAGGGCTCATAAGTCAATACGCCTTCAGTCTCATTCACTTCCGCATCGTATGCGGTAGGATCCGCAACCAGTACGGAATTGCTGATGTAACGGTCGCCGTTCGTGAACCAGTCGCGGGCAGTATCGACACTGTAGCCGCGGTAAAGCAGATCATGTGCTTCCTCGATGCCGCCTTCCCGGCTGTAGCAAAGCTCAATAAAGGAAACGACCTCTTCATAGCTGAGGTAGTCTCTTTCCCCTTTCAGCCAGCGGTATTCTTCCACATGATAGATGTTGAAACCGGGGACCTCGATATAGTCGATGAAGTAGTTGGGAGCGATCGCATACTCGATGATATATTCGATCTCTTCGTCGTTCAGATATTCATCGATCAGAGCCCGTTTCGCCGGATCCTCATAGGGATAACGCGAAAGACGGTCAAAACGGTTGTTCATGACTTTGAAACATACGGCAAACAGCAGGAGGATGCAGGCTACCAGAACAGCTCTGCCGATCTTCTGATTCTTTTCGTTCATTGCAGGAGCCAGTCCTTTCCTTTGATGACTTCGGTCGTTGAAAGACCGGGGAAGCCCTGCTGACGCAGCAGTTCAAAAGCCCCGATCGCCACACAGTTGCTGAGGTTGAGAGAACGTGCCTCTGCGTCCATCGGCAGCCGGTAAGTATCTTCCAGATGTTCACGCAATACGCTCTTGGGGATGCCGGTGCTCTCCTTGCCGAAGATCAGATAGACATCTTCGTCGGTATGCAGATCGCAGTCACCGAAGCTCTGCATCCCGTAACGGGAGAAGAAGACATAGCGTCCCTTCTGCGAGGCAAAGAATTCAGCAAAACCCTGATAGCGGCGGATCTCGATCATCTCCCGGTAATCCATGCCGGCCCGGCGCAGATGTTTCTCATCCAGGTAGAAACCGGGGATGCCGACGATATGCAGCTGCATCCGGAAAGCCGCGCAGGTGCGCATGATGTTTCCGGTATTCTGCGGGATCTCCGGTTCAAACAAGACCACATGATTCATTTCAGCCAACGCTTTCCGCCGTAGAGCACGGCGCCGATCAGCACGAAGGAAGCGAAGAGCCAGCCGAGGATCCGGTAGACCAGGGCACTGAAGAAAGAAGAAGGCACCATATTGATCATGATCTCGGTGTTCGGATCAAGCAGCCATAGATCATTGTCAAAGAGCACCTGATGGAAGGTGGTCCAGAAACGGTCGAAATCGATCAGGGCATAGGCACCCAAGGCTGCAAATACCGCCGCAAACAGCAGCAATGCCCAGAGATAGCCTTTCCAGAGGACAGCGAAGGCATCCTTCCTGGCCGAATAGATCACGAAGACGAAGAGGATCACGGCCAGCAGCGCCGAGACGTTCTTTACGGTCACAGCCGTCTGATACAGCGCTTTGACATCGACCATATGGTCTTTCTCACGCTGATCGAAGATCTCCCGCATCTGACCGTGGACTTCGGCCTGTACCGAGATATCCTGCCGCTCATCCTTCAGATAGTCCAGAAGGACATCGGTCATCTTCATCAGATCTTCGTCGGAGACGCCGATCTGCTGCGCGGATCCGGCCAGTTCATACTGCCGGGCAAAAAAAGAGCGGTCGAAACAGCTGCTGTCTACGATCTGCAGGAATACCGCCAGCAAAAGGCAAAGCGATGCGAGCACCGCCGGGATCATCAGTTTCTTATTCAAAGGAAGCCACCAGCTTTCGTAATGCCTCTCCCCGATGGGAGATCTTATTCTTCTCTTCCGGATCCATCTCCGCCAGTGTCATACCGCTGCGCGGATAATAGAAGATCGGATCGTAGCCGAAGCCGTTCTCTCCGGCTGCGGCAAAAGCGATCTCGCCCTCACAGCTGCCGTGGAAGGTCTTCGTCCCTTCTTCCGAGGCAAAAGCGATCACGCATTCGTAAGAAGCTTTACGTTCTGTGATCCCTTCCATCAGGGACAGGATCAGCGCGTTCTTCTGCGGATAATCGAGATGCGGCAGGAAACGTGCCGAAAAGACCCCGGGCATATCCAGCAGATAACGGATGCAGATCCCGCTGTCATCAGCGATGCTGGGGACTCCGTACTTGCGGTAGCAGTGTTCTGCCTTCAGGACCGCATTCTCCGCAAAGGAAAGACCGGTCTCTTCGACCTCTTCGTGATCGGAAAGATCATTCAGGGAAATGATCTCAATGTCCGTATCTGCCAACAGCTGGCGCAGTTCCCGGACTTTTCCCTCATTTTTTGTAGCCATCAGATATTTTGTCATATACTGTAACTGATCCTTTATTCAGAATCCTAAATATTATAGCACACTCTGCTTACCGTACGGAGGAAGCCATGAAACATATCTTCATCATCAACTCGATCTCCGGCAAGGGCCAGGGACCGAAGCTCCTTTCTTTGATCAAAGAGATCTCCGAAGCTCAGGGCCTCGATTACCTGACGGAGATGACGACCCATCCCGGTCATGCCCGGGAACTGGCGCAGCAGTACTCCGCCCTTGAAGATACCTGCCTCTATTCCGTAGGCGGAGACGGCACTTTGCTGGAAGTGATCAACGGCATCGATACGGATACGCCTCTGTCGGTGATCCCAGCCGGTTCCGGCAATGATTTCTACCGTCTGATCGGACCCGATCCCAGCGACTACCGCAAGATCCTTTCGGATTCCCTGAGTGCGGAGATCCGCCGCATCGATATCGGCGAGAACGACCGCATGCGCTTCCTGAACACGACCAGTTTCGGCATGGACGCCGACGTCAATGCCTATGCCTCCAATCTGATCCGTCGGACGATGATCACCAAGGGTCCGGCCTATCTGCTGGGCATCCTCAACAACATGTTCATCCTGCGTCCCAAGCACGTGAAGATGAAGGTCGATGAGCAGGAACTGGAAGGCGACTACCTGATCGTTTCCTGCATGAACGGACGCTACTACGGCAACGGCATCCAGGCCGCTCCGGAGAGCGATCTGCAGGACGGATACTTCGATCTCTGTCTCCTCGAAAACATGCCCCGCCGGCGGGCCTATCCCTTCCTGGCAAAGTATCTGCAGGGCAAACATCTGGGGACGAAAGGCTTCTCCGTCATCCGCTGCAAGAAGATCGACTTCCTGCTTTCCGAAGAGACCTCCTGCCAGTCCGACGGCGAGAACTTCACCGCTTCTGCTTTATCGATCAAAATAAAAGAGCGCTTTCTGGCTCTGAAAGCGCCCTCCTATCTCAACATCATTCACTGATCATTCGGTATAGGCTTCGACGATCTTCTCGACCAGCGGATTCCGGACCACGTCATGATTCTCAAAGTCGATGAAGCCGATCTCTTCGATCCCCTGCAGTTTCTTCCTTGCCAGGACCAGTCCGCTCCTGGCTTTTTCGATCTTCAGGTCGATCTGAGTGATATCCCCGTTGACCACCATCCGGGCATTGCTGCCTAAACGCGTCAGAAACATCAGCATCTGCTTGTCGGTCGTATTCTGTGCTTCATCGAGGATGATAAAGGCATCGTTCAGCGTACGTCCCCGCATATAGGCCAGAGGGATCACTTCGATCGCTCCCCTCTCCTGCAGTTTCAATAGCTGTTCGTGGCCGATCAGGATATCCAGCGAATCATATAGCGGCATCAGGTAGGGATCTACCTTCTCCTTGAGATCTCCGGGCAGGAAGCCCAGGCTCTCGCCTGCTTCGACAGCCGGTCTCGTCAGTACGATCTTGTCGATCTCGCCCTTCTTAAAGGCCTTGACCGCCATTACAACGGCCAGGAAGGTCTTGCCGGTACCGGCCGGACCGATCGAAAAGGTCAGCCGATGCGTGGCGATCGCCTTGCACAAGGCTGCCTGAGCAGCCGTCTTGGGATAGATCGGCTTGCCGGCAGCGGTATAGCTCAGCAGTTCCTTCTGCCAGTTCAGACCGGTCTCTGCCGATACCGAACGGACGATCTGTTTCAAAAAGCTCTCATTCAGTTCCCGGCCTTCTTCCAGTGCTTCGCGGATGGCCGTCAGGGCCTGGGCAAAACGCTGCTGTTCGTCTTCATCTTCCAGAGAACAGCGCAGGATGCCGTTGCGGTAGACCAGGTCGCAGGAAAAGAGCTTTTCCAGCGTACGCAGGTGATTATCGTTGTTCCCCAGAAAGGCACGAGACTCTTCCGGAGACAGAGGAAATTCGATATTGTGATAGATCAAGAGCAGTCTCCTTTTTCTTTATCATAACACGAATAAAAAAAGCAGTAAGCATCGCTTACTACTTTCCTTTTCTGGCTTTGCGGGCAGCTTCCTGCTTCAGTTTGCGCTTAACGCCCGGCTTTACGTAATACTCACGTTTACGTGCTTCCACGAGGGTGCCGTTGCGCGAGACCTGACGCTTGAAACGACGTAATGCGTCATCGAGCGCTTCGTTTTCTTTAACGATAACCTTTGCCATATTTACACCCCCTTTTTTCGCAAAATGATTATACTAAAATCCCTTTTCCGATGCAAGAGCCAATCAGCAGCGGCAGGCCGCTTCCAGTGCGATCTCCATCATCCGGGTGAAGGAATTCTGTCTTTCCTCGGCAGTCGTCGCTTCGTTGGTGACCATCGAATCCGACACCGTCAGGAGACAGGCCGCTTTCTTGCCCAGATGCTTCGCGTTGTGGAAGAGAGCGAAGGATTCCATTTCGGCACAGACACAGCCGTGCTCCATGGCCTTCGTCTTTTCTACGGCGTTAGGATCATCGCCGTAGAAGACATCGGAAGAGTTGATCGGGGCACAGACCAGCGGATAGCCGAGATCGGCAGCGGCCGCCTTGATCGTCGCATTCAGTTCCGGATCCGGATACTTGATGTCGGACTCATCCCCGTTCTGGGTCTTGCCATAAGAAGAAGTACTGAAGGAAGCTTCCGCCAGGACGACGTCATAGATCTTTACTTCCGGTACCATCGAACCGGTGGAACCGATGCGGATGATCGCATCGACATCATATATGCTGAAGAGCTCATAGGAATAGATGCCGATGCTGGGCATGCCCATGCCGGAGCCCATGACCGAGATCCGGTGTCCTTTATAAGTACCGGTGTACCCCAGCATGCCTCTCACATGGTTGAATTCCTTAGGATCATCTAAGAAGGTCTCAGCGATGAACTTTGCCCGTAAGGGATCTCCGGGCATCAGGACGATCCGGGCGATATCGCCCTTCTCAGCGGTATTATGCGGTGTTGCCATATTGTCTCCTTTATTCCTGCAGCAGTTTCACACCGGAAGAAGTGCCGATGCGGTCTGCACCCAGTTCGATCATCTTCAGGAAGTCGGCATGCGTTCTGACGCCGCCGGCCGCCTTGACTTTTGCCTTATCGCCGACGCATTCCTTTAAGAGCGCTACGTCTTCGAAGGTCGCTCCGCCGGTCGAGAACCCGGTCGAGGTCTTTACGAAGTCCGCTCCGCCCTTTACGACGCAGGCGCAGGCATTGCGTTTTTCTTCTTCATTCAGCAGACAGGTCTCGATGATGACCTTCAGGGTCTTCTCCCCTACCGCTTTCTTGACGGCCGCGATCTCCTCGGCTACATAGTCGAGCTCTCCGGCCTTCAGCCGGCCGATATTGAGCACCATATCGACTTCATCCGCGCCGTCTTCGACAGCCGAGGCTGCCTCATAGACCTTGGCCTTCGTGCTCATCATGCCGAGCGGGAAGCCGATCACCGTGCAGACCAGCACGTCGCTGCCCTTCAGTTCTTCCTTGCAGAGCGGGATGTAACTGGGATTGACGCAGACCGACATGAAGTCCTGCTCCTTTGCTTCGGCGCATAGCTTCACGATCGCTTCCGGGGTCGCATCTGCCTTGAGCAGGGTATGATCAATATATTTCGCCAGTTTCTTCATAATCCTCCAACCTTTCTTCGATATGCCGGCGGGCGCATTCGCTGTCTCCGCCGTAGAAATCCCGGCCCAGGGATCGGTACAGGAACTTATCCGAACCCTTTCCCAGGATCAGCAGGGTATCGTCCCGGTTCATCAGATCGATGGCTGCCTCGATCGCATCCTCCCGGTCTTCCACGATCACGCTGCGGATATCTCCCATATCCCTCAGGAAGGCATTGGAGAGATCGATGGGATCGCGGTCATAGGAGTCGTTCTCCGTCAGGATCAGCATATCCGCGCTCTGTTTCAGGAGCCTGGCTGCTTCTTCCCGATAACGCTGATCGGAAGAAGCGGAGATCCCGAAGAGGACGACGATGCGGTGCCGGGCATCGGTCGTTTCCTTCGCATATTCCAGGATATCCTTCAAAGCAGAGACCGTCGCTGCCTTCTCGATCACGAGCTGGAAAGGCTGTCCCAGCTGCAGACGCTGACCGGTCCCGGAAGGCGCTTCTTCTTCCGCCAGGAAAGCGATCACTTCGTCGAGCGGATAGCCTCTTTCCGCCAGTATCGCGATGACGGCCAGGGTCGGAACCACGCTGCTGCGGCCGGTGAGCTTCGTTTCGACCAGATAGGTATCCTGCGCACAGTGCAGGGTGAAGGAAGTCCCGTCCTTGCCGATATGGATATCCGAAGCGGAGTAATCCGCTCCTTCGGAAAGACCGAAGGTGATAACCCGGTTCCGGCTTCCGGCCGTCAGCCGGGCAAAGTAGGGATCGTCACTGTTGGCGACGAGATCGATCCCTGCCGGCAGTGCGGCGATATAGTTGCGGTAGGAAGAGATATAGTCCGACTCATATTCGGTGAATTCTCTTTCATCCACCGCCGTGCCGGTATAGACGAAGGCATCGGTGCGGATGGCTGCCAGTTTCTTCAGTTCGATCGAGGAATAGCTCTGCTCATACGCGCAGCTGAGCACCCCTTCATTCTTCATCGTCTGCAGCGTGCGCTGATTGTCCAGGATGGTCAGGGTCGGCACCGAAGACAGCAGTTCATTGTCCCGGTAATGGATGCCGAGCCGGCCGATATAGCCGGAAGGACGGAAATGCGCGATGCAGCGGTAGATCATATAGGCGATCAGACTGCGGTGGTCATTGCCGCCGACGATGATGTTCTCCATGCCGGAGGCGGGATGACCGTAGAAGGCAGCTGCCACGCTGTTCAGCGCATCCAGGGTATCCGGCACCCGCACGAAGACCGCCGGCAGCGAGGTATCGACGTCTTCGTCATAGACGATGACCTTCGCACCGTTATTGACGGCTTCCTTGATATAGTCATGTCCGTTGTAGCGGACACCTTTGGTGCAGAAGAAGATCGCATTCTTCATCGGCATCCGGGAATCACAGGAGATCTGTTCGATCTCGATCTCCGGTGCATTGCGGAAGATGTTGTTCAGCAGCATGCCCTGACCTCCCCGTAGAGTTCTCCGTTCCTTACTTCCCGGACCTTCACTCTCTGCAGCGATCCGACCGGAAGCTCTTCCGGCAGGACCGTATATAGATATTCGCGGCAGTATCCTTCGGATCTGCCCTTCTCGCTTCTTTCGATGAATACCGTGACTTCCTTCCCCAGGAAAGAGGCGGCATAGGCTTCTTTGATCGGCGCTTCCAGTTCGTTGATCGCAGCGATGCGCTCCTTCACCACAGCCGGGGCCACGAAGTCCCTGCGGCGGTCGGCGACCGTCCCCTTCTTGCGGGCATAGGGGAAGAGATGGATGAAGCTGAACTGCGCTTTCTCAAGGGTCTGCAGGGTCTCCTGCTGATCCTCCTCGCTCTCGCCCGGGAAACCGGATATCAGATCGGTGCTGATCGAGATGCCCGGGACTCTCTCCCGGATCTCAGTGATCCGCTGCAGGAATTCCTCCGTCGTATAGGGCCGGTTCATCTCTTTTAAGACCTTGTTGCTGCCGGACTGCAGGGGGATGTGCAGATGGTGGGCCATCTTTTCTTCGGTCATATACAGTTCGATCAGATCATCGTGGATCTCAGTGATCTCGATCGAAGAAAGACGCAGCGTCTTCAGACCTTCGATCTTCACCAGTTCCCGGATCAGATCGATCAAGTGATACTCTCCGTCATAGTAGCGTCCGGTATGGATCCCGGTCAGGACGATCTCGGAGGTATGTTCGCATAACGCCCTTGCGCAGTCGAGCACCTGCTCGTGCGCCGCCGAGCGTTCTCCGCCCCGGGCATAGGGGATGATGCAGTAGCTGCAGTACTGATCGCAGCCGTCCTGGATCTTCAGGAAAGCGCGCTCCTTGCGCGAATAGTCCAAGAGCGGCATCGTCTCAAAGACCGGATGACGTTCCATCTTGCGGACCAGACTGCCGGCATAGCGCTCATCGATCAGTTCCTTGATCCGTTTCTTTTCGGTCGAACCGATCAGCAGATCGACATCCGTAAACGCTTCGGCCGGTCCGGTCTGCGCATAGCAGCCGACCGCAACGATAAAAGCCTCCGGGTTTAGCCGGCGGGCCTGGTGGATCATTTTTCGTGACTTCCCTTCCGCAACGTTGGTCACGGCACAGGTGAAGATGATATAGATATCGGCACGTTCCCGAAAAGAGACTTTCCGGTAGTCCCTGTTCAGTTCCTGTTCAACATAGGCAGCCTCATAATCATTGACTTTGCAGCCCAGGACTGCCGAAGCATAGGTATGCATTTTCTCCCCTGCCTTTCGCAAAGATTATACCATGATTCTTTTGCTTTACACAGTCCGCCCCACTGACTAAAATAGGTTCGTATGGAACTTAAGCGACGTATCGACATTCTGATCCTGGGCGGCGGGCTCTTCCTCATTGAGATGCTTTTCCGGCAGATGGCCTTCACCGGATCTAACACGACAGCGGTCTTTCGATCCTTTTTCTTTGACTTCGGTCTGGGACTGCTGCTGTCGCTGATCAGTTCCCGGCTGAGCGGGAAAAAGGCACGCTGGTTCTTCTTTGCGGTCCTGTTTCTTGCAGGCAGCTATGCCTTCCTGCAGCTGGAATTCCATCATTTCCTGGATAACTATTATTCGGTCGCTGCGGCTTCCGATGAACTGGGCCGGGTCAGTGCCTTCATCCGACCCTTCCTGGCCGATGCCCTGCCGGTCTATTACCTCTGTCTGCTGCCGGCGGTGCTCTCCCTCTTCCTGCGCCATCCCGAACCCAGCGTTCCGAAGAAGGAGCTCTGGCTGCCTCTGGCTTCCGGTGTGCTCTGCATCCTGCTGGCCTTCAGCAGCATCACCGTGCTGCCTCCCCAGAACAATCTCCGCAATGCCTACCGGCATTCTTCCAATCCGGAACTGCTGATGAACCGCATCGGTGTCTTCCATTTCCTGGTCAGGGACGTAGCGAGCCTGCTGGATCACAGTGAAGAACAGCTGCAGCTGATCGAAACGACCGTTCAGGAAAAGACGGAAACGGCTGCTCCCACTGCTGAACCCATTCAGGAACCGGCAGTCGATGATACTGTCCGCCGCTATGACGACAGCGTCTGGAAAGCCGCGATGGAAAACGAAGAGAACGAAACGCTCTCCTCGATCGACCATTACCTGCTCTCCCGTCCCATCAGCGACAAGAACGAAAGCACCGGCATCTACGAGGGCTACAACTTCATCTATATCCTGGTCGAATCCCTGGACTACACTGCGATCGATCCGGAACTGACCCCGACCCTCTACCGCATGTATAACGAAGGGACCGCCTACGAGCGTCACTACGCCCCGAAATACTCCTGTACGACCGGTGAATCGGAATTCATCGCTCTGACCTCTCTCGTGCCCTACAGCGACGTCTGCACACCGAATGTCGCCCAGCATAACGCTTATCCGGAAGCATTGCCCAATCTCTTCAAGAATAAAGGCTACTTCGTCAGCAGTTATCACAACTGGGACGATCAGTACTATGACCGTCATACCGAACTGGTCTCCTTCGGCTTCAATTCCTTCAAGGATGTCTATGAACTTGAGATCCCGCTGATCCAGGGCTGGCAGAGCGATAAGGAACTGGTCGAGAAGGCTGTCCCCTACTTCATCGAAGAGGAACCCTTCTTCACCTACCTGATCTCCAGCTCCATGCACTGGCCGTATGACGAAGCCTCTACCTTGGGCAACCGTTATCTCTCCGAAGTACAGAAGGTCCATCCGGACTACTCTCTCGATCTGCAGCGCTATCTCTCCAAATGCATGGAATTCGATAAAGCGATGGAACGTCTCCTCGAGATCCTCGAAGAAAGAGGGATCGCCGAGAAGACCGTCATCTGTCTCTACGGTGATCACCGTCCCTTCAAACTGCAGCTGGGCGAACTGGCCAAACAGACCAAACTGATCGAACGAGACGGAGAGTTCTACGACGATCTGGTCCCCTTCTTCCATTACTGTCCCGGACAGGAAGGAAAAAAGATCGATACCCTCTGCTCTACCTTCGACCATGTGCCGACGTTAGCCAATCTCTTCGGTCTCGAATATGACCCCCGTCTTTACATCGGCAACGATATCCTGGACGGAAACTGTCAGGTCATCTTCCCCAACGGAGACTGGATCAGCGAAGAAGGCGTCTATATGGTCTACAGCGACGAGTTTGTCCCATATCCGGATCAGGAACTGTCCGAAGCAGAACTCGCTTCTCTGCAGGCCAGAAGCCGCAATGCGACAGCGATTTCCCGGGCGATCATGAACGAAGACTACTTCGCCAAACGTCCCTTCCTGCCGCTGCCGACAGAAGAATAAAGCATATGCAAAGAGCTGTCTCATGACAGCTCTCAGCCTGTTGACAAACTCAGCAGGCTTTTCTTTTCGAAAAGAAAAGGATGGATATATAATTAATGCGGCAGGATACCTTCTTTTCAACCAACTGAACGCTGTCCTGCCTTTTTCTATGCGCTTATCACGGTGGTATCAC
>JAFWEP010000045.1 GCA_017512885.1 Erysipelotrichaceae bacterium
TTCAGCCTGTTGACAAAGTCATTTCTTTCTTCTGCTATAAGGCAGAAAGGAGGGAATGACTTTTCATTTTCTGTTCTCAGGAGAGGAAAATAAGAAAAAAAGAAGGAAGGATCCTCCATTAAGGAAAGATATCTTCGTTTCCGATAGTCCCATAAGCTCATCTTTTTGAGATTATGGCACGCAAAGATGATCAGCACCTGCTGCTGATTCTTCTTCAATCCCCGTAAACGGGTATAACGCAGTCCGTGATTCTCTTTCCCGTCTGCGAAGACTCTCTCGATCGTTTCCTTTCGTAAAGGATAGAGTTTCTTCCAGTCTTCACTGCTGCGGTATTGATCGGCCTGCAGACGGTAGTGTTCCCAGATATGGGTGCTGATCGTTTTCTGAGCGGAGGAAGTACAGGAAGCTTTCAGAGGACAGTTCTTGCAGCTCTTACATTTATACTGACGATAACCTTCCCGGTTCGTTGTGGCGTATTCCAGGATGCAGCCCAGAGGACAGATATAGCAGTCTTTCTCTTCATCGTAGCTGAAGTCTATCTTGCGGATGCCTTCCTTCTTTCCCTTGGGGCGGCTGTAAGGCAGGACAGGGATCTGCTTATTTCTGTAGATCTCCCGGCAGATCGGTGAGACATTATAGCCGGCATCCAGGACGACCTTCGCTATCTCTTCGGGATAGCGTTCATTCAGGAGACGGTAAGGTTCATAGAAAGAAGAGGAATCATGGACATTGCCGGGAACGGTGCTGCTGATAAGGACGAAGCCGTTTCTGTCGCAGAAGGTCTGATGAGAGTAAGCGAAGCACTTCTCTTTCTCTCCCTTGTGATAGAGACCGCTCTCCGGATCGATCGTACTCACCTTGATGTGCTTCGTTTCGGAAGTGACTTCTTCTTCCTTTCCGGTAGCCTCGTTATAAGCGAATTCCCCCGTCTTTACTTTCTTTAAGGGTTTCTTATGATGGGCGGAGCGGTCTTCGTTGATCTCCCTCAGGAGATCTTCTTCATAGATCCTGCGGGCGACCTTCGCTTCCTGATCGGTGGCCTTGCGTTTATTGGCGTTCGCTTTCTGGGGAGTGGAATCTCCGAAGATGACGGAGAGATCGACATATCCTTTCTCCAGAGCCTGTGAGAGGATGTGCTCGAAGATCTCTTCAAAGACAGAACTGTTTCCGTAACGGCGGATATAGTTCTGCGACCAGGTCGAATAGTTCGGGACGTCCTCATCCAGGGAGATCCCCAGGAACCAGCGGTAAGCCAGATTTACCTTTATCTCTTCCACGGTCTTCCGCATGGAGTTGATCCCGAAGGTGTAGTTGATGAAGACCATCTTGAATAAGATCACCGGATCGATCGAGGGCCTTCCTGCCGAAGAATAAAGAGACGATACCTTTTCGTAGATAAAGCTCCAGTCGATCGTCTCTTCCATCTTTCTGACAAGGTGATCCTGCGGTACGTAGTCTTCGATCGTACCCAACAGAAAACCGAAATCCTTTGCGTTGTGTCTGTCTGTCATCGCCATAACCTTATCCTCATTTCTAACCGTATTCAGTCTGCCATCTTCCTGTGATATCCCTGTGAGAGGTACAAAAAAAGGAGCAGGAGGCTGCGACAGATTGGTTAGAAATGAGGAAGCACCTGCTCTGTAACCATTATATCTTTCCAAAGACCATCCAAAAAGAAAAGCCTGTCGACTTTGTCAACAGGCTGAA
>JAFWEP010000046.1 GCA_017512885.1 Erysipelotrichaceae bacterium
AAGTGGGAGAAACAATGCGTATACCAAGGGAATATGATGGTTAGATCCCATTATTAGTGCTTATAAGGTGCAAAAGTGGTAATCAGAAAATGCATACAATGACAAAGTCGGCCAAAGCCGACTTTGTCAACAGGCTGAGGAGGACTCACGTCCTCCTTTCATTATGGTTTCAGGCTTAGTACATTCCGCCCATGCCAGCTCCTGCCGGAGCAGCCGGTGCCGGTTCTTTCTTGTCACCGACAGCAGCTTCCGTGGTCAGGAACAGACCGGAGATGGATGCGGCATTCAGAACAGCCGAACGGGTGACCTTGCAGGGATCGACGATGCCCGCCTTGAACATATCGACCCATTCGCCGGTCTTGGCATTGAAGCCCTGGTCCTTCTTGGAAGCGAGCTGCTTCTCGACCACATCCTTGCCGTTGAAGCCGGCATTCTCAGCGATCTGATAGAGCGGTTCGGTCAGGGAGTCCAGGACGACCCGGATACCCTTGGAGATGTCCGGATTCTCGTCATGCAGTTCCGTGCGCAGTTCCTTATAGATCTCCGCCAGCGAAGCACCGCCGCCTAAGACGATGCCTTCTTCGATCGCTGCTCTCGTAGCGTTCAGGGCATCCTCGATGCGCAGTTTCTTTTCCTTCAGTTCAGTCTCGGTGGTAGCGCCGACCTTGATGACAGCGACACCGTTGGTCAGTTTGGCCATTCTTTCCGCCAGACGCTTGCGGTCATAATCGGACTTGGCATTCTCGATGGCAGCCTGGATCTCGTTGACTCTTTCCGCCAGGACTTCCTTGTCGCCGGCACCTTCGATCAGGGTCGTATGATCCTTTTCAACGATGACCTTCTTGCAGGTACCGAGATCGGAGATCTGCATATCCTTCAGGTTCAGGCCCAGATCCTTGGCATAGAAAGTCGCACCGGTCAGGGCTGCGATATCAGCCAGGTTGTCCTTCTGGTTGTCGCCGAAGCCCGGAGCCTTGGTGGCAACGACATTGACCATGCCGCGCAGTTTGTTCAGGATCAGGGTGGAAGTGACTTCGTTGTCGAGATCATCAGCGATGATGAGCAGCGGCTTATTCATCTGGACGATCTGTTCCAGGATCGCCAGGACATCCTGGATCGTGGAGATCTTCTGGTCAGTGACCATGATCAGCGGGTTCTCCAGTTCGACATTCATCTTTTCGCGGTCAGAGACCATGTAGGGGCTGATGTAGCCTCTGTCGTAACGCAGACCTTCGGTAACTTCCAGGGAAGTATCGAAGCCCTTGGATTCATCAACGTTGATGACACCGGTCTTGCCGACCTTCTCCATGGCTTCGGAGATGATCTGACCGATCTCTTCGGAACCGCTGGAGATGGAAGCGACGGAAGCGATATCCTTGGAGGAATCGATCTTGTGCGCCTTCTTCAGCAGACCGTCGGCAACTTTCTTCGCCGCCAGTTCGATGCCTTCTCTTAACAGGACCGGGTTGCTGCCCTTGTTGACGGCATCGATCCCCTTGTGGATCATCGTCTGTGCCAGCAGGGTCGCTGTGGTCGTACCGTCACCGGCGGTATCGTTGGTGTTGTTGGCGACTTCGTAGACGAGCTTGGCACCCATATCTTCAAAGGGATCTTCCAGTTCGATCTCCTTGGCGATGGTGACACCGTCGTTGGTGATCAGCGGAGAACCGTAAGACTTGCTTAAAACGACATTGCGTCCTTTCGGACCTAAGGTGACCTTTACGGCATCAGCGAGGGTATCGACCCCCTTCAGCATGCCGTCGCGGGCTTCTTTTCCGTTCTTAATGATCTTTGCCATAGAAACTTACCTCCTACTCTACAACGGCCAGGATATCCTGAGCATTGATGAGGATGAACTCTTCATCATTGTCCTTGATCTCCGTGCCGGAATACTTCTTGTACATGACCTTGTCACCGACTTTTAACGGCATTTCATAGACATGGTCGTGGATCTTGACTTCCTTGCATTCGCTGACCGCCGCAACGACAGCGTAATCTTCATTCTTTTCTTTCTGGCTCAGGATCAGACCGCTCTTGGTCTCATTGCTGGCCTTTTCTTTTTTCAATAATACATTGTCATACAAAGGTTTGATCATACTATAGAATCCTCCTACCTTCCTCTATTATAGTCATTTATAGCACTCCGTCAACAAGAGTGCCAAAGTTCAGCAGTCATTTGGCAGAAACGAAAAAACTCCTCTGTTGAGGAGTTCCTTTCTTAACGTACCGCTTCCTTCATGACCCGCAGGACATTGCCGTAAGCGATCTTGTCGATTTCTTCGAGACTGAAGCCGGCCCTTACCAGGGCATCATAGAGAAGATGCATCTTTGAGGGGTCGGGGATCTCCAGTTCTCCGTTCATACCGTCAAAATCCGTGCCGATGGCGATGACATCCACGCCGGCGATCTCTTTTTCGTGCAGGGCCATCGCGACCATATCCTCGATGCGGCTCTTAGTGAAGCCGGGCTCATCGTTCAGGAAACCGGGCAGGAAGTTGATGCCCATGCAGCCGCCGTGCTTATGCAGCTCCCGGATCATGTCGTCGGTCATGTTGCGGGGATGATCGGCTACCGCCCGGCAGTTGGAATGGGTGGCGACGAAAGGCACTTTGGCGATCCTGCAGACATCGTAGAAGACTGCATCGGAAACGTGGCTCACGTCCACCAGCATGCCGATCTCCTGCATGTGTTTCACCGCTTCCCTGCCGAAGTCGGTCAGGCCCTTGCCGTTGATCAGGGGATCGCGGGAGTTGGGCGCACCGAAGCAGTTCTCAAAGTTCCAGGTCAGGGTCAATGCCCGTACGCCCAGATCATAGAAGTGATCGAGACGGGCCATGTCGCCATGTACTTCGACCCCGTCCTCCATGGTCAGGACGGCGGAGAGCTTCCCTTCCCGCCAGTTCCTTTCGATCTCCTCGGCATTGGTCGCCTTAGCCAGCACATCGCTGTGACGGGCGACCGTATTCTCGAAGACCTGTGCGCATTCCTCGATGTACTGTGCAGCGCTGACCGGATGGTTCATCCTTGCGAAAGCCTTCTCCGGCGGGATGAAGATCGCAAAGAACTGAGCCATCGCCCCTCCGGCCAGCAGACGTCTGATATCGAGAGCCTGCTCCGGGCAGTCGAAGACATCTCCGGCAGGACCTTCCCGGAATTCCACCGACATCAGACTGTCGCAGTGCATGCAGATCGTATTGGACATATTCTTTTCCCCCTCTTTTCGTCTATCTTATCATCCCTGCTTCACTACCGACAAACGAAGGTTGGAGAGACCGGCTCATCTGTTAGAATGGAGACAGAGGAAACAACGATGAAAAAGTTACTGCTGATCCTGACCGTCCTGCTGCTCTGCAGCTGCAGTTCCGCTCCTTCTTCCGCTGCCGTGATCGAGGTCGCTCCCCCGAGCGCAGCACCCTCGCAAAGCCCGACGCCTGTCCCGCAGCCGAGCGAAGACACGCAGCAGGAGCAGGATCCTGACACTGAAGCTCTGCGGCAGTATCAGGAAGCCATGGAGCCTTACGAGGACCTGGAGATCGCCTTCCTGGGCAGTCTGCACGAAGAGAACAGCTTCGAGACGATCCTGACCCGGGCCGGTCAGCACTGGCCTGTTGTCCGCAACATCACTGCTGAGCGGATCATTCAGGGCGATCTCGGTGATTCCGTCCAGTATGTCTACCTGCTGGTGCCGGCACTCCATACCGATCTGCAGGTCGGACGCTACAGCTACTATGCCGGAGAGATCACCGAGACCTGGTTCGAAGAGAAAGACGCCCTGCCGCTCATCTACATCGAATCCGGCGATACGATCGATCCGCTCGGTCAGATCCGCTATGTACGGCATTTCGCCGACGGAGACAGCGAAGGCTGGCTCTATACAGGTCTGCAGGCAGTGAGCGGAAAGCTCAGGACCGACTATCATATGGGGGTCGTCGATACGACGGTCTATGAGCTCTATGACTCCACCGAGATCCCCTTCTATGCCCAGTCCTTCTTCGATACGCTCTGCAGTTACGAAGAGGTCGCCGAAGCCCTGAACAGCGGAAAGGAGCTTTCCGTGATGGAAGAGATGCTTTGGGACGGCCATGCGTATGCCGTATACGGGATCGATAAAGGCGATGCCTGGACGCTCTACGGAGTCACTGTCAATGAAGACGGAATGCCTTCGGTGATCGTCAGCTACGATAACGGAGCGAACTGGGGAACACTGGGAAGAGGATAGAACGCACACAAAAAGGAGGATCTTACTGATATAGTCCCACTAAAGTAGACAACGCAAATATCCAAAGCGTTGCCCACGGAGGTGGGACTTTTTTATGGGAAGAAAAGCGAAATATACATTTGAACAGAAATTAAAAGCCTGTGAAGATTATCTCTCCGGCCATAAGA
>JAFWEP010000047.1 GCA_017512885.1 Erysipelotrichaceae bacterium
AACGAAGATATCTTTCCTTAATGGAGGATCCTTCCTTCTTTTTTTCTTATTTTCCTCTCCTGAGAACAGAAAATGAAAAGTCATTCCCTCCTTTCTGCCTTATAGCAGAAGAAAGAAATGACTTTGTCAACAGGCTGAAAGGATCTCCTGAAGGAGATCCTTTCTTATGGATTCCAGTATCTTTTCGGTTCGTTATAGAAATTCTCTCTGATGCCTGCCGAAATGAAGACGATGATATTGTTCTCTTCGATCGTGTAAGCCAGTTCGTAATTGATGCGGTGATGGTAGATATCGACGCTCCGGATGCCCTTCAGGTCTCCGCTCTTTTCTCTTCCAATCAGCGGGTCGGTCCGGATATCCTCTGCGGCTTTCTGATACAGGGATCTCAATTCTTTGTCTTTCAGCTTTTTCAGATATCTTGCTGCAGGAGGAAGAAAACGAATATCGTACAATTCATTCCTCCCCGGGGAAGATATCTTCGTAACGGACGTACTCCGTATCATTCTGTGCGGCATCTTTTGCGGTCTGCAGCAGTTTTTCCACCGCCGGACGGATCTTTGCCTGACGCACTTTGAATTCTTTCAGCAATGCTTCTCCGGAGTAGCCTTCGCGGATCAGATCCGCAAGGATCTCTTCGGAAAGATCATCTGCAGAGGGAACAGCAGGCTGAATGATCAGCATGCCTTCCGCCATCGTGCATACGGCCTCCTTCTGAAAACCAAGGGCAGAATAGAATTTCTGCGGTATCGTAAACTGGCGTTTTGAACTGATCGTCACCCGTTTCTGTTCATACTTATCTGTCATCCGATCCTGACCTCCTTGATCACTATTATACAAGGAAACAAGGAAACAAGGAGAACTATCGACAGAAAGTGCAGCTGCCGGGATCGTGTAAGCTGTCTGTGTTTTCGTGGAAACCACCTCCTTCAATATATTGTTGTTGGGAAAAAATCCTTAACGATCTGATCTGTTTGCTGTCTGAACACAACGGAAAACACCGCCTTCCCATATCCTTCACAAACAGTGTATACTTGCAGAGATGAATGAGATCGTCTGGCTATTTCTCGCATCGGCATTGGCCGGCATCGGTACCGGTCTGGCCGGCTTATCGGCAGCGACCGTCATGGTACCGATCCTGATCACGCTCTGTCCTTCCTTTGCCGGAGAGACCGGGGCCTATCAGGCAACGGCTGTTGCCCTGGCTTCCGATATCCTTGGTTCGGCTGTTACCTCCTATACCTATCATAAACACGGCAATATCGATCTGAAACGGGGCGGTGTCATGTGCGCCTGCATCCTTGTCATGTGTACCCTGGGAAGCTATGCCGCCTGGCTGGCCGGCAATGTGGTCCTGGGTGCTTTTACGTTGTTCCTGACTTTCTGCATCGGTATCCGCTTTCTGGTGAAACCTGACAGCGAACAAAGAAAGGGCATCCTGAAAGGCGGAAAACTGAACGCTAAAGAGATCGCGATCTCTATGTTCTTTGGCCTGACCATCGGTTTCGGCACCGGCTTCTTCGGTACCGGCGGGGGCATGATGATGTTAGTGGTGTTTACGGTCTTCCTGGGCATGGACCAGAAGGTAGCGGTAGGGACCAGTACCTTCATCATGACCTTTACCGCTCTGATCGCTTCGGTCAGCCATATCCTGATCCATCCGGCGATCCTGACCGACTGCCTGCAGCCCTTGCTCATCTGCATGGCGGTCGCTACCTTGTTCTCGCTGGTCTCCGCCCGCTTTGCGAACAGAGTCCGGGGAAAGATCGTCGGCCTCGTGACCGGCATGGTGCTCTCCATCCTCGGTCTGGCCATGATCGTCCTGCATTATCAGGAATACCTGTTCCCTCTGACCTGGTTCCAGGACATCCTGCCCTGTGCCGTCCATTATCTGCGTTTCATCATTCCGACCGCCGCTTTCCTGGTCGTGCTGCATTTTGCCCTGCATTTCTCGCATGAAGGTTTCCGTAAGGCTCTGCATACCGCCGCCTTCCTCTCACCGGTCGTCATCGTGATCGATGCCGACTGCTGGCAGAGCGCCGCAGCCGTATGTCTCTTATTTGCCCTGATCATTTATCCGCTGCTGGCACTGGCGGAGGAATTTCCCTGGTTTGACGGACTTTTCGTTCAACGCTCGAGAGGGGAGATCAAGGAGAGCCTGCTGTTCCTCTTTGTCGGCACAGCCTTTCGTATCTTCCTCTCCTGGGGCCTTTTCGGACGTCCGGAGATCGAGATCGCTGCCGTACTGATGTGGGGCAGCGGAGATATGGCGGCAGCCCTGATCGGCAAGAAATACGGAAAACACAAACTGAACTGGCCCTTCGTGGATCCCAAAAAGAGCTATGAAGGTTCGCTGGCGAACTTCCTGTTCGGTCTCGTCTTCGGTACCGCGGCCCTGAAGCTCTGCGGCGCCGGTTCCTTCCTCTTCTGCTTCCTCAGCGCCTTTATCTCAGCGCTGGTCGGCATGTATGTGGAAGCCGTCAGCAAGGCCGGCCACGATACGGTCACGGTCCCGCTGGCAGAAACATTCATTCTGATGGTCTGTTTCTTCTTAAAAGGTCTATAATAGGGAACGTTATGGCCAAACAACTGGATTTCGGAAAAGGAAAAGTAGGCACCCTGATCATCCGTCAGGCGATCCCGTTAACGATCGCGGAACTGGTGCACCTGCTTTACAATATCGTCGACCGCATCTACATCGGACATCTGCCGGAAGTGGGCGGGATGGCTCTGACCGGCATCGGGCTGACCTTCCCGATCATCACCCTGGTCACGGCTTTTACCCGGCTCTTCAGCAGCGGCGGCGGACCGCTCTATGCGATGGCCCGGGGCAGTCAGAACGAAGAAAGAGCCGGCAGGCTGATGGGCAACGTCCTCAGCGCTTTATTATTCTGCGGCGTCTTTCTGACTGTTTTCGGTTATCTCTTCGAGAGACCGATCCTCTATCTCTTCGGTGCCAGCGATGCTTCTTATGTCTATGCCCATGATTATCTGAACATCTATCTGATCGGTACGGTCTTTACGATGATCGCGACCGGCATGAACGTCTTCATCAATGCCCAGGGCTATCCCCAGACCGGAATGAAGACGGTACTGATCGGCGCCGTCATCAACCTGCTGCTCGATCCGCTGTTCATCTTCCAACTGAATATGGGCGTCAAAGGTGCAGCCTGGGCCTCCATCATCGGACAGGCCGCTTCTGCCTTCTGGGTGCTGCGTTTCCTCTTCGATCCGCACAATCCTCAGCGTCTGAAAAGAGAAAAGATGAAGATCGAATTCCCGCTCTTAAAAGAGATCATGAAGGTCGGAGCGACCGGTTTCTGCTTTGCGGCGACCAGTTCCCTGACCCAGATCCTTTGCAATGCGACTTTGCAGAACTATGGCGGCGATATCTATGTCGGCGTCATGTCGGTACTGAATTCGGTCCGTGAGATCACCTCCCTGCCTTCCAACGGAGTAGGTTCAGGCGCCCAGCCGGTCCTGAGCTACAACTACGGGGCCAGGAAATACGGACGGGTCAAAGAAGGGATCCGTTTCTTCACCCTGGTCAACCTGGTCTACCTGCTGCTGATCTGGGCCATCGTCTTCGTGTTCCCGGGCTTCTTCATCCGTCTCTTCTCAGAAGATGCCTCTCTGTTGCAGGAAGGAGTGCCGGCTCTGCGCCTCTTCTTCTTCGGCTATGCCTTCATAGCCCTGCAGTTCTCCGGACAGCAGACCTTCCAGGCTCTGGGCAAGGCGAAGCAGGCGGTCTTCTTCTCCCTGTTGCGAAAAGTCGTCATCGTTGCGCCTCTGACGGTCTTGCTGCCGGCTATGGGCTTCGGGGTGAACGGCGTCTTTGCGGCGGAACCGATCTCCAACATCATCGGCGGTACGGCCAGTTTCGTCACCATGTGGCTGACGCTCTACCGGAAACTGCCGGATGATGAGTAAGCACCTGCAGAAACTTCATATTTCTGTTAAGATGAAGGTAACGAATATCAGGAAGGATAGGAAAATGAAGAAATTACTTACGATACTTGCGGCTGTACTGCTGCTACTGAGCGCGGCGGCCTGCTCCTCTTCCAATACACCCAGCGGCAGCAGCATCGTCGTCAATACCCCGGACAGCACCACCCAGGTGACCCCGGCGCCCAGTGAAGAACCCGATCCCTTACAGGCGTTAGTCGGTTACTATGAGCTGAGTGGTATGGTCAGCGGAGGAGAAGAGACCTCTCAGGATACGATCGACGCTTTGAAAAAAGAGGGACTGATCGTCTCTCTGGAGATCACCGAAGACGGAAAAGCCCTGCTCAATGTTCTCGGAGAGGTCACGGAACTTACTGTTGATGCCGAAGCGATGACGATGACCACCAATGGCATGAACCTGAGTTTCACCGCTGAGGACGGAGACATCACGATCGCCGAAGACGATACCTCGATGACCTTCTCTCCGGCGGAAAAGCCGGCAGAAACACCGGCTCCGGCCATTACCACCGATTACTGGACCGAAGATACCAAAACGGTCGGCTATGAGGACATCGGTTTCTTCTCGATCCCGCAGAGCTGGGAAGACATCTCCGATACCGAAGATCCGGCTGCGATCACGCTGCAGTATGTCTCTCCGGACAGGACCTACAGCGTATCCACCTACAGCTACACCAAGGAAGAATGGTCGTCTTACGGGGATGATTACGGCGCTCTGGATGTCTGGCTCGACTATACGGCCCGCGGTACAGCGGAAGAGTATGCCGATATCCTGGATACCGAAGAATACAATGAGATCACCTTCAAGGACTACGATGCCGTACGCGGTGATCTGACCTTCACCGATGACAGTGCTCTCACCAACATCATCTTCAAGGATGAAGAGGAAACGATCCACATCTTCACCTTCGAGACTTTCGATGAAGCTTCCTGTGCCCAGATGCCGTTCTTCATCGATGTGATCCTGGCGGATTACCGCATCAAATAGGCTTCACAAAGCACTTTCCAATTGACTTAGAAATAAGGCTCCCCTATAATAGGTGGTGCCTTATTTTAATTTGTATAGCCCCGGAAACTAGACAGAAAGAAAGAGGTAAATTCACATGCGTCAGACAACGATGCTGAAAGCAGAAGAAGTGAAGAAGGACTGGTACGTCATCGACGCTGCCGGTATGACCCTCGGTCGTCTGGCTACCAAGGTAGCCACCGTCCTGCGCGGTAAAAACAAGCCCTGCTTCACTCCGAACGTTGACTGCGGTGACTATGTCATCGTCATCAACGCGGCGAAGGTCGTCTACAGCGGCGATCAGGAAGCCAAAAAGACCTACTACCACCATTCGGGTTACCCGGGAGGACTGAAGTCCAAAACGATCGGCGAATTCATGCGCAAAGATCCGGCCGGCTTAGTGGAAACTGCTATCCAGGGCATGCTTCCGCACAACAAGCTCGGCGACCAGATCCGCAAGCACGTATTCGTTTACGCCGGTGCCGAACACCCGCATGCCGCTCAGAAGCCGATGGAGCTTAAATAGAAAGGAAGACGATTATGGCTAAGAAGAAATCTACCGTATCTTATGCCGGAACCGGCAGAAGAAAAAGATCTGTCGCCCGTGTCTATTTAACTCCCGGGACAGGCAACATCACTGTAGGAACGAAGACTCTGGAAGAATACCTTCCGTCCGAGATCCTGCGCATGGTCGTTAAGTCCCCGCTGGTCCTCACCAACACCGAAGGACAGTATGATGTCTACATCAACGTCTACGGCGGCGGTCTGACCGGTCAGGCCGGCGCTATGCGTCACGGCATCGCCAGAGCTCTGCTGGAAGTCGGTTCCGATTTCCGTCCGGCTCTGAAGAAGGCTGGTTTCCTTACCCGCGATTCCCGCGAGAAGGAAAGAAAGAAGTATGGTCTGCACGGGGCCAGAAGAGCTCCGCAGTTCTCCAAGCGTTAATCTTTATCGTCAAGAGAACGAAAGCCTGTCCTATGGACGGGCTTTTTCTTTGTGACCGCCGATCCTCTTTTGGGTACAGAAGAGGTGAGGAGGGAATTCTCATGAAAAAGTTATTACCGATCCTGCTGATCTTCTTTGTCCTGTGCGGATGCTCCGCCGGCTCTGCCGCCGCATCCTCAGCAGCTTACTACATCAGTGATATGAAAGAAGACTATGCCGCTGAAGCGGCAGGGGCTTCCTACAGCAACGGATTCCCGGTCGTGGAAGAAAACAGCGATGAAAAACTGGTCTATACCGGTTCTGTCCGGCTGGAGACCAGGGAATACGAGACTTTCAGTAAGGAACTCAGTTCCCTGATCCGGGATTACGAAGGGATCATCCAGTCCATGAACGAAAACGGCAGCAGCGGTTCCCGCCGTTACCTGAACCTGACCGTCCGCATCCCGGCACAGCGTTTCGACGATTTCCTGGAAGCTCTGCGTTCGTCTTCGGCTTCCGTCTCCGGGATCTCCACCTATGTCGACAATATCACCCGCCAGTACAGCGACAACGAACTGCGCATCGAAGCGCTCAATGTCCAGCATGAACGCCTGCTGCAGCTGCTGACCGAGGCGCAGGATCTTTCCGACGTGATCCTGCTGGAGGAACGTCTCAGCGATGTCGAGAGCGAACTGAACATCCTGCAGTCCTATAAACATTCCATGGATGAAGATGTGACCTATTCCACCATCACCATCAGCGTCAGTGAAGTGGTGATCTATTCGCAGTCTTCCTTCTCCCAGCGTATTGCCGAAGCCTTTAACGGTTCCCTGGACAACTTCCTCAGCGGTATGGAAGATCTGCTGATCGGTTTCATCTACTTCCTGCCGTTCCTGGTCATCCTGATCGCTGTCTTCTTCCTGCTGCGCAAGCCGCTGAAGAAGGTGCTGGCCCGCTTCCACCGTCCGAAGAGCGAGTAACGTGCTATAATACAGAAGGAGGGACCACCGGTGACGGTCGTCCTCGTAAGTTTAAAGCGACCGCTTAGTCTTTGCGAGAGTTATGGCGATCGCTTTTCTTATGCCTTCGGTCCAAAACGTCTAAAAGCAGCTCTGTGACCATGGTGACCGCTTCCACGATCTCCACGATCAGTAAATATACATCGACCATAGCACCCCTCCTTTCAGAGAGGACGACCGCCACCATCACAGGTGATCCATATTATTGTTTCCGGGAAAAAGACGTTTTCCTACCCCAAAAGAAAAGAAGTGCTTTCGCACTTCAGAGATCTTCGCGGTAGTAGATCCGGCTGTCGTCATCCACACTGTGGATCAGCCAGACGTTGGCGCCGATGACCGAGCCTTTGCCGACCCGGGTATCTCCGCCCAGGATCGTCGCATTGGCGTAGACGACTACATCATCGCCCAGATCGGGATGCCGTTTGCCGCCCTTGACCGGATGACCGTTCTCATCCATCTCGAAGCTCTTGGCACCGATAGTGACGCCCTGGTAGAGCTTGACGTTCTTTCCGATCGTGGCTGTCTCGCCGATAACGATGCCGGTACCGTGGTCGATGCAGAAGTATTCGCCGATCTGCGCACCCGGATGGATATCGATGCCGGTCTTGGAATGGGCATGTTCGGTCATGACCCGGGGGATGTAGGGGATATCCAGCTCATAGAGGATATGAGCGATACGGTAGTCCAGGATCGCATAGAAACCGGGATAACAGAGGATGATCTCCGCCTTGGAACGGGCTGCCGGATCGCCGTCATACATGGCCTGGATATCTGTCAGTAAGAGCCTCTTCACTTCCGGAAGCTTCGAAAGATAGGCTTCCACCGCATTCTCCGTGCAGTCAGGACAGTTGGCTCCGACGAAGGTATAGGCGGCATTGATCTCCTGGGCGAGCTTGCTGCGGATATGGGCCAGGAGCTCTTCCCGACCGGAATCCCGGTAGGAAAAGTAGGCCGGAAACAGTAAGGCCTGAGTGGCTTTCAAAACAGAGAGGATGCTTTCACGGTCCGGGAATTCCGCAAAGCGCAGATCTTCATCCTTGATCCGGTCCAGATCTTCCAGTAAGTATTCGTTCATAAGGTACCTCAAAAAGAAAATGTCTCTACGGACATTATAACCGAAACAGAGACATTCGTGCTCTTTGCGCATCAGATGCAGACGAAGAAGTAGAGGCAGAGATAGTGACAGAGGGTACCGCCCAGGACAAAGAGATGGAACAGTTCGTGATTGCCGAAGGCTGGATGACGCCCATGGAAGAGATCGATCTTTAAGCCATAGATGATCCCGCCGATGGTGTAGGAGATGCCTCCGGAAAGCAGCCAGAGGAATCCTCTGAGACCCAGCCCGCTGAACAGTTCCGGCAGAGAGAAGAGAGCGACCCAGCCCATGCCGATATAGATGAGACTGGAGACCCAGCGCGGACAGTAGATCGCAAAATACTTGATGGCCATGCCTAAGACAGCCAGGGTCCAGACCGCTATGAGGATGACTTTGCCTTTCAGACCGGGAATGACTTCCAGACAGAAGGGGGTATAGGAGCCGGCGATCAACAGGAAGATGGAGAGGTGGTCCAGTCTCTTCAGCACCAGATTGATGCGCGGAGAGATATCGAAGGAATGCCAGGCGCTGGAAGCGCCGTAAAGCAGGATGGCGCTCCAGAGGAAGACGCTCATGCCGAGCAGGGAAACATCGGAAGACGCAGCCCGGATCAGCAGGACCGGGGTCAGGGCGATCGCCGCCAGGAAACCGATGAAGTGACTTAAGGCTGCCAGAGGATCCTTCGGACGGAAAAGATAAAGGGTGTCTTTATTTGCTGCACTGTATTTCAAAGCCGTCATCGTTACCTCCTATCGGTTATTAAATACCTTATTACAAGATAATAATAACGGTTAAATAATAACTAGTCAAGAGATACAGGATAACTGATAACGTATAAAAAGCACCCGCAGGTGCTTTCCCTTACTGAACGTTTCCGGCATGCAGTCCTTCTTTTTTCTCCTCGAGAGGGAGCCAGTCCAGTGCCTTCGGCAGCATCTTATCCCAGAAGAACCAGTCGTGGATGCCTTCCTCCTCCCGATAGACGAAGGGATACTTCTCTTCTTCCAGGAAGTCCCGGAAGGAATGGGAAGCAGGCAGGAGACCATCCTGCAGACCGCAGCAGAGGAAGATCTCCGGCTTTCTCTCTTTCAGCTGTTTTACCAGCCAGCGAGGATCCCTGTCGGTCCCTTTCGCTTTCTGCAGATCGCCGAAGACGGCTTCTTCGCCCATGACACTGCGGAAGTCCTCCTGTTCGAAGAAGTGGATGGCCGGGGACATCACGATGATCCGGCTGTAGGTATCGGCATACTTCAGACCGTTGCGCAGGGCGCCGTAGCCGCCCATCGAGAGGCCTCCGATATAGGTGTCTTCTCTCTTCTCCGAGAGGGGAAACATACGGCGGGTGATCAGCGGCAGCTCTTCGCCGATGAAACTGCCGAAATCCCGGTGCAGGAGCGGCTCATCGGCATCGATATAGAAGGAATTCTCGCCGGCAGGCATCACGACAGCCAGGCCTTTCTGTGCAGCCGAGAGGGCAACGCGGGTATTGTGCAGCCAGCCTTCTTCATTGCCCAAAAGACCATGCAGGAGATAAAGCGTCTTGTATTTCTTTCCGGCCGGATCGAGATAGCCGTTGGGACCTAAGCGGTCAGCCGGCAGGATGACTTCCAGCGGAACGGGACGGCGCAGAGCCTGAGACATATAGGTGACACGTAAAACAGCCATGATACTGCCTCCTTTTCTGCCATTATAACAAATGCCTGCTCTGCAGATTATGATAGAATGGAAACAGTATTATTGCGGAAAGAGTGCAGAAATGAGTATTACCGATATTCTGAGTTTATTCGGCGGACTGGCCTTATTCCTCTATGGTATGCGTCTGATGGGCGACGGTCTGAAGGAAGGCTCTTCCGGGACCTTGAAGAAGGTCATGGAGTCCGTCACCAACAATCCTTTCAAGGCTTTCCTGCTGGGTCTCGGCGTCACGGCTCTGATCCAGTCTTCAACAGCAACGATCGTCATCACCTCCGGTCTCGTCGCAGCCGGGATCATCACGCTGCGTCAGTCTCTGGGCATCATCGTCGGCGCCAATGTCGGCACTACCGTGACCGGTCAGATCATCCGTCTGCTGGACCTGGATTCTTCGGCTGTCGGCTGGCTCAATCTCTTCAAGCCCTCGACCCTGGCTCCGATCGCCCTGATCATCGGCATCGTCCTGATCATGGGACTGAAAGTCCGCAACGGACGGATGATCGGCAACATTGCCATCGGTTTCGGCATCCTTTTTACCGGACTGATCAATATGACGACGGCCGTCGATACCTTAAGCGAGAGCGGCGCCTTTGAGGTATTGCTGAACTCTCTGTCCGGCAATCCCTTCATGGGCTATACGGTCGGTGCGGTCGTATCCTTTATCCTGCAGAGCTCTTCGGCCACGATCGGCATCCTGCAGGCCTTCTCTGCATCCGGGCATCTGACTTTCAAAGCTGTCTATGCGGTCATCGCCGGTGTTTTCCTGGGTGACTGCCTGACGACC
Source organism: Erysipelotrichaceae bacterium (assembly GCA_017512885.1). Lineage (GTDB taxonomy): Bacteria > Bacillota_I > Bacilli_A > Erysipelotrichales > Erysipelotrichaceae > RGIG5669. The sequence continues at coordinate 10,482 of JAFWEP010000047.1, forward strand.
GCCATCGTCTGCTGGATCGGCACCGAGACAGCCGCCAAGCGGGTCGGTCTGATCAATGTGCTCTTCAACCTCTGCAAGACGGTGCTGTCACTGGCAGCTGTCCTGCTGCTGCATCGCTTCGGATTCCTGGACGGGATCTGGGAGAGGACTGTCGATTCCGGCGGCATTGCCAACACCAATACGCTTTACAACCTCGGTTCCGCTCTGGTGCTGCTGCCCTTCCTGGGCCTTTTCGAAAAGGCCGGAAAGCATTTCCTGCCGGAAAAGCCCAAGACCGTCAATCCCTACCAGGAAAAGCTGGACGCTCTCAACCCGGTCTTCTTCGATTCCCCGGCGCTGGCTTTGCGCAGCTGTTATGACCTGCTGCTGACGATGTTTACGACGGCACGAGAGAATGTGGAACGCTCCTTTGCCCTGGTCCGGAAATATGATCCGCAGGTCGTTAAGGACATCGACCGCGATGAAGAATACGTCGACCAGATGGCTGACCGGCTGAGCAACTACCTGGCTCAGTTATCCGGTGTCGTCAAGGCGGATTACCACGTCGCGATCATGAACCAGTACTTCAAGGACTTCGTGGAATTTGAACGGCTCTCCGATCTGGCCGTCGATATCGCCGAAGAAGCGGAAGATATCTCTCTGGACGGGAACGGACTGCCGGAGATCATCCTGCAGGAACTGGATGTCCTGCATGATCTGCTGGAGGAAGTCATGGACAATACCTATGAAGCCTTCCGTTCAAGGGATCTGGATGCGGCTGCCCGCATCGAACCTCTGGAAGAAGTGGTCGACAATATGGTCATCTCCATGAAGGAACACCATCTGAAACATCTGGCTGACGGGAAATATACCGTCTATTCCGGTACCGCGTATGTCAATATCCTGGGCTTTGCGGAACGTATCTCCGATATGTGCTCCAACATCGGTCTGGCTACGGTCGCCCGGGTCAAACCGATCGAAGATCATGAATACGAGATGAACCTGCTGTCCGGCAGGAACGAGGAGTTCAACGAACAGTATGCGGAAGCCCGGAAAAAATACTTCGGCAAACTGCATACTTTGGAGGATAAAGAGTAACGATGTCCTATACGGTCTTTCTGGGAACACCCTGTATCGATGAGTATTACGAGATCGCCGAGTGGCCGCAGATGGGGGCCAAATTTGCCTGTGTTCCAAAGGGGCAGAGCGCCGGCGGCATGATCGCCAATGCGGCCTGTGTGATGGCCGGTTACGGTGAGAAGGTCTATTCGTTCTGCGGCTTAAGCAAGGGGCCGGATACAGACTTCCTCTTTGCCGACTTTGCCCGCAACCATGTCGATACCTCGCAGATCATCCTGCGGGAAGAGGGGACCGATGCCAAGTGTCTGATCTTCCAGACGGAAACAGACCGTTCCATCGCCGTCGTCGCCGGAGATCCCTGGCAGATCGTACCGAATGAAGAACAGAAGGCCTTCTTAAAAGGAGCCGCCTATCTCTATACCACCCTCAGTGCCGCCAATGACTATGCCGATCCTTTGCCTCTTTTCAACGAGATGAAGGAAGCCGGCGTCCGCTTAGTCTTCGACAACGAAGTGACCGCTTACCGCAAAGGCTGGGAAGATTATGTAAGAAACAGCTACATCGTCTCCATGAACGAACATGCCCTGCGCACCTTTGCGGAAGGCAGTACGAACGAAGAACTGGAAGCGAAACTGCTGGATCTGGGCACGGAGATCATCGTGGAGACGCTGGGAGCCCAGGGCTGCAAGGTCCTGACCAGGGAAGGCTCCTTCGCCGTCCCGGCCTACGAAGTCCCGGTGAAGGATACGACCGGGGCCGGAGATACCTTCAATACCAGTTTCCTCTTTGCCCTGAAGCAGGGCAGAGAACTGAAGGAAGCCGCAGAGTTTGCGACGGCAGCAGCCAACCGGGCGATCACCCTGCAGGGAGCCCGCAGCGGGATCGCTGCCAGTGAAGAAGTGCTGGCTTTCCGGAAGGAATACGGACGTTAAGAAAAAGATCTCTAGCGAGATCTTTTTGCGTACTTTCTTTTCCGTTTCCTTAAGTTCTTCTGACGAAGCATACAGATCACCGCAGCGAAGATGATCAGCAGGGCAAAGAAGAGCGTCAGGACCATCTTACCGAAAGTAAAGCCATGCGGCAGGAGATAGACCCTTTCAAAACGGGCGATACGGCTCAGTTTCAGATCCGTATCCAATGTGTATCTTTCTTCGTAGAGCAGTTCTCCGTCCTGATAGAAGGAGACATGTCCGATCTCATCACCCCTCCTTAACGGGGCGTAGAGCTCTTCCGGGAGCTTCCATTCACTGCGGAAGGATCCTGCCGGCAGATCGATGCGGTAGGTCTCCTGCGCCCGTACTTCGTAGAGCCTCTCTTTGCCGGTATCGTAGACCGGAACAGCAGCCAGCAGTTCTCCCTGCTGCAGCAGATCGTGACGTTCATAGCTGCTGAAGAAATGATCATAGAGCGTCCAGACATCCCAGAACAGGGCATCCCGTCCGCCTTCCACCGAAGAATCGCAGACGATGATACTGAGGTCCATTCCTTCCGAGACTGCCGAAGAAGCCATACAGTACCCGGCCATCCCGGTAAAACCGGTCTTTCCGCCGCGGAAGCCGGGGATCTCTCCCAGTACATGCATGCGGGCCCGGAACCAGGACTGCATCGGATATCCGGCCGGGTTGGAAGCGACCGGAGCCGAACGATAGACGTCCATGGCGGCGATCTCATTGAACAGGGCATTCTGCCGGCAGTAGTTCAGCAGCAGGGCCATATCCTTGGCGGTGGAGTAGTGATCACTGTCATGCAGGCCGGTAGCATTGGTGAAGTGCGTATCCTGCATGCCGATCTCGGCAGCTTTTTCGTTCATCCGTTCGATGAAATCGGTCAGCGAATCATCGACCTGCAGGGCCAGGGCATGGACGCAGTCCGCACCCGAAGAGAGCAGGGCTCCGCAGAGCAGGTCATAGACCGATACTTCGTCTCCGATCTCATAACCCACAACGGAGGCATTCTGTTCGTACAGCCCCGCCAGCATGCGCCCGGTGATCGTCACGATCCGGTCCGTATCCCGGATCTCTTCCATAGCCAGGATGACGCTCATCATCTTGGTCAGCGAAGCCGGATACATCTTCTCCTCGCCGTTCTTCTCGTAGAGGACCTGTCCGGTCTCCCGGTCCATGACGTAGGCATATTCAGCACCGATCGCGATCTCCTCTTCCGCCTGCAGAGGCAGGATACAGAAGGAGAGGAGCAGGATCAGCAGGATCAGAAACTTTTTCATATGTCTATTATATCCCCCGGAATACCTGAAGAAGAAGGAAATAAGATCCCTGCAGAAAGGCACGTATCTTTCCAGAATGAGTTTTCAAAGGTATAATGACAGTCAGGAGGGGAAACATGAACGTAGAAAAAAGAAGCCCGGAAGAGACGAAGAAGATCATCGACGAGATCGCTGCCGTCATCAAACCGATCTTTGCGAAATACAATGTGCATAAGCTCGGTCTCTTCGGCGCCTATGCCTTAGGTCTGCAGAGTGAGATCTCCAATGTCGATATCTGGTGCGAAAGAGGCGATGTGACCAACTTCAACGCGCTGATGAGCGTAGAGAAGGAAGTCAAGGAAGCCCTCGGCAAACCTGTCAACATCCAGTTCTCGGATGCCGATCTGAGCCCGTACTATCTGCAGGATATCACCGCAACTTTCGTCGATCTGACTGACGAAGAATACAAGTAAAAAGATCTCGGCTGAGATCTTTTTCTTTATGTCTCTCTTTCGGCAGGAGCGGGGATCCCGGGAAGCACAGGATCACTTCAGTCCGTCTGTCATCTCCAGCAGTTCCAGATAGAATTCCCGGATATCATGTTTCTTCATCAGTCCGCCCTGCAGTGCCATATGGTCTCCGTCAAAGGGAGGGAAGACGTTCCAGATCCCTTTTTCGATATGTTCTTTCTCAAAGACTCTGGCCGGCGCGCCGAAGGGAGCCCCGGCAGAGACCGTATTCACTAAACCGTCATTCTCCTGCCACTTCTCATCGATCACATATCCTCCGGCCGTCTTTCCGGTATAGGCGCCGATCTGTGCGGCCCGCATCACGAAGAGCGGCTCCATCCCTTTCTTCGGACGATGGGTCCCATCTGCCTGTTTCTCGGTATAAGAGCAGGGCACGGCAAAATAATAGACATCCGGAAGAGCTGCGATCCTCTGATTCAGAGCCAGGGCATTGTCGATATGCATATCATAGGCAGCGAAGTCTCTGCTGTCCCGTTCGTCTGTCTCTGCGGTCGTTCCCTTCGACATCAGCGCCGCCAGGGAAGGGCTCCAGAAGGAGACTTTGACTTCTTCGGGATGAAAGTTTTCATCTTCGAACATATCATAAGCAGTGGTGCCGTTGGTCGGTGCGGCCAGGGTGATCAGAGAATGGATGTGTCTTCCCCTGCCTCCCAGAAAGAAGGGCGAGACCTCTCCGCTCTCTTTTCTTTCTTCCGCATCCCCGTTGGCCAACAGTTCCGCAAAGAGCCTTACAGTCGCTCCGCCGAAGGAATGTCCCAGCAGGACCAGTCTGGTGTCTTCATTCCATGTGATCAGGGGATCTTTGGAGAAATCCCGTCCGTAACGCTCATGGTGGTACTTCTTACTGTGGACAGCCCCGTAGTCGGTCACTGTTCCCGTTAACTGTGCGTAGAGCTCGCAGGCCCGGTCCCAGGCGCTGCCGCCCGGTGCGACCGAAGCCGCAGCACAGGAGCAGCCTTTTTCCTTCAGGTAAGCGATCAGATCGCCGCCCCGCATCCCCCAGTAGGGCATCCTCTTATAGGCTTCGTCATAGCTTCCCCAGCCGGATAAGCCATGGACAAAGATATACTGCAGATCCTGTTTCATAGGCTCTCTCTCCTGTTCAGTTCCCTTTCGATCCTGTTCAGGGTATCGAAGAAGCGCCAGGTGGCAACAGCCGGCCCCATCAGCAGCAATCCCAGCGTATTCCAGCCGAACATGTGCCGCCAGGAAGTATAAGGGCCTTCGATGCCCAGTTCGATCGCTTTCGCTTTCAGTTCTTCGGCGATATCCGCCATCCAGACCAGGGTATAGAGGAAAAGGTCCGGGATGCCCCATAAGTAGGCCTGCCAGTAGGGCATGACCTTATGTCCGATGATCTCTTCCAGTTCTTCCTGCAGTCCCTGCGGCATATAGAACAGGAAGAAGAAGCCTGCCGTAAAGAAATCGACGAAGCCCAGCCAGAAACCGGGCCGGTCGGTATGTTTATAATACGCTGTCATTCTAACTAGATTATAAAGAATTCTGTGAATTGACGATTGTGAATGCTATGAAAATAATGTAAAATATATTCATTCTATGAAAAAAGGAGTCAGAAAGTTATGAAAACTGCTTACGAGTTGCTCAAAGAGATCGGTTTTGTCCGGGTCAGTACGACTCCGGAAGAACTGAAAGCTGCCGAGATCATCAAAGCCTCCGTAGAAGCCTTAGGTCTTTCCGCAAAGATCGAAGCCTTCCCCACCCAGTGGGCGGAGATCCAGGAAGTCAGCTTCGAAGTCACCAAGCCCTACCAGAAGAAATACAATGCCACTGCCTATCAGTGCGGTGCAGACTGCGACGGTCTGGTCGCTCCTCTGCTGTACTTCGAGAGCGATACCGAAGTCATGAAGAAACAGGCCAAGGGCAAGTTTCTTCTGGTCAACGGTACGGCCGGACATGCCGGCTATAAGAAGTTCGCCAAGACCGGCTGCGTAGGTTTCATTACTTTCAACGGAAATATCGATTACACCGAAAAGGTCGATCTGGACCAGAAGGAATTCCGTCCCCCGTTACATCAGTACGGGGATATGCCCGGCATCAACCTGAAGGTCGAAGATGCCATGGAGATGATCAATCTGCAGGCTTCGGAAGTCAAAGTCACCATCAAACAGGAAAGAAGCACGGCGGATTCCCACAACGTTATCTGTGAGATCCCGGGCTGGGAAGACGATGAAGCGATCGTCTGCAGTGCTCACTACGACTCTGTTCCCAATTCTCCGGGCTACTGGGACAACGGCACCGGCAGCGTCTGTCTCTACGGCATGGCGCAGTACTTTGCCAAGAACCAGCCCCGTCATACTGTCAGACTGGTCTGGTGCGGTTCCGAAGAGAGAGGTCTCTTTGGTTCGGAAGCCTACTGCCGCATGCATCCGGGTGAAGTCGAGAAAGCAAGGCTCAATGTCAACATCGATATGATCGGTTCCGTTCTGGGCAGACGCTTTGCGGCAGTCACCGGTCCGGAGAGTCTGGTCCACTGCATCGACTACTACGGAAAAGAGATCGGTTTCCCGATCAGCTGCACCCAGCGGGTCTCTTCCACGGACTCCACGTCCTTTGCGGATGTCGGCATCCCGGCTGTCTCCTTCGGCAGAGGCGGCAACATGCAGGGCGGCACCATCCACTCCCGTCTGGATGTCCTGGAGCACGTCAATGAGCGTCTGATGAACGAAGATATCGAGTTCATCACTTCCTTCACCGCCAAGATGGCCAATGCCTATGTCATCCCGGTACCGAAGGAGATCCCCCAGAACATGAAGGACGATATCGACAAGTTCAACTGCCGGGAAAAGAAATAAACAACAGAAACGACCGCGGTCTTCCGCGGTCGTCTTTTTTACAGGGAGAAGGAGGGATTCGGACTGCGGTAGAGCTCCGCCAGGATGTCCTTGTTCAGCTGCTGGGTCTTCATCAGGTGTTTCAGCACCGCTTTATGGGCAGCCGGCTGATCCCCGGCAGCGATCGCGTCACGGATGCTGCGGTGTTCGATGATCGTCTCTGCTTTTCTTCCTTCCAGTGCCAGCGAGTACTGCGCCATCTGCACCATCCGGCTCAGATAACGGTTATAGAGGATGGTGAACTCCCGGTTCTTCAGGGAATCGACCAGCAGTTTATGAAAACAGAAATCCACATTGGCGAAGTCATCGGTAGAACCGTCACGTTCCAGGATCTTCTCCATGGTGTCGATGGTGTCCTGCAGGTCCCGCAGCAGATCCTGCACATCCCGGCTCTCCTGATGGTAGGCAGCTTCCATGGCGGCAAAGCTCTCCAGTGCGATCCGGATCTGGATCATCTCCTGCAGGTCCTGCACCGTCATCTCATGCAGACAGAAGCCCTTGCTGGGAACGATATCGATATAGCCTTCCTGCGCCAGCTTGTTCAGCGCATCCCGCAGCGGAGTGCGGGAGATGTTGAACTCCTTGGAGAGGCGTGTTTCCGAGTAATAGGTATTGTAGGTGAAGGAGCCGTCGGAGATCATGGCCAGGATCTTATTGTAGGCCTGTTCATTCAGAGGGAGCATCGGTAACCTCCTTTTTTCAGTTCCATGATACGGAAAGGGGAGGGAAAAGGCAATATAGTACCGGGATACTGGTTGTACTGGTACAACCGAAATAATTAAATAACTTTTTTTCGGGCTATTGATTTTTATGTAAACGCCTACTATAGTAAAGATATACCGGTATACCGGTGATCCGGCAGAATTGCCGATAGAATGGAAGTCAAAGAATAGGAGAAAGAAATGAAATTAGGATTAATCGGTTTAGGAATCATGGGCCGTCCCATGGCGAAGAACCTGCTCAAGGCCGGTGTGGAACTGCTGGTCACCGATCTGAATGAAGAAGCCGTGAAGGATGTCGTATCCTGCGGCGGCAAAGCGGCAGACTATGCCGAGATCGGCCGGGAATGCGATATCGTCATCACGATGGTCCCCAGCGGGGCGATCGTAAAATCGATCCTCTTCGGAGAGAACGGCGTTGCAGCGACCCTGAAAGAGGGGAGCCTGGTCTGTGACATGAGCTCGGTCACCCCGGTCGAATCCCGTTACTGCCATGATGAGCTGGCCAAGAAGGGCGTTGCCTTCCTGGATGCCCCGGTCTCCGGCGGTGAGCCCGGAGCGATCGCCGGTACGCTGGCGATCATGTGCGGCGGCAGTGAAGAAGTCTTCGCCCGCATGAAGCCTTATTTCGACATCATGGGCAATTCCGCCATCCTGATCGGCCCGGTCGGCAGCGGCAGCGCTGCCAAACTGGTCAACCAGATCATCGTCAACAACACCATCGCCGTCGTCAGTGAAGCCTTCGTCTTCGCTGCCAAAGCAGGCGCCGATCCGGAGAAGGTCTATCAGGCCATCCGCGGCGGTCTGGCCGGTTCTGCCGTACTGGACGCCAAGATCCCGATGATCGTCGAACGCAACTTCAAAGCCGGCGGTCCGATCCGCATCAACCACAAGGACATCAAGAACGTCATCGATACGGCACACGCTCTGGATGTTCCGGTACCGTACAGCGCCCAGCTCTTTGAGATCCTGCAGACCCTGAAGGTCCACGGCCATATGGAAGATGACCACGGCGGCATCGTTCAGTATTTCGAGATGCTGGCAGGGGTCGAAGTGAAACGCCCGGAGAAATAAGATGAAAGCTGATGTACTGAATTCTTTTCCGGCGGTAGATGAAAAGAAGGTCGAAGAACTGCTGAATGCGGAGATCGCCGCCAATACCACCAAAATCGTCGTCCTGGATGATGATCCGACCGGAGTACAGACCGTTCATGACATTTCGGTCTATACCCACTGGGATGTCGAAGATCTGAAGGAAGCCTTCGCGGAAGAAGGCCCGCTCTTCTATGTCCTGACCAATTCCCGCGGTCTGACAGCTGCAGAGACCGAAGTCCTGCACCATGAGATCGCTGCCAATGTCGATCAGGCGGCCAGAGCGCTCGGAAAGGACTACATCTATATCAGCCGCAGTGATTCCACCCTGCGCGGTCACTATCCGCTGGAGCCGCAGATCCTCAAGGAAGACTATGAACGTTATACCGGCCGGCAGATCGACGGAGAGATCCTGTGTCCCTTCTTCAAGGAAGGCGGACGCTTCACGATCGGCAATGTCCATTACGTGAAATACGGCGAGGAACTGGTCCCGGCCAATGAGACCGAGTTCGCCAAAGACAGTACTTTCGGCTATACGGCTGCTGATATGCCGCACTATGTCGAAGAAAAGACGAAAGGCGCCTATAAGGCGGAAGACGTCCTCTGCATCGCTTTAGAAGATCTGCGTGCAGTCAATGCCGATAAGATCGAAGAGCAGCTGCTGGCCGTCAGAAACTTCAACAAGATCATCGTCAACGCCGTTGACTACATCGATATCAAGGTCTTCTGCATCGCTCTCTACCGTGCCATGCGCAAGGGCAAACTCTTCATGATGCGTACGGCTGCCGGGATCGTCAAAGTCCTGGGCGGCATCAGCGATCAGCCTCTGCTGACCCGCAAGGACATGGTCGTCAAGGAAACGAGCAACGGCGGTATCATCGTTGTCGGCTCCCATACCGAAAAGACGACCCGGCAGCTGGAAGAACTGAAGAAGGTCCCGGGCTTAAAATGCATCGAACTGAATGCGACGCTGGTGAAGGATGAAGCTGCCTTTGCGGCGGAAGTCGAACGCTGTCTGCAGGAAGAAGAAGCTGCGATCAAAGCCGGTCAGACCGTCTGCTGCTATACCACGAGAGCGCTGATCACCGCCGACAGCGATGATCCGGAGGATCATCTGCGTCTCTCCGTCCGTATCTCGGATGCCGTCCAGTCTCTGGTCGGCCGGCTGAGCGTGACCCCGGCCTTCGTGATCGCCAAGGGCGGCATCACTTCCAGTGATGTCGGGGTCAAGGCTCTGGCAGTACGCCGGGCGAACGTCCTCGGTCAGATCCGTCCGGGCATCCCGGTCTGGCAGACCGGCCCCGAGAGCCGCTTCCCGCTGACTCCTTATGTCATCTTCCCGGGTAATGTCGGGGAAGACAGCACATTGCGGGAAGCCTGCGAGATCCTGCAGGGAAAAGAGAATGGGTAAACTCGCCTCCCTGCTGAAGTCGGCACAGCAGCAGCACAGCGCTGTGCCGGCTCTCAATATCTACAGCCGTGAAAGCATCCGCGGCTGTCTCTTGGCGGCAGAAGCCGCCGGACAGCCGGTTATCCTCGGTTTCGGGAAACGCTATCTGGATGTCCTCAGTCTCGAAGAGGCTGTCTTTCTGACGAGAGCCTGCTCACGGGATATCAGCGTTCCGGTCTGTCTGCATCTGGATCACTGCGCCGATCTTTCCATCCTGAAAAAAGCGGTGGATGCCGGCTTCGATTCGGTGATGATCGACGGTTCGGCGCTTTCACTGAGCGAAAACGTCGCTCTGACCAGAGAAGCCGTGGAATATGCCCATGCGGCAGGAGTGGATGTGGAAGCCGAACTGGGCGCCATCCGCACCGGAATGCATTCTTCCGAAGACAGCGGCACCGTACAGCTCTATACCGATCCTGAGCAGGCTGCCGACTTCTGTGAAAAGACCGGCTGCGATGCCCTGGCTGTCTCGATCGGTACGGTCCACGGTCTCTACAAGGAGAAGCCCTGCATCCGTCTCGATGTCCTGCAGGCCGTCCGTAAGGCGACCGATACCCCTCTGGTCCTGCACGGCGGTTCCGGTACCGGTACGGAGATGCTCCGTACCTGCATCCGGGAAGGCATCACCAAGATCAATATCAATACCGAGATCTCCAATACCTGCCGGGAGAAACTGAAAGCACTGCTGAACGCAGAAGAGCCGCACATGGCCTCTCTCAGCAAGTCTCTCGTCGGTTTCTATAAAGAAGCCGCCCTGCAGGAATACCGCGATCTGCTGGAGGTGAATGTATGATCCCCTTTGATCCTTACCGACACAAATATCCTTCCCAGCGCAACATCGTCTATGCGAAGAACGGCATGGTCTGTTCTACCCAGCCATTGGCTTCGCAGATCGGTCTGGAGGCCCTGAAGAAGGGCGGCAATGCGATGGATGCGGCTGTCGCCGTTGCCAGCGCGCTGCCGCTGCTGGAGCCGACATGCAACGGGATCGGCGCCGATGCCTTTGCCCTGATCTGGACGGAAGGGAAGCTTTACGGTATCAACGGTTCCGGTCCGGCGCCGAAGGCACTGACACCGGAAGCAGTCAAGGCCAGAGGCTATGAAGCGATGCCGGTCACCGGCTGGTGTTCGGTCACCGTGCCCGGTGCTCCGGCCTGCTGGGGCGCTGTCCACAAGCGTTTCGGCTGTCTTCCGCTGAGCGATATCATGGCTCCGGTGATCCGTTATGCCCGGGAAGGTTTCCCGGTACAGGCCCATCTGAAGGGCATGTGGGAGATGGAAAAAGAAAAGATCGCGAAGGCTGCTGCCTCGGATCCGGCTCCCTATGAAGCCTGGTTCACGACCTTCCTGAAGGACGGTCACATCCCTGAGCCGGGAGAGATCTTCCGCTGTCCGGATATGGCGGACACACTGGAAGAGCTGGCGGCAACAGAATGCGAGAGCTTCTACCGCGGCAGCCTGGCGGAAAAAATCCTGGCGCATTCGCAGGCGACCGGAGGATTCCTGACCAGGGAAGATCTGGCGGACTATCAGGCGGAATGGGTCGAGCCCCTCTCCGTCAGCTACAAGGGCTACGATGTCTACGAGATGCCGCCGAACGGTCACGGACTGACCGTGCTGATGGCGCTGAACATCCTGAAAACGATGGATCTGGGCAATGAGCGGGAAAATGAAGAAGCCTACCATAAGACCATCGAAGCTCTCAAGCTGGCTTTTGTCGATGCTCAGAAGTATGTGACCGATCCCCGCTTTATGAGCGTGGATCCCAAAGATCTTCTGAAAGAGGATTATGCGGCAAAAAGACGTTCGCTGGTCGGGGAAGAAGCACTCTTCCCGTCGGCCGGAGTACCGAACGGCAGCGATACGGTCTATTTCTGTACGGCTGATGGGGAAGGCAACATGGTGTCCTTCATCCAGTCCAATGCCAAGCATTTCGGTTCCGGCATCGTCGTTCAGGGGACCGGCATCTCTCTGCAGGACCGGGCCGTCAACTTCTCACTTGATCCGAGCCACGACAACTGTCTGCAGGGCGGCAAGAAGACCTACCATACGATCATCCCCGGCTTTCTGGCAAAAGACGGCAGGCCGATCGGTCCCTTCGGGGTCATGGGCGGTTTCATGCAGCCGCAGGGTCATGTCCAGGTCCTGGTCAACACCATCGATTTCCATATGAACCCGCAGGAGGCACTGGATGCGCCTCGTTTCCAGTGGGTCGGCGGAAAGAAGATCCAGTTCGAACACGGGATCGAAGACTACCTCAGCAAGGCGCTGCAGCGGCGGGGCCACGAGATCGAGATCGTGGCGGAGAACCGCAATATGGGCCGCGGTCAGATCATCTGGACGGATGGTACGGTCTTGGTCGGCGGCACCGAATCCCGGGCAGACGGCTGTATCGCCGCATACTGAACAAAGAAGCGGACCTTCACGGTTCGCTTTTTTTCTGACCGTCATGGTATAGTTTAAAATAGAGGTATACCTATGAAGAATAATTGTCTGTTATGTGCGGAACCTGTCTGCACAAAAGCCTGTGCTGTGATGGATCCGGCGAAGATCCTGCGAAGCCTCTCCTTTGACAATGAATATGTCGTCATGAACAGTATCCCTGCCGAGATCCCCTGTACAGATTGTGAAGGACGCTGCGAAGCAGCCTGTCCGGTCTCTGTCGATATCCGGGAGACTCTCCTCGGTATCCGCCGGGACCGACCGGATAAGAAAGAAATAAACTATGACGTCCTGAAGACAGACTTCTGCGGCATACCGCTGGAGAATCCTTTCCTGCTGTCTTCCTCGGTCGTAGCTTCTTCCTATGAGAAGTGTGCCAGAGCCTTCGAGGCAGGCTGGGCCGGTGTGGCCTACAAGACGGTCTGTTTCATGGATATCGAGGAGGCTTCGCCCCGTTACTCGGCTGTCAAGGGTGAAGAGAAGATCATCGGCTTCAAGAATATCGAACAGCTCTCGGAAGAGAGCGTGGAAGAGAATATCCGGATCTTCCGGAAACTGAAGGAGAACTATCCGACGAAGTTCCTCCTGGTCTCCATCATGGGCCGGGATGAAGAGGAGTGGATCAGGCTGGCGGAAATGATGAATGACAGCGGAGCGGACGCCCTGGAACTGAACTTCTCCTGTCCCAACATGACCCATAAAGCTACCGGCAGCGATGTCGGGCAGATCCCGGAACTGGTGGAGAAGTACTGTAAGGCCGTCAAAGCACATACGAAGCTTCCGTTCATCGCCAAACTGACCCCCAACGTCACTCACATCGAAGACAGCGCCGAAGCGGCAATGCGCGGCGGAGCGGATGGGGTGGCGGCCATCAACACCATCAAGAGCCTGATCGAAGTGGACATCAATCCCAATAACGGCATCTATCATGCCTCGATCGGCGGCTATTCCGGCAAGGCCGTCAAACCGATCGCTCTGCGTTTCATTGCCGAGCTGAGCGCCGATAAAGCCCTTGAAGGGAAACACATCAGCGCCATGGGCGGCATCGAGACCTGGAAGGATGCCCTGGAATTCATCGTCCTAGGCGCAGACAGCGTACAGGTCACGACGGCGGTCATGCAGTACGGGCAGAGGATCATCGAGGATCTGAAGGATGGCCTGGCTCTCTATCTGATGAACCATGGTTTCTCTTCCGTGAAGGAGATCAAAGGATCCACCATCAGCGGCATCGTACCGACCGAGAAACTGGACAGGTCCTACATCATCTATCCGAAGTTCTTAAGAGAAAAATGCGTCAGCTGCGGCAGATGTGTGCTGTCCTGCACAGACGGCGGACACGAAGCGCTGCGCTTTGCAGAGGGGAGACCGATCCTCGATCCCAAGAAGTGCGTAGGCTGTCACCTCTGTATTCTGGTCTGTCCGCAGAAAGCGATCGTATCTTCAGAGATCAAAGTACCGAAGAGGCAATAGTTTAAAAACAGGCGCAGGCGAACGTGAAAGGGATCGGAGATTCCTGACACCCCTGTTTACCATTTATGAGTTGTTACGCCAGAAGGGGATTTGCGATACCGGTTTTTCGTTGCTGTAATCTGCGGATCTGATATTATGAGATTCAGAATGAAAAAACATGTCATGAGACTTACACTATGACCGGTCAGACTATACGTGTTTTTCAGTATAGCGTCACAATTCTCGATGATTTGAGATGATTCTGAATATGTAGAAGATGAAATACAGTCCCGAAGGAAAAGTTTTATTAGGAAAGATCTTTCGGCTATATTGCGTTTTCTTTCATCGCTCGGTGAAGGAATTCTCGAATAAAGTATCACAGGCTACCTATTTTCGTTTGGAAAAAGGGCAGGCTGGTGATCAGTTTTTTTACCGCTTAGCTGAATACTATGGGATCAAACTGGCAAAGCCCGGTTTTTTAAGTAGAAGCCTAGAGATCGCATCCTCATTGCAGAGACTGTGCAAAGACATAATCGCTTATGATACTGAAATGATCGCTTCAGATATCAAAGAGATCGAAACGGAATATATAGAATTACATGAATATACGCCTTTTTTGGAACTAATAGATACGCTGCATGTTCTGCTCAAATACTATGTAGAAGACGCTCCTGTAACATCTGAAACGATCCAGAAAATAATGAAATGTATCTCGCTTGGCCCCGAATGTGCACTTTACTATCCTTTGATAGAGATCGCCGGGATGAGTGCGTGGAGCAACGCTGAGATGGACGATGTTGAAATGTGCAAGCCGTTCATGAATGACCTGCCTTACTGGTTGAAAGACCTGGAGTCTTTCTATGCTCGTCTGTATCGATCCCAATGGTCAGCTATCGAGATGCTGGAAAACAATATTGATCAGGTCTCTGACAACAAGGTTCGTTATTTTCTTTATGTTAAGAGACTATACACCATCTTCAGTTCGATAGATAATCGGAAGGCAAAAACGTATCGTGATCAGTTATTGGAGCTTCTGGATGATAATACAATACCCGAAGCTCGTAGAAGAGGCGCAGAGTACTCTGTTCTGGTCCGATGCTTATTGGAGAAAGACTATGATTTTGCGCTTCAATTTGGTCGGAACCGTCTTGAAATATTCAATCCAAAATGTCTTTTAGTATATACGATGATCCAAAGCCTGAGTCATCATGAGTTGAATGATCGGATCTTAAAGATAGAACAAACAGAGGGTTATTATTCAAAAATGCTGCACTTCTATGTGATGAAAAAGAGGGGTGAGCAAGCTTTAAAACTTGAGAAGTATCTTCTCGGAGAAATTGAACCACTTTTAAAGCGGGACAATTATCATCCGCCGTTTACGGGAGTAATGCTGGAAGAACTGTCACAGTTAGTGCTGCAAACGAAGCACTATCGTGGTTATTATGAGCTTTCGCAAAATATGATCCAGAACAATTGATAGGATATATCTCTGCTCGTTGCGTAACCGGCAGTTTTGTGTTTTTCTATCAAAAATGGCGTAAAGAAAAAACGATTGTTAAAATATGATTGTAACCGGATATAGATCATGATTAGAAAAAAGAGAATTCTACCACTTATATTCTTCCTCTTCTTCCTTGCTGCCTGTTCAGCGAACAGAAATTCGGAGCTCCCTACGGAGTCAGCGGCATCCGCAGCAGAACCTGCTCCTCCTCTGCAGAAGAAAGAATTGCAGATCCGTGTCGAGTCAGAGTCTCTGAAGACGGAAGATGCAGACCTGTGCGGTCGATTTGAGGAACTGTTTCAAGAAATGTCTTCCGTTGAAGAAAGCAGTGAAGATATCCTCTATCTGCCGGGCGTAGTGTACGAATCGATGTTCCGATATGAGTTTCACTGCGAAGAGAAGACTCTTTATGCTTATTACACGGACGGTCAGCTTTCTTATCAGGACAAAGAAGTGGAAGGGGAGGATATGCTGGTCATCGAGATCATCCAGGATCGTACAGAGGCTCCTGATGCATCTGTTACCTCTCTTGTACTGGAAAAAGGTGCTGATCTCTGGGTAAAAACAGATGAATTCCTGAAAGCAGCAGAAGCGCTGCTGAGCGAATGATCTGATAATCAGACTTATCATACGTAAAAGGGGCTGTCCGAAAAGTCCGTGACTGAACACGGCTGAGGGACAGCCCCTTCACTCTTATAAACGCCTATTCCAGTATTAATTCCAATAATTCTTTTGATTTTTGCATTACCGTGTCATTGATCTCTGCGGACTGACCGGATTCAGAGGCACACACGCGAATATATCCATATCCATTCCAGAACAGCAGGTCGTATGTTCTATTCAGATCCATTCGATCGCTGACATACAGCCGCAGATCAACATCATAGCCGGAGATCTCGACATTCTTCTCGTCTGCCAAAGTATAGGTGTTCCTGTCTAATCGGCGAAATAAGGGCTGATGATCTGTGATTTCAATGATGACGTGTGTGTTCCTTTCGTTCAGGGAACCTCTGCATAAATAGTACGAGGTAAGACCTTTTCGAAGAGAAAACCCATGTTTCTTTGAAAGCAGCATTGGCGTATCCGTGATCCTCAGATGGTATTTCTGATCCATTTCCCGGAATTCTTCATAGTCCGTCTTTATCGGAAAGGAATACCAAAGCGCAAATACTGCCGCAAGCAGCAGCACTGCGATCATGACCGATATCACTCTGAGGGTCAGTAAGACCGTTTTACCTTTCTGTTCTCTTTCCATACCTCGAAATACTTTTGCAGAGAATGGTGCTGAAGACTGTCTTCACCTTCATTATGCACGAACTGCCGTTCTCTGTCCTTACTGCATCCGTGCTGAACTGACACATCCTGTGAAAATGACGACCGGAAACAAAAATGCGCATTTTATTGCGCACTTTTTGTCACATGAATGCATCAAACAGGATATCCAGTACCTTCCGTTCATTGACTTCCAGACAGAACTCCACGTTCTTTCCTTCGAACGGATGATCTCTTCTGTCGGTCACGATCATGCCCCGGGTCAGTTTGCCTTCGCATTCCACCCTTGCCGGCATCCGGCGGGTATTCACGATCGAAGGTTCCAGGGCGACGATCAGGGCTAAAGGATCATGGAGGGGGAAGTAGCCGAACATGCGGTTCTGTCTGCGGTTGCCTTCCTGGTAGCAGACATTGATGTCACAGAGGAACTTCACTTCTTCCTTACAGTCCTCCCGGCATCTCTCCGCCAGCTTCAGCAGATCATCATAGTAAAGATGGATCGCGGTGGTGACATCCAGTCCGACGACCGTTAAGGGCCAGTCCTGCTGCATGACCAGATCGATCGCTTCCGGATCGCCGTAGAAGTTGGCTTCCGCTACCGGGGAAGAATTGCCCGGGGCAAAGACCGTACCGCCCATACAGACGACACGTCTTATCTTCTTGACGAAGGAAGGATACTTCTGGACCGTCCGGGCGATATTGGTCATCCTGCCCAGTTCGATCAGCACGACTTCGCCTTCGTTCTCCAACGCCAGACGGTAGAGGAAGTCTTCCACTTCCTCATCGGCAGCTTTCTGGGAAGAAGCCGGGATCTTAATGTTTCCCAGTCCGTTCTCTCCGTGGAAGGGGGTCGGATAGCGGTCTTCCCGCAGTCCGTAAAGCGGTTCGGCGGCTCCCATGCAGACGGGGATCTCTCCCTCCCGGCCGGCCAGTTTCAGTAAGCGCAGGGCATTTTCCGTACCCTGGGCAGCGGAACAGTTGCCTCTGGCGACCGAGATCCCGATCACTTCGGCATCCCGCCGGTTCAGGGCAAAGAGGATCGCCATAGCGTCATCGACGCCGGGATCACAGTCGATCAGTAACTTGGTCATATCAAGCCTCCTTAACTTCTTCTGCTTTTAAGACACCTTCCAGTACGGAGATCCGGTAGAACTTGTTGTCGAAGGTGAAGAGATCGAAGATCAGATCGGCATCTCCCTGGTATTCCGTCAGGATATCTCGTAAGGAAGTGCCCAAGACAGGTGCTTTGTCTTTGCCGTAGAGTTCGGCGATGGTAATGAACTTGTGGGAGTTCTTTACTTCCCGGGCATCGAAGTCATAGAAGGACGTCTTGCCGAGATCGTAGAAGAGCTCTCTGGTATCTTCCCGCGGGAAGAAGAAACGGATAAAGTCGTAGTTCTCTTCCTTCTGGGGCGAGATGATCGTCAGTTTGACCAGTACGGTCACCTCCAGGGGCAGGATCGCCATGTCGCCATCATCCGGCTTATAGTCGATCATCTGCCGCAGGGTCATGTTGTTCACCAGCATTTTCTTTTCCTCTTTTTCAACATTATTGTACAATATACTGGCAAGGAGAATGTATTATGAAAAAATTATTGACCTGTCTGTGTGCTTTGCTGCTCTTATGCGGCTGCACCAATGCATCGTCCTCCGCGGCTCCGACGGTGACGGTGGAACCGGCTCCGGCATCTTCGGAAGATACAGGTGATACGGTAGATCTGATCACCCCGGACGAAGGAGATGCCAAGGGACATGAATACCTGCAGCAGCTGAAAGCCTGGAGTCCGCATGAAAAGGATCTTGCCAAGACTGAAGACGATCCGGAATTCGATGCTTTCCTGGACCGTTACTTCAAGGAACTGATGGAAGATGACTACCTGAACATGCATTTCACGGTCACCGACCGCGAAGCGATGGGCCTCGAGAAGCCGGAACTGACCATCGGAGAAGTCACCTTCGGTTATGACGAAGAGAACGTGAAGGAACAGGAAGAGTGGCTGGAAGAGCTGCGTTCCTTCGACTTCAGCAAGCTCTCCTACCGTCAGCAGTATGACTATGACGTCCTGGAATACTCCGAACTGGAAACGATCGCTTCGCTCTGCTTCAACCGTTACGACCTGCTGTTCAGCGATGCCTCCGGCATTCAGGACAACCTGGTCACCAACTTTACGGAATATGTCTTCCGCAGCAAGGAAGATGTCGAAGACTACCTGGTGCTCCTGCAGGATGTGGAACGTTACTTCAAGGACGCCCTGGAAGTCACGAAGAAGCAGGCCGAGATCGGCATCGCCTTACAGCCCGGCGGGCTGGACGGCACCCTCGACTACATCGACAACTTCACGGCCAAGGTCGACAACAACGAACTGATCGCCAACTTCGACTACAAGATCGATCAGCTCTCTTTCCTGAGCGCTGAAGAAAAGACAGCCTTCAAGGAACAGAACGCGAAGATCGTCAAGGAGAGCGTCATCCCCGCTTATCAGAATGCGGCGGAAGTGCTGGAAAGCCTGCGCGGCAAGTCCATCCTGCCGGAAGAAGATGCCGGTCTCTGCGGCTATTCCAAAGACTATGCGGAAGTGACCGTCCTGCTGCAGGCCAGCACCAATACCGATGTCCCGGTACTGGCTGATCAGACCTACAACGTCCTGATCAGCGAACTGATGGCTGCCATCACCTGCATGCAGGATGAGGAAGCCATGAACGAATACAATGCCCTCTATAATGATCCTTCGTCCTATGAGATCTACACGAAGGATTCGGCAGGGATGCTGGAATACCTGCAGGAAGCGCTGAAAGCGGAATACCCGGACAGCCCCTACATGCCGTTCACGGTCTCTCCGCTCGATCCCTCGGTCGCCAACGATTCGATCCTGGCTTACTACCTGACTGCTCCGGTCGATGATCTCGACCAGAACGTCATCCGTACCAACCCGAACTCTCTGGGTGAAGATCCGGTCAGTTCCTTCGAGACCCTCGCCCACGAAGGTTTCCCGGGACACCTCTACCAGAACGTCTACTACTGGCGCACGCAGCCGCACAAGTTCCGTTCGGCAGTCGGTTTCATCGGCTATACCGAAGGCTGGGCGATGCAGTCCGAGATCGACGGTCTGCGCTATCTGCCGCTGAAGAACGAGAATACCTCCGGCATCATGCGTTCGGATACTTCCTTCGGCTACATCATGCAGGCCTATCTTGACGTCATGGTCAACTACGAAGGCTGGAGCCTCACGGAAGTCACCGACTTCCTGAAGGACTTCGTCTCTACGCCGGAAGCCACCGCCCAGAGCATCTACTCCTTCTGTGTCGAGAATCCGGGCACCATCATGCCTTACGGTCTCGGTATGGCCCAGTTCATCAACTTAAGAGAGATGACGATGGGCGAGATGGAAGAGAAGTTCGATATCGTCGAATACAACGAGATGTGTCTGAAGAACGGACCACTGCCCTTCGTACTGCTCTACGACGAAATGATGGAATACAGTGACTGATGTCACAAAGGGAGGGAGACCTCCCTTTTCTTTCTTGTCAGAGGGTAACCAAACGGTTTACAATGAAAGTGCTTTAAAGGAGTCATATCATGAATACTGCAGAACTCGTGAGGGAACTATGCCGCCGCGAGAAAGTCAGTATCGCTGAACTGGCCCGGCGTACCGGCCAGAGCCGTCAGAATCTGTACAAGAAACTGCAGCGCGATACTCTGACTTTAGGCGAACTGGAAGCGATCGCCAAAGCCCTGGGCGTCGTCTACGAACAGTCATTCATCCTGCCGGACGGGAAACAGATCCGCACCGGGAACAGTGAAGGGGGAGAACACTGATGATGGGAAATCATTTTGAACTGACCGAGAATGCGATGGTCTTTATCAATGAGATCGGCAAACACATGCCGGGCGGATTCTTTATCTACAAGGCCGAAGCGCCCGAAGAGCTGCTTTATGCCAATAAAGCCGTCTTTGACATCTTCGGCTGTAAGGATCTCGAAGAATTCAAGGAACTGACCGGATATACGTTTAAAGGTATGCTGCACCCGGATGACTATCAGGCGATCTCCGAGTCTATCAACGAACAGATCGACCACAGTGAGGACAATATGGACTATGTCGTCTACCGCATCATCCGCAGGGACGGCAGCGTACGCTGGGTCGATGATTACGGACACTACACGGAAACGGAAGCCCATGGCGGGATCTACTACGTCTTCATCTCCGATATCACCGAGAAACGGGAAAAGATGGAGACGGATACAGCCATCCGGCAGGCCGTCATCGAGGCGCTGAGCGAAGCCTATCATACGGTCTGGCTGATCAATGATGTGGAATCCGAGACCTTCTCGCTCTACCGTGGAGACGTTGCCGGGGATACGGAGCATGCCGCGCCGATCCGCGATGCCCTGAAGAAGATGAAGTATTCCCAGGCCAAGGAGTACTACATCAATACCACCGTCGCACCTTCTGACCGGGAGCGGCTGCAGAAGGAGCTGGCGATCTCGGCGATCGTGGAAAAGCTGAAGGAGAAGCCCTCCTACAATATCAACTACCTGCGGACGATGGATGACGGCAGTGAACGTTACTTCCGCATCGAATTCGCCAAGCTGGATATGCCTAACGGCCGGATGGGCGTCGTCTGCGGCTTCAAGGACGTCGATGACGACGTCCGGGAAGGACAGCGGGTCCAGAAAGCCCTGCGGGAAGCCAGGAAGAACGAAGAAGACAAGCTGAAACTGATGGAGGAAGTGGCCAATGCCGCCAAACTGGCTGATCTGATGGGCTCTGTCGCTTCTCTGCTGTCGAATATGCCGGCAATGAGTTTCTCCAAGGATGCGGCGACCGGAAAGTATCTGGCCTGCAACCAGGCCTTTGCCGAGTATGCCCACAAGAAGGATCCGGAGGGGGTCATCGGTCTGACCGATCACGATATCTTCGATAAGGCGACCGCCGATCACTTCGTGGAAGATGACAAAAAGGCGCTGACGATGGACGATGCCTATGTCTTCTTTGAAGACGTACCGGATGCGGCCGGCAATATGCGCTACCTGCAGACCACCAAGCTGAAGTTCCATGACAATGACGGTCGTCTTTGTACCCTCGGCATGTGTGTCGACGTCACCGAGATGAGTAAGGCCAAGGCCTCCGAAGCGGAAGCCAGGGTCAAACAGCAGGAACTGGAAGAGAAACTGGCCCTGCACGAACGGCTGATCAAAGAAGAGAAAGCCCGTCTGCAGCAGACCCAGCTGATCACGGCGCTCTCTTCCGACTACCGCAGTGTCTACTACCTCGATCTGGACAAGGATGAAGGGGTCTGCTACCAGGAACACTCGGATGTCGACAATGGTCTCAAGGCCGGCCAGCATTTCGCCTATCTGAAGGAAGTGACGAGCTATGCCGAGCGTTTCGTCACGGAGCCTTACCGGGAGGAGTTCCTGCGCTTCATCCAGCCCGAAAACATCCGGGAAGGTCTGAAGAGCGACCGGGTCATCTCCTACCGCTATCTGGTCCACCGTCACGGCATCGATTCCTACGAGATGATCAAGTTCGCCGGTGTCCGTCATCCGGAAGACCGCGACGATCATCTGGTCCACTCGGTAGGGGCCTGTTTCACCGATGTGGATGCGGAGACCCGCAAGAGCCTCGCCGAGAGCGAAGCTTTAAGCGACGCCTTAAATGCAGCCCGTCAGGCCAACAGTGCCAAGACTGCTTTCCTCTCCAACATGTCCCATGAGATCCGCACTCCGATGAATGCGATCATCGGTCTCAACAATATCGCCCTCAACGATCCCACGACGGCCGAGGAGACGAAGGAATACCTCGAAAAGATCGATATCTCCGCCAAGCACCTCTTAAACATCATCAACGACATTCTGGACATGTCCCGTATCGAGTCCGGCCGGATGGTCATCAAGAACGAAGAGTTCTCCTTCTCCAAAGCTCTGGAACAGGTCAATACCATCATCAGCGGACAGTGCCGGGACAAGGGCCTGCACTACGAGTGCCATACCCATGGCCATATCAGCGACTACTACATCGGAGACGAGATGAAACTGCGCCAGGTCATGATCAATATCCTGGGCAATGCCGTCAAGTTCACGCCGAGCGGAGGAAAGATCACCTTCAACATCGAAGATGTCGCCCGCTTCGACAACAAGGCTACCTTGCGCTTTACGATCAGCGATACCGGCATCGGTATGAGCAAGGACTATCTGCCGAAGATCTTTGATGCCTTCTCCCAGGAAGCTTCTTCCGTTCCCAACAATCTGGGCAGCACCGGTCTCGGCATGCCGATCACCAAGAATATCGTGGAACTGATGAACGGCAATATCGAGGTGGAGAGCGAGAAGGGCGCCGGTACGACCTTCACGGTCACCATCACCCTCGAAGAATCCACCCGGGCCAACCGGAACGACAGCAGTGACTTCGATCCGCATACGATGCGGGTGCTGGTCATCGATGATGACCCCATCGCCTGTGAGCATGCGAAGATCGTCCTCAGCAAGGTCGGCATCAGCTGTGACCTGGCTTCCGGAGGTCCGGAAGCGCTGGAGATGGTCAGACTGCATCACGGCCGCCGGGAAGACTATCATCTGATCCTGGTCGACTGGAAGATGCCGGAGATGGACGGGGTGGAAACGACCCGCCAGATCCGCGAGATCGTCGGTCATAAGACCCCGATCATCATCCTCACTTCCTACAACTGGGATGAGATCGCTGACGAAGCCCGGGAAGCCGGTGTCGACAGCTTCGTACCGAAGCCGCTCTTTGCCGGCACGGTGCTCGATGAGTTCCGCGAAGCCTTCAAGAAGAAGAACGAACTGCTGCTGGCAGCGAAGGCCGACCTGAAGGGCAGAAGGATCCTCTTAGCCGAAGACGTCCCGATCAATGCCGAGATCATGATCATGATCCTCAGTTCCCGGGAGATCGTAACGGAACTGGCCGAGAACGGAAAGATCGCCGTGGATATGTTCGCTTCTCATCCGGAAGGCTACTATGATGCCGTACTGATGGATATGCGCATGCCGGTCATGGACGGTCTGGAAGCCACGAGGACGATCCGGGCCATGGATCGTAAGGACGCTAAAAAGATCCCGATCATCGCCTTAACGGCCAATGCCTTCGACGAAGACGTGCAGCGCAGTCTGCAGGCCGGTCTCAATGCCCACTTAAGCAAGCCGGTCGAATCGGAAGCTCTGTTCAATACCCTGGAAAGCCTGATCCGGTAAAGGAGAAAACAACATGAATAAGATCGAGATCACAGATCTGCTGAAGTTCCGCTTTATCGAAAACCTGCAGTACTCCCCCAACGGCAAAGAGCTGGCTTTCGTCCTGGCCAAAGCCAACGAAGAAAAGAACGACTACGAACGGGATGTCTGGCTCTTAAAGGAAGAGGGTCCTGTCCCCTATACCTCCGGAGGAAAGAGCCGTCTCCTGGGCTGGGAAGACGAAGAGACGCTGCTGATCAGCCGTCCTGTCGAAGGGCAGGAAGGTCTCCATGGCATCTATAAACTGTCTCTGAAGGGCGGAGAAGCGCAGCTGTGGCTGAGCCTGCCCATTGCCGTTTCGAGGCTGGAGAAGGTCTCTGAAGGCTTCTACGTGACTTCTGCCACTATCGATAAGAACGATCCCGATGCCTATAAGGACAGCGAAGAGATCCGGAAGCAGAAACAGGAAACAAAGAAGAAAGAAGCTGACTATCAGGTAGTCGACGAAGTGCCGTACTGGTTCAACGGAGCCGGTTTCACCAACGGTCAGCGTACCGCCTTGTTTACCATTGAAACAATGTCGGAAGTGAAGATCAGCCGGCTCACGGAAGCGCTCTTCGGCGTCGATGAATGGATCGCCGAAGAAGGAAAGATCTATTATGTCGGAGAAGAGTTCAAAGAACACAGCGGACGCTACAACCGCCTCTTCTGCTATGACCTCGCTTCTAAGGAAAACAGGCTCCTCTTCGGCGAAGAGGGCTGGTCCCTGCGGGAACCGTTCTTCCTGGACGGCGAACTCTATGTGAAAGCTTCGCAGGGTAAGGACTACGGGGTCAACGAGACCTCGGCCGTTTACCGGGTCAGAGAGGAAGGACTGGAATACATCCTGCAGCCGGAATTCGGTACCCGCAATTCGGTCGGCACCGATACGATGCTGGGAGGCGGCAGGCAGAGCGTCCATAAGAAGGATGCCTGGTATACGGTCGTGACCAGAGAGGACCATTCCGAACTCTGGAAATACGACAAAGACTGGCAGAAGACCGTGCTCTATGATCAGCCTGGCATCTTCTCCTTCTTCGATATCGGCGAAAAGATCGCTTTCGTTTCGGTGAAGGCAGAGAAGCTGGCGGAGATCTATACGATGGAGAAAGACGGTTCCTCTGTTGAACAGAAGACCTCCTTCAATGAAGAGGTCCTGAAAGAGAAGTATGTGGCCCTGCCGCAGCGTCTGGACTACAGTTCGGGAGAACTCTCCCTGCATGGCTGGGTCTTATTGCCGAAGGACTATGACGAAACGAAGAAGTATCCGGCGGTACTGGATATCCACGGCGGACCGCGGACGGTCTACGGCGAAGCCTTCTTCCATGAGATGCAGGTCTGGGCATCTGCGGGCTATTTCGTCTTCTTCACCAACATCAAGGGTTCTGACGGCAGAGGAGATGCCTTTGCGGATATCCGCGGAGACTATGGCTATACCGATTATCAGAACCTGATGGACTTCACCGATGCCGTCTTAAAAGCCTATCCGGCCATCGATGAGAAGCGGGTCTGTGAGACCGGCGGTTCCTACGGCGGCTTCATGACCAACTGGATCATCGGTCATACCGATCGTTTCTGCTGCGCGGCCAGCCAGCGTTCCATCGCCAACTGGGTCTCTTTCTCTTTCATCTCCGATATCGGAACCTACTTCGGTCCCGATCAGTGCGGAGCCAAGGATATCTTCCGGGATACCGAAGCCCTCTGGGAGCATTCACCCCTGAAGTATGCCGATAAGGTAAAGACCCCGACCCTCTTCATCCATTCCGATCAGGACTATCGCTGTCCCTTACCGGAAGGCATGCAGATGATGCAGGCGCTGGCGATCCGGGGAGTGGATACGCGGATGGTCATCTTTCACGGAGAGAACCATGAGCTCTCCCGTTCCGGCAAGCCGCAGCACCGTCTAAGAAGATTAAACGAGATCACCGACTGGTTCCATAAGTACACGAAGGAAGCGTAAAGCTTCCTTTTTTCTCGACAAAGCGAGGAAAGGAGCGTAATGTAGTATCCGGACTCTGTCCCGTCAGTAGCGGCTACCTGACGTATACCCAAAATAAGGAGGATTTTTATTATGAACACCAGGACTCTTACCAGAGTCGCTCTGATCGCTGCCGTTTACACAGCTGTATCGCTGGCGATCGCACCCTACGCTTTCGGAAACATCCAGGTACGGATCTCCGAAGCCCTGACCCTGCTTCCCCTGATCTATCAGCCCAGCATCTGGGGCATCACCCTCGGCTGCTTCCTGACCAACCTGATCGGAGCGATGATGGGTGTCAATCCCACCGGTTATCTGGATGCAGTATTAGGCACTTCCGCTACCCTGATCGCCGGTCTCATCACCTGGCACTTCCGGGAAAAGAAGACCTTCGGTCTGCCGTTAGTCTCGCTGGCTGCCCCGATCGTACTGAACTTCTTCATCGTCGGTGCCGAATTAGCCTTCCTCTTCATGCCTGAAAACAAGCTCCTGGGGACACTGATCTTCGGCAGCGAAGTAGCGGTAGGGGAACTGATCTCGGTCGTCATCGGCTGGTTCCTGATCCAGGCTTTAAAGAAGACAAAGATCTTTGCCGAGTAAACAGACTTCATGTCTGTTTTTCTTTCGCCATGAAAAAAAGCCCCCTCAGGGCTGTTCGTCTTTGATCTGCCAGTCGATCGGGACTTCTCCGTTGGCAGAAAGATAGGCATTGGCTTTCCGAAAGTGTCCGTTGCCGAAGAAACCGTAGGAAGCGCTCAAAGGCGAAGGATGGGCGCTTTCCAGGATCAGATGCTCCGGATTCTTCAGCAGGGCTTTCTTGTTGCGGGCATAGCGTCCCCACAGCAGATAGACCAGCGGTCCTTCCTTCTCATCCAGTTTCGCAATGATCGTATCGGTCAGGGTCTCCCAGCCTTTCCCGGCATGGGAACCGGCTCTTCCTTCTTCGACGGTCAGCACCGCGTTCAGTAAGAGCACGCCCTGTCTGGCCCAGGGGGTGAGATCTCCGCTATGAGGGATACTGCAGCCCAGTTCATCATGAAGTTCTTTGTAGATATTGCGTAAGCTCGGAGGCAGGGGAATGCCTTTCCGGACCGAGAAAGAAAGCCCCATGGCCTGTCCCGGTTCATGGTAGGGATCCTGTCCCAGGATGACCACTTTGGTGTCCCTGTAGGAAGTGATGCGCAGGGCATTGTAAAGGTCTCTGGCCGGCGGATAGATCGTCTTATGGGCATATTCCTGATCCAGAAAGCTTCTTAGTTTCTGGTAGTATTCTTTCTCAAATTCGGGACCGAGCACTTCGTCCCAGTCGTTGCCGAGGATCTTCATGATTCCATTTTACGTTTCCCGGCGTTCCTTCTCAATATGGTTTAGAATAGACCTGTAGATGCTGGAGGAAGGAAAGGAGAAGCTATGAAAAAGTTCATGATCGATCCTTCCTTCTGGGAACTCTTCCCGGAAGGATGTCTGGCGGTACTGGTCGTAAAGGATCTCTGCGAAGAGATCAGTGAGAGCGAGCAGCAGGAGATCGTAAAGCTGCTGGAAACAGCCAACAGCGAAGCGAAGAAGTATCTGCCTTCGGAGGTGATCTCTGAGAATCCGGTAGTAGCCGTCTGGCGAAAGGCTTATCAGCAGTTCCCTACGAAGAAGGGCGCTCGCTGTTCGCTGGAGAACCTGCTGAAAAGAGTGCTGCACGGCAATCCGGTCACTTCCATCGCCCCCAGCGTGGATATCACCAATGCGGTATCCCTGGAGTATGCCTTCCCGATCGGTGCTGAAGACCTCGATACCTTTGCAGGAGATCTGCATCTGGGACGGATGCAGGGAGGGGAGTCCTTCCTGCCTCTGGGCAGTGAAAAGGAAGAACCGCCCTTGGCCGGCGAAGTCGGATACTACGATGAAGCCGGAGCTGTCTGTCGCTGTCTGAACTGGCGGGACGGTCAGCGTACGGCTGTCTCTGAGAAGACGACGACGGAATTCATCGTGATGGAGTGCGTAGAGCCGGAAAGAAGGGAAGAGCTGGAGAAGGCGCTGCAGGAGCTGTCCGAACTGCTGCAGAAGTACCTTAAAGCAACGGTATTGCAGAAGGCGGTACTGGATAAAGATACGAATGAGATCGTTCTGGGGTGAACGATCTTTTCTTTTTGGGTAGGAAAACTCAGTTTCTCCGGAAATAATAATTCGGAGGAAAAAAGAATGAACAAGAAGAAACTATCATTGTTGAACAAGGCCGGTCACTGTCTGGTGAGGAGGACCTGCCGATCGTTAAGCTGTCTTTCTTGTATATACGTATAAATAGGCGTATAATGAAAGCGTAAGGAGATGAAATCAAAGGAGATCGTCAGGATGCTGCGGAAGGATGGCTGGCAGGAAGTGAGACAGGTCGGCTCACATAAACAGTTCAAACATCCTGCAAAGAAAGGGACCGTCACTGTTGCTTATCACAGAAGCAGCGAGGTCATTCCGATCGGAACCGCTAAGAATATCCTGAAACAGGCGGGCTTGAAATGAGTATGAAAGAATTAACATATCTGGCAGTTATCGAACCGAACGGCATGGGTGGTTATGGCGTTTATTATCCTGATTTTCCCGGATGCGGCAGTTATGGGGATACTTTTCAGGAAGCTATAGTTAATGGACGGGAAGCTCTGGAACTGCACATCTACGGAATGCAGGAAGATGGCGAAGAGATCCCGGATCCTTCAGACGTAACTTCGTTCTCAAAGGAAGATCTGGAAGGGAATATCGTAACAGCCATTACTGTGTATCCGGAAAGGATGAAACAGATCATCGAAAACAAGAGAGTCAAGGTAAACTGTACGATCCCGCTGTGGATCAAGAAAGCGGGAGAAGAGGCAAGGATCAATTTTTCAAGGGTACTTGAAGAAGCTTTGGTCGAGAAGATCGGATTGAATGTAAGGCTCTGAAAGAGTGTTCAAAGACGATAAGCAGTCACACAGAAGAAAGGATGAAGCCGTATGAGAAGCAGACCGGATTGGTGGGTGTATGCCGAATTCTATCCGGAAGAAGGAGAGAAGGGATACGACCCGAAAAAACGTGGTTTGAAAGGTCTGAGAGAAGACGCACCGGAGCGGGCAAAGAAAGAGTACGAAAAAGACAAGGAATACGAAGAGAAAATCATCCTATGAAGGTCTGTATCGAAACAGCTGGTCAAATTGACGTTGTTCAAAAGACCTGATAAGTTTTGCGCATGAAGCTGGAGTGGAATACGACTTCCTAATCCGGCTTCTTTTTTTCCGCACCTGCTGAGCATACTGTTTGATAGATAAAGGTTTTCTTCTGGTCGTCAAACAGTAGGCCCTACAATAATTGCAGGCCGGAATCAGATGCTGATAAACTATACGATGAAGGCAATACTATAAAGTGAGCTTTGGAGGTATATGGTGATGACATTCGGACAAAGATGGTCTTACTTATCGGCAGCAGGGATCCTGACATGTTTGATCATCCGTTTCATGAACGTAAAGCCGGATCTGCTTCTTTGTGTTTATATCGCTCTTTTTCTGTTTTCACTGGCATGCGTCTACGTTGAGACAAGGGAAAAGGAGTAAGCCAAAGGTCAAACCAAAAAGCCGCACACTGCGGCTTCCATGTAACAGGGTCTCTGCCCTGTTTTTATTCTTCATCAGCTTTCAGACCAAGGTAGAAGGGATCGACCCCGGCTTTGAGAAGCAGTTCCCGGATCCGGTAGAACACCCCGAGAACGATACGGGCTCGTAAAGGCTCATTTCCTTTACTGTCCCTGGCATCCGCATCTTCGAAATACCAAAGATTCGGCGCAGTGATCTCTGTTTCCTTTTCTCCGGATACAAAGCGGAAGTGACTGACCACGCCTTCCAGTTCCGGCGGTTCTTCCGTCTCACTGACCGAAAACAGCTCATAGTGTTCCTCGAGGATC
Source organism: Erysipelotrichaceae bacterium (assembly GCA_017512885.1). Lineage (GTDB taxonomy): Bacteria > Bacillota_I > Bacilli_A > Erysipelotrichales > Erysipelotrichaceae > RGIG5669. The sequence continues at coordinate 40,175 of JAFWEP010000047.1, forward strand.
TCCTTGATCCTGCTGATCACAGAATGGGTGACCGTCATATGGTCAGGCTTGATGATGTCTGTATCACCCTTCCAGGAATCCGAACCGAAGCGGTAGATGCGGATATTGTCTTTGTCGGTATCCATGACCTCGATCCAGAACAGAGGGAGGCCCCAGGTATTTATCAGGCTGTAACGAAAGATGATGTTCTCTTCCATGTCGTTCACCTCTGCTTCCATTATGGCACAGATCTGCCGGCATGCTGCATCGCTTTTCGGCAGGCTCATCATTACCCTGAGAAACCAATTCCATAAAAATCTCCGATAATGGTATAATGTCCCTGCTGTAAAGAGAGGCAGAGGAAAATGAACGAAAGAACTTATATCATGCTGAAACCGGACTGCGTACAGCGCGGTCTGATCGGGGAAGTCATTGCCCGTATCGAGAGAAGAGGCTACCGCATCGCAGCCATGAAGATGATCACTCTGAGCGAAGAGATCCTGCGCGAGCACTATGCCCATATCGCCGACAAGCCCTTCTTCCCGGAAACTCTGCGTTACATGACTTCCGGACCGGTCGTAGCGATGATCGTCGAAGGCGAGAACGCCATCGAAGGAATGCGCCTCCTGATGGGGCCGACCCGCTTCGGTGCTGCTCAGCCGGGCACGATCCGCGGTGATTACGCGACTTCCACCACCTACAACATCATCCACGGTTCCGATGCGCCGGAGACGGCCGAAGCCGAGATCAGACGCTTCTTCGGAGAATAAGGCACTGCGTGCCTTTTTTCTTTGGGCTCGTGATACAAAAGGCTCATCTGTAAAGAATATCGGAAACAATCCTTTCATCCAGTACAATGAAAACAGAGGAAGGGAAGGAAACACCATGTCGTAGGCAACAATGACCCGACAGCCCATGCCGAGATCATGGCGATCCGGGATGCCGGCAGGAAGCTGAATACTTTTGACCTGAGCGGCTGCGTACTGTATACGACCTGTTATCCCTGTCCGATGTGTCCGAGCGCGATCATCCGGGCCAATATCGAGACGGTCTGTTACGGCAACACCAAGGAGGATGCCGAGGAGATCGGTTTCCGGGACAATATGATCTACCGTTATTTCCGGAATCGAGCCCATGGCACGGAAGATAAGCTCCTGCAGCTGATCCCGATGGACCGTGAGGAGACGCTGCAGACCTTCCAGGAGTATATGGCCAAGGATGAGAAAACGCCTTATTGAGCGTTATCCGATTGACACGATCCTTTTGCCGGGAATATAATCTCTATGTTGGGCAAAGGTGCTCTCCGTCTCGGGAGGACTTTCGCTCTTTTTTATTTTTCAGGCATGATGCCAAAGGAGATCAGTTATGCAATTGCAGAAAGAAGACATCCTGGATCTGGCTGAGCAGGAAGATGTCGAATTCATCCTGCTGCAGTTCACCGACATCTTCGGAAAACTGAAGAATGTCTGCATCCCCCGTTCGCAGTTACGAAAAGCGCTGGACAATCAGATCATGATCGATGGTTCCTCGATCGAAGGTTACGCCCGTATCAATGAATCGGATATGTTCCTGTGGCCCGATCTCTCGACCTGGGTCGTCCTGCCCTGGCGCCGGGTCGCCGGCAAGGTCACGGCCCGTCTGATCTGTGATGTCCATAATCCTGACGGCACGGCCTTCCAGGGCGATCCCCGCAATGTCTTAAAGAGAGCGCTGCAGAGAGCGGCCGATATGGGCTATACCTTCAATGTCGGTCCGGAATGCGAGTTCTTCCTCTTCGAGACCGATGAGAAGGGACGTCCGACTACCAATACCTCTGATGAAGCCGATTACTTCGATCTGGCTCCGCTGGATCACGGCGTCCATATCCGTGATGAGATCTGCGTCAACCTGGAAGCGATGGGCTTCGAGATCGAAGCCAGCCATCACGAAGCGGCTGCCGGACAGCAGGAGATCGACTTCAAGTATGCCGATGCCCTGACCGCTGCCGACAACATCATGACCTTCAAACTGGTCGTCAAGACCATCGCTCAGCGCAATGGTCTGCATGCGACCTTCATGCCCAAGCCGGTCTACGGCATCAACGGTTCCGGCATGCATGTCAATATGTCGCTCTTCAAGGACGGCTTCAACATCTTCTACGATGAGGACGGTCTGCACCGTCTTTCCGACGATGCCCTGCACTTCGTGGCCGGCACGCTGGCTCACGTCAAAGGCATGACGGCTGTCACCAACCCGCTGGTCAACTCCTACAAGCGTCTGGTCCCGGGCTATGAGGCGCCCTGCTATGTCGCCTGGTCCGCTTCCAACCGTTCCTCTCTGATCCGTATCCCTTCGGCCAGAGGACAGAGCACCCGGGTCGAACTGCGTTCCCCGGATCCTTCCTGCAATCCTTATCTGGCGCTGGCTGTCTGTCTCAATGCCGGTCTCGACGGAATCGAAAGAAAACTGATGCCGATGCCGGAAGTCGCGGAAAACATCTACCTGATGGATGCCGAGAAGCGCAATCTGGCAGGGATCGATTCTCTGCCCGGGTCGCTTGAAGAAGCGATGCGGGAGATGGACAAGGATCCGCTGATCAAGGAGACCTTAGGGGCTCATACCTACAGCCAGTTCTGTGTCGGCAAGCAGAAGGAATGGGACGAATACCGCACCCGGGTCAGTACCTGGGAGATCGCCAAATACATGGTCAACTATTGAGAGACGGCCCGCCTAAGCGGGTCTTCTTTATGGTAAAGTAGAGGTATGTTCCGGACGGTGCTGGCTTTCAGTGATGAGAAGATGAAGATACGGGTCTTTGACTGCCTGCGCAGGAACGGGATCGGGGTGCGTACGGTCTGCCGGACGCCGCAGAAAGCTCTTTCGGTCTTAAAGGAGATGGGCGGCGGGGTGCTGATCACGGAAGCTCTTTTCCGGGGCGTCAAAGCAGGGGATTACCTGCCGCTCTGCGAAGCGTATCTGCTGGTGCTGACCGGCGAAGAGATGAAGGAGAGTGACCGTCTGCAGGTATTGCCGCTCTACTGCAGTGAGGAAGAGATCTGCGAGAAAGTCAGGGAGCTGCTGCAGAAGGATGAGGAGCGCTCGCTGCCGAAAAGGAAGCAGCGTACGCCGGAAGAAGAAGCCCTGCTGAAAGAAGCCAAAGCGATCCTGATGCGCCGTTACGGCATGAACGAGAACGAAGCCCATCATTTCCTGCAGCGCCGGGCGATGAGCACTTCCTCGTCGCTGCTAAAAGCAGCGGCAGAGATCACCGAAAGAAGCTGAAGAGACTTCCTAAGGGAAGTCTTTTTTCTTATAATGGAAACTGTAAGAAACAGAGAAGTTTCCTCGAGGTCACCATGGAAAATAAAGAAAAGATCCTGGCAGCTGCCGCATCGTTATTTGCCCGGCAGGGGCTCTCTTTTACGATGCAGGACCTGGCCAATGAACTGCATATGGCCAAGAAGACCGTCTACAAGCTATTTCCTTCCAAGGAAGTCCTGCTGCAGGAGGTACTGGAAGAGACCTTCCGCCGGATCCAGCAGGAGAAAGCCCGCCTGGCGGGCTCCGATCTGCCTTACAAGGAGAAACTGAGAAGGGTCATGATCGCACTGCCGGAAGATATCCGGGTCCTGGATCTAAGGCGTCTGCAGCCGCTGGCGCAGCGTTATCCGGAGGTCTATCACTCCCTCCGGCATCATCTGCGCAGCAACTGGGAACCGGTCTACGCCTTGCTGGAAGAAGGAAAACGGGAGGGATACATCCGGGACTTTGACCCGGTGATCCTGCGCATCACGGTCTCGGCTTCCATTGAGTCCTTCCTCTCCGGAGGAGAACTGGAAGAGGCCGGCATCACTTACGAAGAAGCTTTGGAAAGAATGATGGATATCATCATGGAAGGGATAGCAGTATGAAGAAACGCATCAACGATCAGTGGGAATACGTACCGGTATGGACGGAAGCCTTTTTCAAGGGAGAAGAGAAGGGACAGGAAGTGTGGATCCCGCACAGTGTGGCGGAAATGCCGCTGCACTACAGCGACCGCAGTCTCTATGAAGGCATCAGAGGTTACCGAAAGAAACTGACGCTTCCGGAAGGACAGAAGGGGAAGAGGGCCTTCCTGATCTTTGAGGGAGCCGCCCATATCGCTACCCTCTATGTGAACGGCGAAGAAGTGCTGACCCATCGCAATGGCTACACTTCCTTCCGGGCGGAGATCACGACGCTCCTGAAAGAAGGGGAGAACGATATCGTCGTCAAGCTCGATACTTCCGAGAACCCGGAAGTGCCGCCCTTCGGCTTTGCGATCGACTACCTGACGTTCGGCGGCATCTACCGCAATGTCTGGCTGGAGACGAGAGAAGAGAACTATGTCTCGGATGTCTTTGCCTATGCGCAGGATCTCGAGACTTTATGTGTAGAAACGAGTGTCGAGGGTGAAGCTGCCCCGATCAGCTATACCCTGCTGGACGGCGGGCAGGAAGTGGCTTCCCTGGTCTCCAACGAACGGAAGATCCAGCTGCACTTTGCGAAAGCGGTGAACTGGACGCCGGAGACACCGAAGCTTTATACCTTAGTGACGAAGATGGGCGAAGACGTGACGGAGACGGACGTCGCCTTCCGTACCGTGGATTTCAATGAAACGGGGCTCCTGCTGAACGGGAAGCCGTATTTCTTCCGCGGCCTGAACCGCCATCAGTCCTACCCCTGGCTGGGCTATGCGGCAGCTGACCGTCTGCAGATCGAAGATGCCCGGATCCTGAAGGAAGAACTGGGCTGCAATGCGGTGCGCACTTCGCACTATCCGCAGAGCCATGCCTTCTTAAAGGCCTGTGATGAACTGGGCCTCCTGGTCTTTACCGAGATCCCCGGCTGGCAGCATATCGGTGACAGCGGCTGGCAGAAGCAGGCCGTCATCAACACCGAAGAGATGGTGAAGGAATACCGCAATCATCCCTCGATCTTCCTCTGGGGCGTACGCATCAACGAATCGCTCGACAACGACGATCTCTATCTGCAGACCAATCAGGCGGCCCATGCGCTCGATCCCAGCCGGAAGACTTCCGGGGTCCGCTACATCGAGAAGAGCTCTCTCCTGGAAGATGTCTACTCCTACAATGATTTCTCGCATGACGGAAAAACACCGGGCTGCAAGCCCAAGAAGGACATCACACCGGACATGAAGAAGGCGCTGCTGATCTCGGAAGCCAACGGACATATGTTCCCGACGAAACCTTACGATACCTGGCAGAAGCGGCAGGAACACGCTCTGCGTCATGCCCGGGTGCTGAATGCGGCGATGGCCGACAAGGCCCATGCCGGAGTCTTCCAGTGGTGCATGTTCGACTATGCCACCCATCAGGATTTCGGCAGCGGTGACCGCATCTGCTACCACGGCGTGCTGGACAGCTTCCGCAACCCCAAACTGGCGGCTGCTGTCTATGCTTCGCAGAGCGATAATGAACCGGTCCTCGAAGTCTCGTCTTCGATGGATGCCGGCGACTACAGTGCGGCCCAGATCGGGGAAGTCTATGCCTTCTCCAATGCCGATGAGGTCCGCCTCTACAAGAACGATCACTTCGTGACCTCCTTCCGGCCGAAGGAATTCAGCGCCATGAAGCACGGCCCGATCTGCATCGACGATACGATCGGCAATATGCTGGAGGAAGTGGAAGGCTTCTCCAAAGAGAAGGCAGCGATCATCCGCGAATGCCTGCTGGCCGCCGGAAAGTACGGCATGGCCAATCTGCCCGCTGTCTACAAGGCCAAGCTGGCCTGGTGCATGCTGAAATATAAGATGAGCTACAAGGACGGTGTCGACCTCTATGGCAAATACATCGGCAACTGGGGCGGCAAGGCTGTCGTCTGGCGCTATGCCGCAGTCAAGGACGGCAAGGTCGTGAAGGAAGTGGTCAAGGCTCCTTCCGCAAAGCTCCATCTTGAAGTGAAGCACATCACTTCTGCCTTAAAGGAAGAGGACGGCTACGATGCCGATGCATTGCGCATCCGGGTCCTCGACGAATACGGCAACCTTGCAGTCTACGGACAGCTGCCGGTCAGCGTAAAGACCGAAGGTGTCGTCGAACTGGACGGACCGGCGGTCCTGACCGCCGAAGGCGGCAGCACCGGTACCTACCTGCACACGGTCGGAAAGAACGGCAGCGCCCGGGTCACCATCAGTGCTCCGCAGTGTGAAGATGTCGTGATCGACTATACGGTCGAAGGAGCGAAGGAATGAGAGTAAAGTGGCAGCTGCAGGGAATGAGCGGGGGCAGGAAGTTCTCCCGCAAAGGAGAAGCAGACTGGGACCTGCAGAGCCCCCTGCATATCAAGGAAGAACTGCCGGAAGGAACGATCGTTTCGCTGAAAGCGGAAACGGATCTTCCCTGTGACAGTGCGACCCGTATCTTTCTGAACGGTTACCAGACCTGGACCTACTGTCCGGAGTATACGCCGAACAGCCGCATCCGCGGACTGCACCGGCTGCCCCGGGCGATCGTCGACCGCTTTGCCCTGAACCGTTACGGCGACTATCATTTCGTGGATTATCCCTTCCAGCGGGGCATCCTGCACGGCATGTCCTGGGGCTATCTGCGGGACAGGGAAAACTTCCGGCTCTTCGCTTCCCTGGATGAAGATCCCGGCTATACCCTCTTTACCTATGACGCCAACCGGAAGAAGCTATTGATCGAGAGAGACTGCAGCGGCGTCTCCTGCGGCGGAAACTACGATCTCTTCGATCTTTATTACGACGAAGGCAGCAGTGACGAGGTCTTCGACCGCTGGTTCAAAAAGATGAAGATCACGCCCATCACTGATAAACGCATCGCCGGCTATTCCAGCTGGTACAACCGTTATCAGAACATCGATGAGAAGGCGATCCGCACCGACCTCAAAGGCTGCAAGGATATCTTCTTAGAAGGAGACCTCTTCCAGATCGATGACGGCTGGGAACCCTTTGTGGGCGACTGGCTGCAGACCGATCCCAAAAAGTTCCCCAACGGTTTAAAGCCCCTGGCCGACGAGATACATCAGGCCGGCTTCAAGGCCGGGCTCTGGCTCGCACCTTTCGTGGCGGAAGAGAAGTCCGCCCTCTATCAGCAGCATCCCGACTGGTTCTTCAAGGTCAATGACCGTCCCTGGAAGTGCGGCAGCAACTGGTCCGGCTTCTATGCCCTGGATATCGATCATAAGGGCGTCAGGAAGTATCTGCAGGACGTCTTCACGAAAGTCTTTGACGAATGGGGCTTCGATCTGGTCAAACTGGACTTCCTCTACGGGGCTGCGCCTTACGGCACCGAGAAAGAGACGAGAGCCGGCAGGATGCACCGGGCCTGCAAGTGGCTGCGCAGGCTCTGCGGCGATCATATGATCTTAGGCTGCGGAGTACCGGTCATGCCCAGTTTCGGTCTCTTCGAATACAGCCGCATCAGCTGCGACGTCTCTTTGGACTGGAACGACAAGCCGCACATGCGGATCATCCACCGCGAGCGGGTCTCTACCCTGCATGCGGTCGGTAATATCTACTACCGCCAGCAATTGAACGGCAGAGCCTTCCTTTCCGATCCCGATGTCTTCTTCCTGCGCAGCGAGAACTGTCAGCTGACAGCAGCCCGGAAGGAAGACCTGGCGACATTGGATGCGCTCTTGGGCGGGGTCTGGCTGACCTCCGACGATCCCGGCAAGTACACTTCTGCGATGAAGAAGCAGTACCGGGAACTAAGGAAGCTGACCGAGGCAAAGGACATCCGTCTGAGTTATGCCGACGGTCTCAAGGTGCACTATACCCTGGACGGAGAAGAGAAGGAATTTGATTTCCGCGGTCTTTAGAAATATTGAAAAGCCGTTCAGATAATGGGATACTAAAACCATGGAGAAGAAGCACATCCTCTGCATGGGGGAAGCCGCCATCGACTTCCTCAGCAGCGAAAGAGATATCCCTCTGCAGGAAGCCCGCCACTTCACCCGGCAGATCTCCGGGGAAGCGGCACTGGCCATCCTGATCGCCCGGCACGAAGTACCGGTGGCTTTTCTGGGCAAGGTCGGGAACGACCGCTTCGGGGAAGCCCTGCTCGATCAGCTGCAGCAGAGCGGGGTCGATACTTCCGCAGTATCCGTGGACGAAGGCAACGAGACCACCGTCACCTGCACGTCCTTAAAAGCCAACGGCGAGATCTGTGAGAAGAACTACCTGACCAGAGGCGCCGACCGTTTCCTGCAGGAAAAGGAAGTGGAACTGCGGGTGCTGCGCGATGTATCGCTCCTGCACTTCAGTTCCTACGGCCTTTTTACCGACAGCGATCACTTCACCAATTCGATCCTGTCCTGGTGCGGGAAACTGGGCATCCGGGTCTCTTTCCGTCTGCGCGGAGAACTGTCGCTGCGCCGGGAAGATGTCCGCAAGAGGGTCCAGCATCTGCTGAAGCAGGTCGATATCCTCTTCCTGGAAGAGGAACAGGCAGTCTATCTGACCGGGCTGATCTCGCATGATTTCGCAGCGGAGCGGCTCTTTCAGCTCTACGGTCTGCAGCAGGTGCTGATGCGTCAGGGCGATGAGATCGTGCTCTATACCAGTGAAGGGGAACTGTTCCGTTCCTACCTCGATCCGGGCAAGGAAAGAGCCTTCCTGGCAGCGTATCTTTCTTCTTTGCAGGAAAAGGATTCCCATAAGGCACTGGCCTTCTATGCGGCCCTGTCCTGCGTATATTCCAACGAATAGGAGAGCTCTATGTACAAGATCACAGAGATGTACGACCTGGAACATACCCAGGCCAAAGACTATCTGAAACAGTTCGAATATCCCTGGGAAGCCCTGAAAGGGATCAAGGCTTTCATTCAGGAACTGGGACCGACACTGGGCGATGACTATCAGGAAGTCAGCGAACAGGTCTGGGTCCATAAGACCGCCAAGGTCTTTCCCAGCGCCTATCTGGGCGCTCCCTGCATCATCGGACCCAATACCGAAGTGAGGCACTGCGCCTTCATCCGCGGCAGTGCGCTGGTCGGTGCGGACTGTGTCGTCGGCAACTCGGTGGAACTGAAGAACGTCATCCTCTTCGATCACGTTCAGACCCCGCACTACAACTATGTCGGCGATTCGATCCTGGGCTATTACTCGCATATGGGCGCCGGTTCGATCACTTCCAACGTCAAGTCCGACAAGACCCTGGTCGTAGTCCATGACCATGCCGGTGAGAGCGATGAAGACCGTGAGACCGGACTCAAGAAGTTCGGGGCGATGCTGGGTGACCATGTCGAAGTAGGCTGCAACAGCGTGCTCAATCCCGGTACCGTGATCGGCCGCAATTCCAGCGTCTATCCGCTGTCCAATGTCCGCGGCGTCGTTCCGGCGGACAGTATCGTCAAGAGTGGAAGTTTCCACATCGAGAAGAAGCTTTAGGCTTCTTTTTCGGAGGTCGTGATGCGTTTTACGGAGATCGGGGAAGCTCTCTCCTTCGTGATGTCCCGGCAGAAGAAGAACCACCGGGCAGCCGATCTGAAACAGGTCCTGAAGGATCTGGGCGATCCGCAGGAAGAGCTGCAGTGCGTGCATATCACCGGCACTAACGGCAAGGGTTCCTTCCTGGCCTACCTGATGTATCTGCTGAAGGGCAGAGGGAAGAAGGTGGGCACCTTTTCCTCACCGCATTACCTGACTCATCTGGACCGTATCCGCATCAACGGGGAGAATATCCCTGCTGAGGTCTTCCTGCGTCTGCTCAACGAACGGATGGAGCTGATCGAAGAGAACGACCTGGGCATGTTCGATATCGATCTGTTGATCATGCTGGAGTGGTTCAGAGAAGAGAAGGTCGACTATGCCCTGATCGAAGCCGGCATCGGCGGGCGTCACGATTCCACCAACATCCTGCAGCATCCTTCCCTTACCGTCATCACCACGGTCGGGATGGACCACATGGAAGTGCTGGGTCCGACCCTGCAGTCGATCGCTTACGACAAGGCCGGCATCGCCAGGGAAGGCTGCCCCCTGCTTTACGGGGAACTGCCGCCGGAAGCGGCCGCCGTGGTCCGTGAGGAAGCACAGAGCGTGCATGCCCCTTACAGCACTCTGCAGCCGATCGTGAACACTGCGCCCCGTCACTTCCTTTACCGCGGGCAGGAGTATGCCCTGCGCTCCTATGCCGTCTATCAGCCGCACAATGCCTCTCTGGCTTTAGAAGCCTTCCGGATCCTGATCGGGGAGCCCGATGAAAGAGAGAAGATCTCCCTGCAGGAAGCACACTGGCCGGGAAGGTTCGAGATCGTGCATGAAGATCCGACGGTCGTCCTCGACGGTGCCCACAATCCGCCGGCCGTCGCGGCCCTCTGCGCCAGCATGAAGATCCTGCCCGGAAAGAAGGCGGTGCTCTTCGGCGCTTTGAAGCGCAAGCAGTATGCGGCAATGATCGGGATGCTGAAGGGGAACTGCGACTGTCTCTGCGTCACTTCCTTCCCGTATCCGCAGGCCGTCGATCCTTTTACGGTCGCAGGCGAAGGCTTCGAACGGGAGAAAGACTACGAAGCAGCCTTTTTCCGGCTGATCCGGGACTATGACAGCGTCATCCTCTGCGGTTCGCTCTATTTCCTCTCGGAGATCGCTGCCAATCCCCGCTTACAGGCCTATTTCTCAGGAAATAAATGAGGGCAGAAATTGCGAAATCCGCAACCCTTTTAACAAGGAAAGGCTGAAAGAGCCTTTTTTTGAAGGATTGAAAAGGAACACGAAAACACGTTGTTCTGAAGAATTTGCAGAAAGTGCGTAAAATAGCGTAAAAACTGCTATTTCGTTCTTGAAAATAAATAGGCTCTGGTGTAGAATAATCGAGCGCTCGCAAAGATATGGGAGGTTGCTGGCACGCCGAAACCTGTGTACCGGCGTGATAACCAGGGAATTCACATGGAGCGAGTTACCGGAGATGCCAAGACCCGGTAGATGAAATGAAGGAGGAAGATTTCATGGCAAAGAACAACGTAAGAATCAAACTGAAAGCTTACGAACACCGTTCTCTGGATGCTGCGACGGAAAAGATCGTCAAGGCTGCGGAAGAAGGCGGAGTCAAGAAGGTCATCGGACCGATCCCGTTACCGACAGAGAAGCAGATCGTTACTATCCTGCGTTCGCCGCACAAATACAAGGATTCGCGCGAACAGTTCGAAATCAGGACGCACAAGCGTCTGATCGAGATCATCGGCCCCAGCGCCAAGACGATTGATGCCCTCAGCCGTCTGGAACTGCCGAGCGGTGTCGATATCGAGATCAAGCTCTAGAAGATAGAAAGGTGACATCATGAAAGGAATTCTTGGAAGAAAACTCGGCATGACCCAGGTCTTCACCGAAAACGGTGAACTGATCCCGGTCACGGTCATTGAGATCGAACCGAACACGGTCATGCAGAAGAAGACGGTTCAGACTGACGGTTACGATGCCATCCAGCTCGGACTTGAAGACGTTGCCGAGAGCATGGTCAGCAAGCCGGTCCTGGGTCAGGTCAAGAAAGCCGGTCTCAGCCCGAAGCGTTTCGTAAAAGAAGTACGTGCCGATGAGATGATGGATCTCGAAGTCGGTGCGGAAGTCAAGGCCGACCTCTTTTCCGCTGGTGACATCGTCGATGTTACAGGAGTGAGCAAAGGTAAAGGCTATGCCGGCACCATCGCCCGCTACAACCATCAGCGCGGTCCGGTCTCTCACGGTGGATCGAAGAACATCCGTCACATCGGTTCTCTGGCAACGACCGGCCGTAACAACGGACGTATCGAAAAGAACGCACCGATGCCGGGTCACGACGGCGTCTACACCACGACCAACCAGAACCTCGAGATCATCAAGGTCGACGCTGAGAAGAACTACATCCTGGTCAAGGGCAATGTCCCCGGAGCCAAGAGAGGCCTGCTCGTCGTCAAGACCACCGTCAAGCCGGTCAAACATGTTGAACCGAAGGTTCTCTTAACGAAGGAGGCGTAATCCATGGCAAAGTTTGATGTTTACGATCTGACTGCCGCAAAAGTCGGCGAGATCGAATTAGCGGACAGCGTCTTCGGAATCGAACCCAACAAACAGGCGATCTTCGATGCCGTCATCCGTCAGCAGGCTTCCTGGCGTCAGGGTACCCATGACACCAAGACCCGCAGCGAAGTATCCGGCGGCGGCAAGAAGCCGTTCCGTCAGAAGGGCACCGGCCGTGCCCGTCAGGGTTCCACCCGTGCTACCCAGTTCCGTCACGGCGGTATCGCCTTCGGTCCGACTCCGTGCAAGTATGTGCTGAAGGTCAACCGCAAGGTCCGTCAGCTCGCACTGAAGAGCGGTCTGTCCCTCAAGGCGCAGAACGAAGCTCTGAAAGTCGTCAATACGATCGCGATGGAAAATGCCAAGACGAAGGACTTCGTCAAAGTCCTCGATGCCTTCCAGCTCGATAAGAAAGTCCTCTTCGTTATCGACAGCAGCGAAGACTTCGAAAATGCCTACCTCGCTTCCCGCAACCTGCAGAGAGTCGAGATGGTCACCGTCGAAGGCCTGAACATCTTCGATCTGCAGAATGCTTCTGCTCTGGTCGTTACCGAAGCAGCAGCCAAGAAGTTAGGGGAGGTGCTCGGCAATGAGTAACGCTAAAGAGATCATCATCCGTCCTCTCGTTACTGAGAAGACCCTGAAGTCTCAGGAAGACAACAACGTCGTCGTCTTCGAAGTTGCAAAGAACGTCAACAAGACGCATGTCAAGCAGGCTATCGAAGAGATCTACAACGTAAAGGTCGAAAAGGTCAACATCGTCAACACGAAGCCGAAGACCAAGAGAATGGGCCGCTACGTAGGCAAGACCTCCGCGGTCAAGAAAGCTTACATCAAGCTGGCCGAAGGATCCAACATCACGATCCTGGGCGATAAGTAAGCCCGTATATCCTTATATAAATAAGGAACCTATCGGAAGAAGAATGCTAGTTCCGGATAAATCGCATTAGGAGGATAAAGAAATGGCTATCAAGAAATATAAGCCGACGACTCCCGGCAGACGCGGCATGACTGGCCTCACCTTCGAAGAGATCACCAAGAAGAAGCCTGAAAAGAGCTTAACGGTCTCTCTGAAGAAGAACGCCGGCCGCAACAACACCGGGAAGATCACCGTCCGTCATCAGGGCGGCGGCCATAAACAGCTCTACCGTCTTGTTGACTTCAAGCGCAACAAGGACGAGATCCCGGCAACGGTCGCAGCGATCGAATACGATCCGAACCGTAATGCCAACATCGCTCTGCTCAACTACGTTGACGGCGAAAAACGTTACATCCTGGCTCCGGAAGGACTGAGCGTCGGTGCGAAGGTCGTCTCCGGTGTCAAGACCGACATCAAGGTCGGCAATGCCTGCGAACTGCGCTACATGCCTGAAGGTACGATCGTTCACAACGTTGAACTGAAGCCGGGCAAGGGCGGCCAGCTGGCAAGAGCTGCCGGTGTCAGCGCCCAGATCCTGGGTATCGAAGAAAAGTATGTCACCCTGCGTCTGGCCAGCGGTGAAGTCCGCAAGGTCCTGTCCAACTGCCGTGGTACCATCGGTACCGTCGGCAACGGTGACTACAACCTGATCAACCTCGGTAAAGCCGGCCGTTCCCGCTGGATGGGCATCCGTCCGACGGTCCGCGGTTCCGTCATGAACCCGGTCGATCATCCGCACGGCGGCGGTGAAGGCCGCACGCCGGTCGGCCGCAAGTCGCCAATGACGCCCTGGGGCAAGAAGGCCATGGGTGTCAAGACCCGTAAGAATAAGAACGCTTCCAACGATATGATCGTCAGAAGAAGGAACGCGAAGTAAACGGGAGGAAGGATAGAAAATGAGTCGTAGTCTGAAAAAAGGCCCGTTCGCTGATGAGCATCTGATGAAGAAAGTCGACGCTCTGAACGCCGCCAATAAGAAAGAAGTCATCAAGACCTGGTCACGTCGTTCGACCATCTTCCCGTCTTTCGTCGAACACACTTTCGCTGTCTACAACGGCAAGGAACATGTCCCGGTATACGTTACCGAAGATATGGTCGGCCATAAGCTCGGTGAATTCGTCCTGACCCGCAAGTTCGGCGGTCACGGCAGTGACAAGAAGGCGTAAGGAGGCAAGAAGATGGAAGTAAAAGCAACCGCAAAGACTGTCCGTGTCTCCGCCCGTAAGGTCCGCCTGGTCCTGGATCTGATCCGCGGCAAGAATGCCAAGGAAGCTCAGGCCATCCTGAAGTTCACGCCGAACCACGCAGCGGAACCGGTCGCCAAGGTCCTCAAGTCGGCCATGGCCAATGCCGTCCACAACAACCAGATGGACGAAGAAAAACTGTACGTCAAAGCCTGCTATGCCAACGAGGGCATGACGCTGAAGCGTTTCATCCCGCGTGCCAAGGGCAGTGCATCTGCTATCAACAAGAGAACGAGCCACATCACCGTCGTGGTCGAAGAGAAGTAAGGAGGTCAGCTATGGGTCAGAAAGTAAGTCCGGTCGGATTCCGCGTAGGCGTCATCCGCGACTGGGAAGCGCGCTGGTACGCTGAAAAAGATTACGGAACGCTGCTCCAGGAAGATATCAAGATCCGTGAGCTCATCGAACGGGAATGCAAGGACTGCATGGTCGCCCGCGTCGAGATCGAACGTTCCAAGAACCATATCAACCTCATCGTCCGCACTGCCCGTCCGGGTATGTTCGTAGGCGCTGATGGGGCCAAGATCGAAGATCTGAAGAAGAAGCTGTCCGCTCTGACTTCCGGCAAGGCTCTCGACATCAACATCGTCGAAGTTGCCAACCCGGATCTCGATGCGACGCTCGTCGCCAACAAGATCGCTCGCATGCTGGAAGAACGTCAGTCCTTCCGTACTGCACAGAAGAAGACGATCCAGCAGACCATGAGAAGCGGTGCTAAGGGCATCCGTACCAAGGTCTCCGGCCGTCTGGGCGGTGCTGATATCGCCCGTACCGAAGGTTATTCCGAAGGTGTCGTTCCGCTTCATACACTGCGTTCCGATATCGACTATGCCTTAGCAGAAGCTGCTACCACTTACGGCCGTCTGGGCGTCAAGGTCTGGATCTGCCGCGGGGAAGTCCTGCCGGGACAGATGGTCACGGAACCGGAGAAGCCGAAGAACGCCGGCCGTCCGGATCGCCGTAACAACCGCCGCGACCGCTTCGAGCGCCGTCCGCGCACGGAGAGAGCTGCTGCTCCGGCTGCCGAAGCTGCTGCTCCGAAGGAGGGTGAATAAACATGTTGATGCCGAAAAGAACCAAGTACCGCCGCCCTCATCGCCTCAGCTATGAAGGCAAGTCCAAGGCAGGTACGGAGGTCGCATTCGGAGAATATGGCCTGAAGGCCATGTCCGGTGCCTATATCTCCTCAAACCAGATCGAAGCTGCCCGTGTCGCCATGACACGTTACATGAACCGTGGCGGTAAGGTCTGGATCAAGATCTTCCCGCATCTGGCTCTGACCAAGAAGCCGCTGGAAGTCCGAATGGGTTCCGGTAAAGGTGCTCCGGAAGGATGGGCTGCTGTTGTCCAGGAAGGACGTATCATGTTCGAGATCGCCGGTGTTTCCGAAGAAGTCGCACGTGAAGCTTTCCGTCTGGCCAGCCACAAGCTGCCTGTCAAATGCAAATTCGTTAAGAAAGGAGAAGAGTAGAAATGAACGTTAAGGAGATCCGTTCGAAGTCTGATGAAGAACTTCTGAAGTCGATCGACGAGATGAAGTCCGAGCTGTTCGATCTGCGCTTCGCCCGTGCGACCGGCAGCATCGATAACCCGATGCGTCAGCGTGAACTGAAGAAGTCCATCGCCCGCATCAAGACCATCCTCAAGGAAAGAGAATTGGCAAAGGAGGACTGAAACGATGGAAAGAGTAAATAAGAGACGTGTCCTGCGCGGCAAAGTCGTGTCGGACAAGATGGATAAGACCATTGTCGTCGAAGTCCAGAAGAAGAAGAGCCACCCGCTTTACAAGAAAGAGATCCGCAACAGCCGCCGTTACAAGGCTCATGATGAACTGAATGAAGCCAAGATCGGTGATACCGTAGAGATCCAGGAAACGAGACCTCTCAGTGCTGATAAGCATTTCCGTCTGGTAAAGATCATTGAGAAGGCCGTCATTCTTTAGGAGGGAAGATCATGATCACAAATGAATCCAGATTGAATGTTGCCGATAACACCGGCGCTAAAGAATTACTGGTCATCCGCTGCTTAGGCGGTTCTCATCGCAAGCGCAGCAACATCGGCGATATCGTCGTCTGCAGCGTCAAGGATGCGAACCCGGGCGGATCCGCCAAAAAGGGACAGGTCGTTAAGGCCGTCATCGTCCGTACCCGTTACGGACTCAACCGTGCCAACGGTTCCAAGATCTGCTTCGATGACAACGCTGCCGTTATCATCAAGGACGATCTGACACCGGTCGGTACGCGTATCTTCGGTCCGGTAGCCAGAGAACTTCGTGACAGAGGTTTCATGAAGATCGTCTCGCTCGCACCGGAAGTATTGTAAGGAGGACGACTTCTATGAAGATCAAGAAGGGTGATAAAGTAAAGGTCATCACCGGCAGTGACAAGGGCACGATCGGTGAAGTCGTGGCTGTGATCCCGGCCAAGAACAAGGTCATCGTTGAAGGCGTCAACGTTGCAAAGGTATCTCAGAAGCCTACGCAGGCAAATCCGGACGGAGGCATCGTCTCCAAGGAAATGCCGATCGACGCTTCCAATGTCATGCTGTATGACAGCAAGTCGAAGAAGGCTTCCCGTGTCGGTTTCCGTGAAGAAAAGGGCGAGAAGGTCCGCTTCTTCAAGAAGTCCGGTACGACCGTTAAAGGAGGCAAGAAGTAATGAACCGCCTGCAGGAAAGATATAACAGCGAGATCAAGAAGAACCTGATGAAGGAATTCAACTATACCTCCGTCATGGAAGTTCCGCGTCTCGAAAAGATCGTTATCAACCTCGGTGTCGGCGATGCGATCGCTGATCCGAAGCGCCTGGAAGAGGCTGTCTCCGAACTGACGGCTCTCGCCGGTCAGAAGCCAGTCATCACCAAGGCCAAGAAGTCCGTTGCGAACTTCAAGCTGCGTGAAGGCATGGAGATCGGCTGCAAGGTCACGCTCCGTAAGGACCACATGTGGGAATTCCTGGATAAGCTCGTATCCATCGCTCTGCCGCGGGTAAGAGACTTCCACGGTGTTTCCAACACGGCCTTCGACGGCCGCGGCAACTATACGCTCGGTGTCAAGGAACAGATCATCTTCCCGGAGATCCAGTACGATAAGGTACAGCATGTCCGCGGTATGGATATCGTTATCGTCACCAGCGCGAAGACCAATGATGAAGCGAAGGCCCTGCTGAGAGAACTCGGCATGCCGTTCGCCAAGTAAGAGAGGAGAAACCTGACATGGCAAAGACTGCAATGAAGATCAAAGCTGCACGTCCGCAGAAGTTCTCGTCTCGTGAATACACCAGATGTGAACGTTGTGGACGTCCGCATTCCGTTTTAAGAAAGTATAAACTGTGCCGTATCTGCTTCCGTGAACTGGCTTACAAGGGCCAGATCCCCGGAGTCCGGAAGGCCAGCTGGTAGTAAGGAGGACATGCGATTATGAATATGACAGATCCGATCGCCGATATGCTCACCAGGATCCGCAACGCGGTGAGAGCAAACGATAAGACGGTTGAGGTTCCCTGCTCGAAGGTCAAGTGTGAGATCGCACGTATCCTGAAGGATGAGCACTTCATCACCGATTACGTCGTGACCGGTGAAGGTGTTACCGACAAGAAGATCGTGATCACCCTGAAGTACGGTCAGAACGATGAGAAAGTCATCTCCGGTCTGAAGCGTATCAGCAAGCCCGGTCTGCGTGTATACGCCAAGGCCGGTGCCGTTCCGCGCGTACTGAACGGCTTAGGTATTGCGATCATCTCGACTTCGCACGGCATGATGACCGACCGCGATGCCCGCAAGCAGAACATTGGCGGCGAAGTAGTCGCTTACGTCTGGTAATAGTTAAGGAGAAAATGAATGTCACGTATCGGGAATAAAACGATTACCATTCCGGCTGGCGTTGAATTCAGCGTCAACGGCAATGAGGTGACGGTAAAAGGTCCTAAAGGGACATTGACGCGTCAGTTCAGCCCGCTCATTTCCATTGAAAATGACAACGGCACATTAACCTGCGTTCGTGCGAACGAGGAAAAACACACCAAGCAGCTGCACGGTACGACCCGCGCTCTGCTCAACAACATGATCGTCGGCGTAACGAACGGCTTCAGCAAGAAGCTGATCGTTGACGGTATCGGTTATCGTGCTGCCATGGCCGGCAACACCCTGACCATGAACCTGGGCTACTCTCACGAGATCAAGTATGTCGTCGAAGAGGGCGTCAAGGTCGAATGCCCGAAGGCCAACGAGATCGTTGTCTCCGGTATCGATAAGCAGCGCGTCGGTGAAGTCGCTGCCAACATCCGTGCTTTCCGGAAACCGGAACCCTACAAGGGCAAGGGTATCCATTACGAAGATGAGCACATCCGTCGTAAGGAAGGCAAGACGGCTGGTAAGAAGTAAGGAGAAAGGAGAGAAGACATGTTTAAACAGGTTTCTAAGAATAAAGAACGTCAGAGAAGACATGCGCGTATCCGCAAGAAGATCAGCGGTACTGCCGAATGCCCGCGTCTCAGCGTATTCCGCTCCAATAAGCACATCTCCTGCCAGCTGATCGATGATGTTGCCGGTAACACTCTGGCATCCTGCTCATCTCTGCAGCTGAAGCTGGAACACGGCGGAAACATCGATGCCGCCAAGGCTGTCGGTGAAGGCATCGCCAAGGCAGCTCAGGAAAAGAATATCGAAAGAGTCGTCTTCGATCGCGGAGGCTACATCTATCACGGAAGAGTCAAGGCTCTCGCGGAAGCGGCAAGAGAAGCCGGTCTGAAGTTCTAGGAGAAAAACTATGGAAGAAAACAAAACTGTGAATACGGCAGAAACTCCGGAAACTCCGGCAGCTCCGGCTGAACAGGCCGATCGCCGCAACGATCGCCGCGGCGGCAGAAATGACCGCGGCAGCAACCGTGGCCCGCGCCGCAACGGCGGACGCTTCGGCCGCGAACAGAAAGAATTCGAAGAGCGCGTTATTTCCATCAACCGTGTATCCAAGACCCTGAAGGGCGGCCGCAAGATGCGTTTCTCGGTCCTGGTCGTCATCGGTGACCGCAAGGGCCGTGTCGGCTTCGGTATCGGTAAGGCCAACGAAGTACCGGATGCCATCCGCAAGGCTCTGGAAAACGCCAAGAAGCACGTTATCCGTGTTCCGCTGACCAACGGTTTCCGCACCATCACCCACACTGTGATCGGTGAATACGGTTCCGGCAAGGTCATCCTGAAACCGGCTTCCGAAGGTACCGGTGTCGTCGCCGGCGGAGCTGTCCGTGCCGTTCTCGAACTGGCCGGATGCACCGACGTCCTGTCCAAGTGCCTCGGTTCCCGTACCCCGATCAACGTTGTCCGGGCTACGATGGCCGGTCTCCAGCAGCTCAAGACCGTCAACGGTGTTGCAAAACTGCGTGAAATGAAAGTCGAAGAAATTCGCTAGGAGGATCTCTGATGAATTTATTTGAATTAGAAGCGAATCCGGGCGCCCGCAAAGCACGCAAGCGCATCGGCCGCGGCCAGGGTTCCGGTAACGGCAAGACTGCCGGCAAGGGCCAGAAGGGTCAGCTGTCGCGTTCCGGCGGCGGCAAGGGTCCGGGCTTCGAAGGCGGTCAGACTCCGATCTACAAGCGTATCCCGAAGCGCGGTTTCACCAACATCAACCGCAAGGTCTACGCTGTCGTCAATCTGAGTGATCTCAACCGTTTCGAGGATGGCGCAGTCGTCAACCCCGAAACGCTGAAGGCAGCCGGGCTCGTTAAGAAGGAGCTCGCAGGTATCAAAGTTCTGGGCAGCGGCAATCTGGAAAAGAAACTGACCGTTTCCTGCCATGCGGTATCTGCTTCTGCCAAAGCGGCTATTGAAAAGGCAGGCGGCACCGTCGAGGTACTGTAACGATGTTCTCCGTATTCGTCGATTTCTTCAAGAATAAGGACATCCGCAGAAAGATCTGGTTCACACTGGCCATGCTGTTCGTCTTCCGCCTGGGAGCGGCGATTCCGGCACCAGGGATCAATGATACGATCATCCAGCTCGGAAGCAACTCGATCCTGGCGATGATGAGCTTACTGGGTGGCGGAGCCATCGAACAGATGTCCATCTTCTCACTCGGCGTCGGACCTTACATCACCGCATCCATCATCATCCAGCTGCTGAGCATGGATATCATCCCGGCATTGACCGAGATGGCCAAGGACGGCAAGAAGGGCCGTGAACAGATGGACCGCATCACCCGTTATCTGGGTGCAGTCATGGCTCTGGTACAGGGTTACTTCATCGTCCAGCTGCTCTCCAACCAGTACGGTGTTGTGGAGAATCCGGGCTTTGCCACCTACCTTTACATTTCTGTGATCTTCACAGCAGGCACCATGTTCCTGCTGTGGATCGGCGACCAGATCACGACGAAGGGCGTCGGAAACGGTGTTTCCATGATCATCTTCGCCGGTATCGTCGCCAGTATGCCGAACAACTTCCGTACCGTCTATGCGACTCTGGTCGGCACCGACGGCGGAGCCGGCGGATGGACCAAATTCATCATCTACATCATCATGTACCTGCTGATCATCGTCGGCGTCGTACTGATGCAGATGGCAGAAAGAAGGATCCCGATCCAGTATTCCTCTTCCCGGCCGCTGAACCGTTCGAAGGGCGATCTGAATCACCTGCCGTTAAAGATCAACTCGGCTTCCGTTATTCCGGTCATCTTCACCGGAGCCCTGATCCAGGGCCCGCAGATCATCGCTTCCTGGGTCAACCAGGATGCCTACAAATGGCTCTCTGATTTCTTTGATTTCAGCAAGCCCTATGTACTGGTGATCTATGGTATCCTGGTCATCCTGTTCACTTTCTTCTATACGAACCTGACCGTAGATCCGGCCAAGATCGCAGAGAATCTGGACTCTCAGCATTCCTTCATTCCGGGCGTACGTCCGGGTAAGGAAACGCAGGCTTATGTCAGCAAGGTCCTGAACCGCATCACCTGCCTCGGCGCATTGCTGCTGATGGGCATCGCGGTCCTGCCTTACATCGTCTCTCAGCTGACGGGTCTGCCCACCAGTGCTGCCTTAGGCGGTACCGGTATCATCATCGTCGTCGGTGTCGCGATGGACACGATCAAGACGCTTAAAGGTCAGTTAACGACAAAGCAGTATCGCAGCTTTGTCGGTCGTTAAGGAGCGAAAATGAATCTTCTTATCATTGGCGCACCCGGAACGGGTAAAGGCACGATGTCCGAGCTTCTCATCGAGAAGTACGGCGTCATTCATATCTCTACCGGAGATATGCTGCGGGAAAGTGTCGCTGCCGGCACCGAAGTCGGTCTGAAGGCACAGTCCTACATGACAGCCGGTCTCCTGGTCCCCGATGAAGTCATTCACGGGGTCATCGTGGAAAGACTGGCAAAACCGGATATCGATCAGGGCTTCCTGATGGACGGGTACCCGCGTACCCTCGCTCAGGCAGCGGATCTTGACGGGATCCTGAAGGAGCTCGGCAAGAAGATCGACTGCGTCATCAACCTGGAACTGGACGAGGAAGTGCTCGTCGGCCGGATCACCGGCAGACGGACCTGCCCCCAGTGCAAAGCGATCTATCATGTCGTCAACAAGCCCCCGCGGGTCGAAGGCATCTGTGATGTCTGCGGCAGCGAGCTGGTGACGCGCAAGGACGATACGGCGGAAAGTCTGAAGACCAGACTGAATGCCTATCACGAATCGACGAGACCTGTCATCGAATATTACGAGAAACAGGGATTAGTGCGTACGATCGATGCCAACCACGCTCCGGAAGAGGTCTTCGCCTCTATCCGGAAGGCGGTCGAGGAAGCATGATCACGATCAAATCAGCCAGGGAAGTAGCCCTGATGAAGGAAGCGAGCCGGGTCGTAGCTTACGTCCTGAACCGCATCGGCGAGTATATCAAACCGGGTGTCAGCACCTGGGAGATCGATAGGGTCGCCGAAGAAATGATCCTTTCTCAGGGCTGCACCCCGGGATTCAAAGGGTATGAAGGATTCCCGAATGCCTGCTGCATCTCGGTGAACGAGATGCTGGTGCATGGGATCCCTTCCAAGAAGATCATCCTGAAAGAAGGGGACATCGTGACCGTCGATGTGGGAGCCACCTATAAGGGCTACCAGGGCGACGGAGCCTGGACCTTCGCTGTCGGCGAAGTGACAGATCCGCGGGTCCTCGAACTGATGGAGGTCACCAAAGAAGCTCTCTACAAAGGGATCGAACAGGCAAAGCCCTACAATCGGGTAGGAGACATTGCCAACGCGATTCAGACCTATGTCGAAGCCCACGGCTTCTCGCTGCCGGTAGAATATACCGGACACGGCATCGGCAAGGGCCTGCACGAGGATCCGGCTGTTCCGAATGTCGGAAAGCCGCACACCATGGAAGTCCTGAAGAAGGGGATGTGCATCTGCATTGAACCGATGGTCTTCATGGGCAAACCGCATTGCCGTACACTGCCGGATGGCTGGGGCGTGGTATCCCGGGACGGTTCCTGGGCCGCTCACTATGAGCACGAGCTCCACATTACGGAAGACGGCTGCGAGATCTTGACAAAGGAGGATGATTGATTGGCGAAACAGGATGTCATCGAGATGAGCGGAGAAGTCATCGACACTCTGCCCAACGCACAGTTTAAGGTGAAACTGGAGAATGGTCTGGAAATCATAGCCCACGTTTCCGGTAAAATCCGTATGAATCACATTCGCATTTTACCGGGCGACCCCGTGACCGTTGCCTTATCACCTTATGATCTAACACGTGGGCGAATCACCTTTCGACACAAATAAGGTTTTAGGAGGAAGAACTGATGAAAGTAAGACCGTCTGTAAAACCGATCTGCGACAAGTGCCGCGTTATCAAGCGTAAGGGTCGCGTGATGGTTATCTGTGAAAACCCTAAGCACAAGCAGAGACAGGGTTAATTGGAGGAAAGAAAATGGCTCGTATTGCAGGAGTAGATATTCCGAATAACAAGCGTGTTGTCATCGCTCTGACCTACATCTACGGTGTTGGTCCGACGACCGCAAAGAAGGTCCTCGCTGAAAACAATATCAGTGAAGATATCCGTGTCAAGGATCTGACTGACGATCAGGTCAATGCGATCCGTAAGACACTGGATGAATACAAGCTCGAGGGCGACCTCAAGCGTGAAACATCCCTCAACATCAAGCGACTGATGGAGATCGGCTGCTACCGTGGCATCCGTCATCGTAAGGGTCTGCCGGTCCATGGTCAGCGTACCAAGACCAATGCCCGTACCCGCAAAGGTCCGCGTCGTACTGTCGCGAATAAGAAGAAGTAAGGTCAGGAGGTAGAAAGAAATGGCACAGGCTAAAACTGTACGCAAAAAGCGCGTAAAGAAGAATGTCGTCAAGGGTGTCGCACACATCCATTCGACCTTCAACAATACCATCGTCACTATCACTGACGAAGGCGGCAACGTCGTATCCTGGAGCTCTGCCGGAGCCCTCGGTTACAAGGGTTCCCGTAAATCCACTCCTTATGCCGCTCAGATGGTCTCTGAAGCAGCCGGCAAAACGGCTATGGACCATGGCATGAAGACCGTTGAAGTCAACGTCAAAGGTCCGGGTCCGGGACGTGAAGCTGCGATCCGTGCCCTGCAGGTAGCAGGTCTCGAGATCACGGCGATCAACGACGTCACGCCGATCCCGCACAACGGATGCCGTCCGCCGAAGAAACCGAGAGGCTAAGGAGGAGTATCGATGCAGAAATTTGAACGGCCGAAGTATAAGATCGAGGAATTCGAAGAGAACGACAACTACGGAAAATTCGTCGTCTCCCCGCTTGAACGCGGTTTTGGTACGACGCTGGGCAACGCTCTGAGAAGAGTGATGCTGTCGTCGCTGCCGGGCGGTGCTGTCTATTCTGTAAAGATCGAAGGTGTCTTTCATGAATTCTCCACAGTGAAAGGCGTAAAAGAAGACGTTACTCTGATCATCCTCAACATCAAGAACCTGATCCTCAAGATCAGTGGAGAAGAAGCTTATACCCTGCGCATCAATGCCAAGGGTCCCTGCACCGTCACTGCCGGCGACATCCTGCTGCCGGCCGGTGTCGAAGTCCTGAATCCGGAACTGGAGATCGCTCATATCGATAAGGGCGGTGTCCTGGATATGGAACTGAAGGCCAAGAACGGACGCGGATATGTCTCCGCTGACGAAAACAAGCACCTTCATCAGAACTCTTCGCAGGGTATCGGTACGATCTACACCGATTCCATCTACACTCCGATCCAGCGCATGAACTTTACGGTCGAGCCGACCCGTGTCGGCCAGAGCGCCAAGTATGATGAACTGATCCTGGAAGTCTGGACGAACGGTTCGATCAAGCCGCAGGATGGTGTCTCGCTGGCTGCCAAGATCCTCATCGATCACTTCAGCCTGCTCATGAGCATCAATCCGGAAGTGGAAAAAGCAGATTCCGTCATGAAGGAATATGCCCACGAAAAAGATCCTAAGACAGTCAATATGTCCATTGAAGACCTTGATCTGACTGTCAGAAGTTACAACTGTCTGAAACGGGCGGGTATCGCTACTGTCGAAGAGCTTACCAGCCATACGGAAGAAGAAATGAGCCGTGTCCGCAACCTTGGCAAGAAGTCCCTCAAGGAAGTCAAGGAAAAGCTGGCCGAACTCGGTCTGTCCTTCCGGCAGTTTGATTAAGGAGGAAGAAAGCAATGCAGAATCGTAAATTAGGCCGTACCGCCGACCATAGAAAAGCCCTGCTTCGCAACCAGGCTACGCAGCTGATCCTCAACGGCAAGCTCACCACGACCGAAAAGAAGGCCATGGAACTGCGCTCTGTTGTTGACGGGCTGATCACGCTGGCTCAGACCAATGACTTCAATGCCAAGAGAAGAGCCGCTGCTTACCTCGCTCCCCAGTCCAACAAGGACGGCAAGAGCGCGCTGAGCGTCTTGTTCAACGAAGTAGCTCCGAAGTATGCCGGCCGCAAGGGTGGTTACACCCGCGTCACCAAGCTGGGTGTCCGCCGCGGTGATGCCGCTCCGGTCGCTACCATCGAGCTGGTCTAAGAATGAATGCCATCCGGTCTCCCGGATGGCTTTTCGTTTATGATCAAGGGTTTAAAGAAAGTGATCCCGGAAAGCTGCTGGATCGCAGAAGATGCCGACCTTTTCGGAGACATTCAGCTGGGCGAAGACTGTTCCGTTTACTATCATGCCGTCCTGCGTACGGAGATCGACAGGATCGTGATCGGTGAGCGCACCAACATTCAGGACAACTGCGTCCTGCATGACGACGAAGGAGCGTATGTGCGCATCGGCAGCGATGTGACGATCGGCCACAGCTGCATCATCCACGGCTGCAGCATCGGCGACAACAGTCTGATCGGGATGGGCTCGATCATCATGAACCGGGCTGTCATCGGGAAGAACGTCATCCTCGGAGCCGGCAGTCTGGTCACGGGAGGAACGGAGATCCCGGACGGTTCTCTGGCCTTCGGTTCCCCGGCTAAGGTCATCCGTCCCCTGACGGAAGAGGAGATCGCCGGGAATACCCTGAGCGCACAGCGTTATGTGCAGCACAAGGAAGAACATCGCAGGTAAAGAAAAAGATCTCTGTGGAAGCAGAGATCTTTTCTTACAGTTTGCGGAAGTCTTCGACGTTCAGGACGAAGATCGTCGCACCGCCGACCTGGACTTCGATCGGATAGGCACTGAGGTGGCCGGATTCGAAGGAAGAGGAAGTCGGTACGACTTCGGTACGGCGCTTGGATTCGCTGCCGATGATCTCGATGGCCCGTTCGACTTTTTCGTCATCGGTACCGATGATCAGCGTGGTGTTTCCGGCCCGCAGGAAGCCGCCGGTAGTGGATAAGCGGGTGACCTGGTAGCGCTCTTCGTTCAGCGCATCGGAGACCGCCAGTGCATCATCATTGGATACGATCGCTAAGATCAGTTTCATAGGAATACCTCCTGTACCTAACTATTCTACCATAAAGCAAGTTCCGGAAGAAGCCTTCGGAATTGCCGTAATACAGCGTATAATAGAGTCATGCGGAAAAGAATCACAGATATCGTTTTTTTAATTGTCGGAAATTTCCTGCTGGCCTATTCGGTCAGTCAGTTTATCCTGCCCTGTTCGATCCTGTCCGGCGGTCTGGCCGGGATCGCGATCCTCTTCCATCCCTTTACCTCGATCCCGGAAAGCACGATCATCACCATCCTGGCCGTGATCCTGTTTTTACTGGGGTCTCTTTTCCTGGGAAAAAAGTTTGCGATGGATACTGCTGTTTCCACCGTCCTTTATCCGATCTTCCTGTTCCTGTTACAGAAGTATGTACCGGTGATCCCGGTCGACCGGGCGTTGGGAGCGATCTACGGCGGCATCGTCAGCGGCGCCGGGATCGGGCTCGTCATGCGTACCGGCGGCAGCACCGGAGGCATGGATATCCCGCCCCTGATCGCCCAGAAATACCTGCATGTCGATGTCTCTTCTGCGGTCATCGTGACCGATACCCTGACCGTCCTCTTTGGTCTCTGGATCTACGGTCTGGCCGATGTGCTGATCGGTCTGGCGTCCGTCTACATTACCGGAAAGGCCATCAACTGGGTCATCACCTTCGGTTCGCAGGCTTCGCTCAGCGTGCAGATCATCTCCGAGCACTATGAAGAGATCTATATGGCCCTGCTGAAGGAACTGGAGAGA
This sequence comes from Erysipelotrichaceae bacterium, assembly GCA_017512885.1. Classification (GTDB taxonomy): domain Bacteria; phylum Bacillota_I; class Bacilli_A; order Erysipelotrichales; family Erysipelotrichaceae; genus RGIG5669. The sequence goes on from JAFWEP010000047.1 coordinate 66,963, forward strand.
GGGGTCACCCTCTTTGATGCGGAAGGCGGCTATACCCATCAGCCCAAGAAAGTCATCCTGATCGTCGTCGATCACCGTCAGTATCACCGTCTGTTAAGCATCGCCGAGACCATCGATCCCAATGCCTTCCTGATCACCAGCGAGACAAGAGAAGTCCATGGAGAAGGTTTCACCTACGGGTCGAGAATATGATGCGGCTTTGACGCACTATGTTATAATATGTAGCAGGTGATAAACATGATAAGCATTCAGAATGCCTCAAAGACTTATAAAAACGGTACCCATGCCCTGAGCAATATCTCTCTGGAGATCAAGGAAGGGGAATTTGTATATATCGTCGGTCCGACCGGCAGCGGCAAGAGCACACTGATCAAACTGCTGGACGGCGAAGAAGTACCGGACAGCGGACTGGTCATGGTGGCCGGGACCAATGTCGGGAAGCTCCGCCATTCCAAAGTCCCGCTCTACCGCCGCAACATCGGTGTCGTCTTCCAGAACTACCGTCTGCTTCCGCGCAAGACGGCTTTTGAGAATGTCGCTTATGCGATGGAAGTCGTCGATACCCCCAAGGACCAGCTGCGCAAGCGCGTACGCGAAGTCCTGAAACTGGTCGATGTCGCCGACAAATCCAACTCCTTCCCGGATCAGCTCTCCGGTGGTCAGCAGCAGCGTGTAGCGATCGCCCGTGCCATCGCCAACAAGCCCAAGATCCTGATCGCCGACGAGCCGACCGGAAACCTCGATCCGAAGAAGAGCGATGAGATCATCCGTCTGCTGGAAAAGATCAACAAGGAAGAAGGTACGACCATCCTGATCGTTACCCATGACTCCACCATCGTCAAACATCATCCGAAACGGATGATCGCTCTGGACAGCGGTCATATCGTAGCGGATCTGGCGAAAGGAGGAAGCATCGGATAATGCGTATCCTTCGTCGTTTCGGCCGTCATATCAAAGAAGGTTTCCTGGGTGTCGGCAGACACTTCGGTATGTCGGTCTCTTCCTCTTCTGCCGTTACCATTACGTTACTGCTGGTGGGCGTCCTGCTGGCGCTGACCTATAACCTGCAGATCGCGACCCAGTCGATCGAGTCTTCCATCTCCATCTCTGCGCTGGTCTCTTACGACGCCGAGGATGAAGATCATCTGAAGCGGATCACCGCGGAACTGGAAGCGATCGAAGGGATCTCTTCCGTGACCTACTCTTCCAAGGAAGACGAATTCAACTACTACGTCAATTCCAACCAGGATGAAGACCTGCGGGAATTCTATGAGAACTACCGGGAGGACAATCCCTTCCATGATGCCTTCATCATCGGTCTCGATGATGCCTCGCTGCTGGAGAGTGTTAAGACAAAGATCACGAATATTCCCGGCATCGACAGCGTCTATGACGGCGGTGAGAATACCTATACGCTGGTAGGCGTGCTGGCCAATGTCCGTCTCTTCGGCGGCGCTCTGGTGCTGGCACTCTGCCTCTTAGCCATCTATCTGGTCTACAACACCATCAAGATCACGATCTCTTCCCGTAAGGACGAGATCTGGATCATGCGCAGCGTCGGAGCGAAAAACGGCTATATCCGGGCACCTTTCCTGGTGGAAGGCATCCTCATCGGTCTGATGGGTTCACTGGTCCCGATCGCTCTGATCTCCTTCCTGTACACCTATCTCTATCGGAAACTGGAAGGGAATCTTTTCGGCGCCTTCTTCCTGGTACCGCCGACCCCGTTCCTCTTCTATATGGCCGGGATCCTGATGGCGATCGGCGTCGTCGTCGGTTTCCTCGGTTCCTACATTTCGGTATGCAAGTACCTGCGGGTGAGACGATGAAACTGCGCAGGATCCTGACGGCATTACTGGTGATCACGACTCTCTTTGCAGGGTCTTTTCCCGTTTATGCCGATGAACCTTATACCAATACCGAATACTGGGAAGAATACTGCGATTTCAGCAACGGCAATGCGACTTCTCAGCAATGCCGCGAATACCGCTACAACAAGCTGAAAGACTCCAATGCCCGTATCCAGGAACTGGAAGAAGCGACCGCAAACATCAGCTCCAACATCGATGAAGCGCTGGCCCGGGCCCGTGATTTCGAATCGCAGGCCGCGCAGTTCGAGAGCGAGATCGCTACGCTGGCAGCACAGATCGGCGAACTGACTGACCGCATCAATGAACTGATGGAACAGATCGAAGCCAACCAGGCACTGGTCTCCGCCCTGAACGAGCGGGTGCTGACCCGCATGCGCAATTCGCAGGCCACCATGCATTTCAATCCCTTCCTGGACCTGATCCTCGGTTCCAAGGATCTGGCGGATCTGAACCGCCGTTCCTACGGCATCCAGGCCATCATGGCCAAGGACAAGGAAGACCGTGACGAACTGCTGGACGTCATCCAGAAACTGGAGAAAGACGAACAGGAACTGGATGAAAAGAAGACCGAACTGGATGAAAAAAAGATCGATCTGGAGACCCAGCAGGCCGAATACTACGAACTGGAGAAATACTATCAGGCAGTCGCTGCCGAATGGGAAGTGCAGCTGGAAGCAGCCATGAACGCTCTGGAAGACGAGAAGCGCAACTATCAGTCCATCGCGGCCGAGATCGACCTCAGCGGCATCCCCTCTTCGGAAGGCTTCATCTCGCCGGTCATCGGTTCCTGGATCAGTGCCGGGGTCTGGCACTATCCTTCCGGCGGTGTCCATCTGGGTGTTGACTATGCGGTCGGCATCGGCACCAACCTCTACGCTCCGGCCAACGGCGTCATCATCGTTTCTTCCGATGGCTGCGGTTACGGCTACCTCGGCAACTCCTGCTCCGGCAACGGCGGCGGTGTCGCTTACGGCGGCAACCAGGTCATCATGATGGTCGCAGCCGGCGGCAATATCTACGGTGTCTCCTTCTTCCACATGCTGGCGGGAACGCCGCGCGGGACCGGAACGGTCACGCAGGGCGAATACATCGGTCAGGTCGGTTCTTCCGGCAACTCGACCGGTCCGCACTGCCATATCGAACTCTACTACCTCGGCGAAGGCGATATCGTCGATCTGCAGACTGATTATCTGCTGCGTTCCTATTCTTCTTCCTTCAACTGCGGCTGGGGTTCCTATGCCCTGAACCGTCTCTGTGAGAACGGAGTAGGCGCACCCTGCCGGCTGAATCCGGCAGCCTATTTCGGAGGTTAGGCCATGGACGAAGAAAAGAAAGTCGTTTATAAACTGAAGAAACAGGAACTCTCTTCCGAGAGACAGGAAAAAGCACCAAAGAGGACGATCTTGATCGTCGCTCTTTGTTTATTGATGGGCTGGGTCGGTTTTGCGATCGGTTATCTGGGCAGGAGGCAGTCTCCCCCGCCGGTCTCTCCCTCTGCCACTTCCGCACCGGCCCGCGACAAGAAAAGCATCCTTTCCGGCTATCTGGAATCGGTCTGGCTCTACCGCGATGATTACGAAGACCTGCAGGAAGTGCTGGACGAGAAGGCCTATCACGGGATGGTCAGTTTCCCGGATGATCCCTATACGGCTTATATGAGTGCAGAAGAGCTGAATACCTTCTCTTCCGACATCAATATGAACTTTGTCGGCATCGGCATCAGCTACTACCAGAACGAAGGCATCTCGACCATCATCCAGGTCTATAAGGACACTCCGGCCGATACTGCCGGTCTGATGGCCGGGGATATCCTGGTGGCTGTCGACGGCAAGCCGGTCGAAGGCATCAGTACCGATGAGATCAAGGCCATGGTCATCGGTGAAGAAGGGACCAAGGTCGTCATCACCGTGAACCGGGAAGGGGAAGAGCTTTCCTTCGATGTCTTCCGGGCCCGGGTCGATACGACCGTCTACGCCTGGAGAGAAGGCGATACGGCGGTGCTGGAGATCTACAGCTTCGGTGACAACAGCTACAACGAATGCGTCAAATACCTGGATACGATGAAAGACTGTAAGAAGCTGATCATCGATCTGAGGGACAACGGCGGCGGTTACCAGACGGCTGTCGAAGATATCGCCGGACTCTTTTTGCCGAAGGGTACGGTCATGATGCGGCAGGTCTATGCGGACGGACATGAAGAATCCTTCAAGACCCGCAGCGCCATCACCTACGACAACTTCGAACATATCGTGATCCTGACCAACGGCTATACTGCTTCGGCGGCAGAAGTGCTGACCATCGCTCTCAAGGAGATGCATCCGGATGCAGTATCGGTCGGAGAGACCACCTACGGCAAGGGCGTCGTCCAGACGACCTATCCGCTCTATGACGGTTCCGCGATCAAGGTCACCGTCAGCAAGTGGCTCTCGCCCAATGGAGTCTGGATCAACGAGGAAGGCGTCAAAGTTGATGAAGAAGTGAAGCTGGATGAAGCGCTCTACATCACCTTCGGGAAGTTCCCGGAAGGGGAGAGCTACGGAGTCGATACGGTCAGCGCCTACAACAAGGCTGCCGAGCTGGCTCTGCGTTTCCTGGGCTATGACATCGAACGCACCGACGGCTATCTTTCTGCCGGCGTCGCCGAAGCCGTCAGGGCCTACCAGCAGGATCGGGAACTGGAAGTGACCGGAGAGATCAACGAAGAGACCTTCACCGCCATCTCCTCCGGCGTCACCCGGCTCTGGCAGATGGACCACTCCAAGGATGCCCAGCTGATGCGGGCTCTGGAGATCCTGAAAACGAAGTGATAAGAGGACGGAAGTCCTCTTTTTTCTATCGTCCGAAGAATGCAGGGCAGGAGTCTTCGGTTTCCGCTATAATAGCGGTATGGGGATCTTTAAACTGCATTCATCCTTTCAGCCGACCGGCGATCAGCCGCAGGCCATCAAAGAACTTTCCGAGGGCCTTTTAGCCGGCAAACAGGAACAGGTCCTGTTAGGGGCGACCGGTACCGGCAAGACTTTTACCATTGCCAACGTCATCGCCAATGTCGGGAAACCGACGCTGGTCTTCTCCCACAACAAGACCCTGGCCGGTCAGCTCTATGTCGAATTCAAGAACCTCTTCCCGGAGAACCGGGTCGAGTATTTCGTTTCCAACTTCGATTTCTATCAGCCGGAAGCCTACGTGCCGAAGACCGATACCTACATCGAGAAGAATGCCGTACAGAACGACGAACTGGATATGCTGCGGATGAGCGCCTATAACTCTCTCCTCGAGAGAAGGGATACCATCGTGGTCGCTTCCGTTGCCTGCATCTATGCCTCCTCCAGTCCCACCTACTACAAAGATATGTTTTTCGGGATCAAGGCCGGCGACAAGATCGACCGTCAGGAATTCCTGCGCAAGCTGGTCTCCCGTCAGTATACCCGCAACGATACCGATCAGCTGCGCGGCACTTTCCGGGTCCGGGGCGACAGTATCGAGATCGTTCCCGGCTACACCAACCGTTTCCTGATCCGCATCGAGCTCTTCGATGATGAGATCGAAAGGATCGTGGAAGTCGATCCGGTCACCAAGGACGTCCTGAATTCCTATATCGTCTATACCATCACCCCGGCCAGCGGCTATGCCCGTTCCAAAGCGGATATGATGATCGCCTGTGACGGGATCGAGAAGGAACTGGAAGAACGTCTGGCTTACTACAAGGAACAGGGCAAGCCTCTGGAATACGAACGTCTGGAACAGAGGACCCGCTATGATCTGGAAGCTTTGCGCGAATTCGGCAGTGTTGCCGGCATCGAGAACTACTCCATGCATATCGACCACCGGGTACCGGGAGAACGTCCCTGGAACCTTTTCGATTACTTCCCGGATGATTTCCTGCTGGTCATCGATGAATCGCATGTCTCTCTGCCGCAGATCCGCGGCATGTATAACGGGGACCGGGCCAGAAAGCAGACTCTCGTCGACTACGGTTTCCGGCTGCCTTCGGCACTGGAGAACCGTCCGATGCGCTTCGATGAATTCGAAGAGATCAAGGCGCCCCGCATCTACATGAGCGCTACCCCCGGTGACTACGAGCTGGAACATACCCACGGCGAAGTCGTCGAACAGATCATCCGTCCGACCGGCCTGCTGGATCCGAAGGTCGAGATCCGTCCTTCGATGGGTCAGATCGATGATCTGCTGCAGGAGATCAAAGCCAACATCGCCCGCAATGAACGTACGATGATCACCACCCTGACCGTCAAGATGGCGGAAGATCTGACCGACTTCCTGAAGAAGCAGGATCTCAAGGTCGCCTATCTGCACCATGAGACCAAGACCCTGGAACGTACCGAGATCATCGTCGATCTGCGCAAGGGCAACTATGACGTTCTGGTCGGCATCAACCTCTTAAGAGAAGGTCTCGATATCCCGGAAGTCTCGCTGATCGCGATCCTGGATGCGGACAACGAAGGTTTCCTGCGTTCGGAACGTTCCCTGATCCAGACCATCGGCCGGGCTGCCCGGAATGCGAACGGCCGGGTCATCATGTATGCCGACAAGATGACGGACTCCATGAAGAAGGCGATCGGCGAGACCGAACGCCGCCGGGCCATCCAGGAAGCCTACAACAAGGAACACGGCATCACTCCGAAGACCGTCTACAAGGAGATCACGGAAGCCGTACACGGCCGGGAATCGAAGAAGGAAGTCAGCGCTTATCTCAAGAAGAAGAGCCATACCGTCAAGGATACGGCCAAGCTGATCGCTTCGCTCGAAAAGGAGATGAAGGAAGCCGCCAGGGCTCTGGACTTCGAAAAAGCCGCCGAACTGCGCGATATCATCTACGAACTGAAAGGAGAGGTATAGGATATGAAGATGCTGCGTTTCCGCATGCGCTACAAGAACACTCACCGCAGCTACCGGGACGACCGTCCCCGCGGACGCTGGATCCTCCTGCTGGAAAAGGAAGGGGAGGACAAAGTACAGCTGCGGATGTCCTGCAAGAGCGACTACTACGGTACCGATCTGGATGTCCGCAAAACGATGAGCGAAGAAGCAATGAGAGAAGTGCAGCAGCTGATCGAAGAGAAGGATCTCTTCCGTTATAACGGCTATGAGAAGTCTGATGACGGAAAGGGCGCTTCGGTCGAACTGCTCGCTGCTTACGAAGACGGAAAAGAGCTGCACATCTCCGTTGAAGGAAGCAGTTCCCTGCTGCCGGAAGGTTTCGATCCGGACATCTTTCTGGATTATTTCATCAACGAGCTGAATGAAAAAGAAGTCGAAAAATATCGTTAATTCAGTCACGTTATTATGAACTAACGGAATCCTTTGACATCGCTTACATTCTTTGATTATACTTATTGTATGGCGAAGAATGCTCGGGAGAAGATATACGAGGCTTTCAGATCCCTGTCGCTCAAAAAGAAGATCGACAAAATCACTGTTACCGATATCACGGATCTGGCAGGTGTGAGCCGTGTTTCTTTTTACTACCATTTCCGCAGTATCTATGATCTGGCGATCAATATCATCGAAGAGGATCTGCGGGCCCGGCAGGTACTGCCGATCGCTCATGAAGACTGCGAAAAAGCTCTTCTGATCCTGCTGGAAGTCATCCGTGAACACAAGGAACTGGTAAAGAAACTGATGAGTTCCGACGGGGCCGAGACCCTCTATGAACACACCCGTCTCTGGAGCCGCCATCTGGCGGATGCCGCCCTGCCGGAATGTCCGCTGCCGGTCGACGAAGATGCTCAGAAGACCATCCTGAATTTCTACCGCAATGCGGTCGTCGGCGCGGTCTGGGACTGGATCAGCGATGACTGCCGGGAAGATCCGCAGAAGCTGGCCTTCCTGCTGAGCAATCACCTGCACAATGCCTATGCGACGAGGAACTGAGAGATCAGTTCTTTTCTTTTATGATAGGATTATAGAGTATGAGTGAGATCCTCGCTTCTTTAAATGCAGCCCAGAAAGCTGCTGTCACCACAACCGAAGGACCGGTACGGGTCATTGCCGGAGCAGGCTCCGGCAAGACCAGAGCCCTGACCCATCGCTATGCGTACCTGGTCAATGAGCTTTTCATCCGCCCGGATCACATCCTCTGCGTCACCTTCACCAACAAGGCCGCCCAGGAGATGAAACAGCGCATCCACAAGCTGATCGGCGACAGTGACACTGCCTATATCAATACCTTCCACGGCTTCTGTGCCGCCGTCCTTTCCGAAGAGATCTATACCCTGGCCTATCCCGAGAACTTCCTGATCCTCGACAACAGCGACATCAACGACATGCTGGAGAGGATCTACGAGGAACACCATCTGACCCTGCGTCAGAAGACCTTTGCCGAGGCCAGGGACATGTTCGAGATCCAGAAGCTCTTCAAGCGGCCGCAGTACTACGAAGAGCTGATCGATACTTCCGCGGAAGAACTGCGCCGCCGTTCCTTTGCCGCGCAGGACGTCGATGAGATCCTCTTCTGGGGCTACCTCTACGAACAGAAGAAGTGTTTCGCTCTGGACTACAATGACCTGATCAAGTTCACCCTGCACATCTTCGCCATCCGTCCCGACATCAAAGAGAAATGGCAGAAGAAGCTGGAGTACATCATGATCGATGAATTCCAGGACATCGACTTCCTGCAGTATGAACTGATGGAAGTCCTGCAGGGCTATCACCACAACCTCTTTGTGGTGGGCGATCCCGATCAGACCATCTATACCTGGCGGGGCGCCGATATCCGCTACCTGCTGCTTTTCGACAAACGCTTCAAAGATACGCAGACGATCTTCTTAGAAGAAAACTACCGTTCCTCACCGCAGATCCTGGCCGTTGCCGATTCTTTGATCCGGAAGAATCAGGACCGCATCGAGAAAATCCTGCGCCCGACCCGCGAGAACGGAAGCGAAGTGCTCTGCCTCAACGCCCGCAGCGAAGAGGAAGAGGCCGCTTTGATCGCTGCCGAGAGCGCCGCTCTGATCGAGAAGGGGACCGCTCCCCGCGACATTGCCGTGCTCTACCGGGCTCACTATGTCAGCCGCAGCATCGAAACAGCTTTACTGAAGAAAGAGATCCCCTATGTGCTCTACAGCGGCATCCCGTTCTATGAACGCAGCGAAGTCAAGGATGCGCTCTCCTATCTGCGCTTCCTGGCTTACCGTGATGATCTCTCTTTCCTTCGCATCGTCAACAGGCCTAAACGGCAGATCGGCAAGAGAAGGATCTCCCACCTCCTGGAATGTCAGGAGAAGGAGGGCGGCAGTCTCTATGAACTGCTGCAGAAGCATATCAATGACGAGATCTTCAGAGGCACCCAGGCGGAAGCTTTCCTCGATCTCTTCGCTTCCTTCGGCAATACCGAAAAGGAAGAAGTCTTCGATCTGCTGGAGATCCTCTTAGAGAGGAGCGGCTACCGGAAGATGCTGCGGACGATGGGCTCGCAGGAGAAGCTGGACAATCTGGCATCCCTGCAGCAGTCTGTTCGTGAGTTCGAGATCAGCTCCGGTGAAGAGAACCATCTGCAGGACTACCTGCGCCATGTCTCCTTCTTCACCAATGCCGATCAGGCCGAAAAGGAAGCGGTCAAACTGATGACCGTCCATGCCGCCAAAGGTCTGGAATTCCCGGTCGTCTTCCTCTGCGGTCTCAACGAAGGGATCTTCCCTTCAGCCAAGACCGCGACCCGTCCCCAGATGGAAGAAGAACGGCGGCTGGCTTTCGTGGCGATGACCCGGGCCAGGGACCGCCTGATCCTCTCCGCCTCCAACAGCCGGGCCGACGGAGGCGTACGTTATCCCTCCCGTTTCCTGCTCGACCCCGATCCTTCCCTGATCCGCTGGTTTCCTCCTCTGAGCGAGGAAGTGATCAGTGAGACCCGTTACTTCGTGGAAGCGAACGAACAGAAGTTCCTGCTGCTGGAGAACGGACTGCCCTTCCGGGAAGGGGACCGCATCCGCCATGCGATCTTCGGCAGCGGTACGCTGGAAAAGATCGATCTCAAAGAAGGCATCATCACCGTCCGTTTCGACCGTCTGGAGACTTCCCGTGAACTCTCCTTAAAGGCGGCCAAAGGATTACAGAAGATAGAAGAGGCTTGATATGAACTATACCTTACTGAAACAGGAAGAACTGACCGATATCCACGGTACCGCTTCCCTTTACCGGCATGAGCAGAGCGGCGCACTCTTAGTCACCATGGCCAATGCCGACCCCAACAAGACCCTGGCCGTCGCTTTCCGCACCCCGCCCGAGAATGACAAGGGCATCCCCCACATCCTGGAACACTCCGTCCTCTGCGGTTCGGACCGCTATCCCCTGAAGGATCCCTTCGTCCAGCTCCTGAAAGGTTCCCTGAACACCTTCCTCAATGCGATGACCTACGGCCAGTTCACGGTCTATCCGGTCGCTTCCTGCAATGAGAAGGACTTCCGCACCCTCAGCAACGTCTACCTCGATGCGGTCTTCTGCCCGAACCTCCTGCATACGCCGGAGATCTTCGGCCAGGAAGGCTGGCACTATGAGGAGGAAGAAGACGGCCTGCACTTCAACGGCGTCGTCTTCAACGAGATGAAGGGCGAAGCGCCGAGCGCCGATTTCATCCTGGAGAATGCGGTCGCTTCTTCGCTTTTCCCGCATACCGACAGACGTTTTGTCTCCGGCGGTCTGCCGGAAGCGATCGTCGATCTGACCTATGAAGAAGCGATGGACTTCTACCGCCGTCACTACCATCCGTCCAACAGCGTCATCCTGCTCTACGGCGACATGGATTTTACAGAACGGATGGAATATATCGACCGCGAGTATCTTTCAAAGTATACGGCTCAGTCTCCGATCTTCTACGAGACGGAGAAGGATCCCGGAGAACGCAAAGAGGTCTCCGTCAGCTATCCGCTGGAGAGCGGTTCCAACCCGCAGAAGAGCGAGATCTTCGCCCTGAACTGGGTCGTCGGCAGCAGCCACGATGTGAAACAGCAATTAGCTCTGCAGCTGGCCGATTACTGCCTCCTGCAGAGCGCTTCCGGCACCCTGCGCAGAGCGCTGCTGGAAGAGGGGATCGGCGAAGAGATCGAATCTTCGCTCGATACTTCCTGCAGCCAGCCGGTCTATTCGATCCTGGTCCGCAAAGCCCGCAAGGATCAGAAAGAACGCTTCTTAGAGATCGCAGAGGAAGTTTTACGCAAGACCGTCGAAGAAGGCCTCGACCCGAAACTCTGCGAAGCCAGCCTGCACGAGAGCGAATACCTCCTGCGTGAGGAAGACTACGGCAGGACCCCCAAAGGCCTGGTCTACTCGCTGCGTCTCCTGGAAAGGCTGCTCTACCACGAAGAAGATCCCTTTGCCGAACTGCGCATGCGCGAGGCCTTCGCTTCTCTGAAGGAAGACCCGGCACAGGCGCTGCAGACCTTGAAAGACTGCCTGCTGGAGAATACCCGCTCCTCCTTCGTAGTCCTTTCGCCCAGTGAGAGCTGGGTCGCCGAGAGCGTGGAGAGACTGAAGAAGGAAGAACAGAAGAGAGTCTCCGCCCTGAGTGAAACCGAGAAGGAAGAAGCCCTGCGCAAAGCCAAGGCCTTACGCCTTTACCGCGAGAGCGGCGACGCTCCGGAAGCTGCTTCCTGCATCCCGCTCCTGCAGCGGGAAGACCTCAACGCAGTGGAGAAACCCTCACCGCTAAAAGAAAAAGAAGTCAGCGGACACAGAGCGCTCGAAGTCACTCTGCCGACTTCGGGCATCCACTATGTCTCCATCTTCTTCGACCTTTCCCATCTTCATGAGAAGGAACTGCAGACCGCTTCCTTGCTGTGCCGGATCCTGGGACTGATGAGCACGAAGAAACATGACTACCGCGCTCTGAGCGAAGAAGTCGCCCGGAAGACCGGCGGCGTCGCCACCGTCCCGCTGTTCCTGGAAAGACCGGACAGTCAGGAACTCTTCCGCTGCCTGCAGTGCGATCTGCGCTATCTGCCGGAAGAAGAGGAAGATGCCTATGCCCTCCTTAAGGAAGAGATCCTGGAGACCCTCTTCGATGATGAGAAACGGCTGAAGGAACTGCTGGAGGAGATGCGTTCCGCTCTGCAGAACCAGATCGCCTACCGTTACGATGCCGCCGCTGCCCGGGAAGTCACTATTCAGTTTTCCCGTTCTTCCCGGCTGGCCGATATCACGACCGGCAGGAGCTTCTTGCGTTATCTGAACGATCTCAGCGAGAACTTCCCACAGAAGAAAGAGGCCCTGATCCGAGAACTGCAGGAGGTCTCGGAAAAGATCTTTACGGACCGCAATGTCTTCTTCCAGGTCACAGCTGACGAAGAACGGCTGCCTGCCGTCGAGAAAGCGGCTGAAGCCTTCTTTGAGGCCCTGCCGAAGGGGAAAGAGGAAACTCCCTATAACGTCCCCCTGAAAGAAAAAACCGCCCCGGAAGGCCTTTATATGGCTTCTCAGGTGCAGTACTGTGCGCTGGCCGCCAAAGGAAAGACCCTCTCCATGCGGGAGTATGCGCACCGGATGGTCCTCTCCCAGATCCTGAATACCGATCACCTGTGGCAGGAGATCCGGGTCCTGGGCGGAGCCTACGGCTGCGGAGCCGGTTTCGAGAGAGACGGCAGTGTCATCCTCACTTCCTTCCGCGATCCCCAGATCAGCAATACCCTGCGTGTATTCCGGGAACTGCCGGAGTATGTGAAGAACTTTGAAGCGGACGAAGAGGAGATGCGCCGTTTCGTGATCGGCACCATGAACCGTTTTGATTCCCCGCTCTCTTCCTACCGGGAAGGGGTGCTTTACCTGACCCGCTGGCTGCGCGGCAACAGCCGGGAGGATATCGAAGAACTGCGCAAAGCGGTCATCTCCACGACAGCGGAAGATATCCGGGCGCTGGCACCCGGACTGGAAGAAGCCTTCCGGGATGTACGGATCTGCGTACTGGGCAATGAGGAGAAACTGAAGGCCTGCGCGGAACTGCAGCAGACTTCCGCTTACTTCTGATAAGATGAAAGTATGAAGAAACTGATGATCAGCTGCCTCTTACTGTGTTTCTGCATGGTAAGCGCATGGGCAGAGACAGGAGAAGACACCATGAACATTACGATGGAAACGGATTACGGCCGCCTTCATCTGCAGTGGGAGGAAGTGCCGGAGGCCTCTTACCGGGTCATCCTGGAAGAAGTCAGCGAAGCCGGAGAACGTCTGGACCTGCTGAGCTGGGAAGAAGAGTATCCGGGAACTTACGGCGAGGACTATGTCGCTTACTACTGTCAGGAGCACGGTTTCCCGCAGCAGATCGCTTTCCGCATCGAAGCCTGTCAGGGCGAAGACGTCAAAGCTGCGGGACAGACGGAAGCCGTCGATCCCCGACAGTTCTTCCCGGAGCAGGAAGTCCTGCAGATCGGCAGCGATGTGCCGCTTGAGAAGATCGACAGCTTCTACTGGAACACTTCCGGTCCTTCGATGGAGATGAACCAGCGTCTCGACTTCAACAGGACCGGGGAGGGCTGCGTCCTTAGCGGCGTGTACTATGATGAACAGGGCCGGCAGGTCAATGTGGCGAAGAAGTGCACGGAAGCCGACTGGAACGAACTGCTGCAGCTGCTGCAGCAGGGAAGGCTGGAAAGGTCCTACGTCAGCGATCCGCAGATCGAGATGCTGGACGGTTCGGAGAACTTCCTGAAGCTCACCTGGGAAGGGATGAGCGAAGTGCAGCAGAAGTATTATTCCTACCGTACCGAGGATCCGGAAGTTCTGCAGAACTGGCTGAAGGAGAAAGGCCGGGGCGAAGGGCTCAGTCTGAAGGCTTTGCTGCCCGGCATTGCCTTAGGAGCATTGGCCTTGGGCGGAGCGATCTGGAAACTGAAACAGAAATGATCGGGCAGGCTCAGCCTGCCTTTTCTTACCGGAAGAGAAGACCGCTAGGAGCGGTCTTCTTCGTCTTCATCCTTCTTCTTCCAGAGCAGGAAGAGGAAGATCAATAGACAGCCGATAGCAGCGGTCAGCCCGACGCCGACGATCCACCAGGGGAAACCGTTGACCTTTTCTTTCTCGATCTCCTCCGCTCCCGGCTGCGCGGAAGGAGCCGGTGTCGGAGTCGGAGTCGGTGCAGCTGTGGGGAGCGGCGTCTCGGTCACTGCTGGTTCCGGCGTTTCGCTCGGCACGACAGTGGGGACCGGGAAGGGGGCCGGAGTCTTCGTGGGACGCGGGGTATTCTCGATGATCGCCGGAGCGGGCGGGACATCGTTACTGTTGGAGTTATCCATCGGCGGCAGCGGCTGACCGTAGATCTCCTCCAGGGTCACGACCGTTTTGATGCGCTGCGGTTCTACCGTGGAGGAATCCCAGTCTTCGCCCTCATAGAGGACGTAGATGGTGACGGACTTGCTGCCGTCCTTGATATACATGCCGCTCGGACTGACTGCGGTGCCGTTGTATTCCTCTCCGCCCTTCAGGCTGAGTTTTTCCCGGGAAAGTTCCAGGCCCCGCTCATCATCGCGGATCACGATCTCATAGTCCTTGGTGGTGCAGCCATGATTGCTGATGGTATAGGTCATACCCTCTTTCATATCAATAAAGGTATGATCGAGGTCGCTTACCTCAAGGTGTCCGGCCGGCAGGGTGAAGCTGCGGCGGCTCTCGATCTCCTGCAGGCCGCGGGAAGAAGCTTCCAGCAGATAGGAGGGGGCTTCCTGTCCGGTATCGGCCGGGATCGGGACCTTCACTTCGATCTCAGTGCTTTCGCCCGGCGGCAGGGTATCGGAGAGCTTGCCGATCTCGCTGCCGTTATAATAGACGGAGCCCTGCTGCAGGGGATAGAGGCCGTTATTGAAGACCGTCACCTTCAGCGTCGCTTCCTGTCCGGGGACATAGTCCTCGGGATCGACCGCGCTGATCTCCTGCAGGGAGAGGTGGGAGTTGGCTCTGCGGGCCTTGATGTAGAGGTCGCACTGGGTATCGGTGAAACGGGGGTCTTCCCCGGAGAGGCTCATCACCGGCACATCGGCCAGGGCATCGACCGGTGCTTCTTCAAAGTAGGTGGAAGCGAGGGTGCGCGCTTCGTCATAGTTCGCTTCATAGTTCTGCACGCTGTAGACGACGATCGGTTCGTTCTCGTTGGAATAGGCGACCGAGAGATGATCGACCAGGGCATGACTGTCGATGTCGGTCAGGGCGACCTTGTGCCAGCTGCTTCCGCCGTCGCTGCTGAAGAGGGCGAAGGCGTTCTCTTCACTGTCCTTTAAGGATCTCCCCGTCAGCATCACCGTACTGCTGCCGAACTTGCCGTAGAGTTGATAGTCCGGCGAGGGAACAGTCGTCAGTACGCTCTCGTTCAGGCTCTCGTCCATACGATAGAGCTTTCCGTCCTGACACCAGCTGAAGGAACGGTAGTTGTAGCCCATGAAGCTGAACTGTCCGTTGGCGCCTTCCTTCTCCCAGATCTTTTCGCCGTCCTGCCAGAGGCTGACGGTCTCTTTGCCGCTGCCGTCGGTCATACTGAGGGCGAGAGTCTGCTTCCCATGGAAGTAACCGTTCTGTACGGAAGTGACGTTGCCGCTGACTGTGAACTGAGAGCTGCTGCTCCACTTTCCGAGCTCATCGCGGACCGCCAGCCAGATCTCATGTTCGCCGGAAAGACCCAGCGGATCTTCGACGGAAGTGGTGAACCAGCTGACGACCGGACTGCCGTTCTGATCGGCCGCGACCGTGGCTCCGGCGGCATGGAGACCGCTGCCGGCGTAGTCGGTCAGGACTTCCTTCTTCCACCAGGAAGAACCGACCCAGTATTCCAGGAAGGCGACTTCCGTATTGGCGGCGATCTCGGAAAGGGTCATCTCTTCCGTGATCTCTGTGACCGCATCCTGCCAGACCAGGTAGGTATCGCCGTGGATGTCGTCATGCCAGACATAGGGCTCGAAGTCGGCGGTGCCGTTGTCATCGAGGACGGAGGGATCGGAGAGGAAGTCCGTGGAGAGATCGTAGTAGCTGTTGCTTAAAACGGACTGATTGCCTCTGACCCGGGCACTGTCACTGCCTAAGAAGACGATATTCATCTGCGGCAGGGCGCTGCTGCCGGTATTGAGGATCTGCACATGGGAATCCGGATAGATATCTTCTGCCAGCAGATGGGCGAAGTCCTTGTCGCCCTCCCAGCCGGCCTGCAGAGGCTGCTCTTCGATCGTGCCGTGCCAGCGCATCTCACCGGAAGTGAGCACGCTGCCGCTGCTGTCGCCGTAGTTGCTGCTTAAGAGGTAAGCCTTCAGGGCTTCCCCGTTATCGGTAAAGTTGATCTCTGAAGCGGTCAGTTTCTTCTTCAGGAAGTCATGACTGCCGCTGATCAGGGTAAAGGTGACGATGCTTTTGCCGAAGACCTTGACCTTGAAGTCGATCTCACCGGCCAGGATCAGGGAGTCGATGGTCTGCTTGGGAAGCAGTTCGAAGTTGAGGCCCAAAGAGGCAGCTCCGTAAATGCCGACCGCTGCCAGCGAGTAGAGACCGATCCCGCCGAAGGCTTCCAGAGCCCCGATCGCCCCGACCATCACCCGGTCGAACTCGAAGCTGCGCCTGCTTTCGGCTTCGTTGTAGACTAACGCAAAATCGAAGGCTCCGCTGCCGCCGATGGTGACCGTGACGTCCCAGGTCAGGATCGCATACTGTCCGCCGGTAGCCCAGCCGGTCCCGGCATAGACCTGCAGTCTGCCTCGCATCGGCTGCTGGCCGTTGACATTGCCTTCGGCCCAGCCGGAAACGCTGAAGAGCAGGCCCATATTCTTCGGTTTGGAGATGAAGGCTTCGCTCTCTTCAGAGAGGACCGCCTGTCGGACGCTCTCGAAATCATCGGTGACCGGGAACTTGCCCTGACGGGCATTGTTCCAGAACTTCGCATCCTGATAATTGAGGCCCAGTCCCAGGACGACCCTGCCGTCCGCATACTTTCTGACTGTCAGCGGGATCGCGAAGGGCAGGAAGCTGAGCTTGCAGCCGGGCAGCTTGTCGCTGAGATCGATGACGAGTCCGGAACCGAACTCGGAATAGACATCGGTAGGGAACTGTTTGGAGGTCTCCCCGACATTGATGCGGAAGTTCAATAGACGGGTCGTCTGCTGACCGTTGCTGGAGACGGAGAGGTAGAGGGGCAGTCCGGTCTTTACCTCGACAGGGTCGAAGGAAAGGGAAGCCTCCGTGGAAGAAGCGATCGTATAGACGGTGTTTCCGTCGTACTGCACCAGTTTGTAGCTTTTGGAACTGCCTCCGCCGCTGGTGGATATCTCCAGGGAGACCTTCTCGGAAGTACCTCCGTCGATCTCCATCACCTGGCGGGTGACTTCCACCTTTTCATCCAGAAAAGAGGCATAGACATCCGTGATGCGCAGGGTGCTGTCTGCCCGCACGGGCTGCAGGAGCATACCCATCAGCAGGACTATCGTTATGATCTTTTTCATCGTTCTCTCCAAACCTTAGCGAATGCTTCAGTATCTCTCTCCATCTTATCATGAACAGAAAGGGGCAGGAAAACAGGCTTTTCCCGGAAATAATGATATGAAAGGAGGAGGATGCATATCTGAAAGATGCAGATATGCAGGAAATGCACACCATACTATTGAATAATATGCAGAATCTGCATATAATTGGTTCAGAGGAGTGTGCAATCATGACGGAATTGAAAGAACTGAGACTTCAAAAGAACTTTACCCAGAAAGAAGCGGCTCAGCGTCTGGGGGTATCGCTGCGCTCCTATGTCGACTACGAAAATGACACGAAGAAAACGGACACACTGAAATACCGGTATCTGCTTCAGGAACTCAGGAAGGCCGATCTTCTGGATGAGGAACACGGTCTGCTGAGTGAAGCAGAGATCAGAAAGATCACTTCCGAAGTGTTCTCGTCCTATCCGGTCTCTTTCTGTTATCTGTTTGGCTCCTATGCCAAAGGAAAAGCTACAGAGACCAGTGATGTCGATCTGCTGATAGCGGCAGATATCAGCGGACTGCGCTTCTATGAACTGGCGGAGAAGCTGCGTTCGGCTTTGCATAAAAGAGTCGATCTGCTGGATCTGAAGCAGCTGTTGAACAATGAAGAGCTGCTGAAAGAAGTCCTGCAGACAGGAATAAAGATCTACGGTTGAACACAAAGACGATAGCTATTTTGCGGAGAAGATGCGCCGCGATCTCGCCTTTATCATCAGACAGATGAAGGGTGTATCCATTTCGGAACTAAAGGAAAATGAGATCCTGCTGGATTCAATGATGTTCCGGATGATCCAGATCTCGGAGAATGCACGTAAACTGAGCGACGATTACCGTCAGCAGCATTCAACCGTTCCCTGGACAGCGGTCTTCGGTCTTCGCAACCGGGTCGTCCACGATTACGGGAATGTTGATCTGAATATCATTTACAGTACTTTGAAGGAAGATATACCTGTGCTTTTTGAAGAACTCGGATCCTAGTCCCTGCTTCGGTTTTACACTACCTTTACTTCTTTAAAGCAGAGTTCAATGTTAGAATAAGGGCGGATAATGAAAGGAGTTCATTCATATGATCAGAACGAACGTTGTAAAACTGTCCGTTATTCCGGCATTCGCATACCGGGAAAAGACAGCTTCCGGCGATATCGGTATCGTTATCGTCAGGCCCGATCAGCGCCAGCCCGGTATCGGCTCGATCAGTAAGAAGACCGGTGAAGCAGTACCGCTCAAGAATACTCCTGTCGATGTCTATCCGGCCGAAGCATTCGCCGAAGCCGTTGAACTGACCGGAGGTCTGGAATTCCGCAAGCAGGGCAAGGCCAAAGTCAGTAAGAAGATGCTGAAGGAGCCCAAGGTCAAAGAGGAACCGAAGCCTGTTGAAGTCGAACCTTTCGTCTACGAAGTGCTAATCGAAAAGTATACCGATAAGAACGGGAAGTTCTCTTACGAACTGATGAACAAGGACTTCATTCAGTTTGCCCACCGTTCCACGGTCGTCAAGGACAAGATCGCCGAGAAAGAATCAGCGAAGAAGATCGTCCGCTATATCACGCACACCAAGATCCGCAACATCACCAAAAACGACGACCTGACCGATGAAGAAGTCGATAAGATCATCGAGATCCTGGATGAGATCTATCCGAAAGGCGTCTTTAAAGAATTGAATGCGGAGATCCGCAAAGCACTGAAATAAGTGCTATAATGTAGACACAAAAAGAGGGGAGCACCGGTGACGGTCGTGCTTCCTCGCGTTAAAACGGTCCGCTTAACGTTTGGAAGACATGGAGCGGCCGTTTTTCTTTGAATTCATGAGCTTCCAGACTTCAAGAGTCAGAGCCAGGACGGTCACGATCAGTGCGACCGGAGTCGCGACGTGATCTCCACCGTATCTTTCGTGACCCGCCCATAATGGCGCCTGATCTTAATGTATACCCTGACCTGTGCAAAAAGCGGACCTTGTAAAAGGGAGGGCATCATCTTATAATAGAGACACAAAGAGGGGACCACCGGTGACGGTCGTGCTTCCTCGCGTTAAAACGGTCCGCTTAACGATTGGAAGTGTTGGAGCGGCCGTTTTTCTTTGAATTCATGAGCTTCCAGACTTCAAGAGTCAGAGCCAGCACGGCAACGATCACTCCAAGGAGCGTCGCTGCCAATGTCAATTCAATGATCATAGGCATTCCTCCTTTCGTTTCAAAAGGAGGAAGCACGACCGCCACCCGTCCAGGTGGTCCCTATATTGTTATTGTCAGGGAAAATGAAAATTCCTACCCGAAAGGGAAGGATTTTTCGTTTTGACCCGTAATAACAATATATAGGATGTGGTTGACACATATGGTAAATCAACCATACAATGAAAAAGCGATCAAGATCATCTATTTTGAAAAATAGCCCTGGTTGCTGGCCGGTAAAGGATCTTCTTACGTCTATAACGGATAAAAAACTGAGAGTAAAGGTCTATAGGACGATGATGATGCTGGAAAGATTTGGGAAGGATCTGGGAGAACCCTTTTCCAAACATCTCGGCAATGGGCTTTATGAACTCAGGACACGGCAGGGCTCAAATGCCGTGCGGATCCTCTATTTTTTCAATAAGAGCGGACAGGTCATCCTGACAAACGGTTTTATCAAAAAGACGATGAAATTGCCTGCCCGGGAACCAGAGAGAGCGGAGGTAAGAAAGATGACAAAGGAACTGACATTTCGGGATGAACTGCAGCGTGAACTGCAGGACGAAGGTTTCCGGAAAGAATGGAATGCCTCAGAGCAGGAATTCCGGGTCCTGGCAGAACTGATCGAGGCCAGGATCTCCAGTGGTCTTACCCAGAAGGAACTGGCCGGAAAGAGCGGTGTGGATCAGGCAAATATCAGTAAGATCGAGAGGGGGCTTTACAATCCTTCGCTGCGCGTTCTGTGGAAACTGGCAGATGCGATGGACATGGATCTGAAACTGGTATTCGTTCCGCGAAGCGAACAGCGTTAGTATACAGATCAGAGGTATTTTTATGTGGTATCAGAAAGCAGTTTTTTATCATATCTATCCTTTAGGACTCTGCGGAGCACCTGAAGAAAACACTTACGAAACACCGGTCTCCCGGATAAAGAAACTATATCCCTGGATCGATCATCTGCAGAAACTGGGCTGCAATGCCCTCTATATCGGTCCTCTTTTCGAATCCGGAAGGCACGGCTACGATACGACGGACTACTACCGGACAGACAGCCGTTTAGGCACCAATGAAGACCTGAAGGAACTGGTGCAGTACTGCCATCAGAAAGAGATCCGGGTCATCTTTGACGGCGTCTTCAACCATACCGGCAGAGACTTCTTTGCCTTCCGGGACCTGAAACAGTACCGGGAGAGCTCCCGTTACCGTTCCTGGTACAGCAAGGTGAACTTCTATGGCAACAACGAGTTCAACGACGGTTTCTCCTATGAGGCCTGGGGCGGCTACAACATCCTCCCCCGTCTGAACCAGCAGGATCCCGAAGTTCGTGACTACCTCTGCAATGTCGTCCGTTGGTGGGTAAAGGAATTCGATATCGACGGTCTGAGGCTGGATGCGGCCGACGTACTGGACTTTGACTTCATGAGAGCCCTGCGCCGCGTTGCCGAAGAAGTGAAGGAAGACTTCTGGCTGATGGGCGAAGTCATCCACGGTGACTACGGCAGATGGGTCAACGGAGAGATGCTGCACAGCGTGACGGACTATGCCCTGCACAAGGCGCTCTATTCCGGACACAATGACCACAACTACTTCGAGATCGCTCATACCGTCAAAAGACAAAGAGATCTCTGCGGGGATACGCCTCTCTATCACTTCGTCGACAACCACGATGTGGAACGGATCATGTCCAAGCTCAACAACAAGGCCCACTACGTCCCGGTCCACATCCTGCTCTATACCCTGCCGGGCATCCCCTCTCTCTACTACGGCAGTGAATTCGGTATCGAAGGGAAGAAGGGCAGAGGCAGCGATGCTCCGCTGCGCCCCTGTCTGGAGCTTTCCGACTTCGGCAATGCCTATGAGGAGAATGCCTGCACCCAGCTGATCGCCGCTCTGGGCAAGATCCATCGGGAAGTCCCCGAACTTTCCTACGGGAACTACAGAGAGCTGCTGCTGAGGACAGGTCAGTTCGCCTTCTGCCGGGACAGTGTCATCGTTGCCGTAAACAACGCGGACAGCCCCGCTTCCTTTGACACAGAAGCAGAAAACGGCCTCTACCGGGGCGCACTGCACGGGGAAGAGATCACGGTCTCAGACGGCCGTTTACGCTTCTCTCTTGCAGGCTGTGACGGAGAGATCTGGCTGAAGGACGGACGTTCCTTCACGCCGGTCAGTAAGAAGATCGAAGTGAAGGAGAAGGATGAAGAAAGACCCGTCATCACGAAGGAACAGCGGGCCGGGAAGTCTTATGAGGAGATGTCGGTAGAGGAACTGCAGGCAGAGATCCTGGAGAAGATGGCCAGGAACGGACCGGTCAGTGATCAGATGAAGCGTGATGTCTACAGCAACATCTGGCGTGATTCCCTGCTGAACTGGGTGAAGAGCTTCCGCTGAGCTATCTCAGTATCAGCCGTTTTCCTTTCCGCAGTGCCTTCAGCACTGTCTGAAAGTGTGCTGTATCCTTACACTCCATGATCATGGCGATCTTCTCTCCGGCATCTTTGAGAGAGGCACCACAGTGATAGATCTTCTCATCGTCGCTGCCGGTATCCAGGAAGAGATAGCGGTCATGGATCTTGCCATGAGACTGAAGGAAAGAGATCCTGCCTGCAAAGGCAGGATATTCTTTTAAAAAGTCTTTATATTCATAGAACTGCAAAGGTGTCCTCCCTTTATTGTCACTGATGATGATGACAGTTACATTGTCAGAACAATGCAGAAGATGTTTCAGGGTCTTGCTGCTGATATAGTCATCGATCATCATGAGTTCTTTCTTTGCCTCTGAGAAGATCTTCTGATAGGCAAGATCTGCCTTATAGGGTTCTCCATTGAGTATCAGGATCTCTTCCTGTTTCCGGTCTTTCTCAAAGAGCTGCAGGAAGGGGGAGAGCTCGTCTTTGGTGACGGCGGTCTCGGCGAGATGACGGATAGCGTCACTGTTTTCTTTCGCACTCTCTTTCACTTCCAGCAATTGATATTCCAGTATCGGACGTTCTGAGAGGATATGGTCTTTCATGGCCTTGAACAAGCGGATCAGGGTCTTGCTCTGCTGTACAGCCAGATCACCCTTCAGTACTGTCATCAGCATATAGATGCCCTGTTCGGTGAAGACGTAGGGAAGATATTTATAATGAAGTCCTCGTCTGTTTCCGGAAGTGTTTAAGGTGAAATTTTTGCACCTTGAAGCTTCGTCTGTTTCTTCGCGTGTTAGTTGAAACATAAAATCGTTTCCTTCAAATCGTTCGATATTGTTTCTGATCTGGCGGTTGAAGTTCTTTGTTTCGTACCCATAGATCTCTGCCAGATCACTGTCTAACATGACCTGCTGTCCCCGGATAGTGTAGATCTTGTCCTTTAGTGTCCTCTCATCGATAAGCATCAGTTGAGTATCTGTCATTTCTTCATTCCTCCTGAATTATTGTTTCTGGAGAAAACAGAAAATCCTACATGAGTTTGTATATTTCAGTACTTTTCAGCATATCCTGCCCTGTTTGGCGATAGTTTTGTATATATCGATCGTTTCTGTGGGATCCGGTCGCAAAATGCGACCGGATCAGGGAGAATTCCTGTGAAGCAGTTCAAACATGAAGTTTTCTTTTGAACCTGTTCATCGAACCTCTTGATACTGTAGCCGTAGATCTTCGCTAAGCCACATTCCGACATGAGGAAGTCTGATATCTGCGGACGAAAAAATCGTCCGCAGATCCCCGATCTCGTTATCGTTTAGTATCCAAATAAGATCAGATCCGATCCTTTCGATGTTATTACAGGTACGTTCAAGGTCGCAATTTGCGACCTTGAAGATGATCCGATGATCTGCCCGGTAAGGGCAGGGGAGCCTCCCTGACTTGAAGTGCATTTTTTGCACCTCAAGTTCTTGATTCCTTTATCTCAGCCTTCAGATGAAGACTGCCTGCATAAGAAAAGCCCTGCTGTGACTGCAGCAGGGCTGTTGTCAGGATGTTTTCTCTTCTTCTTTCGGCAGCATCGTTTCCGGGATGACCCTGCGGCGAAGGAAGCCGCTGCCGCTGCTGGCCAGCGTGATCACAGCGGTATAGTAGATGCCTAAGGCAGCCAGATGGAAGAGGACGTTGGTGTCGTTGATCTGGTTGTAGATCAGCAGCATGCCGCTTACGAACAGCAGCATCGTTCCCCGGAAGGTCCGGGAGGCCAGATGGAAGGAAGAGACAGCCATCGCGGAAGAAGACAGGACGTAGAGGACAGCCAGGGCCCGCAGGATCCCGTACTCTCCCGGAGCCC
The DNA here is from genome assembly GCA_017512885.1 of Erysipelotrichaceae bacterium. Lineage (GTDB taxonomy): Bacteria > Bacillota_I > Bacilli_A > Erysipelotrichales > Erysipelotrichaceae > RGIG5669. Next base: position 90,702 of record JAFWEP010000047.1, read on the forward strand.
GTAAGACATAGCTGATGCCGCCCACCGCAATGGCTGCCCAGATCAGGATCTGGATCAGGCTCGGCTTATCTTCCCGGATAAAGATATAGGCCAGGAAGAAGTAGGAAGCGACATGCAGGGCCGCCCCGAACCGTAAGGAATACACCATGGTGACATCGGCTGCTGCCAGCAGCAGCACGGCCCCCATGATCAGCAGATGGAAACGGTCTTTCTTGCGGCGATAGCCGTAGAAGGCAATGATCAGGGTCAGGAAGCCGATCAGGACCTTGGTCTGGATATCCAGGGTGTTCTGATCAGGATAGAGGACCATCCGGAAACCTTCGATCAGGAAGGAGATCTGGATCAGGAAGGTACAGAAGATGGGCAGCGGGCGGAACTTCGCATCCTTCGGCACGAAGCCGCGCTTGCGGCGATGCCGGAAACGCAGCCAGCTGACCAGTACCGAGACCAGGAAGAGCACGGAGAAGACGGCCAGGAAGAAGATGACCACGGCGCCCAGGACCAGATCGCGCCAGCTGTATTTCTCGAAACTGTCGTTGGCAAAACGGTTCATCCGGTCGGAGCCGAGATAGTCTGCCGTCTCAAAAGCATCGGTAGTACTGTAATCTTCGGCAATGGAAGAGGTAGAGGTACCGTTGTTGTTGTAGGTCATATGGAAGCTTTCGCCCTGCACCATTTCGAAGTAATTGGTGGTGACTTCCGCAGGAGTCTGTCTGCCGATCCGGAAGACAGCGTCCATGGTACTGACAGTCTGATCGGCATTGGAGATGACTTCCAGGGTATAACGGCGATCGCGGGGGATCATCACCGCGATCTTGCCGTTGGAGACACTGAGGTACTGACGGAAGGCGGAATCTTCTTCCTGATAGGAGAGCTTCTCCAGAGCGTAGCTGTCACGGTAAAGAGTAACAGTGACGTCGCCTTCGATATAGACCAGGGTATAGTCGTGACTGCGGGTGTAGAGTTCCGAAGCCCGCTCTGCGGAGTAGACCCAGGAGATATAGAGTTCCGGCGTGTGGGACTGTAAGAGGTTCGAACCGGCGGTCGCATTGTTATTCCAGCGCCGGAAGGCATTCTCACTGGCGAGATAATCCATGGCCAGATAGGCCAGAGAGTTCAGGAAGAGGTTGGCATCCTTGCGGTTCTCTTCGTTGATCAGGATCGGGTCATTGGCCATCTCCAGCAGACGTTCCAGCAGGTTGAGAGGATCATGGTCCTCCCAGAGCGAGATCAGGTTGTCCTGCAGGGAGTTCACATAAGTATCGACATCCGGACAGATGCGTAAGAGATAGTCCATGACCACCCGCAGCTGCCGGTTCATCTCCGAATTGGCCCAGTATTCCACTCCCGTTACCTGACGGTAGACGACATTGGCCCGTAAGCGCCTTGCGGCAAAATCGGAGTCTGTTTCCTGAGCTGGTGTACGCAGGGTGATGCCGTAACGGTGGTAGCCCCAGTCCGCGAAGGGGATGGCTGTGACCGGATCCATCTTGCCGCAGATATTGAAGATATTGCGGTAGTCGGGACAGTCCTTTTCCCGGGTGGTATACGGTGTTCCGAAGGTGTAGGCGAAGACGGTATCCTGACTGAAGGTGCCGCTGTCCGATAAACGGGCGGCGGTGATGTTGGTGATGGCAGCCGCCCGGCTGAAGCCGGAGAGCCAGATCTTCAGCGGACCGTCCAGATGATTCTGGGCCAGATAACCGAAGATGCGGTCATAGACGATCCTGGCTGAACGGTCGAATCCGTCCGGGATCATCCCGTTGCCGATCGAGAAGTTGGATTCCCACTCATCGACATAGCCCTGTCCGCAGATACCGACCGCGATCAGCTGGAAGGCGTCTTCGCCTTCCCCGATCTGCCGGTGTCCGATCACCGTTGATACGGTATACCTTCCGGGATCCTTGTCGTAGTCATCGCTGCGCAGATCCGAGAAGCCGGCATCATGCAGGAAGTTCCGCAGGTTCTCATCGGCTGTTTCGGCCTTGCTGACAGCAGCATTCGGCCGGAAGGCCGCGGTAGCCAGTCCCAGCGAGAGCTTGGCCAGATCGTGGTTGTACTCTGCGGCGCTGTTCACGAACCAGGAAGGGTTGAACGGGACACTGAGAGTACGGTCACTGCCGGCAGTGATGCAGTAGAAGGTATCGTCGATGTAGACGGTCCCGTCTTCGGGAACGGTCTCCGTTCCTTCTTCGGCACAGACCGGCACAAAACAGCCTGCCAGCAGACAGAGCACGAAGAGGAGCTGGATGATCCGTTTGACAACTGCTTTCATAACTTCATTTTAAGCAATTCCCGGTCAAACAGAAAGAAAATTGCGTGTTCAGGTTAAAACCAGTGTCCTCCCTTTCAGCAGTTTCCCTAAGACAGTCTGAAAGTGAGAAGTATCCTTACATTCCATGATCATGGTGATCTTCTCTCCGGCATCCTTGGAAGATGCTCCGCAGTGATAGATCTTAAGATCCGGATCGAAAGGATCCAGAAAGAGATAACGGTCATGGACCTTATGATGAGAATGAAGAAGAGTGATCCTTCCCTGCAGGGAAGGATATTCTTTTAAGAAGTCATTGTATTCATAAAGCTGTAAGGGTGATCTTCCTTTATTGTCAGAGATAAGAGTGATCATGACACCGGAAGGACAGTGCAGGAGGTGTTTCAGGGTCTTGCTGCTGAGATAGTCATCGACCATAACTAGTTCTTTCCTGGTTTCTGATAAGATCTTCTGATAGGCCAGATCTGCCTTATAGGGTTCACCATTCAATATCAGGATCTCTTCCTGTTTCCTGTCTTTCTTAAAGAGCTGTAAGAAGGGAGAGAGCTTGTCCTTGGTGATCATGGACTCTTTCACAGAAGAGAGATCTTCTTTTAAGAGACGGATATCCTGAGAGTGTTCGGCGGCTGTCTCTAGTAAGCGGATGTAACTGTCGCTGCTTTTTTCTGCCAGTTCAGAAGCTATATGATCCTTCATAACTTTAAACAGCCGGATAAGGGTCTTACTCTGCTGCACTGCCAATTCTCCCTTTAATACCGTCATCAGCATATAGATCCCCTGTTCGGTGAAAACGTAGGGGAGGTAACGGGAGCCTCCTGACTGGCCATGAAAGAGAGAGGAATTCCGTGAGGTCACAATTTGTGACCTCACGGAATCTTCGGTCTCTTCTCGAGTCAACTGAAACATAAAGTCACTTTCAAACTTCTCTATGTTTCTTTGCACCTGCTGATTAAACGCTTTGGTACTGTAGCCATAGATCTCTGCTAAGTCACTGTCCAGCATGACCTGCTGTCCCCTGATGGTATAGATCTTGTCCTTCAGTGATCTCTCATCGATCAGTATTAATTGGTTATGCTCCGTCATAGTTTTTTTCCTCCGAATCATTATTTCCGGAGAAAAGGAAAAATCCTACCCGGATCTGCATCTTTGAGCACTTTTAACATATAGATCCCCTGTTCGGTGAAAACGTAGGGGAGGTAACGGGAGCCTCCTGACTGTCCCTGAAAAAATGAAGAATTTCGTGAGGTCAAATTTTTTGACCTCACGAGGTCTTCGACTTCCTGCCTTGTTAGCTGAAACCGGAAGTCTTCATCGAACTTCCCAATCTTGCCTCACCCGTGTTGCCGGCAGGTTTTTTGCACCCTTGCCCTGTCACTATGGAACAGAGGAAAGAACGATGAGAAAGAGATATGTCACGGTCATCTTTGAAACGAACGGACATCCTTACACCTATGCTTCCTATGACAGTTCTCTGCATACGGGAGATCTGGCTGTGGTAAAGACAGCCGGAGGGAAGAAGACGGTACTGATCGTAAAGGTCTCTCTTTACGGCAGAGCGGATGCCTGGATCCTGCGTAAGGCGAACACAGCTGAAAGAAAACAGTTCCTGAAGAAGGAACCGGAACTGAAGAAGCAGGTACGGGATGAACAGAACTGGATCGATGATCTGGAGATGTTCAGTGCGATGTGGGAGGAGTAGAGTAGATATATGAAAGAAATAATACAGAAGAAACTGAAAGAGATCGAGCAGCAGCATTCTCTGCAGATCCTGCTGGCGGTGGAGTCCGGTTCCCGGGCCTGGGGTTTTGCCTCCGAAGACAGTGACTATGATGTACGCTTCCTGTATCGGAAGGAAAGAGATGATTATCTGAAACTGGAGAAGAGAAGAGATACGCTGGAATTCCCTATTGATGATCTGCTGGATATCAGCGGCTGGGACCTGAATAAGACTTTACAGCTGCTGCACAGCAGCAATCCGACCCTCTTTGAATGGTTCTCTTCCCCGATCGTATATGCCAGAAAAGCAGAGATCAGCAGGATCGAAGAGATTCTGCCGGAGTATTTCTCTCCCCGTAAAAGCATTCATCATTATCTGAGCATGGCCGAAAGGAATCACCGGGCTTACATAGCTGACAGGGAAACCGTCAGGGCCAAGAAATACTTCTATGTGCTGCGGCCGTTATTGGCAGGGAGATACATCCTGCATACGCGAAAGATCCCGCCGATCGTATTTACAGAACTGTGCAGAGAAGAGCTTCCTGTAGAACTGCAGGATACGGTCAGAGAGCTTTTAAGGATCAAGAAGGAAGTAAAGGAAACGAAAGAGATCCCGGCATTGCCGGAACTGAATGCCTGGCTGTGCGAAGAAATACAGCTTCTGAAGGAAGCGGCAGAGGAACTGCTGGAAGAAAGAAGTCCGGGATGGGAAGAACTGGATGAAGTGTTCCGGGAGATGCTGAAGTGACTTCCTTATAAACAAGACCGTCTGAATGTTCAGACGGTCTCTTTACTTATTCAGGGACAGATGGATCATCTTTACCATGGAGAAGCAGTCAGAGATGACCATGCTTACCTTGGTGGAGAACTGCAGCCCTTTCTTCGGGATATGAGCGTAGAAGGGTTCTTCGGCCAGTACCTTCGCATCGATCTTTGCGGCCAGTTCCTCTGCGGAATCAACATAGAAATACATCTTTGCATCCGGATGTCCGACGGTCTTCATATGTTTCTTTTTCATCATCGTCATACCGCTTTTGCTGACGGTATCGAAGAGGACTTCGATCTCCCCGTATCCCTTCAGCATCCTTAACAGACTCAGTACCTTCTCTTCTTCAAAGTAGTAGAAGAGACCGCTGGCAACGATGAGCAGAGGGGCATCCGGGTGTTTCTTTCGTATCTCTTCGATCCAGTCCTTTTCAAAGGCATCTCCGCTGATCAGTTCTTCTCTTTCTGCTTCTTCCAGCAGTCCTTTCCGGTATTCGATCACGTGCGGAAGATCGATCCCGTACCACTTTGTATGTCCGTTGTCATTGCGGTAATACGCTGTCTCCAGACCGCAGCCCAGCTGTACGATGATGCCTTCCGGGCTGCGGGAAAGAAAGTCCTGAATGTAACGGTCTACGTTGGCAGAGCGGGAAGCAGAGGCCAGAAGGGTATACTGGGTCTGGGTATCGTTCTCGATCAGTCCTTCCGGCAGTTTCTCCTTCAGCTCCAGTGCTTTTTTGTCATACAGGATATCCCGGCAGTTCTCACTGGCATAGATCCTGCCCAGCATCGGTACGAACAGGGTATCTTCCACGACTCCCAGCTTCTTTGTCATGTGCTCTCCTCTCTTCCGGTAAATAAGTTAGTTATATCTAACTATATGTAGTGTATCATCGGAATGCTGTTCCGGCAAAGCTTTTCCTGTATGGGCAGGTTTTTTGTAAGGTACTTCCATCATAATCGGTACTGTGGAGGTAGATGTGTATGAAGAGATTACAGACGATCGAAGAAGCCAGAGACTGGTTCTTTACGGTGAGTGACAGCGGGGAATCTTTAGATATGGACAGTCTGGAAGATACGGAGTCCTTGGCGTTCTCGGTAGGGGACGGAGGTCTTCTCAATGATATCGGGGCCTGTTACTTTGAGGGGAAGGGAGTGAAACAGGATCAGGAGAGAGCGGTAGAACTGTATCAGAAGGGGACGGCCTTCGGAGACATGACGGCTGCTTCCAATCTGGGTTTCTGTTACTACTATGGCAACGGTACGAAGAAAGATCTGATGAAGGCTTTCCTGACCTTCAGCAAGGCCGAGAGACTGGGTTCTCTGGAAGCAGAGTACATGTTAGGGGATATGTACCTGAAGGGAGAGATCGTAGAGAAAGATGTCGCAACGGCTTTCTGTTCCTATCAGAAACTGTATCAGTACCTGCTGAGGTATGAAGATAACGGGGAAGAAGACCGGGAATATCAGCAGCTGATGTCTGCGGTAAGTAAGAGATTAGCCAGGTGTTATCACTATGGCTGGGGGACAATGGAAGATAAGGATAAAGCAGAGTATCTCCTGGCCAAGGCAGTATTCTTCTACCGGAAGAGATTGAAGTGGGGAGACTATTATGCCTCGGAAGGTTATGAGGAAGCGATGGGGATGATGGGGGAGTGGAGAGAGGCACGGTGACAGGGTGTGCGTTTTTTCCTATAATTGTGATTAAGAATTGATAAGGTGTGCGGTTGCATATGAGAGCAGAAAATACGAGCAGATTCTTCACGAACTACACAGAAGAGAAGTTTATCGATAAGCTGAAGCACAATTTGGATACGTGTGAAGCTTTTTATTTCTCGGTTAGTTTTATTAAGAAACCCGGACTGAAGCTACTCACACCGAATATCGAAGCCGCACTTGCAAGAGGTGCAAAGGGAAGAATTATCACCTCGACCTATCAGAACTTCACGGACATTGATTCGCTTGTGTACTTTTATAATCTTTGTACGCGTTACCCGAAAAGCTTTGAATGCAGATTGGATCGGGAATGCTTCAATGATATCCAAGGGAATATAGTAGGTTTCCATTCAAAGGGTTACCTGTTTGAATTCAAAGATTACAATGAGTTGTTAGTCGGATCTTCGAATATAACTATCTTCGCGCTCTTAAAGAATATCGAGTGGGATGTTGCAATTGATGACCGCGATGGTTGTCAGACTTATGAGGCGGCAAAAACGGAGTTTGATAGCCTGTGGGAAAGAACTCTTCCATTAACGACCGATTTGATCGACGAGTATCGTACACGCATTTATTTCTCTATCGAAAGATGGGACATGGACTACGAGGTTGCTAACTCTGCTATTAAGCCAAACTACATGCAGAGAAAGGCATTGAAAGAACTAAACCGTGTTCGTGCCATGGGTGCGCAGAGGGCAATGGTAATTGCTGCAGCTGGATCCGGTAAGACGTATCTTGCTGCTTTTGATGCATTGAATATGAATCCAGGCCGTTTGTTGTACATTGTTCACGAAGGGTCGATACTGACGAAATCGTTAGATACTTTCCGTAGAGTCTTTGGAAAAGATAAAAGCTGCGGATTATACAACGCAGAGCATAAAGAATTTGATGCTGACTTTGTTTTTTCGACAAATATCACGATGGCAAATTCGCTTGAGCTCTTTAACAAGCGTGCTTTTGATTACATCATTCTGGATGAATGCCACCACGCTTCGGCAGAAACCTATCAGAAGATCATCAATTACTTTGAACCGGACTTTCTGTTAGGAATAACGGCAACTCCTGAGCGAATGGATGGCGAAGATATCTTTAGCTTGTTCGATCAGAACGTTCCGTATGAGCTCCGACTTCGCGATGCAATCATAAATGGATTGGTAGTGCCTTTCAAATACTACGGTATTCGGGACGAATTAATTAGTTTTGGATTACTTGCTACAAAAGGGTTTAAATTCGTCGAACAGTTCTCAGATGAAAAACACTGTGACTTCCTATATCACCAGATCGAGAAGCACAGGATTCCGGGACAAAAACTAAAAGCGATCGCGTTTTGTCGTGACGTTTCCCATGCAATTCGGATGTCTCAAGCGATGGGCGACTACTATCATACACAGTACTTAACTGGGAAAAACTCTGTTGGCGAGCGCATTCGAACCTACAAAGATTTACAGAGTGATACTGCTGATTTAGAGATTTTGTTTACAGTCGACATCTTGAATGAAGGTGTTGATATTCCTGGCGTAAACATGGTTTTGTTCCTGCGCCCAACGGATTCACAGACGATCTTTATTCAGCAGTTAGGTCGTGGTCTGCGAAAGTTCGATGGTAAAGAATATGTGACCGTATTGGATTTCATCGGTAACGATTATAAGAGGAGTGTCCAAATTGCTTTTGCATTGGGTGGATTGTCTGAGAACTTCGTTGCCGAAAAGAAGCTGGTTGCCGAGATGATCAAAGATGATTTCAGAAGTACCGGTCTCGAAGACTATGGTGTTGAAATTCATCTCGATGATCTTAGTAAAAAAGAGATCCTTTCTTATATTGATGAAGTTAATTTCAATACAAGAAGGTTCCTCGAACAGGACTACCGAAACTTCAAAAAGTATATTAGCGCTTCGAGTTATCCTCGTCATGTAGATTATTTGAATAATGACTATGCTCCGGATCTTATCAAGTTCCTGCAGTCTAAGATTTCAGGGAAAAAGAGCGTATCGTACTATGGATTCCTAGAGGCTATAGGCGAAGAAAATCTACCTGCATTTGATAGTAGACAGGAAGCATTCATCAAGTATGCGTCAGATATGTTACCGATCGTTCGGCCTTATGAATACTTGATTATCCAGAAACTGTTGTTGTCTGCAGGGAAAACAACAATTGTCGACCTGGTCAATTATCTGAAGATCAATATCAAAAACTACTCTGAAGATTCTTTTTCGCATGCTCTGTATTTTATGAAGAAATCTGGTTTCTTTAAAGAAGAAAATGAAACACTCAGTTTTGACAATGTAACACTCAACACCGAACTCGATGAGTATATGCATGATCTTGTCGATTATGGACTTGGTAAGTATGATATCGATTATGATGATCTGGCCGAAGGTGAGGTTTTCGACTTGTGGTCAAAGTATCGCAAAGAGCAGATTCAACAGCTTCTGCTGAAGAACCCCGGCGACATCATGCTTGGTACGAAGATCTATGATGGCGTTATTTATGCATTTGTAACTGTAATTAAGGGAGAGAACACAAAGGCCGATTTAGTCTACGATGATGGTTATATTGATGAGAGGACATTCCAATGGGAAAGCGTCGCGAATGTCAGCAACAAAGAACTAAACTCGCTTAAAGCCAGTAACAAAATGCATATCTTTGTCCGGAAGCTGGAGAATGAAGACGGGATTCAGCTGCCATTCACATATATTGGTGCAGGAAAACCGGAGTTTGTCGAAGGCTCAAAAAAAGCGAATGGTGCATATTTATTCCGAGTAGCGATGGAAGTCGAAGCTCCTGAGGATATTTATTTCGATTTCAAAAACCCATTTATTGCAAGTAATAGTTAGTATACGGAGATAAAACATGAAACATATCGAAGTCGTAGCCGCCGTCATCCACTCCTCCGGTAAAGTCTTCGCTACCCAGCGAGGCTACGGAGAGTTCAAGGACGGCTGGGAATTCCCCGGAGGAAAGATCGAAGAGGGAGAAACACCGGAAGAAGCCTTAAAAAGAGAGATCTCGGAAGAACTGGATACCCTCATCGAAGTAGAAGAAAAGATCATGACGGTAGACTATGACTACCCTCAGTTCCACTTAACGATGCACTGTTACTGGTGTTCGGTAAAAGAAGGGGATCTGGTCTTAAAGGAAGCCGAAGATGCCCGCTGGTTATCCCTGAATGAACTGGACAGTGTAGACTGGCTGCCGGCAGATAAAGTACTGATCGAAGAACTGAAGAGAAGGCAGTAGCCTTCTTTTCTTCACCGTTCCCATAAACTATACTGATGTTATGAAAGAGATCCTGAAGAAACACGGTATCATCGCCCTTGTCCTGGGAGCATTATGGATCGTAAGCTATATCTGGATGGAGGGCGTCCACGGCGGTCTCGACAGCCTCGGCGTCGCGATCATCGCCGCGGTCTTCTTCCTTTTGATGGGCGGAGCTTTCTTACTGAACCTGGTCCTCTTTGCGGTCCATGTCCTGGAACGGTATGTTCCGCAGAAGGGGAAGATCATTCTTTCCTATGTCCTGCTGGCAGTCTACGGCATCGCTTTCCTGTATGTGCTGTACAGGGCATTCGACTTCAGCTACGGCCGGTTCTTCACATACCTGAAAGAAGGGGAGTTCTTCAGCATCCTCTATCTGCTGTTCCTGATCCTGCTCTTGATCATGTTCGTGATAAGATACCGCAGGCTGAAGAAGTACCGCAGCATGCGCTGAAGGAAGGCAGAGATGCCTTCTTTTTCTTTGACCAGTGTAGGAATTTCTGTTTTCTCCGGAAACAATGATTCAGGAGGTAAAGAGAATGGCTATTCATTTGCGACTATATATAGTTGCTTTTACGAACTCTGTGCACTATACTGAAGGAGTGAAGAACGGATGGGGAAGAAAGAGAAACTGATCACACGGCTGCGCAGTGTCCCCAGTGACTTCACCTTTCAGGAGACCGTAACGCTGCTGTCTTTCTTCGGCTATCATCTTTCTCTGAAGGGAAGCACCGGTGGTTCCCGTGTGATCTTTCAGCGGGATGGGGGTCCCTCGATCCTGCTTCACCGTCCGCATCCGGACAATAAAATGAAGAAATACCAGCTCAGACAGATGCTGGAATTTCTGAACAGGGAGGGTCTTTTATGAAGAATACGATGGAATATAAAGGCTATGTCGGGACTGTGGAGTTTTCGGAAGAAGACCGTCTTTTTTTCGGGAAAGTACAGAGCATCCGTTCCCTTGTCTCTTATGAAGGGACTGACGGGAAAGAACTGGTGGAGGATTTTCATCAGGCGGTCGATGCCTACCTTTCCCTCTGTGCAGAAAAGGGTGTCAGCCCGGAGATCCCCTACAAAGGCAGCTTCAATGTAAGACTGGGACAGGACCTGCACCGGCGGGCAGCCGTCTATGCCCTTCAGCATCAGAAGACGCTGAACAGCTTCATCGAAGAAGCAGTAACGGATAAACTGAATTCCCTGGGAGTCTGAACAGACGGTCCGGCAATTGCCGGATCTTTTTATATCCCGAAGGGATGGACATACCATGCATTTCGGAGTGAAGACAAAGACACTGAACCGCGCAGGAAAACGAAATCAGGAGAGATTCCCTGATACTTTCTGTTTTCAGTTATCAGAGCAGGAAGCATCGAGGTGCCAGATCGGCACCTCGATGCAGATTCCAGATATACGGGGCGGCAGGACATGCCTTCCCTACGCCTTCACCATACAGGGCAGGATATGCTGAAAAGTACTGAAATATACAAACTCATGTAGGATTTTCTGTTTTCTCCAGAAACAATAATTCAGGAGGAATGAAGAAATGACAGATACTCAGCCGATGCTTATTGATGAAAGATCTTTAAAGGACAAGATCTATACCATAAGAGGACAGCAGGTGATGCTGGACAGTGATCTGGCGGAGATCTATGGGTACACGACGACCAGATTCAACGAACAGGTTAATCGAAATCTCAAAAAATTTGAAAGTGACTTCATGTTTGAACTCTCCAGAGACGAAATGGCCGGTTTATCGATATCGCAAAATGCGATATCGATCCAGACAAAGGGGATCAAGGGAGGCAGATCCAAACCGATAAAAGCCTTCACCGAGCAGGGCATCTATATGCTGGAGGTGCTGAAATAGATGAACTCATGTAGGATTTTTCCTTTTCTCCGGAAATAATGATTCGGAGGAAAAAGAACTATGGCAGAGAATAACCAATTAATACTGATCGATGAGAGGACGCTGAAGGACAAGATCTACACCATAAGAGGACAGCAGGTCATGCTGGACAGTGACTTAGCGGAGATCTATGGGTATACCATCAGCGCATTTAACCAGCAGGTAAAAAGGAATACAGAGAGATTCGATAACGATTTTGTATTTCAACTTACTGTTTCAGAATATGATAACTTGATATCACAAAATGTGATTTCAAGTTGGGGTGGCAGAAGAAAACTCCCTTACGCCTTCACCGAGCAGGGCATCTATATGCTGGAGGTGCTGAAATATATGAACTCATGTAGGATTTTTCGTATTCTCCGGAAACAATGATTCAGGAGGTCAGGAAAACTATGACAGATAACCAACTGATACTTATTGATGAAAGGACATTAAAAGACAAGATCTATACCATAAGAGGACAGCAGGTGATGTTAGACAGTGATCTGGCAGAGATCTATGGCTACAGTACCAAAGCCTTTAACCAGCAGGTTCAGAGAAACATAGAGAAGTTTGACTGTGACTTCATGTTTGAACTCGATGAAATTGAAACACAGAGGATCCGGTCACAAATTGTGACCGGATCCCACAGAAACGATCGATATATATACAAAGCTTTCACCGAACAGGGCATCTATATGCTGATGACGGTACTGAAGGGTGAATTGGCTGTACAGCAGAGTAAAACGCTGATCCGCTTATTCAAGGCCATGAAGGACCATATCTCTTCCGAACTGTCAGAGAGGACAGACAGCGGCTATGTCCGCCTGCTGGAGACGGCTGCCGAACACTCTCAGGATATCCGTCTCCTGAAGGAAGATGTCTCTTCTATCAAGGGGGCAATGATCACCAAGGACGAGCTCTCTCCCTTCCTGCAGCTCTTTGGTTCGCAGCGCAGGGAAGAAGAGATCCTGATCCTGGAGGGAGAACCCTATAAGGCAGATCTGGCCTATCAGAAGATCTATGGTAAAGCGAAGAAAAGTATCCTTATCATCGATGACTATATCAGCGTGAAGACACTGACTCATCTGGCAGGCATCAAAGACAAGGTATCTGTCACTGTTATCTCTGATAATAAGGGACAGAGTCATCTTACTCTGCAGGAATACAATGACTTCTTATTGGAATATCCTGCCATGAATAAGCGTATCTCCTTCCTTCGTTCTATGAACACTGTCCATGACCGCTATATCTTCTTAGATCCTTCCTTAAAGTCTTTCTCTGTCTATCACTGCGGAGCTTCTTCCAAGGATGCCGGGAAGAAGATCACTACGATTACGAAGATCTCCGATACTGCGGAATACCTGTCACTGATAAAAAGAGTGCAGGGGAATATCCTGCTGCAACTGCACTGAAGAGAGAAAAGGACTATAATTAGATAGACCTAACAAGGAGGGCTCCATGCGTTACGATATCCTGCTGTTTGAAGCACTGGCCTTTGCCGTCCTGTTTACCGGGATGGTCTTCCTGCCGGTAAAAGACCTGGAAGCACCGTCCAATATCCATAACTATCCTCCGGATATTCAGGAGGAGTACTTTAAGACCCATAAACGGGTCGATGTCAGCTACCGTTCGAAGAAGGTATTGCTGAAGAAGGGGATCGGGATACTATTGTTTACGGTGATCCTGGCGGTATGTGCGCGGCTTGCCGGAGCGCATACCTTCCGGGAAGGTTTCTTCGTCGGTCTCTTGCTGATGGTCTTTATCGGCTGCTATGATACCTTCTTTATCGACTGGGTATTGTTTGCGAACCTGAAGTGTTTCCGGCTGCCGGGGACCGAACATATGGATCGGGCTTATCATCAGAAGTGGTTCCACCTGAAAGGCATCCTCTGGCCGGGGATCCTGTTTGCCCTGATCGTCGGGGTACTGACCGGGATCGGCTGTCTGGTTTAGGGAAGCAGGAGCTTCCTTTTTTATTTTCAAGGGAACGGTTTTTTTATATCATTAGGGTAGATGACCCCGTTCAGAAGGAATACGACAATGTTTTACGGAGGAGACCATGGAATACAGCAGCTATAATTTCCGTCCACGTCGGAAAGTCCTGATCGTCGATGATGAAGCGATCAACCGTCAGCTTTTAGGATTGATCGTTTCGCAGCAATACGAAGTGATCTATGCGGAGAACGGACAGGAAGCTCTGGATATCTGTCGGGAGAAGGGAGGCAGTCTTTCTCTGGTCATGCTGGATATCTTAATGCCGGTCATGACCGGCATGGAGTTCCTGAAGATCCGTCAGAATGACAAACAGCTGCGACGGATCCCGGTGATCATCCTGACTTCGGAAGCTGATGCGGAAGTGGAATGCCTGAATCAGGGAGCGGTCGACTTCATCAAGAAGCCCTACAACCATCCCGATGTGATCATGGCCCGGGTCAACCGCATCGTCGAACTTTCGGAAGACAGGGAACTGATCCGGGCAGTACAGCAGGATGAACTGACCGGACTCTTCAATAAAGAGTTCTTCTACGAATATATCCGGCAGAATGACCGTCTGGAAGAAGGAAAGAAGCACGATGCAGCCGTGATCAATATCGAGCACTTCCATCTGGTCAATGCCTTACACGGTATGGCTTTCGGAGATACGGTCCTGAAGGAAGTGGCAGCAATCATCCGCCGGCTGGCGGAGGAGACCGGCGGCATCGTCTGCCGCTGCGAAGCAGACCAGTTCTATCTGTACTGCGACCATCACGAAGACAACCCGCAGCGCTTCGCTGAAGCTTTGCGGCAATTGCCGTTGGAGCTGGAGGATGCCCGTATCCGGGTCAGGATCGGCATCTATCCGGACTGCGATACCTCGATCAAGATCGAAGAGAGGATCGACCGGGCCAACGTGGCCTGTACCTCCTTACGGAACAAATACAACCGCAGCATCGCTTTCTATGACCAGAAGATGCAGGAGACGGAAGTCTTCCATGAACAGCTGGTCCGGGACATGCAGGAAGCGATCGATACCCGTCAGTTCATCGTCTACTATCAGCCCAAATACAATGTGGAAGGGGAGTGTCCGAAGCTCTCTTCGGCTGAAGCGCTGATCCGCTGGATCCATCCGGAGCACGGTTTCCTCTCTCCCGGAGTGTTCATCCCCTTGTTTGAACGGAACGGTCTGATCCAGAAACTGGATGACTTCGTCTGGCGGGAAGCGGCTGCCCAGTGCCGGATCTGGAAAGAGGCCCATGGTCTCTCGATCCCGGTCTCGGTCAATGTCTCGCGGATGGATTTCTATGATCCCAAGCTGATCGAGACCCTGAAGGAGATCCGTAACGAGAACGGACTGCAGGAAGAAGAACTGCATCTGGAAGTCACGGAATCTGCCTACAGCGAGGATACGAAGCAGCTGATCGAAGTGATCACCGCTCTGCAGAAAGAAGGCTTCGCCATCGAGATGGATGACTTCGGCGTGGGCTACTCCAGTTTGAGCATGCTGACGCAGATGCCGATCGATGTCCTCAAGCTGGACATGAAATTTCTGCGTCAGGCGGCCGACAATGAAGTCGGGATCCGGATGATCGAGATGATGATCCGCATCGCCGAACAGCTCGGCGTACCGGTCATTGCCGAAGGCGTCGAAGAGGAAGCCCAGGTGAAGATGCTGAAGGAGATGGGCTGCCAGACCCTGCAGGGATACTACTTCTCCAAGCCGGTACCGGCTGCGGAGTTCGAGAAACTGATCGAGAAGGAGAAAGAAGGATGCTGAGCATTGAGAAACTGCGTGAATACGGCGCCGATGTCGATGAAGGACTGACCCGCTGTCTGGGCAACGAAGCTTTCTATCTGCAGTTATGCGGGATGATGCTGAAGGACGACAATCTGCAGAAACTGGAGGAGGCCCTTGCCGCCAATGACCTGGACAAGGCCTTTGAAGCGGCGCACGCCTTAAAGGGCGTGGCCGGCAACCTGTCCCTGACTCCGATCTATGAACCGGCAGCGGAGATCACTGAACTGCTGCGTTCCCGGACCCAGATGGACTACAGCGAGATGTTCGGACTGCTGAAGGAGCGCGAAGAAGCTTTTCGTCGTCTGAGTGAGTGACCATGAAGCGCCGTTCGATCCGACTGCAGACCCTGAACAGGATCCTGATCGCTCTGGCCGTCCTGGCCGGACTGGTTTTCCTGTACTCCAGTTCCCGTCTGGAGAGCGGCTTACGCAGTCAGGAAGAGAGCACGACCCTCTATCTGCGCACCCGGACGGATGCCTTTGATCTGCAGCAGGGTTCGGACGAGCTGACCCGCAATGTGCGGGAATACGTGGTGACCGGCGATGCCACCAAGATGGGCGACTTCTTCACGGAAGTGAACGTCACCCGCAGGAGAGAGAATGCTTTGAATTCCCTGCGTCCTTTCCTGGAAGGCGGCAGCGCCTACGAAGAACTGCAGCAGGCCATGGAACATTCCCTGCAGCTGATGGAAGTGGAATACGAAGCGATGGCCTTACGGGCTTCGGCAGATAATCTGAAGTATCTGCCGGAAGAGATCGCGACCGTGCAGCTGAGCGAAGCAGAGAAAGCGCTGAGCAGCGAAGAGAAGATCGACAAGGCGATCGACCTCGTTTTCAACGAGGAGTACCGCTTCGTCAAACAGGAGATCTACCACCATATCAACGCCTGCGTCGAAGAAGTCTACCAGCAGACCGAAGCCCAGCAGACAGCGAGCAGCGCTGTCTTACGCCGGGCCGTCACTTCCCAGCAGGCGACGGTCTTCCTCCTGCTGGCCTTTACGATCCTGATGATGGTCCTCAATTCGCAGCTGGTCATCCAGCCCATCCTGCATGCGGTCGATCTGATCCGCAAAGGAGAGACCATCCCCATGAAGGGCAGCGATGAGATGCAGTTCCTGGCCAATGCCTACAACGAAAACTTCGAGGCCAACAAGCGCCGTCATGAGGAACTGGAAGAAGAAGCTTCCCATGATGCCCTGACCGGACTCTATAACCGGGCGGCCTATGAGAAGATCGCCGATGACGATCACGGGAAGTTCTGTTTCCTGCTGATCGACGTCGATCACTTCAAGGATGTCAATGACAGCTACGGTCACGATGTCGGCGACCTGGCTTTGAAGAAGGCTGCAGAAGTCATCAAGCACAAGTTCCGTAACGAAGACTATGTCTTCCGGCTGGGCGGAGATGAATTCGCCGTCATCATGGTCGCTGCCGACGAGAGCCTGAAGGAAGTCATCCGCGGCAAGCTGCGGCGTGCCAACGAAGAACTGAAGGACTGCGAAGGTCTGCCTCCGCTCTCACTGTCGACCGGTGCGGCCTTCGGTGAAGGGAAAGTCAGCGAGGAACTCTTCAAGAATGCCGACAATGTCCTCTACGACACCAAGAAGAACGGAAGAGGGGGCATCCGCTTCCACCTGTAAAGTTTCCACAAAGCCTCTGAAAAAGAGGCTTTTTTCTATATTTAAAACCTTTACAAAATCCTACGATTGTAGGTATGTTTTTGTGAAATCAATGATACACTAATGTCGACGGTTAATCCTAAACATAATCAAATAGTTTCGTTTTGTGACGCATCCTGTGATGCTCCTTATTAGATGATAGGAGTGGAGATAGAATAGGAGGTATTAGAATGGAAAAATTCAGAAAGATCCTGATTTCCCTTTTAGTCATGGTCATGGCTGTTCGGGAAGTCCCGCTGACCCGGATCTTTGCGGATGAAGGCGAACAGCCTGCAGAAGCACCGGTCGCAGAAGCCAGCGAAGAATCTCCGGGATCACTGGAAGTTCCGGAAGAAGTCGTGGTCGAAGAACCACCGGCTCCGGAACCCGTCGCGGAAGCAGAACCGGCCCCGGCGCCGGTCGTTGAGACTGCTCCCGCCGTCGAAGCCGCTCCGGCTGATCCGGAACCGGCTCCCATCGTTGAATCACCACCGGTTTCGGTCGAAACTCCTGTCAATGAGGCAGCACCGGCTGCAGCAGAAGCACCGCAGGAAGCTCCTGCGGAAACTGCACCGGCTGAAAGCTCTGCGCCTGCTCCGGCAGCAGAGGGAGCCCCGGCAGAAGCGACTGAACCGGCGCCCGCCGAAGAAGTGAAGGAGGAAGCTCCGGCTGTTCCGGAAGCTCCTGTCGAAGTGAAGGAAGAAGTTCCGGCAACTCCGGCAGAGGTGAAGGAAGAAGTTCCGGTCGCTGAGAAGGAAGAAGTTCCGGCTGCTCCGGCTGAAGCGAAAGAGGAAGCTCCTGCCGAAGTGAAGGAAGAAGTTCCTGCTGAAGAGAAGGAAGAGAAGCCTGAAGCTTCGGAAGCACCTGTCGAGGAAGTCTCCGAGGAAGAGCATGCTGAAGAGGTGAAGGCCTATGTCGTGACCTTTAAGGCAGAGGAGAACGGTCTCATCCGGATCGGCGAAGAGAAGGTCTCCGAAAAGAAGATCTCCGAAAAGGGTGTCTTTGAAGCGGCCGAAGCCTTGCCGGCGGAAGGGTTCGCTTTCCTGCACTGGGAAAAGAACGGCGAGATCTTCTCCGAGAAGGCCCGTATCGAAGCCAAAGAGCTTGAACTCCTGAACGAAGACATCTACACCGCGAAGTTCGAAAAGATCGAAGCAGCGGAAGAAGAGCCGGACCCAGAGGAAAAGCCGATGCCGGCAAAGACCTTCAACGGGGAAGCCAACGGCATCCACGTCAAGGTCATCGCTCCGGAAGGCGCATTCTATGAAGGCACCGAGATGCTCGTCAAGGCTGTCGACAGTGCAGAAGTCTTCGATCTCGTCAACAATGCCACCGAGAAAGAAGCCAAGAACGTCCTGGCGGTCGATATCTCTTTCTGGTATGAAGGAAAAGAGGTCGAACCGGCAGCAGCGGTCAAGGTCTCGCTGCGCACTGACAAGATCGATACGATCGATTCCGTCGTACATATCGAGGACGATCAGAAGGCTTCCGTCGTCAGCGACGCCAGTATCTCCAACAGCGGCTCGCTGTCCAAGGCAGAATTCGCGGCAGACGGCTTCTCGATCTATGCGGTCGTTGAAGAAGGCAGTCAGGATGACGAAGCACGGGCGACCGTGATCTTCAAGAGCGGCAGCAATACCGTCGCGACCTTCTATGTCAAGAACAGCGATTCGGCTGAGCAGCTGAAGACGATCATCTATGACCCGGGTGTCGGCACCCTGGCTGAGGGTATGGTCTTCCGCGGCTGGATGGTCAGCACTTCTGCAGATGCAACCTATGACACATCAACTCCGCCGCTCACGATCGAAGGCGTTCGTTCCCATTTTGAAGGACTGACGATCACGGAAGGCGATACCTACTATGTCCATGCCCTGCTGTACAAGGCCTATACCGTTACCTATACCGGCGGCGGTCTGACTCTGGATACGGCTACGGCACTGGGCGTCGGGGACGCTGCAGCGGATTACACCATCGATATGGCTTATACCCCGGATGACAGCGAGCAGCAGTTCCAGGGCTGGTTCATCAGCCCGGCCGGCAATGCCACCCTGGCGGACGGCACGCCGATCGATGCGGATACCGCTTATGTCAACGGCACGAAGATCAAGGTCACCGGTGATATCAACCTGCTGGTCAATTCGCCGAGCGGCAAATGGCTGATCTTTAACGAGAACGGCGACAATGCCAGCTATACCTCGCCGCAGTTCGTCAAGGCTGCGACCGAGACTGAAGCGGCCGGCAGGACCGAAAAGCCGCGTGATCCCAGCCGTTACGGTTATACCTTCACGGGCTGGAATGATATAGCTGACGGCACGGGCGAAGTCTGGCTGAACGAAGACGGATCCGTCAACAAGTTCGGCGATGTGCTGAATGAAAACGTCACCCTGTATGCTCAGTGGAAGACCAATGATCCGGCCAGCTATACCGTTATCGTCTGGCTGGAGAATCTCAGCGGCAACGGCTATGACTTTGCGGATTCGCAGGATCTCGAGGGTAAGCCGGGCGATCCGGCCAGCACGGCAGTCGCTGTTACCGGTACAGCCGGTGATGCGGCAGCTTACGTCACGGTCAACGGAAAAGTCTACCGTAATGTGAACGATGAGCGCTTCAAGGGTTTCCACTACGAACGCATGGATGTCAACAATGATGATAAGATCGTTCCGGAAGGAACTACCGTCGTCAATGTTTACTATGCCCGTACGACCTACACCCTGAAGTTCTACTATGCCCGCCGCGGCAACAACGGCCGCTATAATGTCTCCAGCAACTACGATGCCTCCAATCCCAGTATCTGGAACGGCAACGGTACGGATGAACCGGGCAGCACTTTCGGTACATTGGGCACGGAGACCAGAGGCAATTATACCTACTACTACCGGACTCTGAGCGCCAAATACGGCACCTATATCGGTGATATCTGGCCGCAGTACAACCAGTTTGCTACCTATCATAATTACCGTCTGGGAAGCTGGGCGATCATGCATACCTCGCAGGCCTATATCACAGACGGACAGGGTACCATCAAGGGCAAGATCACCATCATGGACGAACAGATCCTGGGCGATCTGGACAGCGCCGACGGCAATTATCTCTATGCCAACTACGATACGGCGAGCTCGCAGTATGACTGGGTCTATCACATCTACTTCGAGGACGATAACGGAGGTTATTATCTTTACGAGAACGTAGAAGCCAGATCGCATGACTCCGGTTCTAACTGGCAGACCCAGCAGCACGCTCCGGCTTATCCGGGCATGACTGAGGTCAGAAGGGAACGGGTCGGCAACAACCGTGAGATCAATTACTACTACAAGAAAGACGCCAAGACCATCACCTTCATGGACGGCATCTATGTCTACGCCAGCGGTTCTGCTGTCGAGACCAAGGAAGCTGCCGGAAAGCTGCATCAGGTGACGGGCATCCTCTATGATGCCGATGTATCATCCTATAACAGCAGCGGTGCGAACTACTATGTACCGACCAAGGCCAATACCGATGCCGAAGGCTTCGAGCCGGAAGGCTACATCTTCGGCGGCTGGTATGCAGACAGCGCCTGCACGACGCCCTATACCTTCGGCAGGATGCCGGAAGGCGGCATCACCGTCTATGCGAAGTGGATCCACCGCAGAGTCCATATCGAGCTGGTGCTGAATGCTTCCGATGCCGAGATCGGCGATCATCCGCTGAAATTTGACCGTG
Organism: Erysipelotrichaceae bacterium; assembly: GCA_017512885.1. Taxonomy (GTDB): domain Bacteria; phylum Bacillota_I; class Bacilli_A; order Erysipelotrichales; family Erysipelotrichaceae; genus RGIG5669. The sequence goes on from JAFWEP010000047.1 coordinate 111,442, forward strand.
AATACGGTACCTTCGTGGATGCCATCCCGGCATACCGGCCGGATTACGAACTGATCGGCTGGTACTACGATGAAGGATGCACCAGGACCTTCAACTTCGATGCCTACGCATTGAACGATTCCTTCGAAGGTCTCGTCAACTACAGTGTGGAAGGGGAACCCTGGCTCAACAAGAGTCTGACCCTCTACGCGAAGTGGCGGGCCACGATCCTCGGTGCAGACGGCATCAACGTCATCTATGACGCCAACGGCGGCAGCAATGCGCCGAAAGATGACTCTTTCTATAAGGACAACACCAATGCGGTAGCTGCCCAGGCCAGCACGGCCCCGGACAGTGATCATCAGTTCCTGTACTGGGTGGTCCAGAAGTGGAACGGGTCTGCTTTCGAAGATACCGAGAAGAAAGTCTTCCCGGGCGATACCTTCACGGTCTTAAAGGCCAATGCCCATGCGGTAGAAGAAGAGGGCAGCACTGCGGATGATCCGAAGTACAGCTACACCGTGCAGCTGCGGGCGGAATACGGTCTGAAAGAGACCCCGACTCCGACTCATATCTACTGGTACGGCAACGGCGGTACGGCTTCTTCCGGAACGGTCGACGGTCATAACGACGTCGTCGAAAGTCCGCTGGCTGTACAGATCAACCAGGCCTTCGATATCCTGCCGGCATCCACCTTCAGCCGCAGCGGTTATGAATTCATCGGCTGGGCCCGGATCGTAGAACCGGGCGCTGCTCCGGACGGATTCGCACCGGATGGCTCGGTCACAGCCTGGCTGTCCTACGACGGCAGCGGCTACAAGGTCGGTGAGAGATCCGTCAGCAAGCTGGCAGCCGACGAAGTGACGCCTTATCAGGCCATGGTCGCGGTCTGGGAAAAGATCGACGAACTGGTCTATGACAAGAATGCGGAAGATGCGACCGGCTCCACCGCAAGTGCGACCGGACGTACCGGCACCAATGTGACCGTAGCAGACAATGGCTTCAGCCGCACCGGCTATACCTTCAACAGCTGGAATACGGCAGCGGACGGCAGCGGTACGGAATACGCACCGGGTGCAGATTATCTGCTGACGGTAGGGGATGACATCCTCTATGCGCAGTGGGAAGCCAACAAGCATGAGCTGGTGATCCACTACGTCTATGAAGACGGGGCAACGGCAGCTGTCAGCTACCGTGAGACCGTCGCTTATGGCACGGATTACAGTGTTACCAGCCCGCTGATCACCGGTTACAAGGCAGATCAGCTGACGGTCAGCGGCACGATGCCGGATGAAAATGTGATCGTCACCGTTACCTACAAGGCAGCCGATGTCGATTACACCGTCAGGCACTGGCAGCAGAATCTCGACAACGATGAGTACACCGAAGTCGTAGCTGACCGCCAGGAACTGACCGGCAAGACCGGCAGCGATACGGCAGCGGAAGCGAAGAGCTACGAAGGCTTCACGGCAAAGGAATTTGCCCAGAAGAAGATCGCAGCTGACGGCAGCACGGTCGTCGATATCTACTATGACCGCGATCTGTATACGGTCATCTACCAGCCCGGTGAGCACGGCGACTTCGCTGAGCAGAAGAGCGAGAATATCCGCTACGGCGCTGCGACTCCGGCTGCTCCGGAACCTGTTCCGGCTGAAGGCTATACCTTCAAGGAATGGAGCCCGGCAGTCGATGCCACCGTTACCAAGGATGCGACCTATGTCGCTCAGTGGATGATCAACCAGTATGAACTGCTGATCCACTATGTCTACGAAGACGGCAGCAAAGCCGCGGATGACCATCAGGAAACGCTCGATTACCAGGCGGCATACAGTGTCGACAGCCCGGCGATCACCGGCTATGAACCGGACAAGGCAACTGTCAGCGGCAGCATGCCGGCTGACAACGTCGAAGTGACCATTACCTATAAGGCAGTCGATGTCGATTACACCGTAGAGATCTATCTGCAGGCTGACAGTGCTTATCCGGCAGCAGCCAGCAGTTCTGTGACAAGAACGGCCAAGACCGGCACTGCAGTAGAAGTCACTGCCGAAGACAAGACGCCGTCCGCAGGCTATGCCCTGGATGACGCTGCCGAAGGCAAGGTCTACAGCGGCACTGTCCTGGGAGATGGAAGTCTCGTTCTGAAGATCTACTTCAAGCAGCAGTTCACAGTCACTTACCAGCCGGGCGATCACGGCAGCTTGACCGGCGCTGATGAAGAAGGCAATGTCGTAACGAAGGATATCGACTACGGCGCTGCTGCTCCGGCTGCTCCGGAGACCGTTCCGGAAGAAGGCTATACCTTCAAGGGCTGGGACAAGGAGATCGCTGATCCGGTCACTGCGGATGCGGCCTATGTTGCACAGTGGGAAGCCCGCAACGATCTCACCTACACTGTCCATTACTACGAAAAAGACTCTACCAATAAGGTCGCTGAAGACAAGGTCGCAAAGGATCAGACCTTCGCTGAAGAGATCACCGAAGAAGCTGTTCCGGTCGCAGGTTACAAGAGACTCGCTCCGACAGAAAAGACCTTCACGATCCAGGTAAAGAACGATGACATCATCTTCTACTACGAGAAACTGTCGGTAGAAGTCGATACATCTGCCGAAGGAACACCGATCCTGGTCAAATCCTTCAAGGGCGATGAATTCAACGATCCGATCGAACTGAACTTCGAGATCGTTCCGGAAGGAGAAGCTCCGCAGCCGGAAAAGGACGGTCAGCCCATCGATTCCGTTACCGTCGAAGCGAAGAGCGCAGAAGACATCACTGTCGACTTCGGTACGATCACCTTCACGAAGGCAGGCACCTATGCCTATAAGGTCAAAGAAGTTGCCAAAGAAGCCAAAGGCTGGACCTTCGATATCGAAGAGAAGGAAGTCAGGATCACCGTTACCGAAGCGAATGAAGAACTGAAAGCTTCTGTCACTCCGGTCACCATCATCAATACCTACGAAAAGGATCCCGATCCGGTCACTGTCGACACTTCTGCGGAAGGCAGCATCTTCCTGACCAAGAAGGTCGAGGGTGAAGGCTTCGAAGCGATCAGCTTCAGCTTCTCCCTGAGCCCGGTCGGAAACGCTCCGGCAGATAAGACCTCCGCAACCGTCGAGATCTCCAAGGCCGGCGATACGGTCGTCGACTTCGGCAAGATCACCTACACGGAAGCCGGCACCTACACCTATAAGGTCAAGGAAGCTGCAGCAACTGCGGAAGGCTGGACCTTTGATACGGCAGAGAAGACCGTCAAGGTCACTGTCAGTGAAGCAGACGGCAAGCTCACTGCCAAGGTGAGCGGCGCAGTCATCACCAACAGTTACGAAGAACCTGCTCCGACTCCGACTCCGGAACCCACTCCGGAACCGACGCCGACTCCGACTCCGGAACCGGCTGTCGTTCCGACGCCGACCCCGGCACCTGCTCCGAGCCCGTCTCCGGCACCTGTGCCGCCGGCTCCGGTCCCGACCCCGACTCCGGAACCCACTCCGGAACCCGCTCCGACGCCGACGCCCACCCCGACGCCTTCACCGAGCCCGACTCCGACACCGACCGCTGAACCGATCGATGATCCGGATGTCCCGTTGGATGACGGCGGCTCCTGGGCCCTGGCGAACCTGATCCTGACCGGCGTTACGACGCTGACGGGATTAGGCATGCTGTGGACATTCCTGAAGAAGAAGGAAGACGATGAGGAAGAGGCAGAGAAGGCAGAAGCAGTCAAACGCACTGCTGAAGCAGAAGAGGAAGAAGTGGAAAGAAACGGAAGAAGTCCAAGCTCTTAGGCCTCATCCCGCCGATCGCTTCCATCATCCTGTTCATCCTGACCGAAGACATGCGGCTGCCGATGACGATGTTCGACAAGTGGACGCTGCTCACCGGTGTATTCACGCTCGCCAACTTCGGACTGGCCTTCCTGACCAGAAACAAGAAGGACGAAGACGAGGAAGAAAACAAAGCCTCGGCCTAGTCCCGAACCAACGAGAGAGAGCTTCCCTGCGGGGAAGCTTTTTCATTTTCCCGGCAAATTCCCGTTTTTCTCTCATTTTAAAGTGAATAAGAGAGGAAAAGTTTGGTATCATGTTGATGGAACTCTAGGCATAGAGTGATGTTTTTGTCGTAAAAGTATATAAAAGACATATAGTATCCACTTTATGACGCATCCTGTGACGGTCGCCTTTGCAGGATGAAAGGGAAGCATAGGAGGTCAGTACATGAAAAAACTGAAAAAGGTCCTGATCACTCTGCTGGTCATGACGATGGCCGTCAGAGAACTGCCCCTTACCAGGATCATCGCTGATGAGACTCCCGGAGAAGGGGAAACTGTCCAGGAGATCGGCGAAGCTCCGGCAGGATCGGAAGAGGTATCGGCAGAGATCACTGTCGAGGAACATGCGCCGGCAGCAGTCGAAGAACCTGTTTCGGTACCGACCAGGGAAGAAGCTCCGGCAGCAGAACCTGTAAAGGAAGAAGCTCCGGCCGTTGCCGAAGCGCCGGCAGCGGAAGAAACACCGGCCGCTGCTGAAGAAGCTGCTCCGGAACCGGAAAAGGAGGAAGCTCCGGCACCGGTCACAGAAGAGACAGTTCCGGAAACAGAAGAAGCTCCGGCGGAGACTCCGGCCGAGGCACCTGTTGAAGAAGAGAAGAAAGACGAGGAAGAGCTCGTCACTTTCGAAGCGTCGGAAGGCGGCAGCGTCTCCGTAGAGATCTCTGAACCGGAAGAAGCACCGGCAGAGGAAGAGAGCGAAGAAGTTCCGGAAGTTCCGGAAACGGAAGCTCCTGCGGATGAAGCTGCGGAAGAACCGGAAGAGCCGGTGATCGAAGTTACGCTCCCGGCAGAGACCGAAGCGCCGGCGGAAACAGAGGCTCCTGCGGAAACGGAAGTTCCGGAAGAAACGGAAATGCCGGCAGAAACGGAAGCTCCTGCAGAAGAAGACCATACGGTCGTCTTCCAGTCGGAAGAGAACGGATATGTACAGACTGCCGAAGAAGAGAAGAGCGAGAAGAAGACCGTCAGCAATAAAGATGCGCTGGTCTATGTGGAAGCTGTTCCGGCAGAAGGCTATCAGTTCGTCTGCTGGGAGAAGAACGGAGAGTTCTTCTCGGACAAGGCCCGTATCGAAGCCAATGAGTTAGAACTCTACAAGGGCGATATCTATACGGCAAAGTTCGAAAAGATCGAAGAAGCGGAAGAAGAGCCGCAGCCGGAAGAGAAGCCGATGCCGGCAGTCACTTTCAACGGCAGCGCCAACAGCGTATACGTCAAGGTGGTCGCTCCGGAAGGCGCTTTCTACAAAGGCACCGAGATGATCGTCAAGCCGATCGATACCGCACAGGTCTACGATCTGGTCAACGATGCGACCGAGAAGGAAGTCAGGAATGCCCTGGCAGTCGATATCTCTTTCTGGTACGAAGGGGAAGAAGTCGAACCGGCTGCACCGGTCAAAGTCTCCCTGCGCACGGATGCCATCGATACGATCGACTCCGTCGTTCATATCGAAGACAATCAGAACACGGAAGTCTTGAACGATGCATCCATCACCAATACGGATTCCCTTTCCAAGGCAGAGTTCGAGACCGGCGGGTTCTCGATCTATGTCATCGTTGAAGACGAGACTTTCCGCCGCACCTATCAGTTCGTGAATGAAGTGGTCGAAGGTTCTGCTTCGGCCTACACCTTCACCAACAAAGCCGGTGAAACGGTCGACAATCAGATCATCAAGAACGGTGACGAACTGGAACCGGTCGGGGAACCCTATCAGTCCGGAAAGACCTTCCTGGGCTGGTATCTGCTCAGCGGCAGCGACGGTTCCTTCGCCTACACCGATACGAAACTCGGTTTTGAAACAGCGATCAATGATGTGACTGCTGATGAGACGGTCTATGTTGCTCCGAAATACGAAGCAGTTTACTATGTGACTTTCCACGAGACGGTGGAAGGCGCTGAGGAAGATATCCTGCAGACCAAGAAAGTCGTCTATACCAGCGGTTCCGATGCGAACAAGGTCCTGATCAGCGATGTTATCGCACCTCAGCCTGACTCCACGCATGTATTCTTCGGCTGGAAGAACGGTGAAACAGAATACAAGGTCTATAACGAGGACAACAGCCAGATCGTAGAGACCTACATTGAAAACGTAGAGTCCGATCTGGATCTTCGTCCGCTATTCGTAGAAGCCTACTGGCTGCGCTTCGTCTCCGGCGAGACCGGCAGCAGAGCTTCCTATGTTCCGGCTCAGTTCGTTCTGGCCCAGGATTCCGTAACGAAACTCCCGGTCCCGACCCGTACCGGATATTCCTTCGATGGCTGGTACAAGGGCAGCCAGGATGAAGAGGGCAGCATCACTTACGGCGATCAGGTCACGAACGGCAGCGGCACGGTCATAAATCCGGCTTCCGGTCTGAAACTGACGGAAGAAACGACGCTTTACGGCAAGTGGACCGCCGATACGGATGCGACTTACACGGTCGTCATCTGGAAACAGAAAGTCACCGACAGCAAGGATGCAACGGTAGCTGAGAAGACTTACGACTATGAGAGCAGCGAAGTCCGCAGCGGAACGACCGATGAGGAGGTTTCTGCCAGTGCTGCCGATACCGGAAAGACCTTTACCGGTTTCCACTACGCCTATACTGCACAGAACTCTTCTGTGATCAAAGCTGACGGTTCTACAGTCATCAACGTTTACTATGACCGTGACCTGAAAGCGATCAACTTCTACTATCAGAACGGTCATGCTCCGGAAGGCGCAGATACTGCATACAATTACAACCCCACTTCTTCTGACGAAGGAACGCAGTACGGTCTGCTGCCGGACGGCAGTTATGTTCAGCTGACAAAGACGGAAGCCAGTAGTACAGAAGTCGTATTCTATGCCTTTGAAGATGGTGGCGTTGAGTACCGCGGCACTTTCTATACAAAGCGAGGCAACAACTATAATCCGTCTTCCTATAACGGCAACAACCTCCCGCCTGAAGGCGACAGAACGCAGTATTACGGTTACTACGAAGGCGGCGGCTGCGGCGGTGAGTCCGGTTATGCCAAGATCGAGCGTCGTACCAGGCAGGATGTCGACTATGGCTGGTCCTACACTAATGCGGAAGGTGAGAGTGTCCCCTACACCGGAACCCGTTATACCCGCACGGAGCTGGGCGGCTATAAGCAGGTTACCGTGACCGGCCTCTACGGTCAGACCTTTGAACAGGCTGGCTCTTCCTGGCCGAACACCCAAAGGTGGAATGAATCGCGCAATGGTCAGGGAACTACTCAGACGATCCTGTCCGGTTTCTCCAAAGAAGACGATTCTTACAAACTCTACGATCAGGGTTCGAGCGGGAACAATACGATTTATCATCATATTCAGACACTCAACGGAAATTATTCGCAGAGCAGCGATTATACCTTTGAAGCGAAAACTACGGAGCCCTCGATTAATTTCACCTTCGAAAACAAGTTCGATGGGTTCAAGGTGGCGAGTTATTCAACGAGCGATGAAGGATTCCGACAGAACGGCGGCGCGCATACGGTCACTGCCGGTTCTGAGAGAGAAGGGCTGAGTCTTCCTCTCCATATCTACCATACCCGTGACAAGGAGACTCTGACTTATTACAGCGACGGCGCTGTGGTAAAGACCGTCAGCGGTATCTATTATGAGACTCCGCTGAATGACTACAACTACACGCTGGAACAGGTCGGACTGCCGGAGAAAGATCATTACGAATTCAAAGGCTGGTATGCCGATGAAGCATGCACGCAGCTGTTTGACTTCCGCGGTACGATGCCGGCTGCAAACGTAGCAGTTTATGCCAAGTGGGAGCCGATGCACTACCAGATCAATGTCGATCCGGCGGGCGGTGTCATCGATCCCTCGATCGGTTCCACTTACTTCTGGAAGACCTATGGTGAGACCTTCGATGCCTACACGATCGCACGCAACTACATCGAAGATCCCAATGGCACTTATAAGTATGTCTATGTAGACGGTGCAGATGATCCGGACGGAAATATCAATGTCCGTACAGCGACCTATGTGGAAGCAGAAGCAGGCTATGAAGGACAGAAATACCGTCCGATGACGAATGCTGATCCGGAATACCATTTCGTCGGCTGGTATGTCGTTGATGCTGACGGCAATACGACGAGCACGCCTTATGACTTCCGTACGGAAGTCGAAGGTCCGGTTCGCATCCGTGCGGTCTGGACGCTGAGCGGCAAATACCAGGTCCAGTACAATCCGACGGAAACGCTGGACAGCAAGACGGTCAGCGGAACGTTCACACAGACGGATCCGGAAGCATTCTATGCCGATGGCGCGGAGATCATCCTGCCGGCCGGTCCGAGCGATGTCACGCAGGGCTATGTCTTTGAAGGATGGCAGGTCGTCGATACGAACCATGAAGCCCTGGATGAGCATATCTACCAGCCCGGTGATACGCTGAAACTGAAAGCCGGTGCCTGGGCAGACTCCAATAAGGTCATTCATATCAATGCTCATTATTCCAAGGTCGAAACATCGGATATCCCGGTATCGATCACTTTCGTCAAGTTCGATGCGAACGGCGGTACGACATCCGTTACCGCTGATGAGGAAAACCATATCAGCGTTTCCGGCAATATCGTAACGATCGATGCGCTGCAGATCAATAAGAGCTTCACGACTTACGGAGCCGATGAATTCACCAGAGAAGGCTACACATTAGCCGGCTGGGCATTTACGGCTGATGCAACGGAAGCGAAGTTTGAAGCAAACGCAGTAGTAGCGGCCGATAATCTCGATAAGAGTGCTTCGGATCCGGGCAATACGACAGCAAATACGCTTTATGCGGTCTGGAATGTTGTCATTAACTATGAAGCAACAACAGGAGGCACTGTTGATCCTGAAAGTGAGACAGTGACCCCCACCGGTACAGCTGCCGGTTCTACCGCAACTGCAAGCGATGACTACGAGTTCGTCAACTGGACAGACGCAGAAGGAAACGAAGTCGGCACGGATGCCAAGTTCGTTCCGGCAAAGGTCGACGGCAAGAACGTCGCTG
>JAFWEP010000048.1 GCA_017512885.1 Erysipelotrichaceae bacterium
AAAGAGCCTCCAAGAAAAAGAAAAGATCCGTGAACGATAAGGCGAAAGACTACCGTTACAGATCGGCGAAGAAGAAATGATCAGAAAAAGGGCTGTCCCTCAGCCGTGTTCAGTCACGGACTTTTCGGACAGCCCCTTTTCTTTCTCAGTAAAAATATAAAAACCGGGAAGATTCCCGGGTCGTTGGTAATGGTGGACACTAAGGGACTCGAACCCCTGACCCCATCCACGTCAAGGATGTGCTCTCCCAACTGAGCTAAGTGTCCGCATGAAGTATATTAGCACAGTCTTTCCAAAGAAACAAGTCCTAATTCAAGAAACCTTTCGGAAAGTGAAACGGTCATCAAAAGAACTGACGATCTTCCCCTCCCGGATATACCTCGGAGACAGGATCCGGCATTCTCCGCTGTTTCCCCTTTTCCATTTCAGCAGCATCCTGACCGCCTGCGGGGCATCTCCGTCATAAACCGGGCAGAGCTCGTGCAGGGAGAAGTCCTTCTCAGTTGCTGTGCGCTGCAGTTCGTTGAGCCCGGAAGCCGGATAGATCATATAGAACGAACCGTTCGACTTCAGCAGCGAACGTACTTTTCCGAACAGCAGTTCTGCCGGCATATAGGAGCGGTTCATCGCCTGTTCGAGAGACAGCCGCTGTCTTTTCGAATCCACGTAGAAAGGCGGATTGCAGAGGATGACATCGAACTCCGGATGCCGGTAATCTTTCAGATCGCAGCAGCGGATCTCTGCTTGACAGTCACGCAGGTTCTCTCCGGCCAGGGCACAGGCTTCTTCATTAATATCGATCCCGCAGAGCTCCTGAGCCCCTTTTGCGGCCGCATACAGCAATAAAGCTCCGGCCTGCGTTCCGATATCCAGCACGCTCTTTCCCTTCAGAGAAGGCAGGAAAAGGCCCAATAAAACGGTATCACTGTTGAAGTGATAGCCGTCTGCAGACTGGCGGTAAGGTCTGTCGATAAAAGGCAGGAAATCATTCGTCATAATCTTTGCTCAGTTCAAAGTAGAAGAGCGAGCCCTCTCCCAGCTTGGATTCCACCCCGTAAGAAGCCTTGTGCGCTTCCAGGATGGCCTTGACGATGGCCAGACCGAGACCGCTGCTCTCCTGATTGCGACGGAAGCCCTTATCGATCTTGTAGTAACGGTCCCAGATATAGGGAAGATCCTTTTCGGCGATGCCGCTGCCGTGGTCTTCCACTTCCAGACGGACCTTCTCTTCACTGTCCTTGATGCGGATCGTGATCAGGGTCCCGGAAGGAGAATGCTTGATCGCATTGACCAGGAAATTATAGATGACCTGCGAGATCTTTACTTCGTCGGCATAGACCGTGACCGGTACCAGTTCCTTGACCAGGGTGATCTCTTTCTCCTGCATCAGATGTTCCAGGAGCTCAGTGACATCTTCGGCTGCATCCTGCAGATCGAAGTTGACCGGAGTCAGTTCGATATAGCCGGCTTCCATCTTGGAAAGCTCCTGCATATCGCTGACCAGACGGTTCAGGTAGTCGCTCTCCTTGAGGATGACGTCGATGTGTTCGTTGCGCTTCTGCGGGTCATCCCCGGAGATATCGCGGATCATCTCCGCATAGGCCTGGATCATGGTCAGCGGGGTCTTGATGTCATGAGAGACATTGGCGATCAGATCCTTGCGCAGTTCACTGATGCGGGAGAGCTTGTCGGAAGCATCATCCAGAGTCAGTGCCAGATCATCGATCTCGGTGTAGGAGTTGCTGCCGAAATCGACATCATAGTCTCCGTTGGCCAGCTTGTTGGCCTCTTTCTTCATACGTACGATCGGAGCGGCGATCCGGTTGGAGAGCGCGATCGAAGCCAGGACGGCGATCCCGGTCACGATCAGCGCGATATAGACGTACTGTTCCATGATGAAGTCGATGATCGATTCGACCGGTTCCAGCGGGGAATTGATGAACAGATAGTAGTTGACCAGATCCTTGCGGATGCTTTCGCCGTAGAGCAGCATCTCCGAACCGTTGTTCGGGGAAACGAAGGTATAGGAAAGATGGTCGTTCTCTTTCAGATAGCTGAGAGCTCCCTGCGGCTGGGCATTGATCGAGAGCGTATCACTGCCGATCGTGATCGATTCACGGAAGATGCAGTTCTGGCCGAGCGTATCGGAATAGAACAGACGGTCGGCATTCTCGTTGTAGATCAGAGCACAGACATTGGAATTGACCAGGATCGTATTGATCGTTTCCAGGTCGGCCGGGGTCGTACCGTCCGAAAGCAGCTGGCTCTCCAGGATGTTGGAAAGATTGTCCATCCGTTCCAGCCGGTCATTGCGGTAGTAAGGACGGATCAGAAAGTTCAGCAGGACACCGAAAAGCAGCAGGATCGCTGCTGAAAAGACAAAGAAGTATAACCAGATGTTGAAACGGATCCCCTTCAGATCAAATTTCAAATTTATACCCCATTCCCCGTACCGTTACGATGCAGTCCCGGTATTTCCCGAGGCTCCGGCGCAGCATCTTGATGTGCGTATCTACTGTACGGTCATCGCCGTAATAGTCAAAATCCCAGACTGCGGAAAGCAGTTTTTCACGGTCCAGCGCCAGGTTGCGGTTGCGCACCAGATAGATCAGCAGATCCATCTCCTTCGGCGTCAGCATGACCTTCTCCCCTTCGATCGTCAGCACCCTTCCGCCGACATCCAGCATCAGATCCCCGAAGACATACTTCTCCGGTTCTTTCCGTTTGCGGCGGTCAGTGACCGCCTTGATGCGGGCCATCAGTTCCTTGGGTGAGAACGGTTTGGTGACATAGTCATCGACCCCCATATCGAAAGAGAAGAGCTTGTCGTATTCTTCCTGCCGGGCACTCAGCATGATCACCGGTACGTCCTTCAGTTCCTTGATCTTCTTTAAGGCCGTAAAGCCGTCGAGCTCCGGCATCATGATATCCAGGATGATGCAGTCATAATCCCCGCTGCGGACTTTTTCCAGTGCTTCTGCCCCGTTAGAGGCTTCCTCGCATTCATATCCGCTGACCTTGGCATATTCCTTGACGACTTCGCGGATGCGCAGTTCGTCATCTACGATCAAAATCCTGACCATACTTCCTCCTATTCTACGATACGGATCCTGCGCAGGAGGCAGGAGCCTTCCTTCTCGATCTTTCCTTCAAAAGCGAGATAACGGCCTTTCTTCAGCTGATCCCGGAACTGGGCATAGAGCTGCGGCATCACGGTCAGATCGAAGCTTGCTTCTCCGTCGCTGACGCTCAGGAAAGCCATCCATTCTCCCCTCTTCGTCTTGTGTTCCTTGACCCGTTCGATCTGGGCAAAGCCCGAGGCGTTGCCCCGTACCTGCAGCAGTTCGTTCAGGGTCGGCGCTTCGATGCCGTTACGTTCCTTGACATCCCGGATCGGGTTCACACTGAAATAGAACCCGAAGACCCTTCGCTCCTGGCGGGCCGTCTCACTGCGGTTCTCCTGGAAGAGGATCAGCTGCGGAGAAGCGTCGAAGCTCTCCCCGAACAGCGAACCGTCCGGAACGTCCTTCACGTACTTCAATAAGGCATCAAGGTTGTTGATGAGGGTGATGCGGTTGATGCCGAAACTGTCGAAAGCGCCGGCATAGATCAGATTCTCGATCACATTCCTGCCCAGCGAGAGAGCGCTGAAGCGCTTCAGAGCATCCTCATAGGAACGGTAAACGCCCTTCTCTCTTTCCCGCAGGATCGCGCTGACCGAGGCATTGCCTACCTCCTTGATGATGGAGAAAGGCATGCGCAGCGCTCCGCCTTCGATGCGGTAACGGGCCGAAGAGGCATTCAGATCCGGTCCCAGGACCTGGATCCCAGTCTTATGGATCTCCGAGAGCACTTCATAGGTCTTGCCCTCCGAGCCGATCACTCCGTCTAAGAGCGAACGGTAGAAAGCCAGAGGGTGATTGCTTTTGAGGTAAGCCATCTGGTAAGCGACCAGGGCATAGGCGACGGAATGGGATTTATTGAAGCCATAGTCCGCAAAACGCTGGATATAGGCATAGACCTGTTCGGACAGTTCTTTGCTGTAACCGCGGGCCATACAGCCGTTGCAGAAATCGTCATGCAGTTCCGCCAACTGATCGGCCTTCTTCTTGGACATGGCCTTACGCAGGATATCCGCCTTCCCGTAACTGAAACCGGCCATCTTGCGGGCGATCGAGAGGATCTGTTCCTGATAGACGATGATCCCGTAGGTCTCCTCCAGGATCGGTCTCAGATCGGGATGCAGATAGTCGATGGTCTCCGGATGAGCCCGGTTCTCCAGGAAGGACGGGATATTGACCATCGGTCCCGGACGGTAGAGAGCGATCGCGATCGCGATCTCTTCGAAGTTCCTGGGCTGCATCCGCCGGATCAGGGAAGTCATCCCGGCGCTCTCCAGCTGGAAGATGCCGAGGGTATTCCCTTTGGCCAGAGAAGCAAATGTCTTAGGATCATTGAGCGGGATCAGCGGTAGACGGAAGTCTTCGCCGATCTCCTGACAGATGCCGGCAATGATCGAAAGATTGCGCAGCCCCAGGAAGTCCATCTTGATCAGTCCCATCTCTTCCAGATGTTCCATCGTGTACTGTACAGAGGGAAGATCGTCTTCGATGCGGATCAGAGGGATCACGTCGCTCAGTTTCTCGCGGGAGAAAACGATGCCGGCGGCATGGGTCGATTCATGGCGGGGAAGCCCCTCCAGACGCCGGGAAAGAGCGTAGAGACGGCGGTTGCGGGGATCGGCTTCCACCCGCTGGGCAAAGAGCGGAGAAGCCTGATAGGCCCCTTCCAGGGTGATCCGCGGGTCGGAAGGGATCAGCTTGGCCAGCTGATCGATATCCGGCAAGGGGATCTCCAGCACCCTGCCGACGTCGCGCAGGACCTGACGGGCCTTCAGCGTACCGTAAGTGATGATGTGGGCGACATGTTCCTCGCCGTACTTCTGCCGAACATAGGCGATCACTTCGTCCCGTCGCTCGTCCGGGAAATCGGCATCGATATCCGGCATACTGATCCGTTCCGGATTCAGGAAACGTTCAAAGATCAGACCGTAGCGCAGGGGATCGATCTCGGTGATGCCGAGACAGTAAGCGACCAGCGAACCGGCAGCCGAGCCTCGGCCGGGGCCGACCAGGATCCCCTCTTTTTTGGCGTAACGGATATAGTCATAGACGATCAGGAAGTAATCCGCAAAGTCCATCTCGATGATGACCTGCAGTTCCTTCTTCAGTCTTTCTTCATAGCGGGCATCTCTCTTCCCTTTCAGACGTTTCTGCAGACCGGCTTTGCATAAAGCCACCAGATAGTCCCGGGAAGATGCCTGATTGGGAGCGGCATACTGCGGCAGAGCGGTATGCTGGGAAAGTTCCGCCGTACAGCGGTATGCCAGCATATCTCCGTATTCCAGATCCCGGTGATCATAGAGCTTCTCCAGCTCCTGCGGGGAAAGGAAATGACGTCCGCTGCTGCGGGCTCCGGGATGATCCTGCAGGGTCGTTTTGTCGCGGATCGCTTCTGCCGTATGGAAAGCTTCCTCGTCCTCTGCTTCCGCATAGAAGGTCCGGGAGAAGGCAACGGTCCGGATCCCGGCTGTCTCCAAGAGCGGACGAAGTCTCGCGTCCCGCGAGGCATTATAAGCCTGATCGTGATCGCAGAGGCCGACCAGGAAACCGCCGTAAAAGGTCTGCAGGGCCTGCAGCTGCTGCAGGAGATCACCGTCTTCCGCCGCCAGATCGACCGGCAGCTGGTCGCTGGGGAAGATCAGCAGATTGTGGCTGTGATAGTCCTTCACTTCTTCCGGAGGAAGCGTTCCTTCGGAAAGACAGAGCCGGCTCGAAAGAGCGATCAGCTTCCCGTAGCCTTCATCATCTTCCGCCAGGAAGAAAGGATGTACGGACTGCCCTTCCTTCTCCACGGGAAAAGAGAGTCCGAAGAGGGGCTTGATCCCTTCCCGGGCACAGGCTTTCTGAAAAGCCTTGGCACCGGAAAGGACCTTCTCATCGACCAGAGCGACAGCCTGATAAGACAGTTCTTTCGCTTTCCGGGCGATCTTTTCCGGGGTCAGCAGACTTCCCAGAAGGGTATAGCAGCTGCGTACGAATAACGGTGTTGCCATATGAATATTATACATGTTTTACAGGCTTCCTAAAACGTGCTAACCTGTTAGACGAGAGTGAATATCTATGAAAACTGCTTTTGTGACTGACTCTGCCGCCTGCTTCAATATGGACTATTTTGCGGCAGAAAATATCTTTTCTCTTCCGCTTCAGATCTCTGTGAATGATAAGAATTACTTCGATCTGGAACAGCTCTCCGTAGCCGAAGCGCTGGCCTTCATGAAGGAAGATGCCTGGATGACGACTTCCCAGCCGGCCCTCGGTCTGATCGATGCCCTCTTCGACAAACTGAAGGAAGAAGGTTTTGAACGAGTCGTAGCGGTACCGATCACCAGCGGGATCAGCGGGACCATCAACGCGATGTATGTCGCCGGACAGAATGCGGGGATCCCGGTCACCTGCATAGACTGCTATACGACCGCCTACTATCAGAAAGAGATCGTGGAGTATCTCTCGCGCTGTGAAAAAGCCGGCATGGATCTGGATGCCGAGATCGCTTATGTCAAAAGCGAGATCGCTTCCGATACCTGCAATACCTTCGTCATTCCCCGTGACCTGAAGACGATCCGCCGCAGCGGACGTCTGACCCCGGCCGCTTACCATATCGCCAATCTTCTGGGCATCAAGCCGCTGTTAGCGATCAATCACCGCTCCAACGGACGGATCGACATCCTGCAGAAAGTCAGGACCTTCCCCCGTACCCTGCAGCGGGCGCTGGAAGTGATGCAGCAGGAGATCGATCCTTCCCGTCACTACCTGATCGCCGTGACCCATATCGACAACTTTGCCGACGCGGAGATCTTTGCGGACAAGGTCCGCCGTATCTTCCCCAATGCGGAAGTCTTCACCGCTCCGCTCTGTACACCGGTGGCCGTACATGTCGGGATCGGCGGGATCTGCATCCAGTACTTCCCCAGATTCAATAAAAACGAGGACTGACCTCGTTTTCTTTTCAGGCATTTGTCTGTGCTTTTCTTTCTTCCAGTTCCCGGCAGATCCGTTCGTATTCCTCTTCATCCAGCAGGTAGTGCTTCTTGTAGAGGAGATGCGAGATGAACATCAGGGCGCAGGGCAGTACGCTCATGAAGAACAAGAGTCCCACTGCCTGCGAGTGCTGTACGCCGCTCAGGACCTTTTCGATCGCACTCATCTTGGCAGTATCGGTGATGGCGCCGCTGGCCGCTTCGCTCTCCAGTTCGGAGATCTGGTTGGTATAGCTGGTGATGCCGAAGACCATGTAGCTCAGGGAAGTGATGATCGCGATGACCGCCGAGGACATCTTGGTGATGAAGGGACGCAGGGAAGTGATGATCGCTTCCGCCCGCTCGCCGGTCTTCAGTTCGTTGTATTCAACGGTGTTGATGATCGAGATCATCATGATCAGATAGAAGCAGTAGTTGCCGAAGTTCGACAGCATGTAGCCGATGACCAGGATCCAGAACTTCAGGTCCCCTTTCGGCAGGAAGAGTCCCGACAGCAGCATCAGGGCATAGCCGAGGAAGCCGATGGCCATCATGATGTCCATCAGTTTCTTGCGGGGGATCCGGCGTGAGATGGCCGGATAGAAGATCATCAGGAAGGCTGTAGCGGCCATGCCGACCGTCGTAAAGATCGAATAGAGACTGCCTTCATAACCGAATTCAATGTAGATATAGGTCGATCCCAGACCGCCGATGACGATGCCGTTGCCGATCTGCTGGATCAGGAAGATCAGTGCGATCCACATCAGCTGATCGTTCTTCGTGATCGTTTCGATGACTTTCTTCAGGCCGAAGGAAGAAGCTTTCTTCTCCTGATCGTCCCTTCTCTCCCTGACTCCGAAGATGGTGAAGAAGAGGAAGAAGGGAGCGAGGATGCCGATGATCAGAGCGATGCGGCCATAGGCGACGGTGGCGCTGCCGCCGATCGCATTGGAACCTGCCGTCAGCATCGGGATCAGTACCGAAGCCAGCGTACCGCCGATCCCGGCAAATAAGGTCGCCCGGGAAGTGAACTGGTTGCGGGCATCCGCATCCGAGGACAGCGCCGGTACCATGCCCCAGTAGGAGATGTCATGCATGGTGTAGGTGATGCTGTAGAGGAGATAGAACACCGCAAACAGAGCGATGAAGGACCAGCCCTGCAGCGTGGTATTGAAGACCGTATAGACGACGACTGAGGTCAGCAGGATGCCGGTCAGCAGCCAGGGCTTGAACTTGCCCCAGCGGGTGCGGGTGTTCTCGATGATGTTGCCCATCAGCGGATCGTTCAGGGCATCGAAGATCCTGGCCAGCACCATGATGGCTGTAACGGCGGCCAGCTGCGAATTGCTCAGGCGGCGGGTAAACAGGATGAATGTCAGCAGATAGTTCGTGACCAGACTGTAGACCATGTCCCGGCCGATCGTACCGATCGGGAACAGCCACAGGTTCTTTTTCGTTGTATTGTCCATATGAAAACTCCTTGTCACTATTTTAACATAGATATCCCTTCATTCATCCAGCAGATAGCGCAGAAAACGCTCCGGCGCTTCCAGGAATTCCTTCGTCAGCCGGTAATGCTCCGTTTCCCGGTAATCTGTCTTCTTTATCCCCTCTTCGTTCAGTTCATAGAGGCAGGCTCCGGGATAAGCCATCAGGATCGGGGAATGGGTCGAGATGATCAGCTGGCTGTTGCTGCTGACCAGATCATGGATCAGGCTCAGCAGGTTCAGACAGCGCTGCGGGGAGAGCGCCGCTTCCGGTTCATCCAGCAGATAGAGCCCGTTGCCGTAGAAACGCTGCGAGATGATCTTCAGAAAGGACTCTCCGTGTGAGAGCGCGTGATAGTCGTCATCAGGATAGTAGTCCTTGACTTCCCTTTCGATGTAGGTCGAGACATTGTAGAAGCTTTCCGCCCGCAGGAAGAAGAGATCGCGCGGAGAAGTGCTCTTCACCGTCGTCAGCAGTTCTCCCAGTTCGGAATGGGAATCATAGGTCGAAAAGGAAAAATGCCGGCTGCCCCCTTCCGGGTTCATGCCCATGGCAACGGCGATCGCTTCCAGGATGGTGCTCTTGCCGCTGCCGTTCTCACCGATCAGAAAGGTGACCGGGGAAGAAAAGGAAAGCCCGCTCTCCGCCAGATAACGGATCGCCGGGATCTCTTTCAGGTAGCTTCCTTCCGGCAGGTCTTTATCCAGCCGCAGCGCATTCAGGTAGATCACTTCATTCGCTCCGTTTCCGGCTCTTCAGGAGCACCAGAGTCTCTGTCAGCGAAGTCTGCGGGAAGAGATCACAGGCCGCGATCTTCTGCACTTCATAGACAGAGAGCCTCTGCAGATCCTTGGCCAGGGTCGCCGGATTGCAGGAGATATAGAGCAGCTCCTCAGCACCCGAAGCCAGCACGGCCTGACACATCGTTTCGCCCATCCCGCTGCGCGGAGGATCGACGACGATCGTGTCGAAGTGCTTCTTCCGGCTTTCTCTCTCCAGGATCTCCGCAGCATCACCGCAGAGGAAATGGATGTGTTCCGCTCCGTTCTCCCGGGCGTTCTGATTCGCATCTTCGACGGCTGAGGCAGTCCATTCCGCCCCGCTGATCTCTTCCGCTTTCTCGCGAAGAAGCAGGGAGATCATGCCGATGCCGCTGTAGGCTTCGAACAGCCGTTTCCGTTTCCCTTCCAGGAACGAAGCAGCCAGCCGGTAGAGCGTCATCGCCATCTCGGTGTTGAGCTGGAAGAAGGACTGCGGCTGCAGGGTCAGGGACAGACCTTCCCTTGCGAAACGGATGCCCTTCTTTCCCCGCAGGATCTTCGGTACTGAACCGAAAAGACCGTCACTGTGCCGCTCGGTATTGACCGACTGTGAAAGAGAGACGAGTCCCTCGATCTTCATCAGATCATCGCAGACGACATCCGGCACCGTATCCCGGCCGGTGATCAGGCAAAGCTCCGCTTCCCCGTCCAGTACCCGCAGGAACAAAGACCGATAACCTTCTTTCTTCCTGTTATCGTATAACGATAGATGATGTTTATTCAGGATATTCAGGACTTCCTTGCGGATCCTTTCCAGTTCTTTCTCGTGGATCGGGCAGTTCCTGACTGCCAGGAAGCGATGGCCCCCGTTCTCATAGAGACCTGTCACCAGTTTCCCCTTCCACAGACCCAAGGGAAGCTTGGCGGCATTGCGGTAAGCATATTCCCGGCCGCTGTAAAGCTCAAAGTCCCCGACCGTGATCCCGGCATACTTCTTCAGGGCTTCGCGGATCAGCTCCTTCTTGATGTCCTTCTGCAGAGCGTAGGAGGCATGCTGGAGGGTGCAGGCGCCGCAGCTGCCGAAGAGCGCACATTTCGCTTCTCTTCTTTCCGGAGATGTCTCCAGCACTTCCAGCACTTCTGCACGGCTGTAGCGTTCGGCTCTCTCGGTGATCCTGACTTCTGCCGTTTCTCCCGGCAGCAGATACGGCAAAAAGACCGGTCTCTTCCGGTCATAGGCGATCCCTTCTCCGTTGATGCCGGTCCGTACTGCCTTCAGTTTCATAAAAGACGCTTCTGCGCTCCTTTCGAGACTGTGAGGATCGCTTCCAGGAAAGCCAGGTAATCCTCCTTCTCTTCCCCGTCAAGATCGGCAGCAAGCCTTTCCTTCATGGCGGCTTCCCGGCTCGGATCATAGACCGCCAGTCCGTTCTCCTTCTTGTAGACTGCGATCTCTTTTACGACCGACATCCTCTGCAGGAAGAGTTCCTTCATCTTGGTATCGATCCCGTCCAGGATCAGACGGGCCTCTTTCAGGTCTTTCATCAGCGTCCTCCTTCATCCTTTTCATTCTAACATAGGCTATAATGAAGCTATGGAAAAGATCGAACAATTGCGTCAGTACATCGACGAAGCAGACCGTATCGTCTTCTTTACCGGAGCCGGGATCTCCACTGAGAGCGGCATCCCTGACTTCCGTTCGGCCCAGGGCATCTACACCAACAATAAACGGGCCGAAGAAATGATCTCGCACAGCTTCTTTTTAAGCAACACCGAGGAATTCTACGACTTCTACCGGAAGACCATGGTCTTCCCGGAAGCGCAGCCCAATGCCGCCCATAAGAAGATCGCAGAACTGGAGGAAACAAAAAAGGTGAGCGTCGTCACCCAGAATATCGACGGCCTGCACCAGAAAGCCGGTTCTACCGATGTCATCGAGGTACACGGCAGTATCCTGCGCAATACCTGCATGCGCTGCGGAAAACAGTATCCGCTGTCCGCCGTTACCGAAGCCAAAGGCGTCCCGCACTGCTCCTGCGGCGGCATCATCAAGCCGGACGTCGTGCTTTATGAAGAAGCCTTGAACGAAGAGGATATCGAGATGGCTGTCGAAGCAATCCGCGATGCCGATCTCTTGATCGTCTGCGGGACTTCCCTGGCCGTCTGGCCGGCAGCCGGCTTCCTGCGTTACTTCCGCGGTCAGCATCTGGTCATCATCAACCGCGATCCGACCCCGAAGGACGCTGCAGCTGATCTCGTCATCCACGATTCACTGGCCAAGGTCCTGGGCAGCCTTTAAGAGACTGTTGATATACTCTTCGCAGCCCGCTGCCTCCAATACGATCCCTTCTTCGTCCTGTTCCGTGATCTTCATCTCCAGGACCGGACGGTAGGCATCCAGCAGTTTGCTGCCTTGATACGGCAGGTGCAGTGTCACCTGCTTTTCTTTCGGATAAAGCTCTTCTACGAGCCTTTCCTTCAGTTCTGTGAGACCTTCTCCGGTCAGAGCGGAGACCGCCAGAGGATAGTCCTCTTTCTCCTCGCAGAGGTCGGCCTTGTTGAAGATGTCGAGGACCGGGATCTCCCCGGCTCCGATCGCCTGCAGGGTCGAGCGGGTGATCTCCCGCTGCTGTTCCCGCACCGGCGAAGAAAGATCGTTCACCACGACCAGAAGATCCGCTTCCCGTACACAGGAGAGCGTGGAATAGAAAGCTTCGATCAGTTCATGCGGCAGATCGGAAACGAAACCAACGGTATCGAAAAGATAGAATTCATAGTGACCGGCAGAGACTCTGCGGGCGGTCGCATCGAGCGTCGCAAACAAGAGGTCATCAGCATAGATCCTTCCCTTCTCAGAAGGCAGGAAAGCGTTTAAGAGCGTAGATTTGCCGGCGTTGGTATATCCGACCAATGCCACTCTTTTCAGGCCGCTGCGGCGTCTTTTGTGGTGTTTCTCCTCTTCCCGCCGGCGCAGAGCAGCCAGCTCTTTTTCCAGCTGGGCGATGCGGGCCCGGTTCTGACGGGCGATCAGGGCCGAACGGCTCTCACCGGCGCCGCGGTTATGCAGAGAACCGCCGCCGATCTGGTCTTCACTGCCCTTCTCTTTGGTGCGCTGAGGCAGGGCATAGCGCAGTCTGGCTGCTTCGATCTGCAGTCTCGCTTCCTGCGAACTGGCGCGTTTCTCGAAGATGTTCAGGATCAGCTGGACCCGGTCATAGACCTCGATCCCCAGCTCTTCCTTCAGTCCCTTCAGCATCGCAAAGCTGAGCCGGTTATAGAAGATCAGCAGGCCGATCTCTTCCTCTTCGATGACCCGTTTCACTTCTTCCAACTTCCCACTGCGAAAAGCAGTCCGGGGATCCAGACTGCGTGCTTTCTGTACGATAGTGACCTTGACCTTCAATCCGGCTGCCCGACAAAGCTCCCGGCATTCTTCCAGATAGAGATCAAGATCTCTTTCTTCACCGAGATCGACGGCCGCCAGCAGGACTTCTCTCATATGCCCTTGATCATGCGCTGGCCGAGCTTGCCGATGACGATACCGACAACGACGGCGACCAGAGCTTCGGCGATGCCGTTAGTAAAGACGACACTGAGGATGACGCCTCCCACTGCAGCCGGAGCGATGCCCAGATATTGCGCATAGGCATCCTTGAAGAACAGGAAGGCCATGCCCATGACCAGTGCGGTATTGATGAAAGCACCGGAGAAGGAAGCGATGCCTAGCGCTGCGACATCATTGATCTTATCCTTCAGGACACGGTAGAGGACACCGCTGACGACACCGATCAGGATGCGGGGCACGAAGGCGATCAGCAGCGAGGAAGCATTTCCGGCTCCGTAGAACGGTGTGAACAGGAAAGAGGACAGTCCGGGCTGGAAGGTAGCCTTCAGGAAGGAAGACAGACCGAAGATGAAACCTAAGAGCGCTCCTTCTTTCGGTCCTAAGAGGATACCGGCCAGGATGACCGGCAGATGCATGGTCGTGGCGTTGATGACACCTAACGGAATGAAGCCTAAGAACGGTACGACCGCAAAAAGGATCTCCATGGTGACGAATACAGTAAGATAAGCGAAACGGCGGGTCTTTGAATGCATTTTTAATAACTCCTTAGCGGCAGATGTTCTGCCTTTCCCTGTTCAGTATAATCCTCCGGGACAGGCACAGAACAAATAAAACAAACCTATAAACAAATCCAATGAACTTATACCTTATTCGAGATAATAGTCCTGCAGGGCTTTCCGCTCTTCCGGTGAGATCCCGAACTCTTCCTGAAAGAGTTCGTTCAGATCCGGATAGCGTTTCCGGATCTCCTCCAGAGAACCTTCCAGCCATTCCGGAAAGACCAGCAATGTACGTCCGAGGTTCTTGAAGGCGGCGATCATGTTGTCGTAGCTCTTCAGGTAATCTTCGTAGACGGTCTTTTCGTCTGCACCCAGGAACAGCAGGATCAGAGCAGCACAGACGCCGGTGCGGTCCTTGCCGGTACTGCAGTGGAAATAGAAAGGCGTCTCCTTCCGGCGGATATAGGCGAATGCCTCACGGTAAGCAGGATTCTCAAAGGGCAACAGCCGGTAGGATTCCTTCAGCCAGGCTTCCAGATCGTCAGCGATATTCGGCGAAGTGAAATCCAGATCATCCCTTCTCACTTCATGGCTCAGACGGTTGGCGGAGATCGCGGTACGGATCGCGCCCCGGGGCACATATTCCTCCTCCCGGCGGTCGATCTCGGCCTGCGAACGGAAATCCAGGACATGTTTCAGACCCAGTTCATCCAGCTGCCGCTTCGTCGTCTCATCCAGTCCGATCAGAGCACCGCCGCGGTAGAACTGATCCATCCGGACCTTCCTGCCGTCTTTGACCGGATAACCGCCCAACTGCCGGAAATTCAATACTTTTATACTCTCCAAAGCATCCTCCAAAAACGTTTATATTATATGCTTTTTGGTATGAAATGGCTATAATGGTAAGGAATGTAAAGGAGAAATCTATGAAACCAACATTAGTGATCCTGGCTGCCGGAATGGGTTCCCGTTACGGCGGTCTGAAACAGATCGATACGCTCGGTGACAACGGCGAATCGATCATCGACTTTACGATCTATGATGCCATCGAGGCCGGTTTTCAGAAACTGGTCCTGATCATCCGCCGTGAACACGAAGAAGCTTTCGAGGAACACCTCGTAAAGAAGATCCGTCCCTTCATCGAAGTGGAATATGCCTACCAGGATCTTTCTGATCTGCCGGAAGGCGTCAGCATCCCCGAAGGAAGACAGAAGCCCTGGGGCACTACTCATGCCCTGCTCTCCTGCCGCAAGGTCCTGAAGGACGATCCCTTCATCATCTGCAATGCCGATGACTACTACGGCAAGGATGCCTTCCGCAAGGTCATGGCTTACTTCAACAGTGAAGAATGCAAGCCCGGACAGTACTGCATGGTCGGCTACAAGGTCGCCAATACCCTGAGTGACCACGGTACCGTCACCCGCGGTGTCTGCCGCAGTGAGAACGGCTTCCTGGCCGAGATCCACGAAGTCATGAACATCCG
Organism: Erysipelotrichaceae bacterium; assembly: GCA_017512885.1. Classification (GTDB taxonomy): domain Bacteria; phylum Bacillota_I; class Bacilli_A; order Erysipelotrichales; family Erysipelotrichaceae; genus RGIG5669. Next base: position 14,876 of record JAFWEP010000048.1, read on the forward strand.
CAGCAACAACGGTCAGGCCGAATTCGAAGAAGACGGCGTCTACAAAGAGATGTCCAACGATACCCCGGTCTCCATGAACTTCTGGGGCTTCACTCCGGATATCCTGCCGAAGATGGAAAAGCTCTTCAAAGAAGAGATCGCTGCCGGCATCGAAAAGAACCCGCTGAAGTATGAAGCGCTGCTGCCCAACCATGTCGGCGAACTCGTCGATAAGGGTGAAGCGACCGTAAAGATCCTGACCAGCGAAGATTCCTGGTTCGGCGTCACCTACAAGGAAGACAAGCCGATCGTCGTAGCCAAGTTCGCACAGTTCAAGGCGGACGGCCTCTACCCCCACGATCTCTGGGCAAAGTAAACAAAAAGGTTTCCCGCGAGGGAAGCTTTTCTTTACCATTGGTGGGAGATAAGGGACTCGAACCCTTAAGCCGAAGCATTAGATCCTAAATCTAACGTGTATACCAGTTTCACCAATCTCCCGTGTCTGAATTGTAAGACAAAGCCGGCATTTTCGCAATGCCGGCTGTTTTCTCGTTCATCAGGATCAGAGACGGCTTTTGATCTCCCCTACCTGCTTTAAGAGGATATTGATGCTGCCGTCGGGATTGTGTTTGATCTCCACATAGTTAGGATCGGAGAAGTATTCGCTGGGCGCCGAGATCTCGATGCCGTTGTCGGTACGGATCTTCTGGCGGGCCGCCATGCGGCTCAGCGCCTGCACAGGCACTTCCACTTTTTCCGGCAGAGAATTCTCTCTGACCCTCTCCAGGAAGTCCTTCCGGCTGCTCTCTTCTTCGAAGATGTCCTCTGCCAGGGAGACCGGGGAGAAGCTCTCTTTCTCGTATACGGAACGCTGCAGGGCCTCCTTCATGCGGGAGAGGACCACCGAAGGCTCTTCCTCGCTGCTCTCCGCGACCTTTACCGCTACCTTCTTGAGGATCTTCACGTTCTCTTCGCTGGAACGGGTCTCGCCGCAGGAGAGGACCTTCTGCAGGATCTGGGGACGGGGATCGGCGGAAGTGCGCAGTTCATCGACATAGCGGATGCTGAGGGTATCGAGGTCGATCAGACAGTAACACTTCGGCTTGTGGGTCGGAGCAGGCAGGATCTCCTGATGTTCGACGATCTCGTTGCGGATGCCCTTCTCTCCGGTACCTACCCGGTGGGAGAAGGCATGTACGCTCTCCAGCACGAAGAGCGCCAGGAAGCTGCGCTGGCCGCTGTGGTATTCACAGATCAAAAGATCGAAAGAACGCAGATCGGGATGAGCGGTAAAGATATCGATGAAGCGCTTGCTGAGAGCATCGGAGAGGTCGATAAAGGCGATCTTCCCTTCCCGGTGATCCTGCAGGGCTCTCGCTGCTTCGCTGCCTTCTTCAAAGCGTACAGCCTTTAAACGGGCATCTTCCTCGCAGCGGAAGAGCAGATTGCGGATATAGCCCTGGATACGGTCGGAGGAAAGGTCCAGTTCCTCCTCCGAAAGCATGTACAGCTGTGTCGTAAAATTCAGGATATGCAGGATCGCGTGATCCAGATGTACAGTCGGCAGTTTTTCAGACATAAGTCCCTCTTTTCCCTAACAGTATACGGTGGAAAAGTATTCTTTTCAAAAGAAGAGCGATTTCTTATAATAGGGGCATGTTACTGAGCGTAGACATGGGCAATACCAATATCAAATTAGCCCTCTGGGAGAATGATCAGCAGATCTCCTTCACCCGTTTCGATACCCATCACAGTCTCTTCTTTGAAGAACTGGAACGTTTCTTCGGCGATCAGGGCATCAACCAGGTCGATGACATCATCGTTTCCTGTGTCGTTCCTTCGATCAAGGGAGAATTCTTTTCCGTACTCTCGGAATACTGCCCCCACCCCATCATCGAAGTCGATCATAACTTCGATCTGGGCATCAAGGTCGATGTCCCCAACCCGGCCCGGGTCGGACACGATCTGATCTCTATGGCAGCCTATGCCTATCATCTGAGCGGCCGGAGCACGCTGATCTGCTCCTTCGGCACCGCCAGTGTCTTCTGCTACGTCGATCACGATGGCAACTACAAGTATGCCGTGATCGCTCCCGGTTTCTCCTCGGCCGCCAATGCCCTCTGGGAGAAGGCTGATCAGCTTCCCCGCATCCGGCTGCACAAGCCGGAATCGGTGCTGGCCGACAATACTGCCGATTCCATGAACGTCGGCATCGTTGAAGGCTATATCGGTCTCTGCCGGCATCTGGTACAGAAGATCAAGGAGGAACTGGACGAAGAAGACCTGCCGGTCTATGTGACCGGCGGACAGGGCCGGATGCTGGCAGAAGAGATCCCCGGCGTCGTCCTCTATGAGCCGGATTTCGTTACCCAGGCTCTGCATTATCTTTATCAAAGGAGAAAACATCTGGAATGGAACTGATATTAGCCAGTGGCAGTCCGCGCCGCAGAGAACTGCTGGAAGTGCTCGGACACCCCTTCCGGGTCGAAGCCGCCGAGATCGATGAAACGATCGATACGCAGGGAGATCTGCGAAAGGAGATCGAAAAGCTCTCCTATCGCAAGGCTCTCCCTGTTTTTGAGAAACATCCGGAAGCGATCGTGATCGGTGCCGATACGATCGTCACCCTGGACGGAGAGATCCTGGGCAAGCCGAAGACGGAAGAAACAGCGGAAGCCATGCTGCACAAGCTGCAGGGAAGGACCCACGAAGTCATTACCGGCGTCAGCATCCTCTCTGCTGCTAAGAGTGAATCTTTCTCTGTCACTTCACAGGTGACCTTCTTCCCGATGGACGAGGAAGAGATCCGGGAATATGCCGCTTCCGGCGAAGCTTTCGACAAAGCCGGCGCCTACGGCATCCAGGGCAGCGCTTCCCGTTTCATCGAAGGGATCGTCGGCGACTATTATGCCATTATGGGTCTGCCGGTCTCCGCGCTCTATGAGCGTCTGAAAGACTACCCCTTATGAACTCCGTTATCCTGAAGAGAGGCGAAGGCAGAACGCTCAACCAGGGCGGCCTCTGGGTCTATGACAACGAGATCGCAGAAGTGAACGGTTCACCGGAAAACGGTGAGATCGTAGAAGTCCATGCGGCCAACGGCTTCCTGCTGGGCAAGGGCTGCTACAATGCCGCTTCCCGCATCCGGGTCAGACTCTACACCCGTAAAGACGAAGAGATCGATGAGGCCTTCTTCGAAAGAAGACTGCGCACTGCCTGGGAATACCGCAGGAAAGTGATCGATACTTCCTGCTGCCGGATCGTCTTCGGCGATGCCGACCTCCTGCCGGGACTGACCATCGACCGTTTCCAGGATCTGCTGGTCCTGCAGGCTCTCTCGATCGGTATCGATCAGCGCAAGAAGATGATCGCCGAAACGATGTGCCGCATCCTGAAGGAAGACGGGATCGTGATCCGCGGGGTCTATGAACGCTCCGATGCCAGGAGCCGGGAACTGGAAGGTCTTGAGAAAGTCGCTGCTCCCCTGTTAGGAGATTTCGAACCGGAGACCGTCATCACCGAGAACGGTCTAAAGATCAAAGTCGACGTTGCCAACGGTCAGAAGACCGGCTATTTCCTCGACCAGAAACTGAACCGGGCTGCGATCCGTCCTTTTGCCAAGGACAAAAGAGTACTGGACTGCTTCTGCAACCTCGGCGGCTTTGCCTTGAACGCGGCCGCAGCCGGGGCGAAGGAAGTGCTCGGAGTCGATGCTTCACAGCTGGCGGTCGATGCCGCCTCGGCAAATGCCGCACGCAACGGTCTCGATAATGTCCGTTTCGAGACGGCCGATGTCTTCGAACTGCTGCCGGAACTGCTGGAAAAAGGAGAGTGCTATGATCTGGTGGTCCTGGATCCGCCGGCCTTCACCAAGTCCCGTTCTTCCCTGAAGAATGCCTTGAAAGGATACCGCAGGATCAACCGGGACGGACTGTCTCTGGTCAGAGACGGCGGCTTCCTGGCGACCTGTTCCTGCTCGGAATTCCTTTCTGAGGAAGACTTCCGCAAAGTGATCACCCTCGCTGCCCATGATGCCCATAAGCGCATCACCCAGGTCGAGTTCCGCACCCAGGCTCCCGATCATCCGATCGTCTGGGGCAGCAATACCAGTTATTATCTGAAATTTGCCTTGCTTTATGTACAGGACGAATAAAGGGCTCTAGGAGCCCTTTTCTTCATGACGGTGTTCCCGGCGGATACGGTCGTTTTCGATCCACTCATCCAGTGTCAGCGGGGTATAATCGGAAAACATGCAGAAGCAGTTGATCATCTGGCAGGGAATGGGCAGCATCTCCCCTCCCGGAGAGAGGCGTTCGCAGGAGCGGGTATATTCCTGGAAACGGTCGATCAGCTCTTCATCGAAGGTATCATGGACATGTCCGTACAGCATGTAGGTCCTGGCTTCCCCTTCTTCGTTCAGTCGGTACTGTCCGTTGTAGCACATGATCGGATAGTGACAGAGGATGACCTTGCGGCGGTTGTCGGAAAGTTCCTCATAGTCCTTGATCCATTCAAAGCGTTCGATGTCTACGCCCTTGTCGAAATGATCGTGATTGCCGCGGATCAGATAGAGTCGTCCGTTCAGCCGCTGCAGCAGTTCGTTCGTTTCTTCCACCGTACCCAAGGAAAGATCGCCCAGGATGACCACATCGTCATTCTTTCTGACTTTCGCATTCCAGCGTTCGATCATATACTCATTCATCGCTTCCACATCGGCAAAACCCCGGACATCCATCTTGGTGTTGAGGGCCCGGTGATAGAAATGACAGTCTGCGATGTAGTATCTCATAAAGCTTTTCCTTTCAGCTGAAGCACGCTGAGATCTTCTTCCTGAAAGGAAGGAAGATCCTTCTTCAGCAATGCACGGTAGTCTCCTTTCAGCCACTGATCGAGATCCTTTACCGAGATGATCAGCGGCATGCGCTGATGAAACGGCCGGATCGAATCATTGGCTTCCCGGGTCAGGATCACGAAGCGGTCTTTCCCTTCCAGTTCCCGGTGGATGCCGGCCAGAAAGAAGGAATGCTGCGGCAGATAGAAACGGTGTTTCTGACCGTAGCTGTCTTTCTCATAGAAGGAAGAGGCAGGCAGGACACAGCGTCCCTGCTGCAGGGCAAGACGGAAAGAGATCCTCTCCTCTGCAGTCTCGCTGCGGGCATTGATCAACAGGCTGCTCTTCGTGGGAAAGCCCCAGAGCAGTTCCTTCAGTACCCTCTTTCCCTTCTCCAGGACCAGGGCCGTAGCCGGCCTGGCCGGCAGGATATCCCCTTTCTGCAGGAAACAGCTGATCTCTTCCTGCAGCAGTACTTCCAGTTCCTGGAAAGTCTCTTCATCCGTGTGATAGCTTCCGCACATACCTAAAGTATAAACGAAAAGCGGTCAGGCGACCGCTTCTTTCTTCACACATACCTTGCGATAGGCCCAGAGCCAGATCAGGAACTCGATGATCGAGGTCACCGTCCAGCTGACCGGATAGCACCAGTAGATGGATTCCAGCGTCTTCAGGATCGGGAAGACGGTCCAGACCCAGGTCAGACGCACCCCGCAGATCCCCGCCAGCATGACCACGGTCGGTACGGTGGAATAGCCCATACCGCGTAAAGAGTTGATGAAGATGTCCATGATGCCGTTTAAGACCAGCAGTCTTGCGACCCAGCGGGTACGCACCATGCCGACTTCAATGACGGAAGCTTCGTTGGTGTACAGACCCAGCAGTTTCGGTCCAAAGAGGTAGACTCCGTTGCCTAATAAGGCAGCCGAGATGCAGGAGAGGATGAAGGTATAGATGACGATCGGTTTGATGCGGTCCAGCCGGTTGGCGCCGACACACTGCGAAGTGAAGGTGATCGTAGCCTGCGAGAACGCAAACATGCCGATATAGACGAAGCCTTCGATATTGGCGCCGATGGAGTTGCCGGCAACGATCGAGGTGTCATTGAAGGAGTTGATGCTGGACTGGATGACCGCATTCGAGAGCGAGAAGACCGCTCCGGAGATACCGGCCGGAATACCGATGCGCATGATGTTGAGGATCACCGAACCGGTCGGACGGACCTTGTGCCATTCGAGCCTCGTAGCGTCGTCTTCCTTCATCAGGGTATAGCAGACCAGGAAAGCGGATAAGGCTTCAGAGGCGACTGTAGCGATCGCGACACCGGCTACCGCCATATGCAGGACGATGACGGTGAAGAGGTTCAGCAGGATATTGACGATGCCCGACAGCATCAGAAACATCAGCGGACGTCTGGTGTCGCCTTTGGAACGCAGGACCGCGGAACCGAAGTTATAGACCAGTAAGAAGATAACGCCGGAATAGTATATGCGCATATAGAGGGTACTGGAAGCAATGATCGCTTCCGGGGTGTTCATCATCCTGAGCAGGGTCGGTGCCAGGGAGATGCCTAAGACCGTCAGCAGGATACCGCCGGCGACACCGATAAAGATGGAAGTATGTACCGCTTCCTCGATCTTCTTGTGTTCGCCGAGACCGATATAACGGGCAATGACGACATTGGAACCGGTCGAAAGACCGTTGAAGATCGAGACCAGCAGGAAGACGATCGATCCGGTCGCTCCTACGGCAGCCAGCGCGCTCTCTCCTGCGAATTTGCCGACAACGATCGTATCTGCGGCATTGAACAGGATCTGCAGCAGCTGAGAAAACATCAGCGGAACCGCAAACACGAACATGTTCTGCAGCAATGGCCCGTTTACGATATCCAGACTGTTTTTACCTTTCGCCATAGTAGTCCCCCTCTTCTGCGTATCGGTACTATTATATTTGCAAAAAGTGAAAATGTGAATGGAAACTTAAAACATTTTCATGTAAATTGTTTTACATAGTACTCGGATCATTTCCCTTCCTTTTCGAATACCATGCCCGGAAACTTTCGATAGTCAGCCGGTCATCGAGATCCCGGATCGGCCGGGAGGCCGAGACGATGATCTCCCTGCAGCTCTTTTTCTGTCTGAGCATCTCAAAAGTCGGTCCCGGCGGATCGCCGTATTTCGCTGCCGCAGCTGCATAGATGTATTCCCGAAACAGTGGCGGGGCCGCCTCTTTATACTGCCGGCCCAGTTCCCTCCTTCGTTCGTGCATCTGCCGGGCGATCTCTTCTTCTGAGAGTCCATCCGCTGCCAGTTTCTCCGGCAGCGAAGAAAGATCCCTGACTTCTTTTTCATAAGCCTGGCGCAGGACATTCCCTTTGATCCCGGTCTCTGCGATCGCTTCGATCTCTTTGGTAAATCCATCCATATTCCGATCCCTTTTGTAATAAAAAACAGGATCGCAGATCCTGTCATTGTCGATTGGTGGAGCCAACGAGAATCGAACTCGTGTAGCCACGCTGCCAGCGTGGTATAATAGCCGCTATATTATGGCCCCAGCAATAGATATATTACACAGATTTTCTCTCTTTTGCAAGACTTCGTGATAGAATTGAATCCAAGGAGAGCACATTCTATGAGAATCCTGAAAAAGATACTGCACTGGCTGGCTATCCTGCTGTTCCTGGCAGGTGCTGCCTTTATCCTGATCGCCTATCTCGAAAACAAGACCTTCATCAGTTATGTGAAGAACCTGATCGCAGACGCCCATGCCGCCAGAGGCATCTATATGGCGCTGGTCGGTCTGGCGATGATCATCGGTTCCCTGCTGATCCTGATCCTGGCTGCCAAGATCCGCATCCGTCCGAAAGAACCGGTCATCGAAGATACCGTCTTCGAAGAGGAAGAAGCGAAGGCCCCGGCAGCGGAACCCGTTAAAAAGACTTTGTTTGCACCGAAAGAGAATCCCGAGGAAGAGCCCAATCCCAACCAGCCCTTCGTCGTACCGGATGTATCCTCGCCCAAATCTCATCCGACTCCGACCCGTTCCCTGAACGTTGCGGAAGAGCCGGCACCGGCCGAGGAAGCTCCGGAAGCAGCCGTTCCCGAAGAGCCCGTCAAACCGGAAGAATGATCATGAAAAGACCCGCCTGCTCAGGCGGGTCTTTTTGCGCTGAAGAGTCCGTATGCCGGCTCAGCAGCCAGTACGGCTTTTTTGATCGCCTCGGCCGTGACACGGGCAGCCAGCGCCCCCACGACGCTGAGATCCGCTTCTACCTCCCCTTTGGATAAGGCATAGAGGGTATCACCGTCTAACAGGGTGTGGACCGGACAGATCGCCCGGGCCATGCCGTTATGGGCATTATCGGCGATGCGGATCAGTTCCGGCTTGCGGAAGCGGGCATTGGTCAGGATCACCCCGATCGTCGTATTCGCCGCAAAGGCGTCTTTCTTTTCCAAGGAGGCGAAGAAGAGCTCTTCGCTGTCCGGCAGCGTGAAGTTCCCCTTCCCGTCGTGAACACCGGCCAGTTTCGCGCCATTGCGGTGATCGAAGACATCGCCCATCGCATTGACGCAGATCAGAGCTCCTACTTTCAGATCACCGACCTGCAGCGCATAGGATCCCAGTCCGGATTTCATGGCATGTTCGCTGCCGAGGATCTTGCCGACAGAAGCGCCGGTTCCGGCCCCGTGGCTGCCTTCCAGGAAGCGGCCTTTCTCCGCATTCACGCAGGCCTGATAAGCCATCTCCGGATCCGGCCAGGCAACTTCACCGACCAGCAGATCAAAGATATCCGACTGCACGACCAGCGGTACGACTGCATCGCCGACCGGGAAACCGATCTTCCGTTCCGCCAGATACTGCATGACGCCGTTGGCAGCCCCCAGACCGTAAGCCGATCCGCCGCCCAGTACGACGGCCTGGATCTGTTGGGCATGGGCCGTTGCCTTTAAAAGCTCGCTTTCCCGGGAAGCAGGACCGCCGCCCCGGACGGACATGCCGGCAGCAGCTCCTTCGCCGCAGAGGATGACGGTGCAGCCGGTGCCCTTCTCCGCATCCTCAGCATTGCCGATGCGGAAACCTTCTATCTCACACAGATCGATCTCTTTCATAAACTGACCTCCGATATTCATACAGAACCAGTATAGCGTATTTTGCGGAAGGATGCGGAGATCGGAAATTGTGGTAAAATATCGTTGATGAAAAAGAGTGATATTTACCAGCATCTGGATGAACTTTCGCAGGGACATGCCCCGGATACCATCGTTGACGGCTGTCTGGTCCTGGAAGGCGGAGCCTTCCGGGGGCTCTATACGGCCGGCGTTCTGGACGTGCTGATGCAGGAAGGCATCAATCTCCAGACCACTGTCGGCGTCTCTGCCGGCGCTTTGAACGGGATGAATTACTGTTCCGGCGATATCGGACGTTCTGCCCGTTTCAACCTCTCCTACCGTCATGATGAACGCTATGTCGGCAGAGAAGCTTTCCGCCGCAACAATGAAGTGATCGGCTTCGATTTCCTCTTCAGTGAAGAGATCAACGAAAAGATGCCCTTCGATCTGAAACGTTTCTCCGATCCGCGCCGGGAATTCTATGCCGTCGCTACCGACTGTGAGTCCGGTCTGCCGACATACTTCGGCAAGGATTCTTCCAATATCTTCCTGGCGGTCAAGGCTTCTTCGGCTATGCCCTTCCTCTCGGAGATGGTCATGATCGATGAGAAGCCTTATCTGGACGGCGGCTGTTCGGTCAAGATCCCGCTGGATTTTGCGATCAGCAGCGGAAAAGAAAAGATCGTGGTGGTCACGACCCGGGACAAGAGCTACCGCCGCAAAAAGAACGAACTGCCGCGTTTATCGCAGGCGGTCTACCACCGTTATCCGGCTTTCGTCAATGCCCAGCTGCATACCAACCGTTACTACAATGAAACGGTAGAACGGATCACGGATATGGAGAAGAAAGGAAAGCTCTTCTGGATCGCTCCCAGCGAACCGGTCAGGATCTCCCGTCTGGAAGGAGATATGGAGAAACTGGGCGACCTCTACTGGCTGGGACAGAAAGACGCAAAGACCCTGCTTCCGGCACTGAAGGAATATCTGAACATAAAAGAAGGCTGAGCACTTGCTCAGCCTCAGAGCGTTGACAAACTGCCCTTCCAGATAACAAAGATATTATCCCGAATAAAAAGTGGGAGAAACAATGCGTATACCAAGGGAATATGATGGTTAGATCCCATTATTAGTGCTTATAAGGTGCAAAAGTGGTAATC
>JAFWEP010000049.1 GCA_017512885.1 Erysipelotrichaceae bacterium
CCCTGTGAGAGGTACAAAAAAAGGAGCAGGAGGCTGCGACAGATTGGTTAGAAATGAGGAAGCACCTGCTCTGTAACCATTATATCTTTCCAAAGACCATCCAAAAAGAAAAGCCTGTCGACTTTGTCAACAGGCTGAAAGGATCTCCTTCAGGAGATCCTTTCTCTTTACTTACCCTTGACTTTGACCCAGAGTTCAGAGATCGTCGCTCTGGCTTCTTCCGGCAGCATGTAGTAGGGTTCGTCCTTTTCATAGGTGGTACGCGGCAGGTAGGCATTGATGCCTTCGTAGTCGCCGCCTTCCGCCGTCATATCTTCCAGGACTTCCGCTACGCTGGAGGAGTAGCCGACAGTCGCACTGTTGTCGTAAGCGACGTCATATTCCAACATGAAGTTGATGAACTGGTTGGCCAGTTCCGGGCAGGCTGCATTCTTCGGGATGACCATGGCGTCGTTCCAGAGGTTGGTACCCTGCTGCGGTTCATAGTAAGCCATATTCTCGTTCTCGGAGAGGATGTAGGCAGCATCGCCGCTGTACATGACACCCATCGCCTTTTCGCCGTAGATCAGGCCGTCGATCGCTTCATCGGTAACGTAAGCCGGATCCATGGTGGCATGGATGTTGGCGAGCCAGTCATAGGCAGCCTGCAGTTCCTCGAGGTTCTCGGTGTTGGTGGAGTAACCCAGGGCCTTCAGAGCGACCATGAAGCTGTCGCGTTCGCTGTCGTACATGTAGATCTTTCCGGCATACTTGGTGTTGTGCAGGACATCCCAGCCCTCTGCTTCCACGTCGGCTGCATCGATGATCGTCGTATCGTAGACGATACCGACATTGCCCCAGAAGTAAGGAACGGAATAGGTGTTGTCGGGATCGTAGACCTTGTTCAGGACGCCGTCATAGAGCTTGTCCATGTTGGGGATGAGGGACTTGTCGATCGGCTGCAGCAGATCTTCGCTCAGCAGCTTTTCGATCATGTAGTCGGAAGGGATCAGGATATCGTAAGAGGTCCCGCCCATCAGTTTGGTATACATCGCTTCGTTGGAATCGAAGAGGGTGTAGTTGACGCGGACGCCGAACTGGTTCTCGAATTCAGCGATGGTGTTCTCCCCGATGTATTCGCCCCAGTTGAAGACATTCAGGACCTTGCAGCTGTTGTCGCCTTCGGAGGCAGGAGCAGCGGAAGAACCGCCGTTGGAGCAGCCGCAGAGCAGCAGCAGTACTGCAATTACACTAAGCCATTTTTTCATTTTTCTTTCTCCTTCTTTCCCGGACCAGCGGGACAACGTTCATCACGACCAGAACGATGGTGATCGCCAGGATGATGATCGTAGAGAGCGCATTGACGCTCGGGTTGATACGTTTGACCGATGAGTAGACATAGGTCGAGATATTGTTGACACCGGGACCGGTGACGAAGTAGGAGATCACGAAGTCATCGAAGGACATCGTGAAGGCAATGAGAGCGCCGGAGACGATCGCTTCCTTGATCTGGGGAATGATGACTTTGGTCAGAGCCTGTACAGGCGTGCAGCCCAGATCGAGAGCCGCTTCGGCGATGTTGTCGTCCAGCTGACGGAGTTTGGGAGAGACCGACAGCATGACGTAAGGGATACAGAAGATGATATGCGCTAACAGCAGTGTACCGAAACCGAAGGGTACATGCAGGGAAGAGAAGAACAGCATCAGTCCGATCGCGGTAACGATGTCCGGGTTCAGCATGCTCAGGTTATTGGCCTGGGTGACATATTCCTTGATGACCCGGTTGGACTTGGAGAGACCGATGGCAGCGATCGTACCGACGACGGTAGAGACCGCCGTAGCGATGAGCGCGATCGCCGTCGAGTAGTAGATCGATTCCATCATCGTCCGGTTCTCGAACATCTTTTTGTACCACTGCAGGGAGAAACCGGTGAAGTTCGATAAGGAACGGGAGGAGTTGAAGGAGAAGATGACCACGTAGATGATCGGCAGATAGAAGAAGATCAGAGCCAGGGCGATGATGAGCTTGCTGCCCCACTGTTTGTTCTGTTTCATCTTCAGTCCTCCTGAGAGTAGTCGAAGTGCTTGGTCAGCCGCATCGACAGCAGTACGACGATGGTCATGATCAGGGAGATGGCTGCACCGAAGTTCCAGTCACCGGTAGTGACGAAGTAGTTCTCGATCAGGTTACCGACCAGGACGAAGGAACCGCCGCCTAAGAGCTTGGGAATGAAGAAGCTCGATACTGCCGGCAGGAAGACCAGAGTGATGCCGGAGATGATGCCCGGCACCGATAAGGGCAGGGTCACCTTCAGGAAGGCTTTCCTGTTGTCGCAGCCCAGGTCGTTGGCTGCTACTAAGAGGTTCGGATCCATCTTGGACAGAGAGGTATAGATCTCCAGGATCATGAAGGGCAGGAAGTTATAGACCATGCCGATATAGACCTTGGCTTCCGGAGAGAGGTTCGTCTCTAAGAGGATGCCTCTCCAGGCATAGGTCCTTACCAGCATGTTGATCCACATCGGGATCGTTACCAGCAGGACCATCATGGCCTGCGAGCCGGGCTTCAGGCGGGAGATCGCATAAGCGACGGGATAACCTAAGAAGATGCAGATCACGGTCGTGATGAAGGCCAGCTTGAGGGATCTCCATAAGACCGAGATGAAGATGCTGTCGGAGAAGAAACGGGCGAAGTTCGCTAAGGTCAGACGGAAGGTCAGTACCGAATTGCCGGAGGTGGTGAAGGCATAGATCATCACCAGCAGCATCGGGACGACGATGAACGCTCCCACCCAGACCGCATACGGATAGAGCAGTCTGCGGAAGCCTTTCATCCCTGTTCCTCCTTATGCATGACATGGATGTCTTCCGGTCCGAAGTCCAGCGAGACCAGGGCGTCTTCTTCCTGTTTCTCGGTGGTATGGACCTTGTAGACACGTCCTTCGGTCACGAAAGTGACCGGGTAGTCCCCTTCTTCGATGGTGTTCGCATCGAAGTCGAAACGGACGTCATCGATGGCGATCTCTTCTTCCGTTTCCAGATCCCAGGCATAGGCATCAGCCCAGGTCCGCAGATCGACGGAGATGGCCATGGATTCACGGATCTCATCGACGGATTTATAGACATCGAAGGCCTGGATACCGATCTCGTTATCCTTGTCTTCGACGAACTTGGGTTCGACGACATTGACGGAGACGGTGATCTCGGTGCCTTTGGCGGACTTGAAGGTGAGCGGATACTTGCCGGGCTTGGCCTGGATCTCATGGCTGACGGAAGTGATCGGATGATCTTCTTCGTTATCCGGATTCCAGGCCTGGGCATTGGCCCGGGCGATCAGTTCTTCGGAAGTGAGCGAAGCGACGTCCTCGATATCCATCGTGAAGTCGGTCGCATGCATCTTCTCGTTGCCTGCTTCGTTGACCACGTCCCGGTCATCCATGACATGCAGGGTAATGGTCTTGGAAGCACCTCTTCTGGTCTCAACGATCGATTCGTAATGAACGCCCTTGAAGAGGACGGAGAGGACCTGACCGTTCAGCTTGCCCTTTCCCTTGGGCAGGATGCGGATATCTTCCGGACGGATGATGACATCGACCGGTTCGTTCTCCTTGAAGCCGAAGTCGACGCATTCATAGTCCTTGTCATCGAAACTGACCAGATAGTCTTTCTTCATCTCGCCGTCCAGGATGTTGGAGTTGCCGATGAAGTTGGCGACGTAACGGTTCTTGGGTTCGTTGTAGATCTCAGTCGGGGTACCGATCTGCTGGATGATGCCGTCACGCATGACGACGATCTTGTCGGACATGGTCAGCGCTTCTTCCTGGTCGTGGGTGACGAAGATGAAGGTGATGCCGACTTCCTGCTGAATGCGCTTCAGTTCCTGCTGCATCTCCGTGCGCAGTTTGCGGTCCAGGGCGGAGAGCGGTTCATCCAGGAGCAGCACATCCGGTTCATTGACCAGAGCGCGGGCGATCGCTACACGCTGCTGCTGTCCGCCGGACATCAGGGTCACGTCGCGGTGCTCATAACCTTCGAGACCGACTAAGGCGATCATTCGTTCGACCTTCGGCTTGATCAGGTTCTCCGGCATCTTCTTGATGCGCAGTCCGAAGGCAACATTCTCGAAGACATCGAGATGCGGGAACAGCGCATAGCGCTGGAAGACGGTGTTGATCGGGCGCTGATATGCCGGTACATTGGAGATCTCTTCTCCGTTAATGTAGACTTCACCCTGATCCTGAGCCAGGAATCCACCCAGGATCCGTAATAAGGTCGTCTTGCCGCAGCCGGACGGACCTAACAGCGTAACGAATTCATTCTCGTAGATATCCAGATTGATGCCTTTTAAGACGACCGTATTGTCGAACTGTTTGACGATGTTGCGAAATTCGATCAGTTTCTTCATGTTACCCCTCCTAGAAGATCGGTGGTGTCGCGATCCAGAGCACCTTGGAGCCTCCCTTGGCCTTGTTGCAGAGTCTGTGCCGGAACTTTCCGGCCAGATAGAAGGTATCGCCCTTCTTCAGACTGTACTTCTTCCGGGAAGAGAGATCTTCGAGGATGACATGTCCCTGTAAGACCATCCCGAACTCCTCTCCCTTGTGAGGATCGACGATCTGGCTCTCCCCGTCTTCCCTGAGTTCCAGCAGGATCGGTTCCATCTGGTTCTGGGAATTGGGAACGAGCCAGGTCAGAGAAGTCTTTTCCTTTTCATCGACGAACTGTTCCTCTTTCGGGAAACAGATCGGGACCTCTTCTTCCTCCCGGAAGAAATCCGGCAGGGAGATGCCCAGGACTTCGGTGATGTCCTGCAGAGTGGCGATGCTGGGAGAAGTCAGGTTCCGTTCCAGCTGTGAGAGGAACCCCTTCGTCAGTTCACAGCGGGAGGCCAGTTCTTCCAGTGTCAGACCGTTCTGCAGACGCAGTGCTTTGATACGTTTTCCGATATCCATCTCCGACCCTCCTTTCGTTTAGTTTTACTAAACTTTTCGTTCAGTTTTTCGAAACATAGATATTATTATATAAAACCCCGTTGAATGCAATAGGTTGAACGTTTTTTTTCCATCTTGAATTTACAATCTAATCGCAACGGTATCGAAAAATGAAAGACACATATCGTTCCTGTACAATGGTGTTTGCGAAGACATCACAGAAAGGAAAGAGTATGTGTCACCATCATCTTACACTGGAAGAACGGGAATTGAC
>JAFWEP010000050.1 GCA_017512885.1 Erysipelotrichaceae bacterium
AAAGAGCCTCCAAGAAAAAGAAAAGATCCGTGAACGATAAGGCGAAAGACTACCGTTACAGATCGGCGAAGAAGAAATGATCAGAAAAAGGGCTGTCCCTCAGCCGTGTTCAGTCACGGACTTTTCGGACAGCCCCTTTTCGTGTGTTTAGAATGCGAAGTTGCCGTCCTTGAAGACCTGTACTTCGTTGCCGTTCTCATCGTAACCGACGATGTTGGTATCGGCAGCACCGATCATGAAATCGATATGGATGGTGGACCAGTTGTAGAGGCTGCGGTCGGGAGCGCCGTTGAGGGCTCTGCCCAGAGCCAGGTGGCAGGAGGCATTCTCATCGATCAGGGTCGTGTAGTAGACCAGACCGGACTGAGAGATCGGGGAATCGTATTCGACCAGAGCGGCTTCGCCCAGGTAGCAGGCGCCTTCATCGGTATTGATCAGCGATTCCAGCATCTCTTTGCCTTCGCCGGCGATGACTTCGACGACCTTTCCTTCATGGAAGCGGAAACCGAAGTTCTCGACCTTCTTGCCGCCCAAGACCAGCGGTCTGGTGGCATAGACGACGCCTTCCGTCTGGTATTTGTGGGGGCTGGTGCAGATCTCTTCGGTGGGGATGTTGGCATTGCCGCGGATACGCTTCTCCATTTCCGGAGTGGGTTTGAAGCCGAACTTGGAATCCGGTGTCAGACCGACCCAGAGATCGGTACCGTTGGAGGAGGTGTAGTGCAGCTTGCGCAGATTGAAGTCATCCATCTGGTTGCCTTTTTCTCTCTTGCGGGCATTCTTTTCCTGCCAGACCTGGACGATGTCGTTGTCTTCGGTGATGTAGCAGAGCTTTAAGAGGATCTCCCAGAGCTTTTCAAGGCATTCTTCCTTCGGTACATCCGGCAGGATCGATTCCGCCCAGGCCTGGGTCGGGATCATCGCGATGCACCACTGCTGCTTGCGGGCATAGGCCCGGGCAATGTTGCGCCAGCCGTCTACGAACCCGAATACGGCATTGGCTTCGGCTTCCGTAGCGGAATCCATCAGTTTGGTGTTGACGCCTTCCAGACGAATGAAGCAGGCTCCTTCGTTCAGATAGCTCTCATACATATCTTTCTGCCAGGGGGCGATCGCTTTGACCTGTTCCGCCGGGCAGTAATGTGCTTCCGTTTTTAACAGGGCCAGATCCAGATAGTTGACGATGACTTCCGAAGCGCCCAGTTTGTAGCATTCTTCCGCAAAGAGCGGTACGAAATCATGACCTTCGATGGTTGCTTCTACGACGACTTTTTGCTGCGGCTGTACATTGAGTCCGACACGGGCCAATGTGTATGCATACTTTCGTTTCATTTCTTCTTTCATCAGAGGATCCTCCTTCTTTTGATACGTATTATAAACGAATATTCGTGAAAGAAATCTGAAAATAAACTTTTGCCGGGAAATCGTGATAGAATGACCCCGAAAAGGAGTTTATATGCAGAAGAAACTGAATCTGTTCACCCATAACGGTCCCTTCCATGCGGACGAAGTCTTTGCCACGGCGATGCTGTCGCTGATGGCGGAAGAGATCAATGTGGTCCGCGGCAGTGATGAAGAACTGCCGGAAGATCCGCTGAACTGGATCATCTACGATATCGGCGGAGGGGAGCTGGATCATCACACCCCCGAAAACAAGGGAAACAACGGCTGCCATCCCGGGACCCTGATCCCTTATGCCGCCTGCGGTCTGGTCTGGCGGAAATACTACAAAGAGATCCTGAATGAACAGGGCTGTCCGGAATCGTATTTCGAGCAGGTCTACAGCCGGATGGAATCTTCCCTGATCTTAGGCATCGACGCTGCCGACAACGGCGTCAATCCGGTGCAGGAAGCCCTGAGAGAGATCGATCTCAGCGAAGACGAGAAAAAAGAACTGGTCTTCCAGTCCAATACAGCCTATACCCTGTCCGATATGATCCGGGACTTCAATCCGCCCTGGAATTCTACCATGGACTACATGGATGCCTTCAACGATGCGGTCAGCTTCAGCCGGGAGATCTTCCTGAACAGGCTCGACAGCATCCTTTCCGCTCTGGACGGTGCCGACTATGTCCGCAGCTGTATCTCTTTCTCCTCGGAACATATCCTCTTCTTAGACCGCTTTGCGCCCTGGGAAGGGATCCTCTACAGTCTCTCCGGCTATGATCCCAAAGCGAGGGATATCTGGTACGTCGTCTTCCCTTCCAACCGCGGCGGCTGGAACGTCCAGTGTGCCCTGCGCAACAGCGATGACCGCACTTCCTACCGTCATCCGCTGCCGGCTTCCTGGTACGGTCTGCGTTATCAGGAACTGAGCGACGTCTGCGGCATCGAAGGCGCTGTCTTCTGTCATCCCTCGGGTTTCCTGGCCGGGACCCGCACCCAGCAGGAGGCCATGACCATGGCCAGACTGGCCTGCAAGAAATAGACCCGTCAGCCGACGGGTCTTTCTAACCTTTCAGACCGCGGGACTGGCGGTCCATGTCTTCGATGACGATGTCGTAGATCTCTCCGTAACGGTGGGTGATCTCCAGGATCTTCCAGGGTTCTGCCGTATTAGCGGTGATCTTCAGCAGATCCTCATCTCCCAGGACATTGCAGCTGCTGCAGGCTTCCAGTTCTTCCCGGACCTGATCTTCGTTCAGATCATTGCCTTCTAAAAGCAGTTCCACATGATAGCGTTCTTCCATGGTCTTCCTTTCTATTTCTTGACGAACCAGATGTCCAGATCGGTCGCTTCCGGGATGCCCGGGACCTCTCCGGCATCGCTGTACTGCCAGAAACGGTATTCATAGGGGTAATCCGGACGGTCGGTGTAATGGGCGTACCAGAGCGGATAGTGCAGGATCAGGGAAGGGTCATAGACTTCGCTGAGCCAGTAGAGATTGCCGTAGATCAGAGGGACTCTGCCGTTCTCGCGGATCTTCTCGCAGAAGGCCAGAGCGGCTTCTGTACGCAGATCGAAGTCGACGTGGTCGATGCGGGAATCATCGTAATCGATGTCTTCCATGTCGTAAGCGACAGGCAGGTCGATCTGTTTGTGACGGATATGTTCCAGAGTGAAGAAGGCTTCTTCCATCGCTTCCTCTTCGCTTACGGCCTGGGAGAAGAAGTAGACTCCGATCTGCAGTCCGGCTTTGCGGGCTCCTTCGTAGTACTCTTCGAAACGTTCATCTTCGTGGATCTCTCCGTAGAGGTAGGTACGGTAACCGACCCGCAGGAAGACGAAGTCGATCCCTTCGGCCTTTACCTGCTGCCAGTCGATCTCTCCGTTGTGGGAACTGACATCGATGCCCTGCAGACTGGTGTAGGTCTCATCTTCGTAGTAGAGGTACTGACCGGAAGAAGTGAAGTTCTCGTCCCGGTAGGGAGAAGCGTTCAGTTCCGACAGCGGATCGGGAGCGTCATAGTCATAGTTGATATAGACCGGGTCAGCCAGCAGGCGGTAGAACCAGCTGATCAGAAAGATCAGCGCCAGGAATCCGCACAGGAACCCTATCAGCATCTTTCCCTGCGGGGAAAGCATTCTTTTCCTTTTTCTTCGCGTTTGCGGCATAACCCTATTATACCGAAAGAATGACACTGACGGAGTATAATGGAAAGGTGAAACTGCCCGAGAGATATTGCGAAGAGATGCAGGAACTGCTGCAGGAAGACTATCCGGCCTATCTGCAGGCTCTGGAAAAAGAGCCGGTGAACGCCCTGCGCGTCAATAACGCCAGGATCGCTACGGAAGACTTCCTGTCCCTGTTCCCTTATGAACTTGAAAGGATCCCCTGGATCCCGAACGGTTTTTATCTGCCCGAAGACTGTAAAGCTTCCACCCATCCTTACTACTATGCCGGTCTCTACTATCTGCAGGAGCCCAGCGCGATGACCCCGGCCCATGTGCTGGGAGCGGAAGAGGGGGAAGTGATCCTGGATGCCTGTGCTGCCCCGGGCGGCAAGTCCGGAGAACTCTCCGTCCGTCTGGGAAACAGCGGATGTCTATTGTCCAATGATCTCTCGGTATCCCGCCAGAGTGCGACCAGAAGGCATCTGGAGCGTTTCGGAGCGAAGAACGTGCTGATCACGGCAAATGATGTGCTCTCCCTGAAAGAGAGCTGTCAGGAGACTTTTGACCGCATCCTGCTCGATGCGCCCTGCAGCGGTGAAGGCATGTTCCGGAGAGATCCGGAACTGATCCGCTCCTGGGAGAAGAGAGGACCGGAAGCGTATGCCCCGCTGCAGAAGGAGCTTCTGAAGGCCTGTGCAGGCATGTTGAAGGAGGGAGGGAGACTGGTCTATTCGACCTGTACTTTCTCCGTGAAGGAAGACGAAGAAGTGCTGGCGGAAGTCCTCAGCGAACATCCCGAACTGAAACTGATCCCCCTGCAGGATCCCCATTTCGCTCCGGGCGTCCGGAAGGGACTGGAGGGCTGTGCACGGCTGTATCCGCACCGCTTACAGGGAGAGGGACATTTCGTCGCTCTGCTGCAGAAAGACGGAGAAAGAAAAGCTTCCGTCTTTGTGAAGGAAGCGGAGCAGAAACTGCCGGACTTCTTTGCGGATGTCCGGGCAGGAGCTCTGCCGGGAAGCGTCGTGAAGCGCGGAACGCGCTTCTACTGTACGCCGGCATTGCCGTTCTCCCGCAAGGGACTGCGGATCCTGAACGAAGGGGTCTTCTTAGGAGAAGAGGGACGGCACGGCTACGAACCTTCCCAGGCTCTGGCGATGGCTCTGAAACGGGAGGACTTTGCGCGCAGCGTGTCTTTCGCAGCGGAAGATCCGCGGACCCTGAAATACCTGCGGGGCGAGACGGTCACTGCCGACAGCGATCTTCATGGCTGGGTGCTGGTCTGTGTGGATGGCTATCCCCTGGGCTTTGCCAAGGCGGAAGGAAAGACTTTGAAGAATAAGATCGATAAAGGCTGGAGGATCGTATGAGACTGGATCGTTATCTGGCAGAGATGAATGCCGGGACCCGTTCGGAACTGAAGAAACGGATCCGCAAGGGTGAAGTGACGGTGAACGGGGTCTGTATCAGGGATGCCGATCATCAGGTGGAAGAAGAGGATATCGTGACGCTGGGTGGGGAAGAGATCGCCTATCATCGCTACGAATACTATCTCCTGCACAAACCGGCCGGTTACGTCTGTACGCTGGACCGGAGCCTGCAGGTCACGGAACTGATCCCGGAAGCCCGCAAGGATGTGATGCCGGTCGGCCGGCTGGACAAGGATACGGAAGGACTGCTGCTGCTGACCAACGACGGACAGCTGGCCCATAAGCTGATCTCGCCGAGGAATCATGTCGAGAAGCTCTACTATGCCGAAACGGATCTGCCGATCCCGGAAGCTGCGATAGAAGCTTTTGCGGAAGGACTGGAACTGGAAGACTTCAAGGCGATGCCGGCGAAGCTGCAGATCCCGGAAGAAAGGAAAGCCTTCCTCACGATCTGCGAGGGGAAGTATCACCAGGTACGGCGGATGTTTGCGAAGATGGGCTGTGAAGTGCTCTATCTGCGCCGGGAACGCTTTGATTTCCTGGACCTTTCCGGAGTTCCCTGCGGGGAACACCGCCTGTTGAACGAAGAAGAAGTCGCTTTGTTGAAGAAACATTGTGAAAAAACTACAGATTAGGGTATAATCGAACACGGACAAAGGAGGAATGCGTATGAAGAAAGTGATGATCCTGCTGACGGTAGCGTTATTGATCTTTCTGACCTCCTGCGGCGAGCGTCAGACCTACAGTTATACGGACGGTGTCTATAACGGTGTCGGCGAAGGAAATTCCGGTCCGGTACCAGTCACGGTAACGGTCGAAGGAGGAAAGATCGTGAAGATCGAAGTCGGTCCCAATCAGGAATCCCACGAGACCGGAACGACGGCGATCCGCATCATCCCGCAGCGCATCATCGATGAACAGACGCCTTTCGTGGATGTCGTCTCCGATGCGACGGAAACTTCCACGGCGCTGATCAATGCGACCGCTCAGGCTCTGGGTGTTGAAAACACGGAAAAGTAAAAGTAGTTTAAGAAATCATAGGGTTTTTGAAGGCAGCAGCCTTTAAGAAATCGTAGGGTTTCCACAGTTTTGAGAAAAGGGCCGGAAGGATCTCTCGGGATCACTTCCGGTCTTTCTTTCGCTTCCTGCGGATCGTATTCGG
>JAFWEP010000003.1 GCA_017512885.1 Erysipelotrichaceae bacterium
CTTTTTGCGACGACGATCCTCTTTGAATCCACTTCCGTCAATACTTCTTTGAGATCCTCCTTTAAACACAAAGGTGATTTGATAAGGATCTGGTTCTCCATTCGTATATCCGCCAACAAGTACTGTTTCCACAAGGAGATCAAATATTTCTGGATTAAATGATTCCAGACATTCTGAGCCGCTCAATGCTTTTTTAAATAGACGGGCGGCACAAGCGCGGCGGGTTCAGAATGGACCCGGAATAAAGGCGGACATATTAAATAGTCCCCCTTTTTCTGTCTGCAGCTATATCGTTTTGCAGAATGCCTCTATATCGTCTTTTCTGCTCTCAACGTCTTCCCTGTATTCGACAGACACCAGGCCGAGGCTCCCGCGGCGTTCTATGTTCAGGTGGCTGTAAAAGTGTTCTATGGTACCGATCAGCCGTTCGCACTCCTTCATGCCCGGTCCGGTGCGCAGCACGACGGCATATCCTCTCTTTCCGGCAGGAAGCGCCTTATGCGGCTCATGGGTGTTGGACCAGGGCGTGCAGCGGTCGATGAACACTTTGAACTGTCCGGGCACATCCGCCCAGTAGGAAGGCGATACGCAGACGATGATATCCGCGAGTTCAAACTCATTCATCTGCAGGTCGGCATCGTCATGCTGGATGCATTCAGCGGTTGTATGGCAGCTGCGGCATCCCCTGCAGAAGCCGATTCTGTAGTCGTCAATGCAGACCGTTCTGACATCGTACCTTGCGGACAACTGTTCTGCAATTATACTGACAATTTCTGCTGTTGCCCCGGTTCTTACCGGACTGCAGTTGATAATCAATGCATTCATATAACCCCTCCGAAGCATTCCCTTTTACATTCATTATATAGCACCCCCGATACTACTGTTTGTGCCGCAAAAATAAAGAGTGCAGCCAGTGCACTCCTCATTTTCCGTATAGCACTTATGCAGGTTCTACACTTCGTTCCAGGTATACTCGCAGTTGAACGTATACTCATAATCGAGATCGAAGTTGTACGTGAAATCCGCAAAGAACGCCTTCCCTTCCATGTCGTAAGCCACAATCGTTGACGACATGACGGGGTGATCGTCGGCGACCCCGAACTTCCGGCAGATGTCATGATCCATGTATATGATCTTTACCGTATTGCGGCTGTGTGAGAATGCGATCCCGAATTTCACGCAGATCATATGGATGATCGACATTTCCAGGTCTGTGACTTTCAGATCCGGAATGGATTCTTTCAGGATATAGCCTTCGCAGTACGCAGTATTCGGCTTCTGGTCCGTGCCGCGGACCCTGGACAGTTTCCACAGTTCCGTGCCTTCTTCGCATTCAAGAAGCTCGCACAGCTTTCCGCTTGCCTTCAGCGATTCCAGCTTCACATCTGAGATCGTCGGTCTGCGCAGGTTGCGGGCTAGGGTGTTTGTCAGGGTCGGTATCCGGCTCAGTGCAGACGCATCCGGGTATCCTTCTCCCTTGAATGTCCCTGCCCCCTGTACCCGGTATATTTCACCGGCAAGTTCAAGAATATGCAGTGCCTGACGGACCGTACCTCTGCTTACAGAATATCTCTCCATCAGTTCGTTCTCCGATGGGATCTTCTCGCCATACTTAAGAGTCATGAGATCGGTTCTCATGTGCTCGGCAATCTGTGAATAGAGGGCTTGTCCGCCAGGTGTTTTTGCAATCATTTCAGCTCCAAATCCGTAAACCGGCCTGTCTGTTTCGAGGTTTCATTAACAGTATAACCGTTATTCTTCAACATTGTAACCACTTCGTCAAAAGTTGGCACATTCCTTCCCGTTCCGAACTTCGCGGCTTTTACAGCCCCTGCTGCGTTGCCCAGGATGATGCAGGTGTCCAGATCGAATCCTTCAAGATACCCGTACATGAACGTCGACAGGAAAGAGTCGCCGCAGCCCATCGTGTCCACCATCCTGACCTTGAAGCCGGGATACCATTTCCCTGCAAGTCCCTGTGCCGTTACATAGCATCCTCTGGCACCGTATTTCATGAGAATGAGGGCCTCCGTTCTCTCCTTCAGGTATTCCGCAGCCTTTTCCGGGTCTGCGATGCCCGTCATAGCCTTACCTTCAACCTCATTCATGCAGAAAACATCCACTTGTTCCAGGAGTTCCTTCTTCAGCTCTTCGGAAGCGTTCTCCAGGCAGGGGCCCGGATCGAAGAACACCGGTATGCCGTACTCATTTGCCTTGTGCATGATCTTCAGGGCAAGATCGTAGAAATGATGCCCCTTGGCCAGATAATAACCGTTCATGTAATATGCCTGGCACAGTTCCAGCTTCGACATGATGTTCTCATCGCTGTCAAAATCGACACCCGGCATATAGGACAGGAACGTGTGCCTTCCCTCGGCATCCACGATGCAGTTGGCTACCGGGAGCCTGTAACCGTCGATCCGCTTAAGGCAGGAGGTCTCCACGCCGAGCTCGGTGTAGGCATTGATCATGAAGTCCGAATAGACGTCATCCGTTCCTACGGCGCCGACAGGGAGTGCTTTGCCGCCCATGCGGTTGAAGCAGATGATCAGGTTGCTCTCGCCGCCGGGTTCCAGCTGCGAGTCCGATGCGGTCACCGTAATGCCGCCTTCAATGGGAAAAGTCCCGTCCAGCTTTATGATGTTGTCGACTGTGGACGCACAAAGGACGAACATTCCGTACGGTTTGTCAGTTTTTGCCTTTTTCCTGTACAATTCGGTAAATCTCCTCTCCTGCCCAGTCAAAGTCAAGAGCCGGATTCGCTTCCCTGAATTCCTTCAGCACGTCTTCGGGGATGGAGCTCAGGCCTTTGTATGCGCCCGCGACCATTCCTGCGATGCAGGCAAATGTATCCGTGTCGCCGCCGATGTTTGCGCATGCCTTGACAGTCTCCATAACATCGCCGTCATTCGCCGCAAACAGGCCGATCGCCACTGCGACTGCCGGCTGGATATCGCCAGTGCAGCCGATATTGTCCTCAATCAGCTTGGACGCTTCTTCCGGTGTATCCGCTTCATATGCATACTTGATGGCATCCAGAAGCTTCGGCAAGACTCTCGGCCCGTAGGCCACCCGGGCCTCTTCCAGGCCGATCCGCTCGCCTTCCTTGGCACCGTATACCGCAGCCTTGAGAATCGTATGAACATCCGCGGTCTCTGTCAGGGCTTCCGCAATCGCGCAGGCAATCGCACAGGCGCCGGAGTAGGCGTGCTGGGTTCCGTGGGAGACCTTGGTCATGGTAACAGCCGTTCTGACTGCACCGTCCCAGTCTCCGGGATTGACGAGGCCGCTTCCGTCAACGCGCATCGCTGCACCGTCGGAGATGCCTCTTCCGTATTTCTTGCCGGCTTTGCCGAGAGTAACCGGATCCGCACCTTTCAGATAGTCCGCAAACCATTCGCGCATTGTCGGTCCGCAGTTGCGGGGATAGTACTTCGGATAGAGCTTGGACCAGCTGACCAGTCCTTCCGCGGCGGCTTCAACCGTGAGCTCGCCGTTTGTCTTGATGACGGCCTTGATCATCTCATACATCTGGGATGTATCATCCGTAACCTCTCCGGAAACATTGCCCAGGCCGTAGATATTGTCACCCGGATCATAGAACTTGTCAATCGGGTGTCCGAATGTATCGATGATTTCCTGGCGGCTGTACGCTTCGCCGGGAACACCGATGGCATCGCCGATTCCTGCCGCATACATGCTGCCGAGGATCCTGTCCTTCAAATCATATCCCATATGTCATTCCTCCTTCTCTGAGATAAAGCAGTGGGGCGTTTTCCGCGCCCCACTGCAATCAGACAATCAATGTCTTATTTGTGGAGCGGCTCTCTGCCGATTGTGATCTCACCACTTGCGATCTTCGCAGCCAGATCCTCAACCTCTTTCTTCAGCTCCTCGGATGCCAGGTCATTGGTCAGTGCGAACTCATAGATCGCAGCGCCTTCCTTGACGCCGTACTCATGCTGAGTGCCGCCTTCGAAGTTTCCGCTGACTGCCTTGTCGATGAAGGCAATGACCATGTTCTCGAAGAAGTTCAGAGTGGAACCGATCTCGCTGTTCGGAGCTGCATCAGGATAGTGCGCATCGCACGCAGCAAACATGATGCCTGCTTCTTCCGCAGCCTGAGCGCAGCCTGTTCCGGATCCGCCGGCAGCGCCGAAGATAACGTCAGCACCCTGCTTGATCAGCTGCTCGGCATAGTCCTTGCCGATTGTCGGGTCTGTGAAGGAGTTGCAGTACGCAACCAGGTCCTTGACATCGAGTCCGGCATAGACGATACCCTGCTGATAGCCGGCCAGAATCTCGTTGATGCCCTGGGAGTCATTTCCGCCGACGAAGCCGACAGTTCCTGTCTTGGTCATCTTCGCTGCAACATAGCCCTGCAGGAAGGATGTCTCGGTTCTGTTCAGGTGGAACTCTTCAATGTTCGGATGAGCAGCATAATCTTCATCAGTCTTTTCAGCCTGCAGGATACCGAACTTGATATCCGGGTACTGAGCGGCTACTGCGCATGTGGCATCCCACATATCGGAGTAAGTCGTGATGATGATGTCGAATCCGTCCTGTGCGCAGGCGAGTACTTTCGGCTCGTATGTATCGGCGCCGATCGCCTCGATGGTCTTGATTTCGATGTCATCATGCTTTGCCTCATAGTCCTTCAGACCGGCAGCCAGGTTCTGGAGCCATTCGGACGAGTCAAATTCCTGATAGCTGATAAACGCGATTCTGAGCGTATCGTCTTCGACAGGCTCAGACGGAGTGTCGGAGCTTCCGCCGCAGCCGATCAGCGACAAGCTGAGCAGCGCAGCCATCAAGCCACCTAATACCTTTTTCATTTTTCTCTCCTCCTTAATGAGATTTCTTATTCAAACATCAGCCTTGCTGTGTTTAAACCTTTGTTAGTTGCTGTGAAGTTCGATCGCCTGCCGTTCCGCACTCTTTTTCTTCATGTTGTTGGAGACAAGGCGGATGATGCGCGGCAAGAGCGCTGCAGTCAATGCCATAGCATACGGAATTGCTCCGAGCAGGTAAGCGGAATAGCCGGATGTCGATAGCTGGATGCTGAGCGACTCGGATACGCCGAACAGCATGCATGTCCCGAGCGCCACAAGCGGATGGGCGCCGGCAAGCGTGACGGCAGCCAAAGCCGTGAAACCGCGGCCGTTTGTCATGCCTACGTTGAACATGTAGACAGACAGCGCCAGTTCCGCGCCGGCCAGTCCGCACAGAGCGCCGTTCAGCAGGAGCGCCGTGTACTTGACCTTTTTGGTATTTACACCCGCAGCCAGAGCCGCTTCCTCATTCAGTCCGGTGATACGCATGTTCAGGCCGAACTCGGTATGGAACAGTACGTAGTAGAGGATGAACGGAAGCAGCAGCGACAGGTAGACCAGAACAGACTTGTTGTTCAGAACCGATACAACGGGGATACTGTCCAGGAATCCGATATGGATCGTCGGCAGCGCCAGTTCGCTCGGCATGACGAACCGTCCGCTGGTGTTGAAGATCGGCTTCAGCAGGTAGCGGGTCAGTCCGGTGACCAGCGTATTGATCGACAGCGCGCATATGACCGGGTTGACCTGCAGCTGAAGGATGAACACCGAGTAGATAACCGCTGTAAGGACGCCGGCAAGCACGCCGCAGAGCACGCCCATCCATACGTTCTT
This sequence comes from Erysipelotrichaceae bacterium, assembly GCA_017512885.1. Lineage (GTDB taxonomy): Bacteria > Bacillota_I > Bacilli_A > Erysipelotrichales > Erysipelotrichaceae > RGIG5669. The sequence goes on from JAFWEP010000003.1 coordinate 5,667, forward strand.
GAATACAAAGGCACCCACGACTGCAAAGAAGCAGGAGAACAGCGTGAATCCTTCCAGGGCGAGGTTGAAGATGCTGACTTTCTGTGCCAGCAGGCAGCCCATGGCAATCAGCAGAATGGGAGCGGCATGTCTGACACCCAGCTCAAGCAATGATATCCAATCCATCATTCCACCACCCTTCTTCTCTTCAGATCAATCTGTGCGGCATTGAAGAACTTGATTGTTGCGAAGAACATGATCAGGCCCTGCACGCAGTCGATCAGTTCGGTCGGGACCTCTGTCAGTACCGACAGCAGTACGGATCCGGATTTCAGGGCACCCAGCAGAAGCGAGCCGAACATCATGCCGATCGGCGTGTTGTTTCCGATGAACGCCGCGGTCATTCCGTCCGTTCCCATGCCGGCTGCGAATTCGTTATAGATCATATGGAAGTATCCGAGAATCTCTCCCATGCAGCAGAGCGCCGACAGGACGCCGCCGGTTACCGCTGCCATCAGCAGCACCTTGGTGGCGTCGATTCCGGAAGCCTGGGCAAACTGCTTGTTCTTGCCGGTTACCGTCAGCCTGTGACCGGGGATCGTGCTTCTCAGGATGAATGCGTACGCGATCACGATCAGCACTGCACCGACCGTGATCACCGGAACGGGGATATGTTCCGGTATCTCGATCGAGACGATAGAGGATGTCCTCTTCGCGGCGATCGGGCTGAAGGCGATCAGGTGCTGGCAGATGAACTTTGTCAGGTAGTTCAGCATGACGCCGACAACGACTTCATTAACTCCGAGCTTGAACTTGGCAACAGCCGGTATCAGGCAGGTCAGCGCCCCGGCAGCCGCGGCAGCCAGGATCATCAGCACCAGCCGGAGCGGACCGGGCAGTCCTTCCGTCCAGAACGAGACGAAGACCATCGCAAGCGCGGAGGTATACAGCTGGGCCTCCTGCGAAATGTTGAAGTATCCGCAGCGGTTGCAGACCGAGAAGGAATACGCCATCAGCATTACCTGTATCGCAAAGCGGACGGTATTGCGGATCGCCGTCGGGCTGCCGAACGCGCCTTTCAGGATCGCGGAGTACGCATTGATGGGGCTCTCGCCGACCAGCAGTACCATGAAGCCGCCGATCAGGAAGGCGATCAGCACGGCGACGATGGAGTTGCTGGAGTTGATCAGATTCCTTATCAGATTTGACGTTTTATCTTTCACTTCCGGCACCTCCCATCAGAAGTCCAATTTCTTCTTCTGTCGTATGCGCAATGTCCGTAACCTCGCCCTGGATCTGGCCTTCATAGAAGATGACCATCCTGTCGCTGAGCGACATCAGCTCTTCAAGGTCGGCGCTGACAAGAATGACAGCCGTTCCTTTTTCCTTTTCTTCCAGCAGTTTCTCACGGACGAAGTTCGTCGCGCCGATATCGAGTCCTCTTGTCGGCTGGGCGGCGATCAGCACTTTCGGTCCGCGTTCGATCTCCCTCGCCAGCACGATCTTCTGCATGTTTCCGCCGGACAGCTGACCGACTTCCTTTCCTTTCGTCATGCCGAAAATCGAGTACCTGTCTATCAGGTCTTCGCAGTAGGCGGAAATGCTGTCCTTGTTTAATACAACTCCGTTGGAGAATGCCTTGTTGTATTCATTTCCGGAGATGACGTTGTCCTCGATCGTTCCGTTGAGAACGAGACCGACCGTCATTCTGTCTTCGGAAATGAATCCGATGCCGGCTGCGCGCCGCTTGCTTACAGATGCTCTGGAAACATCTTCTCCGTCAATGATGATCTCGCCGTGCGACTGCTTCAGCAGCCCGATGAGCGTGTTGATCAGTTCGGTCTGCCCGTTGCCTTCAACGCCGCCGACACCCAGGATTTCGCCCTTGTTTACTTTCAGGGAAAGGTCCTTCAGCTTTGCAATGCCGAGCTCATCGAAATACCACAGGTTACGGACTTCCAGAATCGGCTCTACGTCCGTACCCCTGTTCTCGTTCTGTATCAGGTCGACATCCCGTTTGCCGATCATCGCGCGGGCAATGTCCGTCTCGTTCGCGTCGCCGCGCATCCAGCCTTCCTGCACTACCCTTCCGTTGCGCATGACCGTGATCCGGTCTCCGACACGGACGACTTCCCGCAGCTTGTGGGAAATGAACACGATAGCATCGCCGTCTGCTTTCAGGTCGTCGATGATCCGGAACAGCTCCTCCGATTCCTGCGGCGTAAGGACTGCCGTAGGCTCGTCAAGGATCAGGATCCTGGCGCCGAAGAAAAGAACCTTGATGATTTCCACCTTCTGGCGTTCGCCGACGGAAAGATACTTCAGCGGCTGATCCGGGTCTGCCTTCAGGCCGAACCGCCTGAGCAGCACGGATACCTTTTCTTTCGCCTGCTTGTAGTCAATGGCGATGCCCTTCTTCGGCGGATCGCCGAGAATGACGTTCTCGAGAATGGACAGTTCAGGAACCTGCATAAAGTTCTGGTAGACCATTCCGATGCCGAGATCGCGGGCACCCTGCACATTGTAGCTGTGCACTTTGCCGTCGATCAGAATCTGGCCGCCGTCCGCCGTATAGGCTCCGTACAGTATCTTCATCAGCGTGGACTTGCCTGCACCGTTCTCTCCGACCAGTGCATGGCATTCCCCGGGATACAGATCCAGGCTGACATGATCGTTGGCAAGAACTCCGGGGAACTTTTTGACAATTTCTTTAAGCTGAACAATTGGTTCCATAGGGTCTCCTGTATCATATGTATAGTTGTCTATACATCTAAACATATGTTATCATATAAGCGTGAGCGATGTAAACGCTTTATTATATGTATAGTTGACTATACATCTAAACACATGATATCATATCAGCGTGAGCGATGTAAACACTTTCTTGGTTACAAACAGGAGGATATTGTATGGCTACAACCAGAGTAAAAGACATTGATTTCAAAAGCCCTGCCCATGTTCTGCAGGAAATAGAAAACATGAATGTCAGAGGCGGCAGCCCCTTCGGTCGCAGCGCCGCATGGGCATATAAACTGGCAATCGAGCAGGAAGAACTCGCAACCTATGATGCACTTTATGACAGGATCTGCGGACTTGCCGAGGCTCTTCATAATTACAAGCCCACGATGGCTACGATCCATAACTCATCGTCAATCGTCAAAAGCTTTGTCGAGAAAAACAAAGATCTCCCTCTGGAAGAACTCAAGGAAAGAACGGTAAAGCTGTGCGGGAACATCATCGAAAAATCATTTGAAGCGGTGGAGAAGCTGTCCGTTTACGGAGCGAATCTCATTCCGGACGGCGGAACGGTTATGATGCATTCCTATTCCTCCACTCTCATGGGAATCTACAGGCAGGCAACGCTTGACGGGAAGAAGTTTACGGTCATCTGTACGGAATCCCGCCCGCTGCGCGAATCAAGGAATGCGGTAAAGATCCTGCAGGAATGCGGCCAGCATGTGATATTCATTTCCGACGCATCTGCATGGGAGTTCATGCCAAAAGCCGACCTGATCATCATGGGCGCCGACACCCTGTGCACCGACGGTTCCGTTGCCAACAAGATCGGTTCGGCGCAGATTGCGCAGCTGGCGCTTGCATGCAAAAAGCCGGTCTACTTCGCCAGCGAACTGTACAAGCTCGACACCCGTACCCTGTACGGCCGTCCGGTGGAACTCGAAAGAAGAACCCAGTGGGAACTGGTTTCCGAAGACGACTTCCCCTCTTTCGACAACCTTGAAGTCATCAACCAGTTCTTCGATGTCACTCCGGCAAGACATATCACCGGGATCATCACGGAATACGGCGTACTGAATCCGGCGCAGCTTCTGTCCCGTTGGGATGAACTGCTGGAAACGCTCGGGGAGTGATACGCTGTCCTGTTCTATCCGTATACAGATAAAGGAAGCAGCTGTATAAATCAGCAGAAGGAGAAAAGCTATGAATATCAGAATCAATCCTGAAGTAAAGGAGGCGCTCGCAGCCGGAAACGCAGTCGTTGCGCTGGAGTCGACGATCATATCCCACGGCATGCCCTATCCGCAGAATGTAGAGACCGCCCTGTCAGTCGAGAAGATCATACGGGAGCACGGTGCGGTGCCTGCGACCATCGGTATCATCGACGGCACGGGTGTTATCGGCATGAACCCCGGGGAAATTGAAGAGTTCGGAAAGAAAGGGACGGAAATCCTGAAGGTGTCCCGCCGGGATCTGCCCGTCGTGATGGCGGAAGGCCTGTGGGGCGCAACGACCGTCGCAACAACGATGATCTTTGCGGCGGAAGCAGGAATTGAGTTCTTTGCGACCGGCGGTGTCGGCGGCGTGCACAGAGGCGCTGAGCTGACGTTTGACGTGTCCGCAGACCTGGAGGAACTGGGCCGTACCAATGTGACCGTGATCTGTGCCGGTGCGAAGGCAATTCTGGATCTTCCCAAGACCCTGGAAGTGCTGGAAACAAAAGGCGTTCCCGTCCTCGGCTACGGGACGAATGAGCTTCCCGCTTTCTATACCCGTTCCAGCGGCCTGAAAGTTGACTATGCCATAAAGGATGCACAGGATGCGGCAAAGATCGTCAAGGCCAAGCGTGATTTCAGGCTGGATGGCGGGATCCTCATCTGCAACCCGATCCCTGAAGAGTATTCCTATGACGCGGGTGAAATCAATGCCGTGATTGATGAAGCGGTGAAGGAAGCGGAATCCAAGGGCATCAAAGGCAAGGAGATCACCCCGTTCCTGCTGGCAAGGATAGCGGAAATCACGGGCGGACGGTCGCTCGAGGCGAATATCCGCCTGGTCTTCAACAACGCAGCAGCCGGAGCGGAGATCGCAAAAGAATACTGCGCGCTGAATAAATAACCGGCATGCTTGAAATCGTTCTGGGCAATCTGTGCAGTTTCTGCGCAATGATTACCGACTCCATCAGCGGCACAAGGAAAAAGCGCAGCGAGATCCTCGCCGTGCAGACTCTGAGCCAGGTCTTCTACAGCATGAGCACCATTTTCCTGAAAGGCTACAGTGCCACCGTTCAGAATGCCGTTGCCATTCTCCGGAATCTGGCGGCGATGAAGAACATCAGGAGCAAGGCTGCGGAATGAGGCCTGATCCTGCTTGGCGTTGTGCTCGGGATCGCATTCAACAACCGCGGCCTGGTCGGATGGCTGCCTGTCATCGCAAACTTTGAGTACTCTGTTGCGATTTTCCGCTTTAAGGATAAAGAAAACTGGCTTAAAGCCGCATTCATCATCAATACCGTCATGTTCATCGTGTTCAGCCTCGCAATTATGAATTATGTTGCGGCTGTCGGCAACACAGTCGTTGCGGCAACTACGGCTGTCTCGCTGGCAAAAGAAGCCCGCAGCAATAAATTCTGATCATTTCGTCCCCTCTAAAAATCCTCTGCGGGACGGATTCACGATGAATCAAAAGTAAAACGGACCACAAGTGCAATGTGGTCCGTTTTCATTTCTTGTTTTTTACGGTTTCTGCAGTATTAGTTCCAGTATCCGTCGCTTCCGATCTGCCAGCTCTTGCCTCTGTATCGCAGCTGCCTTGTCTGACCGTTGATGACCACATGCCAGACATGATGTCCGGCCGGCTGCTCCAGGTGATATGTTATCTTGTCGATCTTGTAGTACGTCTTCTCCCCGGTACCCTCGCTCTCCCAGACAATGTAAAGCGGCCGGATCTTGCCGGTCTTTTTGATCAGTACAATGAAGTCAGCATCTGTAGTACTCATGGGTGGTGCAGACGATCAGGTCTCCCTCCAGTTCTTCGCTGTGTCCGCCGTAGACCGCTGTCACCCGGGCATAGGGAAAGATCTGCGCAAAGCGCTGGGACAGTTCCACGACGACTTCCCGCCGGGCGATCGCATAGGCGGCTTTCTTCCCGGCTTTCAGACAGGCGGCCAGACTTTCGACGCTGATCTCGGTCTTGCCGGCGCCGGTCACGCAGAGCAGGAGCACATCTTCTTCCTGCAGCGCTTGGCGGCAGGCCCGGGAGATCTCTTCCTGCTTCGCGGTCAGAGGAAAAGCGAACTGCGGTTCGGCAGCCAGCGGGTCTGTTTCGTATTCGATCCCCTCTGCTTCTTCTTCTAACAGGATCCTTCGGAAGCGTACGCACTTCCGGCAGTAGACGCCCTTATGACCGTTATAGAAAAAGGCAGGATCACTGTTTCCGCATCTCTTACAGATCATGTCCTGCCTTATTATTTCCGGGGATCCCCGATTTTCCTACCTCAGATCGGAAGGAAATGTCACTTTATGATTGCCGGGATCGCCTTTGACCACCCAGACTTCCGCTTTTCCTTCCAGAAGACTGGCTTCATCGGTATAGATCTTCTCCGGATCCCGCTGCGCATACGCTTCCTTCAGCAGCTTCGTACGGAAGCCCTGCGGGGTCTGCGCCAGCCAGATCTCTTCCCGGTCCAGCGTCTCGACGATCCGGCCGTTGCGGACCCGTTTCAGGGTATCTTTGCCCGGTACGGCCAGGATCGCCGCATCGCATTCTTCCAGTGCATCCTTCAGATCTTCCAGTTCTCTTCTGTTCAGGTAAGGACGGGCTGCATCATGGACCAGCACCGTTTCTTCCTGTACCTGCTGCAGTCCCTGCCAGACCGAATCCATGCGTTTCTTTCCGCCTTCGCAGAGGATGATCTTGGGATCTTTGGGGATCTTTTCAAAATTCTCCGGCTGCGTAACAACGATCACTCTTCGGCAGTCTTCGTCGGCCAGAAAGAGAGACAGGGAATGACGGAGGATATTGATCCCGTCATCCAGCACATAGAATACTTTATTATAGGGCAGACCGGAACGTTCGCCCTTCCCGGAAGCCGGGATCACCACATCATAGATCAGACTCATTTCTTCACCCCGTAACTGTTCAGGATGTATCCTTCGACCTCCTGAATATCCTTGCTGGTCAGGGTCTCTGCCGAGACATAGTGCAGAGTGCCCTCTTCGTCATAGAAAGCCCAGGCATAGAGAGCCGTACCGTCATTGTAGGTCGTTATCAGCTTGTCTGCCTCCCGGCCGCTGACCGTTTCCTTCGTCAGATAGGCTTCTTCCAGCTGATCGCTGTAACTCTCTTCCAGATCATCCCAGATCCAGCCGAGATAGGTATCGGCACTCAGACCGCCGACGCCGTAATCCTTCAGTTCCTGATCGCTGTAGGAATACATCACGATCAGATAGTCTCCATTGGGATCGCTGTACTGCAGGGTGATATCCCCGTCCTCTTCGAGGCTTTCGTCGTTCCAGCTGCGCGGCAGGCTGATATAGCCGATGCCGTCCTGACCGAAGCGTACGGTCGTACCTTTCTCCCGCAGGGAGAAGATCAGGAAGCCGGCGACGAAGAGCACGATCGCTGCGGCCAGGATCAGGATCCCCTTCTGGGAATGCTTCGCCGGGATCGTCTCCTTTTTCTGTGCATCCTTATAAGCAGTCAGCAGATCTTTCGGTGCTTCGGACTGCAGGGCATAGCCGCAGTTCCTGCAGAAACGGTCATCATCTCTGAGCTGTGTACCGCATTTCGGACAGATCTTTGCCATAGTACCTCCTATTTCATCGTGACGGTAGTGATCTCATGAGGCAGGATGACCTTACGGCCTTCCTCCCCCTTCAACAGTCTCGCCGCTTCGCTGACGGCTGCTTTTCCGATCTCCTGGAAATCCTGCTTGCAGGTCAGCACATCCGGTGCGGCATAGGCCAGCAGGCGGATGCCGTCGAAACCGGTGACGGTCCTCTTCAGACCTTTCTCCCACAGCGCCCGGCGGGCGCCCAGAGCCATCAGATCGGAAGCACAGACATAGACATCAAAGCCCGTCTTTTCCCGAACGATCTCGTAAGCCTTCTGTTCGGAGAACTCCGCATAGACGACTTCCAGCTGGGCATCGGCTTCTCCCGCTGCTTTGCGGATCCCGCGCAGCCGCTCATCAGTCACATAGCCGTCTTTCTTGCCGGCCAGGTACAGGACCTTCTGTCCCTGCTGAAGCACTTCCTTCGCCACTTCGTACTGACCCTGTTCATGGTCGATCGAGACGCTGGAGCGGTGTTCATCCTGGTAGGGAGCGTCTACGATCACGAAACGGAAACGCTCGTCCTGCAGGAAGGAGATCATCTTTTCATCGTTCTTGTTCAGACCGAAGATCACGATCGTGGAAAGGCCCCGTGAACGGAAGACCGCCGGAAGTTCTTCTGCGGTAAAAGCCATCAGGGTCTGGTCAAAGATCGTGACCGGATTGAGGCCCAGCTCTTCCGTCTTGGCGAAAGCGCCGAGCAGGTAGTTCATATCGATCTCGTCGATCTGCTGGGTACGGTCATTGATGCAGATATAGAGACCGATGCCTCTGGCTTCCTTGCTGGAAAGCGCGGAGGCCATACTGTTGGGGATATATCCCAGATCCCGGACAGCCTGGCGGACCTTGCCGGCAGTCGCTTCGGAGATGCCCGGATAGTTCTTCAGGACCTTGGAGACTGTACCCGGAGATACTCCGGCAGCCTGTGCTACATCTTTGATCGTCATCTTCTGCTCCTCTGAAGACGTCTCTGTAGTTTGTGCAGCTTCTTTTCCAGACCTTTGCGTTCCGAAAGCTTGTATTCCCAGTTCGGGGAACCGATCGTTCCCGGGAAATTGATGCGCTGTTTCTCGCCCAGGATATCCGTGACCGGCAGGATCACCAGATCGCTCTTCAGATCCAGGGTGTATTGCAGGATACCGTTATAAAGGGTCTCTCGCGGATAGCGTTTCCGGATGAACTTACGGACCTTCTTCTTTTCGGCCGGCGGCAGGTCGCGCAGCCAGCTGCGCAGGGTCTCGTTGTCATGCGTACCGGTATAGGCGATCTGCAGCGGACGGGATCCTCCGAAGAAGTCGAATTCCATGACCTTCATGCCCGGCAGTGAGAATTCATCCCGCAGTTCATTGACCTCCGGACGGATATCGCCGAGATCTTCGGCAATGATATGCATCTCCGGATACTTCGCGAAGAGCTTCGCGAAGAAGTCCCGGCCGCTGTTTTCGACCCATTCGCCGTTGACGGCCGTTTCTTCCCTGGCATCGATCTTCCAGTAGGTATCGAAAGCCCGGAAATGGTCAACGCGCAGGATATCGTAGAGAGAGGCGCTGTATTCCAGCCTCTCAAACCAGAAACGGTAACCGTCCTCACGCATCTTCTCCCAGTCATAGATGGGGTTGCCCCAGCGCTGACCGGTCTTTGAGAAATAGTCCGGCGGGACTCCGGCGATCCATTTCGCACTGCCGTCTTCGTTCAGCAGGAACTGTTCCCGATTGTAGTAGACATCATCGGAATCGATGCCGACATAGAAAGGCAGGTCGCCGAGGATCCTGATATCCATCTCTTCCAGTTCCTTCTTCAGTTCCCGGAACTGCTTATAGAGGATGTACTGGGCAAAGATGTGATAGCGTACTTCTTCCAGATAGGGTGCGATCACTTCCGGAGAACGGGTCAGAGGGAAGTCCTTCAGTTCCTTCTTCCATTCCGTCCAGCACTTCATCTCACTGGCTTCCTTGAAGGTCACGAAGATGGCGTACTCCTGTACCCAGCTCTCTGCGGCGAAACGTTCGTAGGCTTCGTCGGACTGAAAGTGCTGAAAAGCTTCCTGCAGCAGGGAACGCTTCAGAGCTTTTGCCTCCTGATAGCGGATGCGCCGGCTCTTCTGCTTCGGCGGCAGGTGTTCGATCAGGCCTTCGTCATAGAGCTTCTGCGGAGACACATAAAGCTCATCCAGGGCCTTGGAGGAATAGCACTGATAAGGGGAATTGCCGTATCCCAGAGGATTCAGGGGCAGCACCTGCCAGATCCGGAAGCCGTTCTTCTTCAGCAGCTTCGCAAAGGCGAGAGCTTCCTCGCCGAAATCACCCGTCAGATAAGGCGAAGGCAGCGAAGCTACCGGCATCAATACTCCTGCTTGTCTCATCTTTTCACACTTTCTATTGCTGGGTGTTTACCACCGCATCATCGATCTTGCCCCAGGCACCGTTTCCTTCTCCGCTGCAGGAGACATGGATGCCGAAGGTCACCGTATCGCCTTCCGTTACCGGAACATCTTCGATCAGGGCCGTATCCCACTGATTATAACCGCTCAGCTGCGCCGGTGCGCGTTTCACTTCTTCCCCGTTGATCAGGACATAGGCATAGATGTCCTGCTCCCCGGCATCCCCGCCCATGATCGAGATACTGTAACGGTAGATACCGGCAGCGAGTTCGACGCTCTGCTGCAGATCGAAATCGATCGAATCTTTCTCTTTGGACCAGAAATGGAAGTGCCAGTTGCCGCTCAGGGAATCGGTCACCTTCTCTTCGGCATAGAGCTGCTCGGCCTTCTTGTGATCGATCACTTCCCAATTGCTCAGATCTCCTGCTTCGAAGGAATCGTTCTGCAGGAAGTTGTAGCGGATCATCTTCACCTTCAGCAGAGCTTCCTTCCCGTCTGCTTCACCGTGTACGAGATAGTCGGCGATCCCGCCGGAAGCCATCTTCGTGAGATCGGCATCGAGCCAGCTGACCGGAACTTCCTTTTTGGAGTTGTCGTTCATCACCGCATTGACGGTCTCCGGCAGTACGATCGGCTGCGCCAGATCGCAGCTGATCAGACTGTCTTCGATCGCATCGGCCGCTAAGGGCACTTCGTTGCCCTTGTCCACCAGACGGAAGAGCTTCAGGGACTCTAACGGATGGCCGGAGGCATCGAAGAAGGCCTGGTTGTCTACGGCCGAACCGCCGTAGTATTGCCCGGCATCCTCCGGATCATAGGCCCGGGCATAGGAAGAAGCCCAACCGGAACCCTTCTCTTCCCAGAGCTGCTGATTCTCTTCGAGGCTGTCCGTACCGACCGTGATCCAGGCCGGCTCCCAGTAGAAGAGACCGATCCCCTTCTCCAGGGAGGCAGCCGTCTCCATCGTATCGACGATGCTGTTGGCCTGTCCCTGTACGGTAAAGGGATAGTTCTTGACGAAGGCCCCGCCCTCCCCGATCGTATTCGGGAAGAAATCACTGTCTTCGGCGGTATAGGCATAGCTGGTCTCCGCCACCATCACTTCCTTGCCGGTCAGTTCACTGATCTTCTGCAGTTCATCGTGCAGGTTCTGCAGGGTACCGTGCCAGTAAGGATAGTAGGAAGAGGCAAAGACGTCATAATCCAGACCGTAATAGGTCAGTTTGGAGGCATAGTTCTCATAGTTCCCGGATTCCGGATTGGCGAAATGAACGACGATCTTCGCTTCCGGCAGGACTTCCCGGACAGCCTTGCTGGCGGCGATCATCAGCGGCAGGATGCTGGACCAGAGGCTTTCTCCGCAGAAAGCGCCGTTGGTCTCATTGCCGATCTGCACCATGCCTACAGCCACCTTATTGTCCTTCAGTTTCTGCAGAGAATCACAGGTATAGGCATAGATCGCCTCCGCCTTCTCTTCGACTCCCAGCATGCGCCATTCTCCCGGCACCATCTGTTTGCCGGGATCGGCCCAGAAGTCGGAATAATGGAAGTCGATCAATACCTTCATGCCGGCAGCGGTCGCCCGTTTGCCTAAGGTGACAGCGGTATCGATATCGTTGTTGCCGCCGCCGTAGCCCCGGCCCTGTGCATCGTAGGGGTGGTTCCAGACCCGCAGCCGGATATAGTTGAGACCGCTCTGCGCCAGTACCTGCATCAGGTCGGCTTCTTCCCCGTTCCAGTCATAGAACTTCACGCCGGAATCTTCCAGCGCCAGCAGGGAACTGACATCAGCACCCTTGATAAAGCCTTCCGGCAGATCAAGCTTGCGGACATAGAGCGTTTCAGAGCTCTCGCAATGCGGATCGATCGTTGTCTTCATTTCTTTCTGACAGCCGCTGAACAGCAGCAGACACACTGCCAGCAGCCCCTCCAGGATCTTTTTCATATACTACTTTCCGTTCGACAATACCGCGATACTGTAAGGCGGTAAGCTGAGCTGTCCGTCCTTATAGACAGCGGCCTCCTGATCGACGGAGAGCGTTTCGCACTTCGTGTAATTCAGGGAGGAGAGATCGGCAGTCGCTGTCTCTTCCGGATCGAAATTGATCACGACAGCTGTCGTCTCTTCGTTCCAGCTCTTTTCCAGTACGAGGAGGGTGTTGCTGCCGAGATCGTTGTAGAAGGTCATCTCGCCCCGGGCAATGGCCGGGTAGAGATTGCGCAGGCGGTTGGCCGCCTTATGGTAGTTCAGGATCGAAGCGGCGTCCTTCTCCTGCTGCTTTACGCCTTCGTAGACGTATTCCGCGGTATCGGTGTTGACCGGATTGCGGCAGAGCATGCTCTGATCCTCACTGTCCCACAGCATTGCGATACGCTTGTTTTCATCGCGCCCGGAACCGACCATGCCGATCTCCGTTCCGTAATAGGTATAGACGCTGCCGTTGAAGACGGAAGCCAGTCCGTAGGCAAACTTGATCTTGCGGATCTGGGTGCGTCCGATCGCTCCGGCGATGCGATTGGTATCGTGGTTGTCCAGGAAGACTGCCGGGATATGTCCTTCGGTCAGATCCACCGCTGCGCTCAGAGCCCTCTTGAAGTAGGGAGCGGGCGAAGAGACGTTCATCGTCTTGGCGATGACTCCGTCGCCCTGAGCCAGGGAGAACTGGAAGAAGGAATCGATACCGGACTTGTAGTACTGACGGATGGTGGAATCGTTGGCCCAGCATTCTCCGACCAGATAGACATCGCTCTTGATGGAACGGGCTTCGTTGGCGAGCCAGTTCAGGAAGGTGATGCTGGAGGAATTGTTGCCGGTATAGTAGGAAGTCACCGCATCGAGGCGGAAACCGTCTACGCCCTTGTCCAGCCAGAACTGCAGGATGTTGTGGATCTCCTTGCGCAGTGTGACGCTGTTGAGGTTCAGATCGGGCATCGAATCTACGAAGCGGGCCTCATAGTAGGTATTGGACGTCACTTTGGCATAGCCGTTCTGGGCATCGTGAGAGAAGTTGTACCAGTCGGCATACGCCCCTCCCTCTCCGCTCAGGAACTCTTTCTTGGCTTCCTGGAACCAGGGATGCTGGTTGGAAGTATGGTTCAGCACCAGATCGAGATAGATCTGAATGTCCCGTTCGTGCGCCTCTTCCAGCAGCTTCTCGAGATCCTCCATCGTCCCGTAAGCGCTGTCGACGGCGTAATAGTCAGTGACATCGTATTTATGGTAGGAAGGTGACGGATGGATGGGCATCAGCCAGATCGCGGTATAACCCATCTCCTGGATATAATCAAGTTTCTGCGTAACACCGTTCAGGTCGCCCATCCCGTCTCCGTCAGAATCGGAAAAAGACCCCACAAAGATCTCGTAGACGTTGCGTACATTGTCATCAACGATCTCGACGGTCTCGGCCGGCTTGCTGCAGGATGTGCAGAGCGACAGGATACAGAGGAGGATAATCAGGATCGTCAGTCTCTTCATGGGGTCTTCTCCTTGCAAAATCAAATGAGCAGGTTGTTGGTGGTTTCCGGATCAAAGAAATGCATGGCTTTCGATTCGAAGGTCACGAAGAGTTCCGAACCATAGCTCAGGTGTTTCTTGGTCTCATCATCCATCGTCAGGGTCGGGACTCTCACGATGATCTTCTTGCCGTTTTCCGTGACCATGTGCAGATGCAGCTCGGAACCCATCATCTCGTTGACTTCCAGCCTGCTTCTGAGCGAATCTTCACGCTTCTCGTGGGTGATGCTCATATGTTCCGGACGGACACCGAGGGTGATCTTCTGGCTGCCGACGTTCTTTTCCGCCAGCATCTTTGCCTTCTCGCCCCGGACTTCAAAACGTCCGTTCTCGACTTCCACGTAGTACTTTCCGTCCTTCTTCTTCAGTTCCGCATCGAAGAAGTTCATCTGCGGAGCGCCGATGAAACCTGCTACGAAGAGGTTGGCCGGCATATCGAAGACCATCTGCGGGGTATCGACCTGCTGGATGTAGCCGTCCTTCATGATGACGATCCGGTCGCCCAGGGTCATCGCTTCGGTCTGGTCATGAGTGACGTAGATAAAGGTCGTATCGATCTTCTGACGGAGCAGGATGATCTCGGCACGCATCTGGTTGCGCAGTTTGGCGTCGAGGTTCGATAACGGTTCATCCATCAGGAAGACCTTGGAATCACGCACCATCGCCCGGCCGATCGCTACACGCTGACGCTGACCGCCGGAAAGCGCACGCGGCTTGCGGGTCAGGTATTCCGTGATGCCTAAGATCTCGGCGGCTTTGGTGACACGCTCATAGATCTCATCGTTGCTCATCTTCGGATTCTTCTTCAGACGCAGCGGGAAGGCCATATTCTCGAATACGGTCAGGTTCGGGTAAAGCGCGTAGTTCTGGAAGACCATGGCGATGTTGCGGTCTTTCGGCTGCAGATCGTTGACGACTTCGCCGTCGATCTCGACGGTACCGCCGCTGATCTCTTCGAGACCGGCGATCATACGCAGGGTCGTGGATTTGCCGCAGCCGGAAGGTCCGACAAAGACGATGAACTCTTTATCCTTGATATCCAGATTGAAATCATGTACCGCTACGACTTTGTTGTCGTAGACTTTCTTGACATTTGTCAGTTTTACAGTAGCCATATTGTCTCCTTTTTAGCCCTTTACGGCACCGCCGGTAACACCTTCAACGTAGTATTTCTGCAGTGCGATGAACAGTAAGGTAACGGGGATCGCAACGATCACACCGCCGGCACAGAACAGCGTATAACGCTGTGAGATCGTATCTCTCTGCAGCCAGCTCCACAGACCTACCGCTACGTTCATACCGGCAGAGTTGTTGTTGGAGATATAGCGGGCAAAGACGAAGTCTCCCCAGGGGGCCATGAACGCCGTCAGGGCTGTATAGATGACGATCGGTTTGCTTAAGGGCAGGATGATCTTGTAGAAGACCTGCAGACGGGTCGCTCCGTCGATACGGGCTGCTTCATCCAGCGAACGCGGGATGGTATCGAAGAAGCCTTTCGATACATAGTAACCCATACCGGAAGAAGCGACATAGACCAGGATCAGTCCGGGCACCGCATTCTCCATGATCATGTTCAGGTCCTTTAAGACCGTATAGAGGACGATCATGGTCAGGAAGCCCGGGAACATGCCCAGCACCAGCATGAAGTTCATCAGCAGCTTGCGGCCTTTGAAACGCAGTCTGGACAGGGTATAGGACATGCAGAGCACGATCACGGTCTGAATGACCGCTACGACTACTGCAATGAACAGGGTGTTCAGATACCACTTCGGGAAACTGGTCTGCGTAAAGAGGGTGACATAGTTATCCAGTCCCCACTGTTTCGGGATGACATAGCCGACCTGACCGGTGGATTCCACCCGGAAGGACTGTAAGACGATGCAGATGAAGGGGATCAGCCAGATCAGGGACATCAGGATCAGAATGATATAGATGACCGTATTGCTTAAGCGGTTCTTGGTAGACATCCGCATGTGGTGTTGTTCAGTCTTGGCACTCATTACTGGAAGTCCTCCTCATTCTTCATAGACGGCATGACATTGTAGACGATCAGGGAGATGCCGGCACAGACCACGAACACGGCGATACCCAGGACCGCTGCCAGCTTGTAGTTGCTGTCGACAGTGGTGATCTTGAACAGCCAGGTGATCAGCAGGTCGGTATAACCGGCCGATCCGCCGGAGGTGGAGAAGGCCTGGTTGGCCGGACCGCCGCCGGTCAGCAGGTAGATGACGTTGAAGTTGTTGATGTTGCCGATGAAACTCGTTAAGAGGTAAGGACCGGTAACGAACAGCATGTACGGCATCGTGATCTTGAAGAACTGCTGGGTGGTGTTGGCACCGTCGATCTTTGCGGATTCATAGAGATCCTGCGGGATGTTCATCAGGATGCCGGTCGCGATCAGCATCAGATACGGGATACCGATCCAGATGTTGATCAGGATGACCATCACTCTGGCTAAGGTCGGATCATCCCAGAACGGGATACGTCCGTCGAAGCCGATGATCCCGGCGTCGATCAGCATGCCGTTGACGATACCGGCATTGGAGAACATCTTTGAGACATACAGCAGGGAGATGAACTGCGGGATGGCGATGGTCATGACCAGGATCGTACGCCACAGTTTCTTGAAGCGGATGCCTTTCTTGTTGATCATCAGAGCGACCAGGATCCCCAGGAAATAGTTGGAGAAGGTGGCGAAGAAGGCCCAGATCAATGTCCAGGTCAGGATCTCGCCAAAGGTCGCGGAGAAGTTGGTGGAGCCGTTGTTCCAGGTGACCAGCTGGTTGATGTTGCTCATGCCCACCCAGGTAAAGAGGGCATTGGAGAAACCGTTGTGGTTGGCATCGTAGTTCGTGAAGGCGACCAGGATCATGAAGAGGATCGGTAAGGCCGTAAAGACGATGATGCCCGTTAACGGCAGAGCCAGCAGGGTCTTGTGGAACTGATCATCCACCAGCGAACGCAGATCGTCCTTGCCGGACTTCAGTTTCTTGCCGGTGGCCAGGATCTCTTCAGCGATCCTGTTCTGTTTGACGTTCAGTCTCCAGGTATAGATCAGGGCAATGATAAAGAGGATGGTCAATATCCCGTACAAAAGGATCTTGAAGGAGTTGTCGCCATAGGTCATGACGTACTGGTCCAGCGTTTCATTGTATTCTTCATGCGGACCGACCGTACCTAAGGTCGAGAGTTTCCCCAGCCAGTAGACGCCGGATGTCGCCATGTAGAAGATGAAGACCACTTCAAACAGCAGGAACAGCAGTCCCCGCAGGACCTGTCCCCTGGCGATCGATCCGAAGCCCATGATGAGGAAAGAGAGTTTCGTCTTCCAGTCACCTTGTATGAAGGTCGTGCCGATCTCTTTGAGATCTCTGCCGAGGAAGGCAAAGAAGCCCCCGATCCCATTCACGATGGCTTTGCCCAGGTTGGCAAACCAGCGGGGGATCGAAACGAAGAACTTCTTCAGACCGTACACGAACTTCTGGGTCTTCGTTAGTTTCAAATATTCCAGGTCTGTCATTCGTTACCTCACTTTCAGACTACGTATTATGGAAAACGGGTCGAGGTCGATGTACAACCTCAACCCGTAAATAGCCCTACTTACGTTCGTTGATCGGATTATTTGGCGATCAGTTCAACGGTGCCCGTCGTCCAGTCTTCACCGACTGTCAGGCGGATCTGGTAAGTACCGTCTGCTTCTACGACGAAGTTGCTTCCGCCAGGACCATCGGAACCGAGGTTGTTGTCCCAGGACAGACCCTGACGTACCTTGAACTCTTCACCGGCCTTCAGATCGAGGTCAGCCGTCGTCCAGACGCCTTCCGGATCTTCGGCCATTTCGATATCCGTGGACCAGGTATCGCCCAGAACGGAACCGATCACGGTCCAGGCTCTCGCAACTTCCGGATCCATCGTCAGCAGTCCGGCCAGAGAATCAGCATAGGACTGCAGGATGGCCTTCAGGTCATCATCGGTCGCTCCGGCACCCTTGGCCTGGATCTCAGAACCGATAACTTTGCCAAGATCCCACCAGGCACCCGGATACTGACCCTGCGGTACAGAGTAGTTGTCCTGCAGAGCGAAGGCAGCCAGACCCGGATTGGCCTGAACAGCTTCAGAAGCAGCAGCGACCTTGTTGGTCGGGCCCCAGGCAACAGCGTCGAATCTTTCGAGCTGGCACTTTTCGGAGGTCAGATACAGCGCGATCTGGGAAGCGATCGCACCCTTTTCGGCATCGGTCTGCGGTTTGACACCGATCAGTTTACCGCCGCCAAAGGAACCCATGTGGAAGGTCTCGCCGTCGACCGTGAAGTTCGGCAGATCGGTAGCACCGAGGTTCTCACCGAGGATGTTCTCGATATCGGTGTAAGCCCAGGTACCGGTGACCAGAACAGCAGCCTTCGGATTGGCCTGGAATTCATCAGCAGCCGAGGAGCTGACGAAGGCCGGGCTGGTAACGATCTCTTTCAGGGCTTTGGCAGCCTTGAGACCGGCATCGGAATTGAAGGTATCGTTGTAGGAAACGATATCCGTACCGTTCATGACCCATTCGGAGACACAGCCTGTACCGAAGAAGAGACCTGCTTCATACCAGGCGGAAGTCGTTCCTTCGAAAGCGAAGGTACGTCCGGCGGCAACGCAGTCTTCCAGCAGTTTGGACAGATCATCCAGATCTTCTTCCGGAATGACTGACTTGTCATAGTACATGAAGTAACCGTTATCCGCTGTTAACGGATAAGCATACAGGGTCTGGTCGAAGGTAGCGTTCGCTATGGAACCGGTCGTGTTTTCATTGGCGATCGTCTCGGAAGCCTTGACGCCCGGCTTTGCCAGAGCGTTGGACTGTACCAGACGGGCCAGCTGGTCCTGCGCGAAGCAGTAGACATCGGCACCGGCCTCAACGTCGTTGATCATGTAGGAAGCGGCATCGCCTTCGCCGACAGCTTCGACCGCAAAGGTCAGCTTGTATTCCGGATGTTCGGCAGCGAAGTCATTCAGCTGTTTCGTTGTCAGATCGACGATGTTGTCGGCACACCATACCTTGAAGGAGTACTCTTTCGTCTCACCGGACGGAGCTTCGCCGGAAGATGCCGGAGCAGCCGAGCTCGAAGGGCTGCTGCAGGCGCTGAAAGAGAACGCCATCAAGAGGACGACCAATAAGGTAAATAATCTCTTCATTGTATTCCTCCTCATCGTTTTCATCAGAAAACGATTTCCATACTTTTACTGTAAACGCTTTCCCCTTCCTTGTCAATGAAGATTTCACGATTTGAACACAATTCCGGATACATATCTTTGTGAATTCTTTCTTCAGGGTGCTAAAATATGTAAAAGAAAGAAGGAGTTTATATGAAAAAATTCATGGAAGAATTCAAGACATTCGCCATGCGCGGCAATGTCATGGACATGGCTGTCGGCGTCGTCATCGGCGGTGCCTTCAAGGCCATCGTTGACTCGTTGGTCAGCGACATCATCTCCCCGCTCTTAGGTTCCCTGATGGGCAACAGTCTGGCAGAAAAAGCCGTAGAGATCAACGGCGCATCCCTGACCTGGGGCGCCTTCGTGACCGCCATCATCAACTTCATCATCGTGGCCTTCGTCCTGTTCTTAGTCATCAAGGCCGTCAACGCCATGAAGAAGAAGGAAGAACCGGCACCGGAACCCGAGCCGGAACCGGTCAAGAGCGACGAGACCCTGCTGCTCGAAGAGATCCGCGATCTCCTGGCAAAGAAGTAAACGAAAAAACCAGACGGCTGTCTGGTTTTTCTGTGCACTTTCAGATCCGGTACAGATAGAAATCATACGCCCCGATCTGCAGGAGATCCCCCTTCCGTGCTTCTTCGGTATTGCTCAGCAGAAGCACGGCATCCGCAGGGAGCCTCATCTCGCGCTGCGTCTCTTTCATATTGGCGATGACCAGCAGCTTCTCTTTTGCCGTTTCCTTGGTGTAGACGAAGAGCTCCGGATCTTCGATATCCCGGATCTCCAGTTTTCCGTAACGGGCCGCTTCATTGTGTTCTTTGCGCAAGGTGATCGCTCTCTTCACGAAATGATAGATCGAATCCGGATCCCGGACTTCCTTTTCGGCATAGACTTCCTGAGAATCCCCGGTCATCTTCAGATAGGGCGTCCCGCTGCTGAAGCCCGCGTTCTTCCCGGCCGTCCAGGGCAGAGGCGCCCGGCCGTTCAGCCGGCTGCAGCGGCGCAGATAGCGCAGAAGTACTTCCTTGGATAATTCCGGATGGGAAGTCACGAAGTTGCGGTCTCCGACTTCCGCAAAGAAGTCTTCCGGTTCCTCATAGTCCACATTCAATAGACCCAGTTCCTCTCCCTGATACAGAAAAGGCAGTCCGTATAAGAACAGCAGGATCCCCTCCAGCATCTTCCCGCTCTTGCGGCGGTACTTTTTATTTCCATATTGCGACAGGACCCGGGGATGATCATGATTCAGCCAGTACAGCGGCATCTCGCAGCTTTCCGCGCAGTCGTCATACCAGCGTAAGAAGTTCTTTTTCAGGTTCACCACATCCAGCGAGATCTCTTCATCGCTCTTGTGGACGGAACCGTAAGCCCCGTTCTCCCAGCAGGTATCGAAGTTGAAGACCATGTCGAAAACGCCGTATTTCCGGTCCGCATACTGTTTCGCCAGCTGCGTAGAAGCGCAGCCTCCGACTTCCCCAATGCAGAGGCAGTCATAATGATCGAAGACGTCCTCCTTCAGTTCCTTCAGAAAGAGGAAGTTCTCCGGACGGTTGGAAAAGGAATCGGTATGATAGATCAGTCCCAGATCATTCAGCGGCTCTTCCGGATCCCGGAAACTCCAGTCCTTGGCCAGATGGGCAGCCGCATCGAGGCGGAAACCGTCGATCCCCTTCTCCAGCCAGTAGCGGGCAATGGCCTTGATCTCTCTGCGGACTTCTTCGTTCTGCCAGTTCAGATCCGGCATCGACTCTGCAAAGATATGGAAATAATACTGATCCAGCTGCGGTACATAGGTCCAGACCGATGTCGAAAAGAAGCCCTGCCAGTGGTTGGGCGGACACTTCTTCCCGTTGATGATCAGCGGATCACGGAACAGGAAATAGTCGTGATAGGGATCGTCTTTACTCTTGATGGCTTCCTGAAACCAGTAGTGTTCTTTGGAGACGTGATTGAGCACCAGATCAAGCAGGATATGCATGCCCCGCTGATGGACTTCCTCGATCAGACGTTCCAGGTCTTCATCACTGCCCAAAAGCGGATCGACATGTTTCTGATCCGCTACATCATAACCGTTATCGTCTCTGGGGGATACATAGACCGGACAGAGCCAGAGCAGGTCAACGCCTAACTCTTGTAAATAGTCCAGTTTCTCCAGGATCCCCTTCAGATCTCCGTATCCGTCCCCGTTGCTGTCGAGGAAGGAATAGGGATAGATCTCGTAACCTACCGCTGTTTCTTTCCAGTTCATAAACTCCCGGCAAATTCCGCAAAGCTCATCTTCTCGACATCCAGCCCTTCCGGATCGCCCAGCAGGCAGTCCGTGATCAGAATGCTGTCGATCCCGACCGCTTTCGTGGCCTCCACGTCTTCCTTCACGTCGTTGCCGATCATGAGCACTTCTTCTGCCTTCAGACCCAGTTTCTCCAACAGTTCCGTATAATACTTCGGGTTGGGCTTGCAAAAAGAGGAATTCTCATAGGCAGAGATGAATTCAAAATCCTTTGGGTCCAGTCCGATGAAGGACAGCCGCACATAGTCTGCCAATAACGGGAAGATCGGATTGGTCGCCAGGACCAGCCGGAGACCCTTCTCTTTCAGCTTGCGGATCACTTCCGGTGCGTAAGGATTCTCTTCCGTTGCTACCTTCGCTTTCGCAAAGTCCGTCGCATAGAAATGTTCCAGATCCTTCACGATCGCTTCATGGGAAAACTCCCGGTCCTTGAACAGATCGAAGAAACAGTCCCAGAAACGGACATCATTGCTCACCGTTCCGTCATTGTTGACCATGGCCTTCACTCCGGCCCAGACCGCCGCCACGCTCTCTTTCGGTTCCAGCCCGTACTTGCCGGTGACTTTGCAGAGATCACGGAAATAGGTAGCAGTGAAATGTTCTTCATCCATCGGCAGCAGAGTGCCGTCCAGATCGAAGAAGATCGTGGTCTTTCCTTCTAAACGCATAGATCTTTTACCTCCCCCTCCAGGTATTTCAACAATGCTTCCCTATTGACCGAGAGACCGATCCCGAGCTTGCCTCCCGAGATCTCGATCTCCTCGTGATTCATCACTTCCTGATCGAAGACCAGCCGATGCTTCGCCCTTATCCCGACCGGCGAAACGCTTCCCCGTTCGTAACCGACGGTCTTCAAGAGATCCTTCACTGCCACCATCGTCAGATTCTTGACCCCTAAAGCGGCCGCTGCTTTCTTCAGATCGATGGTCTTGCTGACGGGGATGACCAGCACGAAGAGATCGTGCTCATGTTTTAAGGCCAGGGTCTTGTAGCAGGCACTGCTGTCGAGTCCCAGAAGTTCCGTGACCTTCTCGCCGGAGAAACGTTCGTCTCCCAGATCATAGGTCAGTGTTTTATAGGTGATCCCGGCTTTGTCCAGGATGCGCATCGCATTGGTCTTCACTTCTTTCATAACTGCTCTCCGTAAGCCCCGCCCGGCTTCTTCTCGACGACGATCTCTTTCTCCAGGAAAGGATGGAAGAAACGCAGACGGTACGCAAATAAGCCCATCCCCGGCAGTTCCGGGAACGGCTTGCCGTATAATTCATCATTCAGGATCGGATGCCCGTGATAAGCACAGTGCACCCGGATCTGATGAGTCCGGCCGGTATCCAGCCTGCAGTGCAGGATGCTGAAACGGTCGCTTGAAGAAAGGCAGGTAAAGACCGTCCTGGCCGGCTGGCCGCTCTCTGAGACCCGGCGTTTCTTGCTGTCATGGCGGTCACGGCCGATCGCTTCTTCGGCGACGAATTCCTTGCCCTGCCCGACTCTTCCGGAGACGAAAGCCAGATACTCCCGGGAGATCTTCTTCTTCTCCAGCATCTGATCGAAGAGCGGCTGAAAAGTGCTGCTCCGCGAGAAGAAGACCAGTCCGGCGGTCTCCTTGTCCAGCCGGTGGATCGCCTGCAGTTTCTCTCCGCGCTGTGCTTCCAAAAGCGAGGTCAGCGTCTTTTCTTTACCTCCGTCACTGTGCACCAGGAGGCCTGCCTTCTTCCAGGCGATGATGCAGAAAGGATCGCGATAGAGGATCTCAACTTTCTTCCCCTCTTTCTTGTCACATTCGCTCCTTCCCAGCGGAAGCGAAAGCTCCTTCCCGGCCAGCAGGTCCTGCCGTCTGGCCGGAGATCCGGCCAGCAGGATCTTCTTCTCCTGCAGGAGACTATGCTGCAGTTTGCGGGAAGGCACGTAACGCTCCAGGACGTCCTGAACAGTCTCACTGCTGTCCTCGGGGAAAGAGAGGATGATACTGTCTTCTTCCAGGCGGTAATTCATGTCTACAGTATAAAAAAGGACGGGAAGTTTGTCACTTCTCATCCTTTCGTACTTCTGCCATCAATGAACGGTAGAGATCGATCCGTTCATTCGCTTTCTCAAAGCTGCCGTCATAGTCTTCGCTCTGTCCGATCACGGAAGCGACGATCTCGCCGCCGCGCACCGCCAGCACATGCGGAAAGAACAGCAATGCCTCTCCATCGTTGCCGTGCCGCAGCCAGGGATCGAGCGCCGCCTGCAGTTCATTCAGCGTTTCATCGAAATCGTAGTGCTGCTTGTCATAGGGATCGATATAGGCGATATAGACATTTTCTTCCTTTGCCGCCTGTTCCACCAGCGAGGTCATCGCCTGACAGGCGCTGCAGCTCTCCGAGCCCATGAAGAAGACGGCAGTACCCCCTTCTTCCAGCGTGCGCAGCAGCTCCGCCGGAGACGTGCCCAGGAAATGATGTTCGTCCGCCTTCATGCCGGTATAAGCGCTCATATCGACGGAGAAGGTCTCGAGATCGGGAAGGAATGCCTCTGTTCCTTCCGTCGGTTCCGGTGCTGCAGTCGGTAACGGCGTCTGCGCAGGCACTTCGCTCGGCACGGCGGAAGAGGGTTTGCTCTGGCATCCCGTTAAGAGGAGCAGGAGAATGATCAGTACTTTCTTCATAAACCAAAAGGCTGTCAGTGACAGCCTTATTCCAGTCCTTTCACGACCAGCTGCTTGCCGACTTCGGTGTAGACACCGGAGACCGGACGGTGGGAAGAGATCGCTTCGATGATGCTGGCGAGGTAGCGTCCAATGGAGAGGACTCTGGCCTTGTCGCAGACCTCCAGGAAGCTATCTTCGAGCGGGATCGTATTGGTGACCACGATCTCCTTGATGCAGGAGTTCTGGATCTTATGGGCGGCATCACCGGAGAAGATCGGATGGGTAACGGCAGCATAGATGTCCTTGGCCCCGTACTTCTTCAGCAGTTCGCAGCCGGCGACCAGAGATCCGCCGGTATCGCAGATATCGTCGACGACGATACAGTTCTTGCCTTCGACTTCACCGATGACGTTGTTGACTTCAACGGCATTCGGACGCGGACGGCGCTTGTCGATGATGGCGATCGGGCAGCCCAGCATCTCTCCCAGATAACGGGCTCTCGTCGTTCCGCCGTGATCCGGCGAGACGACGACCGTATTCTCGGCATCGATGTTGAGTTCCTTCTGAAAGTAGGTACCCATCAGCGGGATCGCTGTCAGGTTGTCGGTCGGGCAGTTGAAGAAGCCCTGGATCTGCGCGGCATGCAGGTCGAACATGATGACCCGGTCGGCACCGGCTGCTTCCAGCAGGTTGGCGACCAGTTTCGCCGTGATCGGCTGACGCGGCTTCGCCTTGCGGTCCTGACGGGCATAGCCGTAGTACGGCATGACGCAGGTGATATCGGCAGCGGAAGCTCTCTTCAGGGCATCGAGGGCGACCAGAACTTCCATCAGATGCTCCGTGACCGGACGGCAGGTGCTCTGGATCAGGAAGATATTCTTGCCGCGGACCGTTTCGCCGGGTTCCACAATGATCTCCCCATCCGCAAAGTGACGTACCGCGATCTCCCCCGGCACGATGTTCAGATAGCCACAGATCTCATTGACGAGTTCCGTGTTGGCGGTCAGTCCGAAGATCATCGTATCCTCTTTGTTCATAGTGCACCTACTACTCCTTTTCTACAGGTGATTTCATTCTACACTCTTCAGGTCGGTTTTTACAGGTCAAACGTCCAGGATCCGGGTTTTTCTGACGAAGAAACCCCTTTCTTTCATCTTCCGTTCGATCTTCTCGAGCGTCTTCCCATTCTGGCTCAGGACGAAGACCGTCGATCCGCTCCCGCTCATCAGCGCATAGTCCGCGCCGAGCGAGAGACAGTCCCTCTTGATCTCCCCGATCACCGGCAGTAAGCGCAGCGAAGGTTCCTCCAGACTGTTGCCCATCAGCGAGATGCTTCGCTCGTAATCTCCTGCTTCCAGCGCTTCCTGCAGGGCATAAACATCAGGATGATCGCAGGCTTCAAGATTCAGGCTGCGGAAGGATTCCGCCGTGGAAACACCCTTGCGGGGCTTGACCAGCAGGATCCGGAAAGGTACGGACGGCTTGAAGAAGCGCAGTTCTTCACCGATGCCGCCGACCAGCGCCGGACGCTGATAGACGCAGAAGAGCACGTCGGCTCCGATCGTCAGCGCAGCCTTCTTCTTTTCTTCATCGCTCAGATGCAGATGATGGGCCCGGTCATAGAGACGGATCAGGGCGGCCGCATCGGCGGAGCCTCCGGCCATGCCGGCTCTCGTCGGGATGTGTTTCTTCAGGGTGATGCGGTAATTCTGCCGGATCCCGTAGTTTTCCCGGAAGTATTTCACCGTCTTGACGATCGTGTTCTTCTCGTTGAAGACGATATAGGGACGGTTGCAGTGATAGTTCATATGGTCGGAAGGGATCATCTCGATCTCATCGTAGAAATCGATCGGCACCATGATCATCTCCAGTTCATGGTAGCCGTCCTCCCGGCGGCCCTTAACGTTCAGGGCCAGATTGATCTTCGCGTACGCTCTTTCCTTCATAGATCTCCTGATGCAGACGGATAAAGTCCTGCACGTTCAGCTCCTGCGCCCTGACGCTCTCCTTGAAGCCCAGCTTCTGCAGCAGTTCGGAGGGATCAGCGATCTCCGGGATCTGGCGGAGGTTGTTGTAGAGGGTCTTGCGGCGCTGGGCAAAGCACTTCTGTACAAAGGGATAGAAGCTCTTTTCAAAGGCCGGATTCCCTTCTCCCTTCGGGGTAAAGGTCACGACCGTGGAATCGACCCTGGGCTGGGGAGAGAAAGCACCCTTGCCGACATTCAGCAGATTCTTCACTTCATAGCGGTAGGCCAGGATCACCGACAATGCGCCGTATTCCGGATCATTGGGCTGCGCCCGGAAACGTTCCGCCACTTCCTTCTGCACCATGACCGTCATCCTGCGGATCTTCAGCGGACTTTCGATCAGCTTGAAGAGGATCGGGGTCGTGACATAGTACGGCAGGTTGCTGCAGAAAGTGATCTCTTCATCTCTGAAGGAGACATTCTCCAGATCGACTTCCAGGAAGTCCCCTTCCGTGATGGTCAGGTTCTCATATTCTCCCAGTTCCTGCTGCAGGACCGGGATCAGTTTCTTATCGATCTCGTAGGTATGGACTTCTTTGGCGCAGAGGCAGAGCTGCTGGGTCAGAGAACCGATGCCCGGCCCTACTTCCAATACCGGCAGATCCTTCTCACAGGCCGCTTCGGCGATCTTCCGTACGATGTTGGGATCGATCAGGAAGTTCTGACCGAAACGTTTCTGCGCCCGCAGATCATACTTCCGCAGGATCTCTGCTGTCTTTGAGGGCGTCGCGATCACTTCAGCCATCTCTTTCCTCCAGGACCTTCAAACAGTCCTCTTTCGTCTTCTCCAGCATATTCAGCCGTGCGTAACAGGTCCGGGCATTGCAGGGACCGAAATGAAAGGCATCCGCCAGTTTCTTCCGTCTGCTGACGGCCTCTGCCGAGCCGTTCAGCCCCAGTTCCAGGAACTCCTCCCGGGAGAGGCTCTCCCGCTTCTCACTGTAGGTCAGCAGGTTCTGCAATGCTTCTCTGATCGTTTCCGGAGAGGCGTGTTCCACGCCGACCTTGCGGGTGGTGTGGGCCTTCTCTTTGGGCACGAAGGCATTCCTGCAGCCGGGAACGGCTTTATTGACGGTGCTGCGGATCTTCTCACCGGGATAGTCGGGATCGGTCAAAATGATCACGCCCCGGCTCTGCTGCAGTTCGCTGATCAGCTGCAGCGTCGTTTTATCGATCGCCGAACCGCCGGTCTCGACCGTATCACAGTCAAAACAGCGCTTCAGCAGTGCGGTATCGTTCTTTCCTTCTACAACGATAACTTCCTTGATCTTTTCCATGCCCGCTTATTATAACAGACTGCAGAGAAAGACGCACAGGCAGCAGAAGACCGCCGTCGGCAACAGGCCCAGCCAGCGGTAGGAAAGGAAGATGCCGAGGACAAAGGCAGCGATGCCGGCCGGCAGTTTCCCGGCGGCAGTGATCATCGAAGGGAAGGTCATGACCGCTAAGGTCACATAGGGCACATAGTACAGGAAGGAACGGAAGAAGGTATTGCGGATCGGTTTGCGGATCAGGGTCAGAGGCAGCGTACGGATCAGGAAAGCAGTCAGCGCCGTGACCAGGATATAGGCCCAGGTATTCATCTTCCTTCCTCCTTTCGGGGAAAGAAATGCGCAGCCAGGGCGCAGAGCACGAGCGTCAGAATGATCACCCGCGTTCCTTCCGAGAGCTGCGGCAGGAAATGTGCCAGCAGGCCGCTGCTCACGAAGGCCAGCAGGATCAGTCCGGCGACGACTTTGTCTTCCCGGCCCTGAGGGATGATGATCGCCAGAAACATGGCATAGAGAGCGACCGATAAGGCCTGTACGATCCTCTCCGGCAGCAGTGTGCCGCCGATGATCCCGCAGACGCTGCCTGTTGCCCAGCAGAGGGCTGCGGTCAGGAAAGCCCCGTAGAAATACATCGGTTCCAGATAGGAAGGCTGGGCGACAGCCAGGGCAAAGAGCTCATCGGTGATGCCGAAACCGCAGAGCAGACGGTCTTTCAGAGAGGTCTGCGGAGAGAACTTCTGGGAAAAGGAGAAGCTCATCAGCAGGTAGCGGGCATCGGCGATACAGGTGACTAAGACCGTCTCCAGCAGGGAGGCAGAGGCGCCGATCGCAGAAATGGCCGCATATTCTCCGGCCGAGGCATGGTTGAGGAAACTGAGCAGGAAACCCTGCGGGGCGGTGATCCCCGCCCTCTTCATGGAGATGCCCAGCGAAAAGGCGACCGCAAAGTAACCGGCTGCGATCGGGATCCCGTTCTTGCATCCCCGGAGAAACGCACTTCTCTTTTCTGACATATACTCTCCAAAAAAGAGGCTCCAGAGAGCCTCCTTAGAAACAGGCGATATTGGAATCGGTCCTGGATTCGGTGCCTCCGACCAGGACTCCGTTGTCCAGCCGGATGATGCACTGACCTCTGCCGAAGGACAGACCGGTATTCTCGATCGATACCTCGTGTCCCCTGGCGACCAGCTGCTGGAGGATGGCATTGTTGAAGGAAGGTTCGACCACGAACTTCTTTCCGCTCATCCACTGCCAGCGCGGGGCATCCAGAGCCATCTGCGGATTGAGATGGAAGTCGATCATATTCATCGCGACCTGCAGGTGTCCCTGCGGCTGCATGTAGCCGCCCATGACTCCTAACGGACCGACCGCCTTGCTGTCCTTGGTCAGGAAGCAGGGAATGATCGTATGGTAGGACTTCTTGTGCGGAGCCAGACTGTTGGCTTCCGCCGGATCCAGCGAGAAGTCCGCGCCGCGGTTCTGCAGCGAGAGACCGTAGCCTTCGACCACGATACCGGAACCGAAGCCCATGTAGTTGGACTGGATGTAGGAGACCATGTTGCCTTCGCCGTCAGCCGTGCAGAGATAGACGGTACCGCTCTTGGGCGGAGTGACGAAGCCCGGCAGAGCTGCGTTCTCTTTGATCTCTGCCGCACGCATCTTTCCGTATTCCGGCGTCAGGAAGTCATGGTAGTCCAGTTCCATCATACGCGGATCGGTGACATAGTGCTTGGCATCGGCGAAAGCCATCTTGATGGCTTCCCACTGATGGTGGTAGGTATCGGTGGATTCGTTATGCGTGAATTCGAAGTTCTTCAGGATATTGAGCGCCATCAGCGCAACGATGCCCTGACCGTTCGGCGGGATCTCCCAGACATCATAGCCGCGGTAATTGACTCCGATCGGTTCGACCCACTGGGATTCGTATTCCGCCAGATCTTCGAGGCAGAAGTAGCCGCCGTCGCGCTGTGACTGTCTGACCAGCTGCTCAGCGATCTCGCCCTTGTAGAAGGCATCCGCATCCGTCTCTGCGATGAGCCGCAGGGTCTTTGCGTGATCGGGCAGACGGACCATCTCCCCGAAATGGTAGGGTTCCCCGTTCTTGGTGAAGACCCGGAACCATTCATCGAATTCCGGTTTTCCGTCAAAGAGCTCATGGAAACGCTTGGTGGCTCTTTCCCACATTCTTCCCAGCAAGGGAGAGATCGGGTAGCCCTCTTCCGCATAGCGGATGGCCGGAGCCAGATCTTCCGCCAGGGAGAGCTTGCCGAAACGCTTGACCAGCGTCGGCCAGGACTTGACGGCACCCGGCACCATGACCGGCGTCCAGCCGTGGACCGGCATCTTGCCGTCCTCCGTTTTGGCTTTGACATCTTCAAGCGAGATATTCTTCGGCGAATAGCCGGAAGAGTTCAGACCGTAAAGCTTGTCCTTGACCCAGACCAGGGCAAAGGAATCGGAACCCAGACCGTTGGCAGTCGGTTCCACGACCGTCAGGGCTGCTGCTGTCGCTACGGCCGCATCGATCGCATTGCCGCCCTTGCGCAGGACTTCCAGACCTGCAGCCGAAGCGAGGTTGGAACCGGTCGCGACCATGCCGTTGCGGGCAGTGATGCAGTAACGGTTGCTGGCGTAAGGCTGATAGGTATTGTCGAATTCCATGATCAGTCCTCCTTATCGTAGAGATGGCAGGCGCAGAAGTGATTCGGTTTGACTTCCCGGTACACCGGGCGTTCTTTCTGACAGATCTCCATGCAGTGCGGGCAGCGGGTATGGAACGGGCAGCCCTTCGGCGGATCGATCGGGCTCGGGACTTCGCCCTGCAGAACTTCCGTCTCGACCCTTTCATTGCCGATGCGCAGACGCGGAACAGCGTCCAACAGCGACTTGGTGTAAGGATGCAGCGGTTCCGCAAAGAGATCCTTGCTGTCAGCCAGTTCACAGGCATGGCCCAGATACATGACCAGTACCCGGTCACAGAAATGTTTGACGACACCCAGGTCATGGGTGATGAAGAGATAGGTCAGCCCCTTCTCTTCCTGCAGACGGTTCAGCAGCTGCAGGATCTGAGCCTGGACGGAAACGTCCAGCGCCGAGACCGCTTCATCCAGCACGATGAAGCTGGGGTCGAGAGCGATGGCCCGGGCGATGCCGGCACGCTGTTTCATACCGCCGGAGAGGGAATGCGGATAGGAGTAGTAATGTTCGTCCTTCAGGTCGACCTGGTTCAGCAGCTGCAGAGCTTTCTGACGGCGGACCGTTTTGGACATGCTGGTGTGGATCTCGAAGACTTCTTCGATCGCCTTGCCGATCGATTCGCGGGGATCCAGCGAAGCAGCCGGGTCCTGGAAGACCATCTGCAGGTCCGGACGGATCGAACGCATCTCTTCCGCAGTCAGCTTGGCCAGGTTGATGCCGGTCTCATAGTTGCGGTCCAGTTTTGCCTGATATTCCGGATCAAGCGTCAGTTCGGTGATCGGCAGGATATCCTTGCCGTGGTATTTGTCGAAGGCTTCCTGACAGTAGCCCATTTCGATCTCGTGATGACGGGCGATCTCTTTTTCCAGTTCTGCGAGCTTCGGTTCCAGAGCCTTGTTGTCAGTCAGGAGCTTGTCCTTGTTGAGGGAGGCCACGCGGGACTGGATGCTCTGGAGGTCGGCCAGATGATACTGTTCCTCTTCGTTCAGTTCGCCCTTGGCTTTCAGATCAGCGATCCATTCCGCCACGTGTTCGATCTGATCGATGGTAACGGCATTCGCATCATACTGATCCTTCAGTTTCTGATAGCTCAGCAGCGTATCGTGGGCGGCCTTGACTTCGTCTTCTGCCTTGTTGAAGAGGTCGACGACCTTGTCCAGATCCTTGCAGAGGATCAGGGAACCGATGGTACGGGAACCTTCCCGCAGCTGACGGGAAGCATCCTTGCGGCATTCCTTGGCCTGCAGTTCCAGTTTCAGGACTTCCCGGCGCAGTTTGTCATACTGGCGGGCATCCTTGGAGGATCCGTCGGGATCCAGGGACATGGCCTGTTCGTTGAGCTCTGCGGCTTTCTTGCTGATCGTCAGGCTCTTCTGGTAATACTGAGAAGCCATGTTCTGGTAGGCCTTCAGCTGAGAGATCTCCTTGCGGATATACTTCGGATTCAGTTCCTGAATGGACTTGCCGTGGTAGACACAGGAGCCGCTGGTCGGTTCATAGAGCTGCAGGATGGTCCGCCCGAGGGTGGACTTGCCGCAGCCGGATTCACCGACGACACCGAACTTTTCGCCCTTGTAGATCACGAAAGAAACATCTTCGACGGCCTTCAGGTTGACCTTCTTGGACATCGGAAAGTATTTCTTCAGTTTACGCAGTTCCAGCAGTTTCGTCTTTTCACTCATGAGGCAGCCTCCTGATCGATAAGATGGCAGGCAGCGAAATGACCGGGTTCGATCTCTTTCAGAGCCGGCGCTTCACTGCGGCAGAGGGCACACTCATCCGCATGCGGACAGCGCGGAGAGAAACGGCAGCCCGGAATATCTTCGGTGATATTCGGGAACATGCCGGGGATCGGCTGGATGACGAACTCATCTTTGTCGACATCCGGAACAGCATTCATAAGACCGATGGTATACGGGTGTTTGGGGTTCTTGAATATCTGCAGGGTATTTCCTTCCTCGACCTTGCGTCCGGCATAGAAGACGACCACCCGGTCGGCGATCTCGGCCACGACACCCAGGTCATGGGTGATGAAGAGGATACCGGCATTCATATCCTTCTTCAGTTCGTTCAGTAAGGTAAGGACCTGCTTCTGGATGGTGACATCCAGAGCGGTCGTCGGTTCATCGGCGATCAGTAAGTCCGGCTGTGCCGAAAGGACCATCGCGATCAGCACACGCTGACGCAGGCCTCCGGAGAGCTGGAAGGGATACTGCTTGAGACGATCGGCCGGATTGGCGATACCGACTTTGGTGAGATATTCAACAGCCATCTTATCTGCTGTCGCTTTATTGACACCCCGGTGCAGCATCAGATTTTCCCGTAACTGATAACCGATCGTTAAAAGGGGATTCAGGGCGGTCATGGGCTCCTGAAAGATCATGCCCATTTTCGAGCCACGGTATTTGCGGATCTCTTTTTCGGAAAGACCGGCGATCTCATCGCCGTCAAGCTTGATCGAACCTTTTGTGATCCGACCGTTCTTGGGCAAGAGACCCATTACGCAAAGTGTCGTGACGGACTTGCCGCAGCCGGATTCACCGACGATACAGACGGTCTCGTTCCGGTCTACGGAGAAAGAAATGTCATGCAGGACTTCGTATTCCTTCTTCTGGATCTTGAAGACGGCATGCAGGTTCTGTACATCCAGTACTCTTTCTTTTTCCATCCTGATCCCCTTTCTATACGATCAATTTTCTAATACTTCAGGAAAAACTTCAGCTTACTTCACGAGGGTGAAGTCATTGAGGTAGAACTGTCCGCCCTTGTCGAGGTTGACGTTGCCGAACTTGGCGGAGTTGTAGCAGAAGCGTGCGTTGTCAGAGTAGAGCGGGGTAACGATCGCGTCGCCCTGGATCATCTTGACAGCGTTCAGCATGTGTTCCTGTCTCTCTTCCAGGACAGTCGTACGTGCGCTGGCTTCGACTTCAGCATCGAATTCGGCGTTGTTGTACTTCAGACGGACACCGTTCTTCGTGGAGAAGTTCGGTTCCAGCATCTGCTGACCGTCACCGGTAACGTTGGACCAGGACAGGATACCGAAGTCATAGTAGTCATCCTTCTTCATATCATCGAGGAAGGTGCCCCATTCTTCGGAGATGATATTGACCGTGATGCCGGCCTTGGCCAGTTCGCCCTTAACATAGGCAGCAACGGTCTGGTGCCATTCACGGGTGCTTACCAGCATGGTGATCTCCGTGCCGGTCCAGCCCTTCGCCTCGACCGTAGCCTTGGCATTCTCGAGGTTCGGTGCGATGTAAGCTTCATCCATGGCCGGAGTGTAGCCGACGAGGGTCGGGCCGACGATGGATTTGACATGCGTAGCGTGGATGCCCATCATGTTTTCGGTGTAGAATTCGAGGTCTACTGCTTCGATCAGCATCTTACGGAATTCCGGATCAGCCATGATATCGTTCTTGGCGGTATCGCTGGAACGGTAAGCCAGATAGAAGATCGCGGAAGACGGAGTGGAAACAGCAGTATAGCCTTCGATGGAGTTGGCTTCGTCGAAGGAGTCAGCCAGCAGGGTCGGGATGAAGTCGCCTTCACCGGTCTTCAGACGGGCGATCGCGGTGGTCTCATCCGGTACGACGTCAACATTGACGGTCTTGACTTCCGGAGCGCCTTCCCAGTAGTTTTCGTTGGCTTCCAGCTTGTAGTTGGAACCCGCAACAGCGGAAACGAACTTGTAGGGACCGGTGCCGGCGCCAGCCGGGTTGACCATCAGATCCTGGGTCTTATCCAGTTCCGGATTGACGATGCAGCCGTTGGTGTGCGCAAGCTTTGCGACCAGAACGCCGTCAACGTAAGCCAGGTGCAGGACGATGGTGTTGTCATCCGGGCACTCATAGCTCTCGATGGATTCGACGATGGACGGACGCTGGGAACCGTAATCGGGATCCTTCAGGCAGTCGATCATGTAGCCGACAGCAGCGGAAGTGAAGGGCGTGCCGTCATGGAAGGTGACGCCTTCACGCAGCTTGATGGTAGCGGTCAGGCCGTCTTCGGAGAATTCCGGCAGTTCCGCAGCCAGCAGCGGCTTGTAGTCGGTACCGTCGATGGTACGACGGTACAGCGTTTCGAACATCTGGCCGTTTACATAAGTAGACGGAGAGTCGTTGGTCTTCAGCGGGTGCAGACCGATCGGAGACGTCGTCAGCATGACGTTGATGTTTGCGTCGACTTCAGCAGCCGGAGTTTCGCTGGAAGCCGGGGTCTCACCGGAAGAAGCCGGTGCCGGAGCAGCGGAGGATCCGCTGCCGGAGCATCCTGCCATAGCCAGGACCATTGCCAGTGCGAGCAGGACAGCGAGTAACTTTTTCATTGCAGATATCCTTTCCTTTCTTTTCTATGCTTAACTCTCGGATACAAGAGATAAAGCCTAATCCTTTAAGTTCGGGTCGAGGATGTCGCGCAGCTTATCCCCGAGGATGTTGAAGCAGATGACGGTGATGATGATCGCGATACCGGGAATGATGATCAGCGACGGAGCCTTGTACATCTGGGTCTTCGCCGAAGAGATCATGCCGCCCCATTCCGCCTGCGGGACCGGAACACCGACACCGAGGTAGGACAGGGTCGCGATGGAGAGGATCGAACCGGCGATACGCATCGTCGCGATGACGATGATCGTCGGCAGGGCATTGACCAGGATGTGCTTCAGGATGATCCAGTGGTCCTTGGCGCCCAGGGAACGGATGGCAGTGATGTATTCTTCCTGTTTGATCTGCAGCACCCGGCCGCGGATCATACGGGCAAAGGAAGGGATCGCCCAGATACTGATGGCGATGGTCGCGTTGCGGACGCTGACGCCCAGCATGGCAACGATCAGCAGTGCAAGCAGGACGCCCGGGAAGGTAAAGAGGATGTCCATGAAACGCATGATGATGTTGTCAAGCTTCTTATAGTAACCGGCCAGCAGACCGAAGAAGGTACCGAAGACGAGACCGATGAAGGTCGCCGTGAAACCGACGGTCAGCGAGACCTGTCCGCCGTGCAGCAGCCGTGACCAGACATCACGGCCCAGTTCATCCGTGCCCAGCCAGTGAGCGGGATCATACTTGGGGTTGGCGCTGTCCCAGAAACCCGGGAGCAGACGGATCGCGACGTTATTCTCGTTGGGATCGCAGGCTGCGAACTTATCGGCAAAAATGATCAGGATGAATTCCGCGATCAGGATGAAGAAGCAGATGGTGGCAAGCTTGTTTCTGAACAGCTTCTGGAAGGCTGTACGAATGGGGCTCTCTCTTTTCATGTCAGCACCTCCTACTCATATTTGATACGCGGATCGATGACGACGTAGAGCAGATCCACGATCAGGTTGACGACAACGAAGAGGAAGGCAATGACCAGGACCGTTGACTGTACGGCGTAGTAGTTACGCTGGTTGATCGCATTGATCAGGTAGGTACCGATACCGTTGACGGCGAAGACCTGTTCGGTAACGATCGAACCGCCTAACAGACCGCCGAAGCT
Source organism: Erysipelotrichaceae bacterium (assembly GCA_017512885.1). GTDB lineage: Bacteria > Bacillota_I > Bacilli_A > Erysipelotrichales > Erysipelotrichaceae > RGIG5669. The sequence continues at coordinate 40,704 of JAFWEP010000003.1, forward strand.
CGTGCCCATCTGGGTCACGATCGGGATCAGGGCATTGCGCAGGGCATGCAGCCAGACGATCTTGCCGCCGGAAAGACCTTTGGAACGGGCCGTCCGGATATAGTCTGACTGTAAGACGTCCAGCATGCTGGAACGGCCGATCCGGGTGAAACTGGATGCGACCTGCATGCCTAAGGAAAGAGCCGGCAGGAAGGCCTGTCGGAATCCTTTTGCAGTCCAGAAGAAAGAGTCCATACCGCCGGTCGGGAACCAGCCCAGCTGTACGCAGAAGTAAATGATCAGGATCGAACCCAGCCAGAAGTTCGGGATCGAGATACCGCCTAAGGACAGGGTCGTCAGCAGGTTGTCGATCCAGGAATCCTTATAGATCGCCGCGATGATGCCTAACGGGATACCGATGATGCATGCCATCAGCATGGCCGCCGTCGCCAGGTTCAGGGTATTCGGCAGACGGACAGCCAGTTCCTCCAGGATCGGCTGACGGGTGATCAGGGATGTTCCCAGATCGCCATGAGCCAGGTTCCAGAGGTAAGTCCCGTACTGTACCAGGAAAGGACGGTCCAGACCCAGATACTGCCGCATCAGTTCCACTTCTTCGACGGTCGCGCTTGGGCCGGCAGCGATCTCTGCAGGATCGCCCGGGGCAAAGTAAAGGCTGGCGAATACGATGAAGGTCATTCCCAATAACAGGAAGAACATCATCACCAGTCGTTTTGCGAGATATTTCTTCATACGCCTCTCCTGTTCCCTACGCAGTCTATGCGATAGACAAATTGTACCTGTTTACATCGTTGTTTTCAAGTATTGACGGAATTCTGGGATTATTCTTTCATGTGAATGTAAGAACTTTCATTCACCGTGCTCTTTCAGGAAGCTGACCATGTTTTCGGCTGCTTTCCGGCGGTCTTCCCCAACGAAACGGTGACCTCCCTGCGGGAAGGGGATGAGCTCCGCCTGAAAGAAATTTTCTTTCGCTTTCAGTGAAGAGGCGAACGGTACGATCGCATCTTCTTCCCCGTGCTGGATCAGCAGCGGACCCTTGTAGGAATACATCTCTTCTTCGGTAATGGTCTTAAGATCCCGGAAGTAGATCTCCCCCAGTTTCATCTGCGGCAGCTCCTGCAGTTTCTGCCGGAACCCCGCTTCGTCCTTCTGACACTCTGTGACCAGCGAGAAAGCCGGACAGTTCAGGAAGAGTGCATCTGCCTGCAGCTCTTCGGCTGCCAGGGCTGCGACCAGTCCGCCCTGCGAACTGCCGCCCAGGAAGAGCTTCCCCTCCTCCGCCCAGGGCAGTCTCTTTAAGACTTCGCTCAGACAGCGCAGGTCATTCCATTCCGTACAGACGCTCATCTTTTCGGTCTTCCCGCCGGAACGGTCTCCGGGATGGCCGCCGCGGAAGTCAAAGGATACGAAAAGGTATCCCGCTTCAGCCAGTACCTCTTCATAAATGTCTCCCGACAGATAGTCGGAACCAAACCCGTGGCACCAGATAAAGAGCGGATGTTTCTTTTCGTCCTCCGGACGGCTGATCCGACAGAAATAGCCGCCGAACTTTCCCTTTCCGATCTTCCGCATATTCCTCCTTAGAAAGAAAAAGCCGAAAACGGCTTTTTTATTGTTGCTGCTGATATTTCTTTTCGTACAGGATGCGCATCAGGAAATAGCGCAGCTGTTTCTTCCACCAGGGCCAGTCATGGTTGACGTCATATCCCCAGTAATCGAACCAGGCATGGATCCCCTTCTCGGCAAAAGCCGTATCCAGTTCCCGCTGGGTACGCAGGCCTTCGTCTTCCCAGGCACCCTGACCGATGCAGAAGATGATGTCCTTTTCGTTGTAAAGGCGGATGAAAGGATGGTCTCCCGGCATATTGGGGATGAAGGCCGTCGGCGAGTTGCGGTAGAGCGTATCGTTGCACCAGCCGTCCCAGAAGTAGGTGGCATCATAGACGCCGGACAGAGCGATCATTCCGGCAAAGAGCTCCGGAGCTCTTAAGAAAGTGATCGCCGCATGGTTGGCGCCCATGCTGCAGCCGGTCAGATACGGCAGATCGGCGCTGCCGGTGTATTCATGGATGAAAGGCACGACCTCATCGGCGATGTAGTAAAAGTACTGATCCTGCCGCCAGGCCCGCCAGGCCTTGTCGCCGTCCTTGTTGGACCAGCTCTCCCGGTCGATCGAATCGACGCAGAACAGCCGGATCTGCGAGTTCTCCAGGAAGTCGCTCAGACAGTCGATCATGCCGAAATTCTCAAAGTTATCGCTCATCGCATCCTGACAGGGGAAGACCAGGATCGGCACCCCGCCCTGTCCGTAAACCCGAAGAGTCATCTCCTTCTGCAGTACGATGCTGTAAGTATGTATGATATCCCGCCACATATGCATTCCCTCTTTCGTTACTATTATACGATATTTTCTTCCGGAAACAGACACAAAAAGGCGGTCAGCTGACCGCCTTTGCCTCTTCCGGGATGACCGGCAGGTTTTCGGCCGGATTGCCGGTATAAAGCTGGTAGTAACGTCCCTTCTTTTCCAGGAGGGCGTCATGACTGCCGCGTTCGATGATCCGGCCCTTTTCCAGGACCATGATGCAGTCGGCATTGCGGACCGTCGAAAGACGGTGGGCGATGACGAAGGTCGTGCGGCCTTTCATCAGTTTGTCCATGCCTTCCTGGACCAGCGCTTCGGTATGGGTGTCGATCGAGGAAGTCGCTTCGTCGAGGATCAGGACCGGCGGATCGGCGATCGCCGCCCGGGCGATGGCGATCAGCTGACGCTGACCCTGGGAGAGGTTCTGACCGTCGCCTTCCAGCAGGGTATCATAGCCCTGCGGCAGGTGGCGGATGAAGTCATCGGCATTGGCCAGTCTGGCCGCCGCTTCGACTTCTTCGTCGGTGGCATCCAGCTTGCCGTAGCGGATGTTCTCCTTGACGGTCGCCGTAAAGAGATGGGTGTCCTGCAGGACGATGCCCAGCGAACGGCGCAGATCGGCTTTCTTGATCTTGTTGATATTGATGCCGTCATAGCGGATCTTGCCGTCATCGATGTCATAGAAACGGTTGATCAGGTTGGTGATGGTGGTCTTGCCGGCGCCGGTGGAACCGACGAAGGCGATCTTCTGACCGGGCGTCGCATAGAGATCGACATTGTAGAGGACCTGATGATCCGGGGTATAGCCGAAGTCGACATCGTCGAAGACGACGTCGCCCTTCAGTTCCACATATTCCAGTTCGCCGCTGGTCTTGTGCGGGTATTTCCAGGCCCAGTGTCCGGTACGCTCGGTGCTTTCGCTGATCGTGCCGTCTTCGGCGATATGCGCGTTGACCAGGGTGACGTAGCCTTCATCGCTCTCCGCTTTCTCATCGATGATCGCAAAGACGCGCTGAGCACCGGCCAGACCCAGCAGGACCGAGTTGATCTGGGAAGTCATCTGGTTGACCGGCATCATGAAGTTGCGGTTCAGGGTCAGGTAGGAAGCCAGTGAACCGAGCGTGAAGCCGCCGATGTGGCTGATGGCCAGATAGCCGCCGACCGTGGCGATCAGTACGTAGGAGACATTGCCCAGCTGGGCATTGATGGGACCCAGGATATTGGAGAACTTGTTCGCATTGTAGGCGGATTCGAAGAGCTGATCGTTGATCTTTTTGAAGCCTTCGATGGCTTTCTCTTCGTGAGCGAAGGTCTTGACCACCTTCTGGCCGTTGATCATCTCTTCAACATAACCGTCCAGACTGGCTACATCCTTCTGCTGGGAAGCGAAGTAGCGTCCGGCAAAACCGGCAACGCGGGAACTGACCAGGAAGATGACGATGACCATCAGGATCGACAGTCCGGTCAGATAGGGAGAGAGGATGACCATGTTGATGAAGACGGTCACGACCTGGAAGACGCCCTGGAAGAGGGAAGGAATGGACTGGGAGATCAGCTGCCGCATGGTATCGATATCGTTGGTATAGACCGACATGATCTCCCCATGCGAATGGGTATCGAAGTAACGGATCGGCAGGGTCTCCATCTCATCGAAGAGATCGATGCGCAGATCGCGCAGACAGCCCTGCGAGATGGTGATCATCAGCCGCTGCTGGGTATAGGCTGCCAGCACCCCGACCCCGTAAAACACGGCTACCCTCCGGATGCCTCCGGCCAGGGGCGCGAAGTCTTTGACTTCCGCACTGATCAGGGGAGTGATATAGGTATCGATCAGGGTCCGGGTGAACATCGTGCCCTGAACGCTGGCTAAAACGCTGACCACGATACAGACCAGGACCAGCAGGTAATGGAACCAGTAACGTTTAAAGACAAATTTCAGGATACGGCCAAGGGTCTGCCAGGGGTGTTCGACCTTGACGCGCTGCATGGGTCTTCTGGGCGGCATCCTTATTCACCTCCTTCGTCGAAGTCGGCATTGCTGCCGGTCTGAGATTCATAGATCGAAGCGTAGATCGGGGAAGTCTGCAGCAGTTCCTCATGGGTCCCGCAGGCAGCGATCTTCCCGTTATCGAGAACGATGATCTTGTCGGCATCCTGTACCGAAGAGATCCGCTGGGCAATGATCAGCTTGGTGATGTCCGGAATATCTTCCCGGAAGGAGCGGCGCATTTTGGCCTCGGTAGCGGTATCAACTGCCGAAGTCGAGTCATCCAGGATCAGGATGCGCGGTTTCTTCAGCAATGCTCTGGCGATGCACAGACGCTGTTTCTGACCGCCGGAGACGTTGGTGCCGCCCTGCTCGATATGGGTGTCATAACCCTCTGGGAAACGTTCGATGAACTCGGAAGCCTGAGCGATCGCCGCAGCCTTCTGACATTCTTCATCAGTGGCATTCTCATCGCCCCAGCGCAGGTTGTCATAGATGGAACCGGAGAAGAGCTCGTTCTTCTGTAAGACCATCGCCACCGCATTGTGCAATGTATCAAGGTCATATTCCTTTACGTTGTGACCGCCGACCCGCACTTCGCCCTTCACGACGTCATAGAGCCGGGGGATCAGGGAGACCAGAGAGGTCTTGCCGGAGCCGGTGGCTCCGACGATGCCGACCGTCTCTCCGGACTGAATGGAGAGATCGATATCGCTGAGGATCAGGTTGTCATCCTTCTTGTAGGCAAAGTCAGCATGATCGAAGACGATCGAACCGTCCGGGACTTCATAGAGAGGTTCTTCCGGTTCCTTCAGATCGGTCTCTTCCTGCAGCACTTCGCTGATACGCTTGGCCGAAGCTGCCGACATCGTGATCATGATGAACATCATGCCCAGCATCGCCATATTCATCAGGATCTGCATGCAGTAGGTCAGCAGGGTGGTGAGGTTGCCGGTGGTCAGTTCACCGCCGACGATCAGCTGCGCTCCGCGCCAGGAGACGAGAAGGATGCTGCCGTAGACGATCAGGGACATGAAGGGCGAGAAGAGCGCCGTCAGTTTCTCTGCCTTCACGAAGAGATCGTGGATATTGCCGGCAGCCTTGTTGAACTTCTCCTGTTCGTAGTCTTCCCGGACATAGGCCTTGACGACCCGGATCGCAGAGACGTTCTCCTGTACCGATTCATTGAGGTCATCGTACTTGGTGAAGACAGCCCGGAAGTTCCGGGAGGTGATCGGCATCACGATCACGATCGCCGTCATCAGGATGACTGCCGCTACGACATAGATCATCGCGATCTTCGGCGAGATCAGGAAGGCCATCACCATCGCCACGATCAGCGAGCTCGGAGCCCGGACTGCCATCCGCAGGCCCATCGAATAGGCCATCTGGACGTTGCTGACATCGGTCGTCAGACGGGTCACCAGACCGGCCGTCGAGAACTTGTCGATATTGCTGAAGGAGAAGGTCTGGATCCTCTCATACATCGCTTCCCGCAGGTTATGGGCAAAGCCGGTGCCGGCATAGGCGCCCAGACGGTTGCCCATATAGCCGGTGAACAAGGCCAGTACGGCCATTCCCAGCATGCAGGCAGCGATAAATAAGATATGGTCCATATCGCCCTTGTTGACACCGTTGTCGATCATGGAGGCCATCAGTAAGGGAATGATCGTTTCCGTTACGACTTCCATGACCATGAAGAACGGCGTCAGCAAAGAAGCGGTCCTGAACTGTTTGATCTCTTTTGCCAGTGTCTTCAACATACTTCTTCCCCTTCCCGGTTCGGCCGGATATTCTCATACATCCTTTCGAGATATCCCCGCAGGATCTTCACTTCTTCTTCGCTCATCCCTTCGGTGAGCTTCTCTTCGGCTTTCTGCCGCTGCAGGCGCAGATCTTCCTCCGCATCCTTCGTCTTCTCACTCAGCGAAACGATCCGGTTCCTGCGGTCGGAAGGATCGGTCGCCACAAAGAGATAGCCCTGCTTCTCCAGTCTCTTGACAAGACCGGATACGGTCGGATGGGATACGCCCAGTTCTTCTTCCAGTTCCTTCTGGGTCAAAGATCCTCCGTGCTTATGAAGGACGATCAGCACCCGGAACTGCGAAGAGGTCAGATCGTATTCCTGCAGGGAGGCATCCATTCCCGCCTTCTGCAGCAGCCCGATCTTCTTGATAAGATAACCGATATCGTTATTCTGCATCTTTTCCTCTTTTCTGTAGCACGCTACATTTTAGTAAAGAACCTTCTCCCCTGTCAATATTCATACACATAGACCAATCAAAAAGATTTGCCTATAATAGGGACATGCAGAAGATAAAGGCGATCCTCTTTGACTTTGACGATACTCTGGGAGATCGGTACCGTTATACCTATCGTACCTATGCGAACTATATCGAGGAAAAAGCCGGAGATGCGGATCCTCTGCTGAAGGAAGCCATGAAACAGGACTGTCTGATCTGGGACATGCGCGGCAACTATGTCAAATCCTTCGTCTTTCAGGAACTGCAGAAGAAGTACGGCATCCCGCTCCCTTCCGAAGACTGCAGCACCTGGTGGAAAGTCCACAACGGACAGGACGCGGTCACCTTCCCGGAAGTGAGAGAGACCCTGCTGGAACTGAAGAAACGTTACAAGCTGGCCATCCTCACCAACGGCAGTACTTACTCCCAGATGAGTAAGATCCGTTCCGCCGGGATCGAAGACCTCTTCGACTATATCCTGACCAGCGAAGAAGCCGGAGCCGGCAAACCGAAGACACGGATGTTTGAGAAGGCTCTGGAAGCCCTGCAGGTCGAAAAGGAAGAAGCGCTCTATGTCGGAGACACCTTCTCGACCGATATTCTGGGAGCGAAGCGAGCAGGCATCCCCTGCATCTGGATCGTTCCCAAAGGACGCCCCTGTGATTACCCCATAGAAAGGATCGAGCACATCAAAGAGCTCCTGGAAAGGTACTGAAATGAAAGAATACTTTGCGAATATGACCACCCTTGAAAAGATCATCGGCGTGGTCGCCATCCTCACCTTCGCTTTCGGCGAAGGAGCCATAGCAGAGGGAGATCTGAAGATGGGATTCATCCTGCTGGGCGTGACCCTGGCCCTGGCGGCTTTGATGAGCTATCTCAGCGATCACCGTCCGGACAAGCGGAAAGGAAGAAGGATCAAATAGACAGAAAAGACCCCGGCAGTTCAGGCTGCCGGGGTCTTATTCATAGTGGGTCCGCATCCTGAGGACCCGTACAGAGCCCTCATAGACCTTTCCGTTGCGAATGATCTCTTCCCGGTCTGCGGCACAGACCAGACGATGATGGATATTTATGCGGCGGGAAGAAAGGTCATTCAGCTGCCCCGGGAGCTTTTCAGAGGGTGGCTTCTTTCGCAGACGGCCGTCTCTTCTTTCTTTTCCCCGGCGGCCTGCAGGACGCTCTCGCTCAGTCCGGGGACAGTAGACAGATACAGCGTTTCTTCGATCGAATGCCAGTCCTCTTCACTGAGCAGGACCGCATTTCCGTTCTTTCCGCTGATCAGATAGGGTTCGTGAGATTCGCAGACTTCCTCCAGAAGGCGGTAGATGTTGGCTCTGGCGGTGGTCACCGGGATCATTTTCATAAACAGTTCCTCCATCTTCAGAGCAGCGTACGTATTCCCGTACGTCAATGATTCTTTTTCATACATATAAAAGATCCTCCTGTATCATTCTTTCCGACAACAGGAGGATCTCCTACCCTAATTTCTCTTTTTTAAGCCTTCGGCCAGTCTTTTTGCGCCTTCTTTGACATTTTCCGGGGAAGTAGCGATGTTGAAGCGGATGAAACTGCCGTAACGTTCTCCGCCGAACTCCTCTCCGAAGGAAGGCAGGATCCCGATCTCTTCGCAGAAGGAGCGTACTTCTTCTTCGCTGCGGAACCATCTGGAAAGATCGATCCAGACCAGATAAGTCCCTTCCAGTTTGGTGATCGCCAGATCCGGGAAAGCTTCCAAGAGGATATCCCGGAGGATCTTCTCATTGGCGTAGATCTCTTCGATCGCTCCCTCCAGCCATTCCCGGCCTTTGGCGAAAGCAGCCTCCGTAGCTACATAACCCAGGGTATTCCCGCCCCGGAAACCCAGCACCTTGCGGTACTTTGCGAACTTCTTCCGGTTTTCCTCATTGGGAATGATCGCAAAGGCATTCTGTACGCCGCCCAGGTTGAAGGACTTGGAGGCAGCGGTCAGGGTAAAGAGGATATCATCATAGTCCCCGACGGTGGCAGCCGTGACTTTCTTCCTTCCCAGAGCCGGATCATAGAGATCCTGGTGGATCTCATCAACGATCACATAGACATGGTGTTTCTGACAGATATCGAGCAGTCTCTGCAGTTCTTCCCTCGTCCAGACATTGCCGGTCGGATTGTGCGGATTGCAGAGGATGAAGGCTTTGACGTCATTGTCGATGATCTTCTGCTCGAAGTCCGCAAAATCGATCTGCCAGCGCCAGCTGTCCCAGACAAGATCGCTGTCGATCCGTTTCCTTTCGTTGTATTCGATCGCTTCGATGAAGGAAACATAGACCGGGGGCGTGATGATCACCGCCTCCCCTTTCTTTGTGAAGATATCGATCAGCCAGTGCATGGCCGGTACCACTCCCGGAGCGAACTCCACCCATTCCGGCTTTACTTCATAGTCCTGATACTTCTTTTCCCACTCCAGAAAAGCCGGCAGGTACCCGTCCGGGTTTGCGGCATAGCCTAAAGGTTCTTCGATCGCTTCCTTCAAGGCCTCCCGGATGCAGTCCGGCGAGCGGTAATCCATATCGGCGATCCAGAAAGGCAGGACGCCTTCCTTCGCTCTTCTCCATTTCAATGATAATGTCTCTCTGCGGTCCTGATAATCTGCCATTGACCTGCCCCCCTTTTCTTCTAAAGAATACCACGGACCGTCCGTTCCGGCATTTCCTTCTTTACTTCAGACTGTTATCATGAAGATGAGGTCTGCCTATGAACTGGAATGAACTGCTTGAACAGCTGGGTCTTACTACCAGCAAGCTTCTGATCGATCTGTTGATCATCATCGTCGTCTTTGTCCTGGCCAAACTGCTGCACAACGCCCTGTCCAGAGTGACGGCTTCCGTGATCCATAAGGCGGAGAACGACAGCAATGAGGAACATGCCAAGGAACTGATCACCGGGATGACCCTCTTACGCAGTGTCAGCCGCTATGTCATCTACTTCATCGCCATCTGCATCGTGATCAACTTCCTGGGTTACGGTTCCGTGGCCTCCAATATGGTCGCGGCTGCCGGGATCGGCGCTTTGGTGATCTCCTTAGGCGCCCAGAGCATCATCAACGATGCGATCACCGGTTTCTTTATCATGTTCGAAAGGCAGTATGCGGTCGGCGACTATGTCCGCATCAATGACTACGAAGGCACCGTCACTTCCCTGGCCATGCGCTGCACCTACCTGCGCAGCTGGAAGGGTGAAAAGATCGTGATCCCCAACGGCGAGATCCGTACCGTCATCAACTTCTCCGGCGAATACAATACCGCTGTCGTGGAAGTACCGCTCCCCTACGAGATCGATCTTGAGGAAACGATGAAGATCCTGCAGGAAGAAGCGGAGGTGTTTGCCCAGGCACATGCCGATATCTGTAACGAAGCACCGCAGGTACAGGCGCTCACCTCCTTCGAGGACAGCGCACAGAAGCTGCGGGTCGTACAGAAAGTCAAAGGCGCCGTCCATTGGCAGTTTGAAAGAGAACTGCGCCTGGCCATCAAGAAACGTCTCGATCAGGAAGGGATCTCCATCCCCTATCCGCAGGTCGTCGTACACGAAAAGAAATAGGAGGACATATGCGCAACCACGAGATCACTGCTGTACAGAAGCTCCTGAACGAAAAAGGCAACATCCGCGAACCGGGCTGGGCCCGCCATCCTTACTGGCAGTATGACCGCAAGGACATCAAGGCTCCCGCTTTCCGCATCAAGGAATGGGACTACTATCTGGTCATCCATGACGGTAAGTATGACGGTACGGAAAGCTTTGCGGCAGCCTTCACCCTCTCTGACGACGGCTATATCGGTCTGCAGTCGGTCTCTCTGCTGCATCTCGATGAGGGAGATCCCCATGAACATACGCAGACCGTCCTCAACGTCTTCCCGATGGGAAAGATGAACTTCCCGAAGACGCCGGAAAAAGGAGACGTCTCCTACGAGGATGAACGCCTGAAGCTCTATTACCGCAAGAAGGAGAAGGAAAGAACGATCTCCTGCTTCTTCCGGGATTTTGAACCGGGAAAGGATCTGCAGGCCGAGATCTCACTGGCAGAACCGCAGCAGGATTCGCTGGTCATCGCCACTCCCTGGGACCAGAACAGGCACTTCTATTACAATTCCAAGATCAACTGTCTGGCTGCTTCCGGCTATATCGAATATGACGGAAAGAGCTATCTCTTCGATCCGGAACATGACTACGGCACTTTGGACTGGGGCCGCGGTGTCTGGACCTACGACAATACCTGGTACTGGGGCAACGGCAATGCGACCATTGACGGACACCGTTTCGGCTTCAACATCGGCTACGGTTTCGGCAATACTTCCGCCGCCAGCGAGAACATCCTCTTCCTGGACGGGGTCGGACACAAACTGGATGATGTCGACTTCGGCATCCCCAACGATCCCGATCCCAAGGCCATGGACGGACCGGGGTACATGGAGGAGTGGCAGCTGACCTCTTCCGACGGCAGGTTTCAGATGAGCTTCCGTCCGATCCTGGACCGCTTTGCCAAACTGGACTACAAGGCGATCGTCTCCGACCAGCATCAGGTCTTCGGCAGGATGAGCGGGACGGTGATTCTGGATAACGGAGAAACACTCGAAATAAAAGACCTCCTCTGCTTCTGCGAGAAGGTCCATAACCGCTACTAGAGGCTCACAAGAGCCTTTTTAAATGAGGTGTCTGCCTCCGTCTACGAACAGAGAACCGTCATTGAGGAAGTCCAGTTCATCACTCAGCATGAACAGTGCCGTATAAGCGATCTCATCGACCGTCCCCAGACGCGGGACCGGTGTACCGTTCTCGATCGAATCCTTCGCCCATTCCCTGACTGCCGGATCGGTGAAAGCGCCGGAAAGGATCAGACCCGGACAGATCTCATTGCAGCGGATACCGTCCCGGGCATGTTCCAGAGCGACGACCTTGGTCAGGTTGTGGATGGCTGCTTTCGCTAAAGAATAGACACCGACACCGGGAACGATCTGTTCGCGGGTGACCGAGTTGATGTTCAGAATCTTGCCGCTCTGCTGCGGGACCATGTAACGCAGGGCATTGACCGTCGCCATCGTATAGGAACCGAGGTTGGTGTCGATCACTTCCCGGAACTGTTCCCAGGTCAGATCCTTGATCATGATCTGCGGTTCCAGGGCGCAGTTGTTGACAAGGATGTCGAGCCTTCCGTAAGTCTCGACCGCTTTGTCGATCAGGTTCTTTACCTGTTCCGGATCGGATGCATCGGTCTTTACGAAGATCGCCTCCCCTCCGGCGCTTTTGATCTCCTCGACCATCTCCTGACCGAGGTTCTCTCTTCTTCCGGAACCGACGACTTTTGCGCCCTGCTCCGCAAAGAGAGTCGCCATCCTCCTGCCGATGCCGGAAGTGGTGCCGGTGATGACGACCACCTTGTCTTTTAAAACATCCTGATATTTTGCCATATCCTTCTCCTTATAAAAAGGTCCTGGAAGGACCTTCATCAACGATAAAAGTACTCATTCGCACTGCCTTCTCCGACAGATTCCGCATATTTCAACGTATCAAAATGCGAATGCATCAGTTCGCGTGCCTTTTCTTTATCCCGCTGCCGGATCGCTTCACAGATCCGGATGTGTTCCTGGATCAGTCCGGGGATCCGTTTGGTCGAACGGACTTCCAGGTTCCGCCAGCGCCGCAGATGGATGTAGGAATCATCCAGCAGGGCCTGCACCCCGCCCCGGCCGGCGGTATCCATCAGCACCTGATGGAAGAGATCATCCATGTAGAAGTATTCCTGCAGATGGTCCGCTCCTTTGGCTGCCGCTTTCTGCTGCTCGGCGATCATCTTCTCCAGCAGGACGACGACATCATCGATCTCCTTATTCTCTTCGATGATCTGGATGACGACTGCCGTTTCCGCGGCTTCCCGCAGGAAGAGCACATCGGAGATCATCTTCAGATCGATCAGCGAGACATAGGAGCCCCGCTGCGGGAAGACCTGCAGGAGGCCTTTCTGCTTCAGCTCCGCAAAAGCGCCGCGCACCATGTGCCGGCTGCAGTTGTAGGCTGCACACAGTTCGTTCTCGCTTAAGGCATCGCCCGGCATATAGGTGAGGTTAACGATCTTCTCCAGCAGATCCTGATAGATCGCATCACTGGTGATCATCGAACGTTCCTGCAGTTTGTTCATAGTGTCTTCATCCTTGATCTCAATAATATCATATTTCCCGGCACGGACCTGTTCCTGCAGCTCCTGCCGGCGGATCTTGCCGCTGGAAGTAGTCGGAAAGGCATGCAGGAGAACGTAAGCTTCCGGGATCTTGTAGTCGGCAAGTTCCTCCTTCAGGATCTGACGGATCTTCTGCGGCTGCAGCAGGCAGTCCTTCTTCAGGATCACACAGGCCGTGACCTTTTCCTGCACCACCGGTGCCGGAAGGGAAACGATGCAGACATCCTCGATCCAGGGGATCCTCCGCAGCATCGTCTCCTCGATCTCCTGCGGCGAGATATTCTCTCCGCCGCGGATGATCAGATCCTTGCAGCGTCCCCGGATGTACAGATATCCTTCTTCATCGAAGTAGGCCAGATCGCCGGTCTTCAGCCAGCCGTCGGCACTGATCAGCGAAGCGGTCAGCTCCGGCATCTTATAGTAACCCTTCATGATGTTGTAGCCGCATACTTCCAGTTCTCCGATCTGTCCGGCCGGAAGCTCTTTCCGTTTCTTTAACGAAACGACCCTCGCTTCCACATGGGGGATGATCCTCCCGGCGTTGAGGGCATTCTTCTCATCGGGATCAGAGAGCGGTGAGAAGGATACGGCCGGAGAAGTTTCGGTCTGTCCGTAGGAAGGGATCAGTTTCATCCCGGCAAAGCTCTTGCAGATCTGCAGATATTCACTGGGGAAGATCGAACTGCCGGCAATGATCCCGCAGCGCAGACTGGAAAGATCATACTGCGGGAAGTGAGGATTGCGGATCATGGCCAGGAACATCGAAGGCACTCCGTTCAGTATCGTGCACTTCTGTTTATCTACACACTGCAGCGTCACCTGCGAACGGAAGGAAGGGATCAGACACATCGTCATGCCCAGAATGACCGAAGAGATCAGACTCGAGGTCAGGCCGAAACAATGGAAGAGCGGCACCGTGATGCACATCCGGTCATCACTGCGCCAGCCCATCGCGGCGATCGTGTTGCGGGCGGTGTTGGTCAGATTGTAATGCGTCAGCAGCACCCCTTTGGGATCTCCGGTCGTACCGGAAGTCAGCAGCATCGCCAGCTCCGCAGTGCAGTCGCTCTTCACTGCCGTAAAAGCCGTTTCCTTCTCTTCGGCAGAGAAATCCTCTTCCTGCAGATCCCCGAGCGCATCCCCGATCGGGATGCACAATAAACCCGGACGGTCTTTGCGGATCTCTTCGATGAGCACAGGATAGTCTGTCTCCTTGTAGCCGTCACCGTAGCAGAGCACGTTCAGATCGGCATAGTCGGCGATCTTTGCCGTCTCTGCTCCCTTGAAGGCAGTGTTGATCGCTACCGAGAGACAGTTCAGTTTGACAGCGGCCAGGAAGACCACGATCCAGTTGTAGGAGTTGCTGCTCCAGATCCCGATATGAGCGCCTTCCTGCACGCCGGAACGCAGAAGACGCACGGCGAAGAGATCGCTGACCCGGCCCAGTTCTTTCCAGCTGAAAGAGCGGTCACGGTAGATGATCGCCGTCTCTTCCGCCTTGCGGCGGACCGTATCCTGCAGATATTCGCTCAATGTGCGTCTTTCCAGTTCCATGTCTTTATCCGATGCGGGTCACGTCGGTCGCTTCGCCGGCAGCGATCATCGCTTCGATCTGCTCAGCGCTGTAACCCAGTTCTTTCAGTACTTCACGGGTATCCTGACCCAGGAAGTGGGCAGGTTTGTATTCGGGCAGCGGCGTCTCTTCGAACATGACCGGGGTACGGACCATCGAACGCTTCTCGCCGTTGGGGAAGGTCACTTCGCTCAGGATATCACTGGCCCAGGCCTGTTCATCCTTCAGGATCTCATCCCAGGTCTGACAGACCGCAAAGGGCAGGTCCGCCTTCTTCATCTGGGCGATCCAGTATTCGACGTCATGTTTGGCAACTTCTTCATTGAAGAGCTGATCCCATTCTTCCAGATGGTTCACCAGATTGGTCTGGGGATAGAAGCGGGGATCATTGACCAGATCCGGACGGTCCAGGGCTTCCGCTACGAACTTGTTGAAGAGCTTGTCATAAGCCGGTACCGAAAACATGAACCACCTTCCGTCCGAGGTCCTTCTCGCACTGTTCAGCGGATTGGTCAGTTCCGCCTTACGGATCGGATACTGGGTGGAAGGATCCCCGTACTGGCTGGCGATCAGATACAGCGAGACATCCCAGACACCGCTGTGGTAGAGGCTGACCGTGACCTTGTCGCCCCTGCCGGTCTTTTCCGCCCGGTAGAGGGCTGCCAGGATCCCGGAAGCCAGATTCATGGCGACCTGATGATCGCCGAAACCGGCCAGCGGCATCATCGGTTCGCTGTTTTTGTCATAGAGCGTGCCCATGACCCCGGAATGGGCGAAGTAAGCGGTGAAGTCAAAGCCCGGCAGGTCCTTGTCGGGACCCTTCTCGCCGTAACCGGAGACGATGCCGTAGACGAGACGGGGATACTTTTTCTTCAAGGATTCATAATCGAGAGCCGCTCTCTCCAGAGCCGGCTGACGCCAGTTGGTGACGAAGACGTCGGCATCGGCGATCAGCTTCTCCATGACTTCTCTTCCGGCTTTCGCCTTCAGATCCAGGGTCACACAGCGCTTGCCGGCATTCTCCAGGGTAAAGCTCGTATCTTCCTTGTCACCGAAGGGACGTCCTTCGTTGACAGCGGTAAAGCGTAGATCATCTCCCTTCGGTCTCTCGACCTTGATGACCGAGGCCCCGAGGTCTGCCAGATAGCGGGCACAGCAGGGTGCAGCAATGAAGGTAGCCAGTTCGACGACTTTGACCCCTTCCAGCGGACGATTCATTTCAGACATATTTTCTCCTTAGAGTTCCATCATTTCACGGAACGATTCAATGATCGTAGAAGCCTGTTCGTAGTTCTCCATCTGACGGTCGACTTCGATCTCCACGATCGGCAGTCCGGCCTTCTCGCAGGCCTTGCGGATCAGAGGATAATCGAACTCCTCCGGATCGCAGAACTTGGTCAGGATCATCAGGACGCCTCCGGCATCCGTCTTCTTCGCCAGATCCACGATCGCTTCGACCCGGCTCTTCTTCACGTCATAGAGCACGGAACAGTTGTCGCGGGCCGAGAACTTTCTTGCCAGCGAAGTCAGAGCGTCGCCTTCCAGGACACAGTCTGTCTTATACTGACGGCTCTCGGCAGCGATATCGTCTGCCACGATCTGCAGACCGTTCTCATCGAGGATCTGTAAGAGCGAGGGCGAATCGGCCAGGATGCCGGTCGTAACGATGCGGATCTTTTCCCTGCCGGGGGTCGCTGCCTGCAGTTCCTGCAGCAGTTCCTTCAGCAGAGCGCTGTGTTCTTCCTTACGCAGGAAGGTCGCGCTCTTATAGATGGCCGAACGTTCTTCCGCCGTGATCTCGGGATGTCTGCGCAGTTCTTCTGCAGTCTCCCGCATCAGCCGGTTGTGTTCGTTATAGACTTCGATCGAGACTTTCAGCGCATTCTCATCGAAGCCCTTTCCGCTGATCTTCTCGAGATCGCTGATCACCCGCCGATAGCCGGCCTTGGTGTATTCCAGGGCATACTCCGGCTTGCGGTTCTGGGGATAGGTCATCGGGATGAAGGGGATATCGGGAACGGCATACTTCCAGTTCTCGCCCAGCACCTTCAGGGAATCGCAGAGGCTGGGAACGATCAGGGCTTTGACTCCATCATAGGCGCCGTTCATGCCCAGTTCCACGATCGACTGAACGATCGAGCAGATAAAGGCCGGGAAATACTTCTTGGAACCGTTCAGCTGGGTATCAGCACCCCAGGCTCCCATCGGGACCATCCCGAAGGAATGCACGATCTCTTCCGGGGTATAGACCGGAGCGACCAGCACGACATCTTTTCCTTCCCGCAGATAACGGTCCAGAATGGCTCTGGGGTCTTTTGCGGCTTCTTCAAATTTCTTCAGGACTTCCATCAGAGGGCCTCCTTGTTAGACTGCATGATCTCAGTGAGACCCTGCACCCGTGTATCATACTGCGCTTCGGAGAAATTGCGCGGATCGGCCTGGTCGCCGTCGAAACTGACGACCGGGATGTTGCACTCTTCGCCGATCTGGCGGCTCATCTCGTACATGAAGCCGCTCCAGAGCTTGCAGGAACGGTTGGTATGGACCAGCAGCCCTTCGACATGATTGTCCTTGCAGAGCTTGGTCCGCTTGTCTCTGGCATATTCCAGATTGATCGCATTCGGTACCTTGGCATAAGCCCGGCACATATCATCGAAATCCTTGTAGATGAAACCGAAGGCATCGGCATAGATGGTGGTGACCATATTGATGCCTCTGTCCCGCAGACCGTGAGCAGTGACTCTTAACCACGGCCAGCAGGCGATCCCCTCAAACATGATCCTATACTTCTCTTCCCCGCGGTAGGTGCTGACGCCCTTCTCGTGGTTCTCTTCGTATTCTTTTAAGAGGGTCTCCATCGCTTCGGCGGCTTCCTTCTTGCCTCTGGCCGTCACCATGACAGCCATGTGGTTCAGGAGGTCAAAACCGTTGAAGGGCGAAGGCGTATACCTGGCGGTCGCCGTGGCCTCCAGCCAGGCCCGGCTGGTACGGCCGGAGATCTCCCGTACTTCCTCGTAACGGTCCCAGTCCCAT
Organism: Erysipelotrichaceae bacterium; assembly: GCA_017512885.1. Taxonomy (GTDB): domain Bacteria; phylum Bacillota_I; class Bacilli_A; order Erysipelotrichales; family Erysipelotrichaceae; genus RGIG5669. Next base: position 58,119 of record JAFWEP010000003.1, read on the forward strand.
TTCTTTCCGGTGATCTCTTCGAGCTGTTTGATCGCATCCAGGAACTGTGAACGGATGTAGGCGACTTCCGCATCCCCGACTTCGTAATCCGGGTTGAAGGGGATATCGATCATGATCATCGGGATGTTGAGTTCCCGGGCAAGGTTCTCATACCACTTGATCATGCAGTTGCAGATGTTGTTGCAGCAGAGCACATAGTCCGGCAGGGGCATCGGCTGCTCCGGTGCTTCGGCGCCACCGGCATAAGCCAGCGAGACCCGGGCATAGGCGCAGATATCGTTGGAATAACCCTGTCCTTCGGCGATGGAGCACAGTCTTTCTCCGCCGCCGCGGGCCGCGATGGCTGCTGCCTGGTTCTCCGGATAGCAGACATAAAGCCCCAGCGTTTCCGGGATCTCGACCGGGAAATTGCTGGAACACCAGCCCACCAGTTCTCCCCGGGCTTTGGCTTCCGCTACATCTTCATAGGCCTTCTTGGCGATCATATTCAGCTTGTATTTGGCTGAATTGGGATCCGGTGCCGGCCTTTGTTTCTTCACTTCTTCGCTCATGATTCCTCCTTGGATCCGACTTTATCGGCAGCGAACAGAGCAGCCCCCAGCGCTCCGGTCAGCTGTGCCAGAGGAGAATACAGGATCGCTACGCCCAGCTCTTCCTCCAGCGCCTGCCGGACTCCGCCGTTATTGGCGACTCCGCCGCTCATACATACTTTTTCTTCCACGCCGATGCGTCTCGCCAGCGCCGCTGTGCGGCTGGCGACCGACCGGCAGATGCCTTTGACCAGTGCCGGGGTATCTGCCCCGCTGGCCAGCTGCGAGATCACTTCCGATTCCGCAAAGACCGTACAGGTACTGGAGATCTTCAGAGCCTCCTCCGCCTTCGCTGCTTCCTTCTCCAGATCGGAGACCTGCAGCTGCAGGATGTTGGCCATGACTTCCAGGAACCTGCCGGTGCCGGCAGCACACTTGTCGTTCATCAGGAAATTGCTCATGCGGCCCTGTGCGTCCAGTTTCAGGACTTTCGCATCCTGACCGCCGATATCGATCACGGTCCTTACTTCCGGGAACAGGAAATGGGTCCCCTTCCCGTGACAGCTCAGTTCACTGACCTGAGCGTCTGCTCCTTCGTAAGTCTTGCGCCCGTAACCGGTCGCGACCGTATAGAGGATGTCTTCGGCTTCTAACCCGCTCTCCTTCAGAAGTCCCTCTCTGACCTGCTGCGGACCGGAAGTACCGGTCCCGGCATGGACCAGGAAGGTCTTGACGATCTCCCGTTTTTCATTCAGGATCACGCCTTTGGAGGTCGTGGAACCGATGTCCATCCCCATCACATACGTGCTCATTTGGCCTCTTTGGCTGCCCGGATCGAAGCGATCATCTTCGGTATGACCTCAAAGAGGTCGCCGACGATACCGTAGGTCGCCGCTTCAAAGATCGGGGCGGAGGGATTGCTGTTGACGGCGATGACCGTCTCCGCATCCTGCATGCCGGCCTTGTGCTGGATCGCACCGGAGATGCCCAGCGCTACATAGATCTTCGGCCGTACGGTCTTGCCGGTCTGTCCGATCTGCAGCTCGTGATCCAGCCAGCCGGCTTCAACAGCCGGTCGGGAACCGGCAACGACGCCGCCTCCCAGCGCATCGGCCAGCTCCTGAGCCAGGGCCATGCCCTTTTCAACATCCCGGGAGATGCCGGCTCCGACCGCTACGATGACTTCCGCACCGAGCAGATCGACGCCCTTCTTCTCTTCGGTGACGATCTCCAGGACCTTCACCAGCGGTTCTTTCAGGCTGACGGCATAGTCTTCGACCGTTACCGACGCTGCCTTCGCTTCATCGTAAGTCCCCTTCTTCATGACACCGGGACGGACCGTCGACATGCAGGGACGGAAGCGTGGACAGGTGATGGTCGCCATCATATGGCCACCGAAAGCCGGACGGGTCATCTTCAGGTTGGTATCTTCCATCTTGAACTTTCTCGTCGAGAGGTCGATCGAAGAAGCTTCCTTCAGGAAGTCGAGGTACTTGTTCATATCGATATCGAGATGGGTGCAGTCAGCAGTCAGACCGGTATGCAGCCGCGCTGCACAGCGCGGAGCCAGATCCCGGCCGATCGTGGAAGCTCCGATCAGCAGGACTTCCGGTTTTTTGTCCATCACGATCTGACAGAGCGCATCGGCATAAGTCTCCGAGGAATAATCCTTCAGAGCCGGATCAGAGATCACATAGACCTTGTCGGCACCGTAAGCACCGATCTCTTTCGCCAGATCCCGGACATCATCGCCCAAGAGGACGCCGACGAGCTGCGAATGGCGCTCATCCGCCAGTTTCCGGCCTTCGGAGACCAGTTCGAAGTCTGTTTCCATCAGTTTTCCGCGGCGCTGTTCACAGAAGACCCAGATATCGCGGAAGTCTTCGATCTTTGCACTGTTGTATTCCATGGGACCTCCTTACAGCAGCTGCGCCTTGGCGAGTTTCGCTGCCAGCGTATCGCATTTTTCCTGTGTCGTTCCTTCCAGCATCTCGCCGCCCTTGGCGACCGGCGGAGTAAAGGACTGGAAGATCGTGGTCGGCGAACCGGCCAGACCGATCGTCGTCTTATCGATCAGCGGTTCGTTCTCCAGAGTCGGATAGTCAAGCACCGTGATCGGCTTGTCATAGCACTCCAGGATCCCGCGTACGGTCATGTAGCGGGGCTGGTTCAGTTCCTTGATGCAGGTGATCAGCACCGGTGTTTCCGCTTCTACTCTCATATAGCCGTCTTCGGTCATGCGTTTGACATAGACCTTTCCGTTCTCATAGCGGACTTCTCCGGCATAGGTGATCTGCGGGATGTTCAGCTTCTCGGCGATCTGGGGACCGACCTGTGCGGTATCGCCGTCGATCGCCTGCCGTCCGCAGAAGACGATGTCTTCCTTCTCCAGACCGAGATGGTGGATGCCTCCGGCCAGGACCTGAGAAGTCGCAAAGGTATCGGAACCGCCGAATTCTCTGCCCGAGATCAGCACCGCTTTGTCGACACCCATCGCCAGCAGTTCCCGCAGCATGCCCTCCGCAGCCGGCGGACCCATCGTCACCGCGATCACTTCGCAGCCTTCCTGATCTTTGATCTGCAGAGCTGCTTCCACCGCGTTGAGGTCATCGGGGTTGATGATCGTCTTCATCGAAGCACGGTCCAGGACCCCGTTCTCTTTGACAGCGACCTTCCCGGAAGTATCCGGGACCTGTTTTACACATACATAGATCTTCATATCTCTTCTCCTAACGCAAGAGCGTATTGGCAATGACCAGCTGCTGGATCTGGGAAGTACCTTCATAGATGCTCAAGATCCGGGCATCGCGGTAGAAACGTTCCACCTTGTAGTCCTTGATGTAGCCGTAACCGCCGAAGATCTGCACCGCCTTATAGGCAGCCCGGTTCGCCATCTCCGAAGCGAAGTACTTGGCCATCGCACACTTCATCGAAGAATCCGGCGCTCCGGCATCCTTGGCGACCGCTGTGGCATAGACCAGTTCCCGGGCCGCTTCGATCTCGGTCGCCATCTCGGCGATCATGAAGCTGACGCCCTGGTTGGCGGCGATCGGCTTGCCGAACTGTTTGCGCTCCCTGGCGTAACGGATGGCTTCTTCAAGGCAGCCCTGCGCCAGGCCCAGAGCCTGTGCCGAGATCCCCAGACGTCCGCCGTCCAGCGTCTTCATCGCCATCCGGAAACCGTCATGCAGGGGACCTAAAAGGTCAGCTTTGGAGACCCGGACATTGTCCATCGTGATATCGGAAGTCGGATAGCCGTTGATGCCCATCTTCGCTTCCGCTTTGCCGATAGTGATGCCCGGCAGTTTCAGATCGACGATAAACATCGAGATGCCCCGGCTGCCCTTGGCTGTAGGATCGGTCTTGGCATAGATGACCGCATAGTCGGCGATCGGCGCTCCCGATACGAAGCACTTCCGTCCGTTCAGGATGAAGTCATCCCCGTCAGCGACCGCTGTCGTCAGCGTGCCTCCGGCATCGGAACCGGCACCCGGCTCGGTCAGCGCAAAGACGATGTGTTTCCTTCCGGCAGCGATATCCGGCAGATATTTCTGTTTCTGTTCCTCGTTCCCGCACATGACCAGCGGTCCGCCGCCCAGCGAGTTCGGGGTATTGGCATAGATCGCCAGTACCGGACAGACCCGGGCAAACTCCTCGATCATCAGCACGTAGGCCAGCGAGTCCCCTCCCTGACCGCCGTACTCGACCGGGATCTTGATGCCGGTAAAGCCGTAACGGGCCATCTTCTGATACATTTCCGCTTCATAGCCGCCTTCCGTATCGAGCCTTTTCTGCAGCTCATCGGTAAACTCGGTCTCGGCGAAGTTGCGGAAATTCCTGCGCAGCAACTGGTATTTCTCCGTGAGGATCATAATTTCCAACCTCCGTTCTTTCCTATTGTCTACTTGTCGACAACTTCACTATTATCTTACTGTATTGTCCATTTTCTGACAATGTGACTTTGTACCAAAAAAGCCCCGTTTCCGGGGCTTCGTTTGTGGTATCAGGCATTCCGCTTAGCCAGGACGTCCTTGATCATCTTCAGGGCCATCTCTGCCGACTCTTCGATCCCGATCTCATCGCTTCTGACACAGAGATCATAGTGCTCGGCCATGCCCCAGGTCTCACCGGTGATCTGCAGGGAATAGTTCCGGCGGAACTCATCTTCCTTGCGGACATACTCCCGCGCTTCTTCCTCGCTCATCCCGTTCAGCCGGGCAAAACGCTTCGCTCTTTCTTCCAGTTTGGCGCTGACGAAGAGGTCGAAGGTATGCGGACGGTCCTTCAGGACATAGGCGCCCAAACGGCCGACGATGACGCAGTTCTCACGGGCAGCGATGCTGCGGATGATCTCAGCCTGCGCATCGAAGACCTGCTGCTGGCGGGAAGGATTCTGGGAATAGACATAGGACTGCTGGTACAGAGAGTACAGCAGGGAGTTGGTATTGCGTTCCTCGAGCTTGCTGACTTCGTCGACCGTCAGTCCCATTTTGGCTGCCGTTTCGCTCAGCAGGGCGTAATCATAGAAGGCATAGCCCAGCTTCTCGGCCAGGATCTCGCCGATGCGGTGACCGCCCGAGCCCAGTTCGCGCTCGATGGTGATCACGTGCGGCATCGAAGGGATCGCTTCGGCCGGGACCTTTTCCGGAGCCCGGACGCCCAGGAACTTCTCGACCGGCTTGTTCAGGAGACGGGAGAAGACCCCGACGAAGAAACCGACCAGCACGGCGGCCAGGATCGTTCCTTCACGGACTGCTTCCAGCTTGTGGAAGACCGTCAGGGAGATGACCGTCGTCAGCGCGATCATCGTGAAGTCGACCGCGATCTTGACCTTGCCGAACTCCTGCTTCACCTTCTGGGAGATGACCGAGATCGCTCCTTCCGAAGCCATCGTCAGCAGGTTGGCCTTGACCTCGAAGAAGACGCCGATGCCGTCCAGCGCACAGGCAAAGACCGCCATCAGCACGCAGACGATATAGTTATCGGAAGACACCCCTGCAAACAGGGAGTTCGCCAGGTCGATGAAGAAGCCGAAGATCACCACTGCGACCAGCTGCAGGAAACGGGTCGGCTTGAAAGCCTTCCCCAGCAGGAGGATCTGGATGATCACGAAGACGACGTTGATCAGGGTATTGAAATTCCCCATCGATAAGGGAAAGATCTGACTCAGTACATACGCCAGCGATGCGGACGGCGAAACGCCGAGACCGGAACGGGCCGACAAAGCGATCCCGCAGGAAAGGATAAAGAGCCCCGCGACCAGCAGGATGGCTCTTTTGATCAGTTCGGTACCGGAATACTTCATATGCATACCTGTTGCCTCCAAGCTGATTATACTAACTTGTCGACAAGTTTACAAGTTTAATACCCCAGTTCTTCGTCGACGTAGACGACTTCGTATTCCGCTCCCCGCGGGGCTTCCCAGAACACCATCAGGATCCGGCAGATCCGCTCCGGACTCTGGCAGTCGAAGCAGTGATCGCCGTGGATGCAGGGCGTGCCCGTACGGTGCATCCGCTTCGCGTTGCAGGGTGCTGCCACGTTGCGCGCTCTTTCCAGAGCTTTCTCGAAGCTCTCGGCCAGTTTATTCCTGCCGATCACCAGATAGACCTTCTGATGTCCGTAAGCCGTTTCCGCTACCCGGTTGCCGGTATTGTCGATATTGATGAGCTCGCCGCTCTCGGCTGCTCCGTTCAGTGAAGAGAGATAGACCGCAGCGCTGCGTTCCTTGTAGCGGACTTCCTTATCGCTCATCCCCTCCGGGATCTGCCAGTGCCACCAGACTTCATTGTGTTCCTTCAGCTTCTCATAGATCCCCAGGGTATCCAGAGTGACCGAAGAAGCCATACCGACCGAGGTCTGATCGATGGCTCTGTTCAGATACTCAGCAGCCTCCTCTTTCGTTTCAAAAGAAGATATCTGAAAGCCTCTCTTTTTCAGATTCGCAAAGAATACTTCCTTATCCATATCCTTTCCCCCTTCTCTTTTTTATTGTAACGGAAGAAAAAGAAAGAGCCATCCTTTTCGGACAGCTCTCGGTATCATCCCAGAGGGATCTCGACCACTTCCGCCATCTTGGTCAGACATTCTTCGATCTGTGCCGAGATGTCATCGACCAGACGCTGGGTGATCTCTTCGTTCTTGTCGGTCTTTAAGGATTCGTAGAGGTTGGCGCGCACTTCCGCGGTGATCGTATCCAGTCTTGCCTCGATGGTGTTCTTCGGCACCAGTTTCCGCAGGGGACGGGGCAGATCGGTCTTTAAGAGCAGTTCCTCCATCTTGTCCTTGCCTAAGGCCAGCACCAGGATCGAGATCATCATCCCGGCGAAGATGCCGGTCGGACCGCTGGCGATCAGAGCCACCCCGCTGCCTCCGCAGAGGAGACCGACGATGATGGAGATGATGGAATCGATCAGCCAGGTGATCTCGTTGACCGCAAAGACATCCTTGGCGCTGATCTTGACGTCCAGATCGCTGATGCGCATGTAGGACTTCAGGCTCAGGGCGGAATACGGCACGTGATGTTTGATGCAGATCGGCACCGTATACTCTTCCAGTTTCTCGGCGATCGGTTTCAGCCAGGCCGTGACCGGAGCGATCATCAGCTCGCGTGCTTCATCGCTGCGCAGATAGGCTGCGATCTCCCTTTCCAGTGCTTCGTTGGTGTCGGTCAGCTTCTGGATCTCGCCGTTGCGCCATCTTTCGAAGACCGGTTCCGCCGCCTTGCGGATGATCGGCTTGGTCAGTGTATCGACGATGTCTTTATAGAGATCGACGATATGTTCCTTGACGATGTCTTCGACCGTCGTCGCCTGTTTCAGTTCTTCGAGATCAGAGCGGAACTCACGCAGTTCCTCATCGATCTTACCGGACCAGGCCAGGCCCTTGGTGACCGAGAATTCCGGTTCGCTGCCGGTGATGATGACGGCTTCCGGAAAGATCTCCGCACACCACTGCCGGATGCCCGGCATCTTGGAGACGCCGCCGGTCAGGAACAGCAGTTCCGGTACATTGCCGGAGATGGCCTGACGGACATTGCGCAGCGATTCCAGGAAGACTTCCTTGAAGGAAGAACCGTTCAGACGCTCGCTGGCTCCTTCTTCCAGATGCTTCGCCACCTTCTCGTCCATGGTCAGGCTCAGCCGTACCGGCGGGAAGGACTGCCGGATGAGGACCGAGTCCCTGCATTCATGATCCCGGAAGTATTCGACATCCGAGTAATATCTCTCTTTTAAACGCCGGCAGGCAAACTCACAGTAGTTCTTCCAGGCTTCCGACTCCGCAAAGATCTTTCGGATCTTCTGAGGATTGGAAGAGCTGTCGACGCAGTAGTTCAGCAGCAGTTCGTCCATGATGCCGCCGCCTAAGAAGACTTCCCCGCCGGTCTGCATCTCGACTTCCCTGCCGCGGTTGATATAGGCGAAGTCGGTCGTCGAAGAACCGATGTCCACCACCAGCATCGGCCGCGACAGGATATCGTAACCGATCTGCAGATGTTTGGACTGACAGGCAGCGATCAGGGCTGCTCTGGATTCCGAGATGACCTTGGCCGGCGGATAACCGACCCGTTCAAAGATCTCCCGGTAGCGTTCCCGCTCATTGCGGTCCCAGCCGGCCGGACAGCCGATATAGAAACAGGATTCATTGTCATTGCGCAGAAGATCGCCGCTGGCATAAAGCGCCCCTAAAACACCGGCCGCAAAGCTCTTGACGTCCTGTTCGACGCCCGGATCCTTCAGGAAGCGGGACTTGAAACGCAGTTTGCGCTTCTGGGCATTCTTGGCATAGCAGGCATTCTCGCCGATCAGCAGCGTTCCGTCGGAAAGGGCGGCATAAGCAGTGATGAAGCTTTTGACGCCTTCCACTTCCAGCACTGTCGGCGGGATCTCGCTGTTCTTCTCCAGCCGGCAGACCGCCGATTCGGCATCTCCCAGATCAAAACCGTAGAACCTTCTCATGACCAGTCACCCGAAACGATGCCTTTCTTTAACAGTTTCCCGTCTTTGACCAGAGCCGGACGGATCGTTTCTTTCTTTTCTCCGGGGATCACATCGAACCAGGAGCGGTCTTCCTCGCTGTAGTTCAGCATCTCGATGCCCTGCTGATGCAGATAGAAAGGCACTTTGGAAAGCTGATCCAGAGCGTATTCTCCGTCCCGCGCATACTGTGCTTCCAACAGATCGGCATAGAGGCTCAGGGCACTGATGTCTTCTTCTTTGCCTTCGCTCTCCTGCCGCTGGCGCTCTTCGAGCTGCTGGACTGAGAGGGCTTCAGCAATGTTGCGGTCGACGATCAGTAAGACCGCATGCATCGTCTGATAGATCTTATTGGCATCGATGCGGTTCTCTGCCATCAGTTCTTTCTCGCTGTAGGTCGCATTCTTCCGTTTGGTGAAGAAGAGTCCGGCCAGGAAGAGGCAGAGCAGACCGCCGCCGAAAGTGACACCGATCGCCGGCATCTCCATGACCCCGGCCAGCGCTTCGTCCGTGCCGCTCAGAACGGCTACCGCAGCCAGAGGCAGGGCGATCCCTGCAACCAGCAGGATCACAGCCGGCAGACGCACCTTCTTCTTTTCTTCTGTCAGGAGCTTGCCGCCCTTTTCCCAGATCTTCGTCTCGCCCACGCAGTCCACTAAAGGAGCGGCCATCCGGGCCGTCTGCAGCATATGCGCCGCACACCTGCGCTCGGTATCGGACGTGCAGTCCTCGTTGTATCGGTAAAGGAGCCGGTCATATTCCGACTCGATCAGGGGGATCGCTCTTTCGGCACTGCCGGCCTGGCTCAGGCTGGCCAGCAGCCGGTCTTTATCCTGTTCCAGATATTCCTGAAGTTTCATTTCCTTCCTCCTTTCGGAGTATATTTCTATTATAAGAGAAAACACTTTCCCGGGACAACGTTCCCCGGGAAAGAGGTATCATAGAAGAAACAAGGAGAAACAAGATGAAAACACCTTTGATCTGGGGTCACCGCGGAGACTGCGTACATACACCGGAAAATACACTGATCGCTTTCGAGAGGGCCGTCCGGGACGGCGCCGACGGCGTCGAACTGGATATCCAGCTCAGTAAGGACGGAGAGATCGTCGTCTGTCACGATGAGACGCTCGACCGCACCAGCAACGCTAAAGGCTGGTTAAAAGACTATACGCTGGCGGAACTGAAGTCCTTCAACTTCAATCAGAAGTTTCCGGAGTACGGCTTCCAGCCGATCCCGACGATGCGGGAAGTGCTGGAATTATTGAAGCCGAGCGGCCTCACCATCGACATCGAACTGAAGACGAGCTACCCGACCTTTTATCCGCAGATCGAAGACAAGATCCTCGCGCTGGTCAGAGAACTGGGCATGGAAGAGAAGGCCAATTACTCTTCCTTCAACCACTATACCTGCCGGAGACTGCTGGAACTCGATCCCACTCTCGATGTCGGTTTCCTTTACTTTGACGGAACGATGGACTTCCCGGACTATGCGAAGAGCCATGGGGCGAAGGCCATCAACCCCGCCTACTTCAATCTCTTCCTGCCCGGAGAGCCGATGAAACGGGCGCAGGAACTGGGTCTGACGACCCGGGTCTGGACCGTCGATGCGAAGGAAGAAGTCGAAGCCTGCATTGAAAAAGGGATCGATGTGATCATCACCAACGACCCGGCCGGAGTCCGGAAGATCCTGTCTCAGCGATAGGCTTATAATATATAACCTATTAATAACATTAATTAATATATATTGAAGCGCTTACATTCCCATTGTAAAATATAAACATAGGGGTCCTGTAAGCGTAAATGTTCACCGGATACGATCACAACGACAATCAGAATGACAGCGTCCGCATGGACTGGACAGCGATACTGCTGCCGCTCTTTGCGGTCATTGCCCTCTGCATCTACTTCGCTCTGTACCCGCAGCAGTCGCAGGCTGTCCTGCAGGGTATCCGCCAGATCGTCGGAGATGATTTTTCGCTGTACTATGCCGCCCTGGGACTGGGAACTTTCGGATTTACCCTCTGGCTGGGTCTCTCCCGTTACGGCAAGGTCCGTTTCGGTGCGGACGAAAGACCGCAGTATTCCGATTTCCAATGGGGAGCGCTGATCTTCACCTCCACCATGGCGGCCGATATCCTCTTCTATTCACTGACCGAATGGGCACTCTATGCGAACGAACCCTACATCGAGGAACTGGGCGGGATCCAGCGCTGGGCTTCCACCTACCCTCTCTTTCACTGGGGTCCGATCGCATGGAGTTTTTGTATTGCCCTGGCTGTTGCCTTCGGCTACATGTTTCATGTCCGGGGCACCCATAAACAGAAATATTCCGAAGCCTGCCGTCCCTTACTGAAAGAAAAGACCGACGGGCTCTTAGGCCGGGTGATCGATCTGCTGGCGATCTTTTCCCTGATCGCCGGTACCGCGACGACCTTCTCAGTCACGACGCCCTTACTGTCCTCCGCCTTCAGTACGGTGACCGGCATCCCCGATTCCACCGCACTGGCCATCGCCATCCTGATCATCATCGCCGTGCTCTATACCCTGGTGCTCTACATCGGGATGAAGGCGATCTCAAAGCTGGCCGTCGTCTGTTCCTGGCTGTTCTTCGCCTTACTGGGCTATGTGCTCTTCTTCGGCGGAGAGACCCGCTACATCCTGGAGACCGGATTCAGTGCCTTGGGCAATCTGGCTCAGAACTTCCTGGCCATGGCGACCTGGATGGATCCCCTGCGGGAGACCCATTTCCCCCAGAACTGGACAGTCTACTACTGGGCCTACTGGATGGTCTGGTGCGTGGCGACGCCTTTCTTCATCGGCACGATCTCCCGAGGCAGGACGATAAGGCAGATGGTCTTCGGCGGTTATGGCTGGGGTCTGGCCGGCACCTTCCTCTCCTTCATCATCCTGGGCAACTACGGACTGGCCCAGCAGCTGAAGCATGGGCTGGACATCAGCGGCTATATCGCTAACGGCGGGCACTATGCCGCGATCATCATCAGAGTCTTCGATGCCCTGCCCCTGCCTGCGCTCGGACTGATCCTCCTAGTGATCACCATGATCGCTTTCTACGCTACGACCTTCGACTCCCTGGCGATGGTCATCTCCTACTACTCCTACAAACAACTGGCTGTCGGCCAGGAGCCCGGCAAGAAGATCCGGGTCTTCTGGTCCCTTGTCTTCATCCTGCTGCCGATCGCATTACTGTTTGCACAGAATTCGATCTACAGTCTGCAGTCGGTATCGATCATTGCTGCCTTCCCGATCGGCGCCGTGATCATCCTGATCTGTCTCAGTCTGGTCAAACAGCTGAAGGAAGACGAAAGCCAGAGGTCAAGATAAGCTTTTCATTCATTGATCAAAGGAGGAGAAAAGAATGAAAAAATTATTCGCTGTTCTTGTAGCCCTGCTCATGCTGGTCGGCTGCAGCAGCACCCCTTCCAGTTCTGCCGCTCCTGCTTCGAGCGGTGAGGAACCGGCTCCCGCCGAGAAGATCGAGATCGAATTCTGGCTGGCTCAGGGCAACAATGTCATGGACCTGGTCAATTCCGAGATCGATGCCTTCAACGCTTCTCAGGACAAATACCACGTGACAGCCATCCAGCAGGAGAACTACGTCAAGACCTTCTCCAACCTGCAGGCTGCCATCGCCGGCAAGACCGCACCGGATGTCGTACTGCTCGATACCGCTCCGGCCCGTCAGCTCTATGAAAAGGGCGCACTGGTCGCTTTAGACGGTTTCCAGGCTAACGACGTCGACTTCAACGAGGATGACTACTATGAAGTCTATGCTGAACAGGGCAAGCACTCTGACGGCAATACCTTCGCCCGTCCCTGGTACGGTACGATCCAGATCGCTTACTACAGCGTCAAGGCCTTTGAGGATGCCGGTGTCGATCCCAACAGCATCAAGAGCTGGCAGGACCTCGTAGCGGTCGGACAGAAGTTCAAGGATGCCGGTTACCAGTATGTCTGGGAACCGATGGGCGGTGACGCCAAGAACCTGATCGACGCCGCCTTCGCCAACGGCGCCAAGGTCTTCTCCGATGACGGCAAGACCGTTACCATCAACTCTCCGGAATGGGTCGAAGTCTGGGAAAGCTTCCGTGACTGGATCCATGATGACAACTACATGCAGACCAAGTGGAACGGTATCGATGACTGGGTCTACTGGTACGATACGATCGATGACGTGATCGAAGGCAGAGCTGCCGGTTATACCGGATCTCCGGTCGACTCCGTCGACTTCGACTTCAATGTGATCCGCCCGCTGGAACAGTTCGGCTGGGAAGGCAATGTCTCGATGCCGTGGGCACAGGCGCTGATGCTGTGCATGCCGCAGGGCAACGGAGAAGAGAGACAGCAGGGCGCTTACGAATTCATCAAGTTCCTGACGAATCCGGAGAACCAGGCTGCCTACACCATGCTGACGACCTATCCGGCCGCCAACAAGCGTGTCACGGAAGTTCCGGAATATCAGAAGTTCCTGGAAGAGAACCCGGTCGCCGGGGTCCTTCTGGCACAGTCTGAACACGCTGCGATCTACCCGGTCGACCCGACCGGCGGCAAGATCCTCGACGAACTGAACATCGCTGCTGAAAAGATCGAGATCGAAGGCGTCTCCGCTCAGGAAGCCCTCGATGAAGCACAGGCCAACGCTCAGATCGCTCTCGACGAAGCATTAGCCGGATAAACAGCCGGTACCACAGCAGCCGCAGCACTGGCCGCGGCTGCTTCCCTCTTGGAAAGGAATACACATGGCAGAGATCATTCTGAAAAACATTACCAAGGAGTATGAGAACGGTTTCCAGGCCGTCAAGAATATCGATCTGGAGATCAAAGATAATGAATTCGTCATTCTGGTCGGACCTTCCGGATGCGGGAAATCTACGACCCTGCGCATGATCGCCGGACTGGAAGACATCAGTGACGGTGATCTGTACCTGGACGGTAAACGTATCAATGATGTATCCCCGCAGGACAGAGATATCGCCATGGTCTTCCAGAACTATGCCCTCTACCCGCATATGACGGTCTACCAGAACATCGCCTACAGCTTGAAGATCAAGAAGGTCCCCAAGGATGAGATCGACCGGAGAGTCAAAGAGGTCGCTGCTTCCCTGGGCCTGACCGACTTACTGGACCGTCGTCCGGGACAGCTCTCCGGCGGCCAGAAACAGCGTGTCGCCATGGGCCGGGCCATCATCCGTCATCCGAAGGCCTTCCTGATGGATGAACCTCTTTCGAACCTCGATGCCAAATTACGAGGCCAGATGCGGGTCGAGATCGCCGATCTCTATCAGCGTCTCAATACGACCTTCATCTACGTTACCCATGACCAGACTGAGGCGATGACCTTAGGCACCAAGATCGTCGTCATGAAAGACGGCGAGATCCAGCAGATCGATTCCCCCACCAACCTCTTCAACTACCCCGTCAACAAGTTCGTTGCCGGCTTCATCGGCACTCCGACCATGAACTTCTTCGATGCCGAGTGTCTGGAAGAGAACGGCGAACTGTATCTGAAGACGGCTGACGGAAAGATCGTACTGACTCCCGAAAAGCAGCAGAAACTGCGGGAAGGCAATTGGGTCGGTAAGAAAGTGACCGGCGGCATCCGTCCGGAACATGTCCGGATCTGCAGCGAAGAAGAGACCGCCTTCAAGGGAAACGTCTCCGTCTTCGAACTTCTCGGCAGCAACGCGATCATCTATGTACAGTGCGGTGAAGAGCGCATCGTCATCAACACCGACGAGACCGCGCAGCAGGAGCACGGCAAGGAGCTCTTCCTGAACGTAAAGGAGGAGAAACTGCACATCTTTGATCCGGAGAGCGAAAGGACGATCACCAACTGATGGCAAAGCCCAAACGGAAATACAAGCGCCGTTACGACAATACCGCTACGGTACTCCTGTTCATCCTGCCGGCGCTGATCCCGCTGATCGTCTTCTGGATCTATCCGATCCTGCGTACGATCTGGTTAAGCTTTACGAACTGGGACTATATCTCCCCGACCTATAAGATCGTGGGATTAAAGAACTATCTTTCTCTCTTACGCAATCCGCGTTTCTATGAAGCGCTCGGACATACGGTCGTCTTTACCGCCGGAACGCTCTTCCCCTCGATCATCCTGGGACTCATCCTGGCGTTATTGCTGGTGAAGAACTTCCGGGGCAGCGGGATCCTCAAGTTCATCCTGTTCTCGCCCTGGATCACCCCGACCGTTGCGATCTCCATCGTCTGGTCCTGGATCTTCAAGGTCGACGGCGGTATCGCCAACACCATCCTGACTGCACTGAACATGTCTCCCCTGAAGTGGATCAACTCTTCGGATACGGCCATGATGAGCGTGATCATCGTCACTGTCTGGAAATCCCTCGGTTACTGCATGATCTTCTACCTCTCCGCGCTGGAAAGAGTGCCCGGTGAGCTCTACGAAGCCGGAGCTCTCGACGGAGCCTACGGCTGGCGGCAGTTCGTGGACATCACCCTGCCTTCGATCTCTCCGACGACCTTCTTCTTAATGATCATCACCATGGTCAACTCCTTACAGGCCTACGACCAGATCCAGGTACTGACCCAGGGCGGTCCTTCCGGCAGTACCCGTACCCTTCTGTACATGTACTACCAGTTAGGCTTCAATGAGTTCAACATGGGACAGGCTACGGCAGTAGCTGTCGTCATGATCCTGCTGACGGTCGGCCTCTCGGTCATCCAGTTCAAGGTCTCCGAGAAGTGGGTCTACTACTAAGGAGGATACGGCATGAATACACGTTACAGTGACAACCGGCCTCTGCCATTACGGATCCTGGCTCTGCTGGGCAAGATCCTGATCCTGGGCAGCGCCAGTATCTTCACCGCTTTCCCCTTCATCTGGATGATCGTATCCTCATTGAAGACGAAAGCCGATATCCTCAACACCGACATCTTCTTCCCTACCGAACCGCAGTGGAACAACATCACCAGCATCCTCTTTAACTCTCCGATCCCCCGCTACATCTTCAATTCGGCCTGGGTATCGTTGGTCATCGTCGCTCTGCAGATCATCTCCGGAGCGATGCTGGCGTATGCGCTGGTCTTCCTGAAGTTCCGCACCAACAAGATCCTCTTCGCGGTCGTCATGGCCACTTACATGCTGCCGGTCGCAGCGACCTACATCCCCAGTTACATCATCCTGGCTGACTGGAAGATGCTGGACTCCTTCCGGGGCCTGATCATCTCCAGTACGGTAAGTATCTTCGGCATCTTCCTCCTGCGGCAGGGCTTCATGCAGATCCCGAAGGGACTGGTGGAAGCCGCCCGTATGGACGGAGCTTCACACTGGCGGGCCTTATGGGAAGTCGTAGCACCAATGACCAAAGCCAGCTTCATCACCTTCGGTCTGATGAACTTCATCTCCACCTACAACAACTACATGTGGCCTTCCCTGATCACCAAGTCCAGTGAATACTTCCTGGTCTCTCAGGGTCTCAGGGCCTTCTTCATCCGCGACGGCGCCTACGGTACCGAGTGGGCCTTAGTCATGGCTGCCTCGGCAGTCGTCGTTGTACCGCTGCTGGTGCTCTTTGCCTTTACCCAGAAATGGTTCATCAACGGCATCGGCGGAGAGACCGGCATCAAGGGCTAGACCCCTATGGGCTGTCGAAAGACAGCCTTTTCTTTACTAAAATAATGAACACACGTTTACTTATCAAAGGGCTCCCTTTATAATAATGAACGGAGGTTCATTATTATGGCCCAGGTACTGAAGGAAGAGACCCGTCAGAAGATCGTAGAAGCCGCCGGCAATGAATTCCTGGAACACGGATGCGAGGATTCCTCGATGCGCCGGATCGCTTTTCACTGCAATATGACGGTAGGCAATCTCTACCGCTATTTCAAAAACAAGGAACAGCTGATCTTCTCGGCTGTTTTTCCTGCCTATAAGGAGATCGATGATCTGGTAAAGGAACTGACCCACGGACAGTTGAGCTTCGAAGAGACGGAGTTTCATGATCTGTCCCTGACCGGAGAAGAACTGAAACACATGATCAGCCGGCTCTGCAGCGGTCTCCTTTCCACTTACCAGCGTCACCGCAAGGCGACACAGATCCTGATGATGCGCTCGGATGTCAATGAACGCATCACCGCCTGGTTCGCCGCCGTGATCAAGGCGCTGATCGCTTCCGCCTGGTCCCTGCCGGAAGATGACCGGCAGCTGGCCATCCTCTCCCGGGGCTATGCCGTATCGATCTTCAGCGGCATCAAAGAGATGATGATCGCCTCAGAGAACGATGATGATCTGTCCCGTACCGTCGAGATCTACCTCCATTCCTTCGTGACCCTCTTGGAGAACAAGGATCTGTATATTGCAGGAGAAAGCTTATGAGTTTCATTGAATTCCGCCATGTCAGCAAGATCTACCAGATGGGTGAAGTCGAGATCAAGGCCCTTGACGATATCTCCTTTGCGATCGACAAAGGCGAGTTCGTCGTCGTTTTGGGCAACAGCGGCGCCGGCAAGACCACGATCCTGAACCTTCTGGGTGGGATGGATACCGCCACCAAAGGCGAGATCATCGTGGACGGCAACGACATCTCCCGGGCCAATGACCGCGAACTCTGCGACTACCGCCGCTACGATATCGGCTTCGTCTTCCAGTTCTACAATCTGGTCCAGAACCTGACGGCCCGGGAGAACGTGGAACTGGCCCTGCAGATCAGCAAGGATCCCCTGGATGCGCACTATGTACTGCGCTTAGTCGGTCTCGAAGAGCGTATGAACAACTTCCCTTCCCAGCTCTCCGGCGGCGAACAGCAGCGGGTGGCGATCGCCCGGGCGGTGGCCAAGAATCCGAAGCTGCTGCTCTGTGACGAACCGACCGGCGCTCTGGACTACAAGACCGGCAAGCAGGTCTTACGGGTCTTACAGGAAATGTGCGAGAAACAGAACATGACCGTGGTCATGATCACCCACAACAGTGCTCTGGCGGCCATGGGTCAGAAAGTGATCCGGGTCAAGAGCGGTCAGATCTCTTCCGTTACCCTCAATGAACACCCCATGAATATCGAGGACATTGAATACTGATGTTTCATAAGGATACGCTGCGGCTGATAAAGAATACCTTCAATCGTTTCTTTTCGCTCGTCATGATCGTCTTCATCGGCGTCGCTTTCATGATGGGTCTTTTCAGTACCCGTCAGATCATGGAAGACAGTGTCGACCTCTATGACGACAGCTATCATCTGCAGGATATCCAGATCTACTCTTCCTACGGTTTCAACGAGAAAGACATCGCTGCCCTGCATGGTCAGGAATACATTGAAAGAGTCTTCCCCAGCCGTCTGATCGACTGCTACAGCGAGAATAAGGACGGAACGGTGCGGGTCACCCGGGCCGAAGAGATCAGCCGCGATGTCGATCAGTT
The DNA here is from genome assembly GCA_017512885.1 of Erysipelotrichaceae bacterium. Lineage (GTDB taxonomy): Bacteria > Bacillota_I > Bacilli_A > Erysipelotrichales > Erysipelotrichaceae > RGIG5669. The sequence goes on from JAFWEP010000003.1 coordinate 76,031, forward strand.
CGTCCTGACTGACGGCCGGATGCCGGAGAACGGACGGGAAGTGCTGATCCTGAACAACGGTTCCCTGCATCCTTCCGCCGTCCTCGGAGAGAGCCTCAAGCTCTACCTCGAAGACGCCAACATCCTCGGCTCTCTCAAATACATGCATTACACGGTCGTCGGGGTCGTGACCTCCCCGGCCTACATGGCCAAGACCCTGGGGACCGGTACCCTCAGGAACCTGGATCTGGAGATGGTGCTCTATCTGCCGGATGAAGATTTCCTGAGCGAATACTATACGACTGTCTATCTGACCTTCCGGGATGCAGCGGCGCTGGATTCCTTCTCCCGGGAATATGACGACTTCATAACCGAAGAAAAGGCCGAACTGCAGGCTTTTGCGAACACCCAGCAGGATGTCCTCAAGGAGTCGCTCCTGGCCGATTACGAGAAAGAGATCGCCGACGGGGAACAGGAACTGGCCGAGAAGAAGGCCGAAGCCGAGCTGCAGTTCAAGGAAGCCAAGGAAGAGCTGGACAACGCCAATATCCAGCTGATCGCTGCCGAGAACCAGCTGACCACCCTGCAGCAGGCCCTGGCCACGGCCCAAGGTTACCAGCAGGATCTCTACGACCGCTATAACCGTAATGCCGGAGGGGTCTATGCCCGCATCGGTGAGATCGAAGCGCAGGCCGGCAGGGACTTCAATACCGTCTATACGGAACTGTTGGCCGACTACGGCTCCTACCAGACCCTGAAGAACCTTTCTTCCGATCAGACCCAGTCCGGTCTCAGCAGCCGCATCCAGGAACTGCAGAGTGCGAAAGACGAAGCCGCTGCCCGGCTCAGCGCCCTGCAGGAAGAGAAAGCAGGCTGCGAAGCTGTCCTGAACGATCCGGAGAAGAGCGAAGAAGAAAAAGAGAGCGCACAGCAGCGTCTGCTGGCCCTGCAGCCGGAGATCGATGCCACGCAGAGCGAAGTCACCCTCAACGAAGAGCTGATCAGCAGCCTGTCAGAGGTCAGCGTGCTCAGTGCCGAGGAAGCCAAAGCAGCGAAGGAGAGCCTCGATCAGAAGTACGGCGGGAACCTGGAAGGTTCCTACAGCGAATACACCCAGCTGCAGCGGGACAAGCTGATCTACGATGCCCTGAAGCAGGAGATCTCCGCAGCCAATACCGCCGTCGGGCAGATCCAGGGCGAGATGGCCGGCATGCGCCAGCAGATCACTTCCGGCAAGGCCGCCTACGAGGAAGGCAAACGGAAGTACGATGAATCTCTGCTGGAATACGAAGCGGAGATCGAGAAAGCGGAAGCCGAGATCCGCAAGGCCAAACAGGATCTGGAAGAACTGCCGGAAGCGCAGTGGATGCTGCTGGACCGCAACAGTCACTACAGTTCTTCGATGTTTGCGGCAAATGCGGAACAGATGGGAGCCATCGGCATTGCGCTGCCGATCCTCTTCTACCTGGTCGCCGCTCTCGTCTGCATGACCACAATGACCCGCCTGGTCGATGAACAGCGCGGGCAGATCGGCATCTTCCGGGCTCTGGGCTTCTCCAAGGCGAAAATCATCTCCAAGTACATCTTCTATGCCCTGCTGGCAACTCTGGCCGGCAGCATCCCCGGCATCTTTGCCGGCATGGCCCTCTTCCCCACCGTCATCTATGAGACCTGGCGGCTGATGTATCTGCTGCCGCAGAGACAGATCCTCTTCCCCCTGCAGAACGTCGTGCTCTGCTTCCTGCTGTTCAGCGGACTGATGTCGCTCGTTACCTTCTTCGTGGTGAATGCCACCCTGAAGGAAGTTCCCAGTCAGCTGATGCGTCCCAAGGCGCCGAAGACCTCCAAAAAGATCTTCTTAGAGAAGATCCCCTTCCTCTGGCGCAGACTGTCCTTTACTTCCAAGATCACAGCCCGCAACCTGATCCGCTACAAGAGCCGCTTCATCATGACGGTCGTCGGGATCGCCGGCTGTACGGCTTTACTGATCGTGGGCTGGGGCATCAAGGATTCGATCGGCGACGTTGTCGATCTGCAGTTCGGCGATATCTTCGCCTATGACTATGTCGTCAATCTGGAAGACGACAAGCACCTGAATGATTTCGTTGCTGCATTGAAGAAGGATCTCGACAACGAGTACGTCGTTCCTTATGCTTCCTACTCTTCCAAGGTCTACCTGGACGAAGAGGAAGACAAGACCATCACTGTCATGGTGCTCGATGCCCGGGAAGCCCAGGATATCCTGCGCTTACGCAAAGCCAGCGACCATAAGACCGAGATCCGCCTGAAGAACAGCGGCGTTATCATCTCCCAGAAGTTCGCCCGCAATCACGACCTGAAAGCCGGTGATACGATCACCATCGAATCTTCTACCGGCATCAAGCGGGAAGTACGGATCAGCGAGATCTGCGAGATGTACTTCCAGCACTACCTCTACATCTCCGAAGAATACTACGACGTCCTCTTCGAAGAGCCTCTGCATCCCACCCATATCGCCGTCACCAACAGCACGGATGCCGACTTCTCATCCATCAAAGAGATGGAAGGCTGCGAAAGCATCGTCGACTTCGGCAGCGTGATCGTTCAGTTCACCAACATGATCCAGGCTCTGGACGTGATCATCCTGGTCATCATCATCACCGCCGGTTCCCTGGCCTTCGTCGTACTGATCAACCTGACCCAGGTCAACATCAGTGAACGGGTACGGGAGATCGCGACCTTAAAAGTACTGGGCTTCCGCAACAACGAAGTGGATGCCTATATCTTCAAGGAGATCTTCCTGCTGACCCTTTTCGGTGCTTTCTTCGGGATCCCCTTAGGCATCCTGGAACATCACTTCATCATGAACGTCATCAATATGGAGATGGTCATGTTCGGGTCGGAGATCAAACTTCCCAGTTATCTCTATGCCATCGGCATCACCCTCATCTTCAGCCTGATCGTGCTCTTCTTTACCAGAAGGCCGCTGCGCAGGATCGATATGATCGAATCCCTGAAATCCGTAGAGTAAAAGAATGCCGGACACTGTCCGGCATTCCTCTTAGTTATCAGAACGGCTGTAGTTGTTTTTCATGAGCTTGCTGGCTTCCAGAAGGACCTTGTTCAGGGTATTGACCGTTTCCTTCTTCGCCATCTTGCAGAGCTCTTCGTTGGCTTCTTCCATCAGGCTGTAGTCCTTTTTGGCGATCATCTTCTCATCGTACTCATTGAGCAGACGGTGACCGCCGGAGGCAACGGCCAGCTGATAGCGTTCGACATGCTGGATGCAGGCTCCGAAATGCGGATCCGCCAGCGCGCCGATCAGACGGCTGCCCCAGTAGAAATCATCGGTGGAAGTATCCAGGGTCGTCTCGGCGACATACTTCGGCATCCTGGCGACATTGGCATATAAGGGCAGCGCCGCATTGAAACTGTTGGAACCGAAGCAGATCCATTCCACGCTCTTGATCGCTTCCGGTACATAGGGACGGATCTGGTTGATGGCCATCGTGCCGGTACGGGCGATACCGATCGTACGGTAGATGCCCTTCTCCGGATGGTTCACGCTGCTGTAGGGGTTATAGGGCGTGCCCTGGAAGTAGGAAGAGAGGATGTACTTGACGTCTTCGACGGTGATCTTCTTTTCCGGTACCAGAGACCAGGGGATGTTGTCGCTCTCCGGCTTGAAGTCCGCATCTTCGCCGTCCCACTTGTAGGTCGTGGGGTTAAAGTAACGGCCCATGAACCAGGCCCGCGGGGTATTGTAGACATGGTCGGCATCGGAATGGGAACCGAAAGCCGCCCGGGGATCGAATTCCCTGCCCTGGGAGAGGTCGAGATGGTTCTTCGCGATGAATTCCTTCAGGTCCTTGGAGCACATGTATTCCTTCTGCTTGCCGAAGGCATCTTCAAAGTCAAAGTGATCGATGCCAAACTGGTTGGGCATGATGACGTATTCTTCATCTTTGACCCTTCTGGCGATCCAATGATGGCCGCCGATGGTCTCCAGCCACCAGATCTCCTTCTCGTCATGGAAGGCGATGCCGTTGGCTTCGTAGGTACCGTACTTCTCCAGCAGTTCTCCTAAGCGGACCACACCTTCCCGGGCGTTATGGATATAGGGCAATACCAGGACGACCAGATCCTCTTCACCGATCCCGCCGGGAACTTCCTTCTGGGTACGGGTCTTCTTCTGATAACGGACATAGGGATCCGCTCCGATGACCCGGGGATTGGAAGTGATCGTTTCCGTCGCGCTCATGCCGACATTCTTCTCATTGATGCCGCAGGCAGCCCAGATCCCGTTCTTGGGATCGACGCTGGGGCAGGCAGTGTAACGCAGCGGATCATCCGGGAGTTCGATCTCCAGATGGGAGATCACGCTTTTATATTTGCGCGGTTGTTTCTTCGGATCGACGACGACCAGTTTCTTGACGTCATAGAAACCGTCATCATTGCGGGCGATCATCGTGGAACCGTCATAGCTGGCTTTTCTTCCGACCAGGATCGTTGTACAAGGCATATCCAGCCCTCCTTTTTCTGTCTAACAGGATACCCTTTTTCCGAATCAAACTCAATCAAAGTGTTTAAAAGAGAGCTGCCAGGCAGCTCTCAGTCATATAACGCAGTAGAGAGATAACGGTCCCCGCTGTCCGGCAGCAGGACCACGATCGTCTTTCCTTCGTTCTCCGCTTTCTGCGCTTCCTTCACTGCCGCATACAAGGCAGCTCCGGAAGAGATCCCGACCAGGATCCCCTCATGACGGCCGACCAGTCTGCCGTAAGCGAAGGCATCCTCGTTGGTGACCCGCACGATCTCATCATAGACCGCCGTATCCAGCACTTCCGGTACGAAACCGGCACCGATGCCCTGGATCCCGTGGGGACCGGCTTTCCCGCCGGAAAGGACTGGAGAACTGTCCGGTTCCACCGCCACGATCTTCACGTCTTTTCTTTCTTTCAGGTATTTGCCGATACCGGTGATGGTACCTCCGGTACCGACACCGGCTACGAAGACATCGACTTCTCCTTCACTGTCCTTCCAGATCTCCGGTCCGGTCGTCTTGTAGTGAGCCTGCCAGTTGGCAGGATTGACGAACTGTCCGGGGATGAAGGCATGGGGGATCTCCCTGGCCAGTTCTTCAGCCTTGGCGATCGCACCGCTCATGCCTTTGGAACCTTCCGATAAGACGATCTCTGCTCCGTAGGCCTTTAACAGTTTCCTTCTTTCCACCGACATCGTCTCCGGCATGGTCAGGATGCAGCGGTAGCCCTTCAGGGCAGCGATTGAAGCCAGACCGATCCCGGTATTGCCGGATGTCGGTTCGATGATGACACTGTCCGGCAGGAGCTTGCCGTCCTTTTCGGCCTGAGCGATCATTTCCCGGGCAACACGGTCCTTGACCGATCCGGCCGGGTTGAACAGTTCCACTTTGGCCAGCAGCTTCGCTTTCAGACCGAAATGTTCTTCGATGTGGTGCAGTTGCAGCAACGGGGTATTTCCGATCAGTTCTTCTGTAGAATGATATACAGGCATTTTTTCTTTCCTCCTTTTTTATTGTACTCTCTGTCCTGATTCCTGTTTCCCCTTTCAATATCGTTTACGCATAGTCTCCTCCCTGAAAAAAGATCCGGAGCTTATTCCGGATCTCTGGTCTTCCGAAAACAGTCGATGATCTACGCTTCGACAGACCGGAGACCCGAAGACTGCTGACAGCTCATTCGCTTCATAGAGACCTCCTTTCTGCCTTTCTGTTTTCAGTGTATGTCTCAATAAGGGCGTGCGCAAGAAAGATGCTCAGACGAGGACGCCCTTGCAGTGGTCCAGTTCATGCTGGAGGATCTGGGCGGTCAGACCCTGAAAAGTCTGCACATGTTCGCTGAAGCCCTCATCCTGATAGCGTACCCGGATCTCCCGGTAACGGGTCACACTGTGGCTGCCGCTTACTGAAAGACAGCCCTCCATCGCGGGATAAGGACCCTTCTTCTCCAGGATCTCTCCGTTCAGGATGGCCTTGATCAATGGTCCCTCCCGGAAAGCGATCAGGGCTTTGGGCACACCGATCATATTGGCGGCCATACCGAGACAATGGGCGCTGTGAAACTGCAGGGTATCCTTCAGGTCCCGGATCAGTTCTCTGTCTTCTTCAGTCATCTCCTTTGCTTTCTGGGAAAGCAGGAAGGGATCTTTGCAGATAGGACGGATCATGTTTCCTCCTGCAGGGAAAGGATCGCCTGCGGCAGATACGTGACCGTATCCGAAGCACACATCCCGTATTCTCCCTTTTCCTTCAACGCCAGTTCCCCGGCTCTTCCGTTCAGATAAGCAGCTGCTGCCACTCTCTCCAGGGCATCTTCTTCCTTCAGCAGACCCAGGACGACCCCGGAGAGCACGTCTCCGCTGCCGCCTTTGGCCATTCCGGCACAGCCGGTATCGGTGATATAGCTGGTATTTCCGTCGGTGATGATCGTACTGCAGCCCTTCAGAAGCAGGATCACTTTGTTTTCCCGGGCATAGTTCTCTGCCAGAGACAGCGGATCCGACAATACTTCCGCTGCTTCTTTCCGACAGAGCCGGGAGAACTCCCGGGGATGCGGCGTCAGCACTGTTACGTTCTTTCTTGCCCGCAGGATCTTCTGATCCATCTCCGCCAGCGTATTCAGGGCATCGGCATCCAGCACCAGCGGCAGATCCCGCTGCAGCAGATCGTTCAGGATCCGCGGATACTCTTCGCTCCGGCCCCAGCCCGGACCGACCAGGAGAGCGGAAACACCGTTCAGGATCTTCTCCAGTTCTTCCGGTTCATAGTTCATCTTCCCCTCTTTCTCCTTCAGCAGGGTCAGTGTGGCGTCCAGAAGATAGGGAGAGACCGCCGGAAAGAGGCTCTCCGGCACCGCCAGCGTACTTAAGCCTCTGCCGCAGCGCAAAGCGCTCAGAGCGAGGTTGGCCAGTTTGACGGCGCCGCTGTATTCCCGGCTGCCGCCCAGGATCATCGTCTTGCCGTAGTTGCCCTTGTGACTGTTCTCTGCCCGCTTCGGGAAGAAGGGAAGCAGGTCTTTCGCTTCCAGCAGGAAACGGTGACAGTCTTTCTGCAGCAGACCGATGTCAGCGCAGACGATCTCACCGCTGTGGTCTTTCCCGTCTGAAAGATAGAGCCCGGGCTTGCGGGCGCCCATGGTGACGGTCTTATCGGCTTTGACGGCGTCTCTGCCCAGTCCGTTCTCCGCATTCAGTCCGCTGGGGATATCGGCCGAAAGCACGTAAGAAGAGCTGTCATTGATCTGCTGAAGGATCTGCTTCAGATCCTCTTTCAACTCTCCCCGGAAACCGGTGCCCAGCAGACAGTCGGCAAGGACCTCATAGCCCTGCAGGTCCATATCGGCTCTCAGAGGATACATGCGGATGCCCTCTTCCCGGCATTCCTTTTCCAGTTCTTTCGCCGCTTCGCCTTTCATCTCTCCTAATAGAAAGAGATCAGCCTCTCTGCCCGCTCTCTTCAGCTCCAAGGCCAGCGCCAGTCCGTCCGCACCGTTGTTGCCGCGGCCGCAGAGGATCGCACTCTTCCCTGCCGGAAGATGCACAAAGAGAGCCTTGCCGGCTCTTCGGATCAGTTCTTTCTCGGAAACAGTACGCATCGTTTCTGTTTCCTGGTTCTTTATCTCTTCTCGTAATGCTAAGGGGATCATCCGATGATATTTCCTTCCAGTCCAACCTTATGATAATACAAAGCGATCAGAGTGGAAGTAACGATCCAGCCGAAAGGATAACCTAAGCCGATCGGAATGATGGTATTGGAGATGAAACGGGACATGATGAAGAGATAGATCTGCCGGGAAACACAGAAACCGAAGATCATGATGATCATCGGAGCCCGGGAGTTGCCCGAACCGCGCAAAGCGGAAGCGCAGACCTGGTTGATGACGGAAGTGACCGCAAACGGAGTGATCATCCGTAAGAACAGGGTACCGTAGGCAACGACTTCTTCCTTGCGGTTGAAGATCGCTACGGCCTGCGGAGCCAGCCACATCACCGGCACCATCAGAATCAGGGTGATGATCATGGCCAGCTTCAGACCGACCTTTACCCCCTCTTTGGCTCTCTCTTTCTGATCCATGCCCAGATTCTGTCCGACGAAGGTGGTAACTGCCATACTGATCGACTGCATCGGCAGGAACATCAATGCGTCGATCTTGGAGTAAGCGCTCCAGCCGGACATCACATCGGTACCGAAGTAGTTGATATAAGACTGTACGAAGATGTTGGAGAAGGAGACGAGCGCCATCTGGAAGGCCGCCGGGATACCGACGTGGATGATGCGGCTCAGGATCTTCCAGTCGACCTTCATCTCTTTCAGTTCCAGTTTCACGACCGAAGAGGTCCGGAAGAGCACGATGAAAGTCAATAGCGCAGAGATGCCCTGGGAGATGATCGTTGCCCAGGCAACGCCGGCGACACCCATCTTCACGAAGATGACGAGCGCCAGATCGAGCACGATATTCAGCACGGCGGCAACGGTCAGGAAGTAGAAAGGCCGTTTGGAGTCCCCTACCGCCCTGAGGATGGCAGCGCCCATATTGTAGAACAGCAGACCGGTCAGACCGCCGAAGTAGATCGTCAGGTAGCGGGTCGATTCGGGGATGACTTCTACCGGGGTATTCATCATCTTTACGACCAGCGGGACCATCCCGATGCCGAGGGCCGTCAGGACGGCCGAAAGGAAGACCGTCATCACGACGGAGGTATGCACGGCTTTCTTTACATCATCATAACGTTTGGCTCCGTAGTACTGGGAGATGACGACAGCACCGCCGTTGGCCAGACCACTGAAGAAACCGATCAGCATATTGATGACCGGTCCGACCGTTCCGACTGCCGAAAAGGCTTCGTTGGAGACGAAGTTTCCGACCACCCAGGTATCGACCATATTGTAGAGCTGCTGGAAGATGTTGCCGATCAGTAACGGTACCGAGAACCGCAGGATATGTCCGAAGATATCTCCGGAAGTCATATCGGTACTTCTTTTCGTACTCATCCCCGCACCCCCCTCTTAAGAAAAACTACTAAACATGATACTCTTATTTTGTGGAAAATCATAAGAAAGTGCACAGGTACAGGTTATGAAACTTTTATTTGCATCCGATTCCTTTAAAGGCTCCCTCTCTTCCCGCCGCTGCGGAGAACTGTTAAGAAGAGCCGCTTACGATACGCTGGGTCAGGGAGACTACGAGATCCTGCCCGTCGCCGACGGCGGCGAGGGAAGCCTGCTGGCGCTCAGCGAAGCGCTGGACGGCGAGATCCGTTATGCCGATGTCCATGACCCTTTAGGACGTTCGCTGCGGGCTCCCTACTTCCTCAGCAGTGACCGCAAAGCCTTCCTGGAGATGGCGGAAGTCAGCGGACTGACGCTGCTGAAGGAAGAAGAAAGAGATCCCCTGGAGACCTCTACCTTCGGTTTCGGGGAGCTGATCCGTGATGCCCTGAACAAAGGCGCCAAAGAGATCTATCTGGCCATCGGCGGCTCTGCCACCAATGACGGCGGGATCGGGGCCTTACGGGCCCTGGGCTGGCGTTTCCTCTCCAACGGCAAAGAGCTGGAAGGCAAAGGCAAGGACCTCAAGAAGATCACCCGCATCGACAAGCACAATGCCGACAGCCGCATCGCCGATACCCGCTTCGTCGTGCTCTGCGACGTCAACAACCCCCTTACCGGTCCGAACGGGGCGACCTATGTCTACGGTCCCCAGAAGGGTGCCGGAGAGGTCAAGAAAGAGAAACTGGAACAGGGCATGTGCCACTACCGTGAACTGCTGATCGAAGACACCAAGCAGGATCCTAACGAGATCCCCGGAGCCGGCGCTGCCGGCGGGATCGGCGCTGCCTTTGCGCTCTACCTGCATGCCGAGATGACTTCCGGCTGCGAAGCGATCCTGAATATCCTGGACTTCGACAGGAAGCTGGAAGGCGTGGACTATCTGGTCACCGGCGAAGGAAAAGTCGACGAACAGACGGCGAACGGCAAGCTGATCTCCGTTATTGCAGAACACTGCCAGAAAGCAGAAGTGCCCTGCGCAGTCCTCTGCGGACAGATCGCCGGTGGGGAAGAAGCCCTCAAGGAAAAAGGAGTCATCCTGCTGCGGCAGACCAAACCGGCCGACATGGAAACGAAGGAAGCAATGGAAAAGGCCGACAGTCTCTACCAGGCAGCGGCCAAAGAACTGATGCGGGAGATCCGCGAAGATCTGCTGCTGAAGAAATAGGAGGACTCATGAAGATCACTGTCTTATACGGCAGCGCCCGGAAAAACGGCGTCAGTTCCACAGCTGCGAGAAAAGTACTGGAACGGGTATACCGGGAAGGTGATGAAGTCAGGGAATACCCGCTGGCCGAGCAGCATATCCTGCCCTGTGTCGGCTGTCTGGCCTGCCGGAAGCAGGAAGTCTGTTCCCGCAGGGGAGACGACATGGAGAGGATCTATGCGGACGTCGTCAGCTCTGATTTCGTCATCTTCGCTTCGCCGATCTACTGTTTCGATGTGACCGGACCCTTCAAACTGATGTATGACCGTCTCTATCCGATGCTGGACGGCCCGCAGCCGAAGTATACGCCCCGTCATCCGGGCATCCGCTCCTGCCTGATCCTCTCGCAGGGAGCGCCGCTGACAGCCTTCGGCGATGCTGCAGAACGCAACGAACTGCGTCTGAAGAACAATGGCTTCACGAATCTGGCGACTCTGCGCTACGGTATGGGCATCGACCTCTCGTATGAGAGCGAAGAAGTGCAGCAGAGAGCTGCTGCCGCCCGGCAGAAACAGGAAGAAGACAATGACCGGCTGATCGAAGAGATCGCCGCAAAGCTGAACAGATGAAAACAGGACGATCAACCGATCGTCCTTTTCTATCGTTCCGGATACGCTGCTGCCAGCTGCAGCAGTTCGCGGTACAACGCCTCTTCGTGATCCTCTGCTTCTTCCTCCCCGAAAGCCAGTGAAAAAGCGTAGAGCCAGGCCCGGCGGGCGCCCTCTTCGGAGATCGCGTTGACCGCTTTCACCTGCGAAGGCTTCCGGATGTTCTGCAGGACCTTGGTCAGGTTCTTCAGCGCCTCCCGGAAACGGGGATCGTTGTTGCCGAGGCGGTAGGCCTGCATGAACTCCAGCAGGATCGTCGAGTACTTCTCATTGAACGCATCGATGTCGACGCTCCCTTCTCCCTCGGCTTCTTCTTCGTTGCAGAGGAACTCTTCCCTTTCCTGCATCAGCAGTTCTTCGTCGATGCTGAGACCGCGCTTCTGCAATAGATCCGGTCTCCTCTCCTGCGTGCGCAGCAGAGACTGTTTTAAGCGCCAGCGGCGGATCTTTTCGTGGTCTCCCGACAGCAACACTTCCGGAACTTCCTTCCCTTCATAGACCGCCGGTTTGGTGTACTGCGGGTACTCCAGAAGCCCGTCCTCAAAGGATTCTTCCTCGGTGCTCTCTTTGCGCAGGGCTCCTTCCAGCAGTCTGCCCAGCGAATCGATCAGGGTCAGGGCCGGCAGTTCGCCGCCGGAAAGGATATAGTCTCCCATCGAGAGCTCTTCATCGCATGCGTCGATGACCCGCTGGTCGATCCCTTCGTAGTGACCGCAGAGCAGGATCAGATGATCCTCTTTGAGATATTCGTGAGCCAGCTGCTGGTCATAGATCCTTCCGGCCGGGGAGAAGACGATCCTTCTTCCTTCTCCGGCTTCCTTTAAGGCCTTAAAGAGCGGCTCGCACTTCAGGACCATCCCCGCTCCGCCGCCGTAGGGCGAATCATCGATATGCCGGAAACTGCCGTCCGCATACTCCTTTACATCCAGGATCCGCACTTCCAGGATCCCCTTTTCCTGCGCTCTCTTCAGGATCGGCGCTTCTCCCAGATAGGAGAACAGCTCCGGAAAGATCGTTAATACCGTGATCTTCATAGAAACCTCTTCTTGAAGCCTTTGACTTCTTCATAGCCCATTTCCTGATAGAAGCGGTGGGCACCGCTGCGGGAATTTCCCGAACAGAGGAAGGCGTATTTGGCGCCCTTCTCTTTCATCCAGGTTTCCAGTTCTGCGAACAGTTCCTTCATCACCTTCTGATGACGATAGTCATGATGGGTCACGACATTCTCTACCGCACACATCGGTGCGCAGTCTCCGCAGAAGTCCCCGAACAGGATGCCGCAGACGCTGCCGATCAGTTTCCCGTCCTCTTCACAGACCAGCAGGCAGCAGTCCTCCCGGGCATTGAAGTCCCGGATCTTTCGCTGCAGCAGGGTCTTGTCCGCTGCTCCTTCAGAGAGGTCATCCATCAGTTCACAGAACTGTTCCAGGTCTCTTGGGGACTGCGGATCGACTTTTCGGATCTTACGCATAGGGACCTCCTTTTCCGTCATTATAGCAGACTTCTTTCATGTATTTTTTCACATGAAATTCCGCATATGCCTTATAATAAAAACAGAGATATTGATTATACAGGAGGTCAATACACACATGAAAGTTGATGCAAAGGGCGCACTGGAAGTTCGCGGCGTAGCGAACACCGTCCTCAAAGGTTTCTCCGCAGATCCGACAAAGCTGAACGCTCTGTTAGGCGAAGGCGACAAGACGCAGGTCATCCGCGGATTGCTTGGAAGCACGGAACTCAGCGATGCGGAAGTTGAAGAAGTCTCCAAAGACGTCCTCGACAACAATGTCATCAAGCTCTTTACCGGAGCCGAAGGTTCCATCGATGCAGCCGATCTGATGAATACGGTCGGTGACCTCAGCGATAATACGGTCACCCGTGCAAAAGGCATCGCCGCTCTCTTCGACGGCAAGCTGGACATCAATGATGCCCTCTTGCTGGTAAGTCTTCTGAGCGGCAAGGGCCTGGGCAAGGTCAACGCTTCGACTGCTCTGAGCCTTCTGGCCAAACTGGTCGGCGGAAGTTCCTCTTCCAACAGCTCTGCTTCCCTGCTGACGAACGTCATCGGTTCGATGCTGGGCGGAAGTTCCTCTTCCAACACTTCGACTGCTGCAAACGCAGCGACCGGTCTCTTAGGCACCCTGCTGGGCGGCAATTCCAAACCGGCTTCCACTTCCTCTTCCGGAACCGGTCTGCTCGGCGCACTGCTGGGCGGCAACCAGAAACCGAAAGAACCGACCCAGGAAGAACAGATGGCGGCCATGCTGCAGCAGCTGCTGGCCGGCAACACTTCTTCCAACAACAACGCCGGTACCGCAGCAGCCAACCAGCTGGTCCAGAGCCTCTTAGGTTCCGGTGCGACCGCTACCAACTCCAACGGCAGCGTCAACCTGAACACGCTCTTCAACCTGGCCGGAAACCTGCTTCAGTAGTATCCCGAAAGGATAAGGGATCACCCTGCGGTGATCCTTTTTTTACTTCTCGTACTGCGGCTGCCAGGAGGCAAAGTGTGCCAGCTGCTCGTCGCTGCGGTGATAATAGCGTACGCCTTTGTTCAGCTTGGCGATCTCAGCCATCTCTTCTTCCGTTAATACAAAGTCCTGGATATTCAGGTCGTCGCGGATATGGCCGACGTTCTTGCTGCCGGAGATCATCGAACGCTACCAGCAGGAAGAACCTTCCGTATCGGTCACTCCGCAGTTCAACTACCACCATGCCCCGGAGAACTTCCTGCAGGGAGAACGGGACATCCTCTTTGCGATCCGTAATTCCGTGAAACAGGTCCCCGATATCGTATTGCATCCGCTCTTTGATTCCCGTCTCTGTCTGGTCTGCCGTCCGGATGATCCCTTAGCTGAAAAGACCCTCATCCGGGAAGAAGATCTTTTCGGACGCACCCTGATGATCGGGGGAGGTTCTCCTGCTCCTCTGCGTGCTCTGCAGCAGCGGCTGATCCGTCACCCGGAGATCTCTTATTTCAACAGCAATGATCACGACACCTCGCTGACTTTCGTCGCTGCCGGCAAAGCGATCGTCATTGCGCCTGATTTCCTGAACAACCATCATCCGCAGTTCCGCTGGATCCCCTTCGACTGTGAAGAGAAGATCCCCTGTGTGCTCTGTACCCACAGCAGTGACAAGCGAAAGACTTTGAAGGAGTTCACGGAACGGATCTGCCGGTATTACCGGGACATTCAGGTCAGGAATGTTATAATGGGGATATAACGAGGAGAAAACGATGGCCAGAGAATACGCGGTATATGACGGGCATGGCACAGATGCCCCTATCCTGTATCAGACCGAAGGCTTTGAACCGACAGAAGTGACCGCTGTGATCGACCTGTCCGAAGAGAAACAGCTGCGTATCAGCGGCAGCGACAGTATGCAGGACCTCAATGAAGAACTGATCCTGCAGCTGAAAGAGATGGAAAATGCCGGCAAGGCCAAAGACGCCTTTTTAAGCAACATGTCTCATGATATCCGTACCCCGATGAATGCGATCATCGGCATGACGGCGTTAGCCAGGAAGCATATCGATGAAAAAGCCAGGGTCCTGGACAGTCTGAACAAGATCGAAACGGCTTCAGCCCACCTGCTCAGTCTGATCAACGAAGTCCTGGATATGTCCCGGATCGATTCCGGACGGCTGGCTCTGGCCGAAGAGGCCTTCTCTTTAAGTGACCTCCTCCACGACATCCTGACCATCGTCCGTCCCCAGATGCAGCAGAAAGGACATCAGTTCTCCTTTGATGTCCGGGACATCAGCTATGAATCACTGGTCGGTGATACGCTCCGCCTGCGGCAGATCTATGTCAATATCATCAATAACGCCGTCAAATATACTGAAGCGAACGGAGAGATCACGGTAAAGGTCTCGGAGAGCACTGAAGGAGAACGTTGCTGGCTGAACTTCCTCTGCCGGGACAATGGCATCGGCATGACTGCGGAATTCCTGGAAAAGATCTTCGAACCCTTTGAAAGGGCAAACTCCACCACCATCTCCCGTATCGAAGGAACAGGTCTCGGCATGAGTATCGTCAAGAGACTGGTCGAAGCCATGTCCGGTTCGATCCATATCGATTCCGCTCCGGGAAAAGGCACGGCCGTTGAGATCCGCATCCCTCTGCGCTATGAACATCTCGAAGTCCATAGTGAAGAGCTGCAGGGCAAACGGGTGCTGATCGTAGAAGCCGATGAAGAACTTCGCGATGACTACCGCCGCTGTCTGAAGGATGCCGGTCTGCATGCCGTATTCGTTTCCTCTGCTTCCGAAGCCGTCGCCCAGCAGGCCGAGGATGAATTCCGCGATCAGCACGCGGATGCGGTCATCATCGGACATGACATCGGCAAGGACGGCAGCATCTATGATCTGGCCTCTTACCTGCATCAGCGTGATCCGCAGCTGCCGATCATCCTGATCAGTGACGACAACTGGGAAGACATCGAATACAAAGCCAATCACAGCGGCATCGAATACTTCCTGCCCATCCCCTTCTTCCGCAAGAGCCTGCTGAATGGTCTCAGCGAAGCGCTGCGCGGAGCCAGGGGCAGTGATCCTCTGACTTCCGTCGACCTGCACGGGAAACATATCCTGCTGGTCGAAGACAACCTGATCAACCGGGAGATCGCCCGGGAGATCCTGAGCTCCACCCATGCCGAGATCGATACCGCCGAAGACGGAAAGATCGCTCTGGAGAAATTCAAGGACAGTGTGGAGGACTACTACGACCTGATCCTGATGGACATCCAGATGCCGGTCATGGACGGTTACGAAGCCAGCAAGGCTATCCGGGCCCTGGATCGGAAGGACGCTTCCACCGTAAAGATCTTCGCAATGACCGCCAACGCCTTTGCCGAAGACATCGCCAAAGCCTACCAGGCCGGGATGAACGAACATCTCGCCAAACCGGTCGATATCGCCAAACTGATGCAGGCCCTGCGCCGTATTTAAAAGAATATGCAGCCCTATCAGGAAAGATACATCGCCAACTGTAAAGAGATCGCTGCCCGCAGTGACCTTTTCGCATTGAATGCGGACACTTTCCCGGAATGGCTGGAAGAGAGCTGCCAGGCAGAAGAAAGGATGCAGGAGCTGCGGGAAGAGAATATGCGTCTGCTTCACGATGAGTTCTTCCCGGTACTGGATACCCTGCCCTCCCTTTCATCCGAAGAGATCGAGGAACTGGATGCCTTCGGAGACATTCTGATGGACTGGAAAACGAACCTGGACTGCGGCCTCTATATCACCATCCATGAAGCCCTGCTGAGTCTGGCCCGCATCCGCAAAGACCGCAGCGCCATCATCCGTGAGCTTTACAAGCTGGGCATGGGCCTCTACTACCAGGACCGCATGATCCAGGGGCTGGAGAGCGAACATACGCAGCCCTACTATTTCCGCAACGAGATGGTCTTTACTGAAGCCGGTTCCTACCTGCGCTTCTTTGAAGAGATCGAAGATGAAGCCACAAAAGGCTACATCATCCGTGCGCTTGCCAATATCGCGATCTGCACCGTCGACCGCCATCGGCGGGTCGCCGTCAGCGCCCGCACCCTGCAGATCACGCAGGATGAATACTACCGCAAACAGGCTCCGGGACTGCCCTGGGACACCTACCTGCAGCGTGCCCATCAGCAGATGAGTTCCAACCGCAATACCCTTTCCCGGGGAGATATGACCCCCTCTGAACTGGCGCTGATCCTGGAATCCTGTCAGGTCGTCTTCCAGCCGGAAAAGGACAACAAGGACCCCAACCTGCGCTGGCTGTGGCCTTACTACGAAATGGAATACACCTGCGGTTTCACCGATCTCAAAACGACCCTGCAGCGCATGGAAGACCTGATCGCTTCCGCACCGGCAGATCGTTATGACTACTCCGGTCTCTATGCCACCGTGCAGCTGCCGATCTATTACGGCCGGCTCTTAAAGGCCAATCAAAACATGCCTGACAGAGCCAGATATATCTCCTTCCTGAAGAAAGCCTACCAGCGGATGACGAAGGTCCTCTTTGCGATCCCGGCAGAGAACTTCGATGATCTCTTCGCCTATTTCGTGACTCTGGTCTTCTCGGATTACTATGAGACCGAAGGCGTGCCGACCTACCGGGAGATCACCTCGGCCCTGATCCCAAAGCTCAATACCGAACTGTATATCCGCTCTTACGTCGTCGGAGAACTGGCTGCCTGTCTCAGCGAACGGGTCTATGACCGTGATCCCTCTTTCTTCGCGGAACTGCCGCCCTTGCAGGACATTCCTGCCGAAAAGAAAAAAGAGACCCTCTCCGCCTATGCCCGGAACTGCGGTCTCTATCATGACTTCGGACTGATCAAACTGAAGATCGAAAGCGTAGAGAGACAGCGTGATCTCTTCCAGACCGAATCGGATATCTACCGCCTGCATACCTTCTCCGGACACGATGATCTCTGTTCCCGGGCTTCCACGAAAGACTATGCCGATATCGCTCTGGGACATCACCGCTGGTACAGTGAGGGCGACGGTTATCCCGAAGGATACCGGCGCAACGAGTCTCCCTGGCGGGCTATGACCGACTGTATCGCTCTCTCGGTCTTCTTGCAGGAAGAGTATCAGGGAGACCTGAAACCTCTGTTAGAGGAGATCGACAGGGACAAAGGCCGTTTCTCCCCCTTACTGACATCCTACCTGAGCGACAGAAAGTTCTGTGAAGAACTGGAAACGATCCTCACCCATGCCGCAGAAGAGGCCTACATCCATATCTGGAACATCAAAAATGAAAAGGCGTCGTAAGACGTCTTTCCTTTATCCGTCGAGGCAGTCATCGCAGAACTCTATGATGCCTTCTTCCACATCCTCCCGCAGTTCTGCATAGTTATGGATCTCATGACGGTAACCGGTATAGAGCTCGGTAGTGACCCTGTGTCCGGTATCGATCAGCCAGTTTGCAGTCTGGTAGACACCGGTACCGAACTGTCCGACCGGATCCTGATCCCCGGCGATGTTGTAGACGGGGAGATCGGCCGGAACTTTCTTCGCCCACTCCTCACCGGTGATGTCTTTCATCATCTGTAAGAAGTAGAGCCAGGCACGGTTCAGGGTAGGCTTCGTGAAGGCATCGAAGGGATCTTTCGCATGATCCTTCTGCACATAAGGATCATGACAGATCCATTCATTGCCTAAGGTCACACCTTCCTCGCAGCGGCTGAACATCCAGCCCATCAGCTTCGCAGCCAGTGTCGGATCCGCTTCTTCTCCCTTGCCTTCGTCGACAAGTTTCTGTACTTCAGCGATACTTTCATCCAGGCCCGGCCATACACCGGTCGTACCGCAGATAACAGCACCTTTCAGGTCCTTTCCGTAACGGGCCATATACATGCGGGCAATGAAAGAGCCCATACTGTGTCCGAAAAGGAAGTACGGAAGATCCGGATACCTTTTGACGACCAGATCGTGGAAACGTTTCTCATCTTCCACCATCGTGGTGTAGCCCTTGTTGCCCCAGTCGCCCCAGCGGTCATTCTCGAGAGCGGTCTTTCCGTGACCTACGTGGTCATCGGCGGCGACGATGTAGCCGGCTTCCATAAAGCTCGTGATCATGTGGAGGTAGCGCCGGGAGTGTTCGCCGAAGCCATGGATCAGCTGGATGATGCCGATCGGTTCACAGGCCGGAACGTAGATCCAGCCAAAAACACCGTCCCGCTCGTTGTACGACAAAAACTGTACTTCGTGCAGCATGATTATTTTTATCCTCCATTCTTTACTTTTTCATGATAGCACGGAAAAAACCGTTTCCACAAATAAAAATAAGAAAAGACCCGGTCTATGACCGGGTCACGATCTCTTCTTTCAGCCGGACCTTGTTGCCGACGACTTCCACACTGGGGATGACCCTATCCAGATAGACCGAGAAACGGGTGACCCCGCTCTTGCGGATGCTGGCGGAAAGGTTGGGATTCAGTTCCTTCAGTTCGGACTGCAGGGCAGAGATATCGATCTCCTTCTCCCTGTGACGGGAGAAGACCCTCTTGATCTGCTTCTCGATCTCCGAAGTCGGAGAGCTCTGCAGAGCGACCCAGGCTGCATTGTCATGGTAGATCACGTTCAGTGAAGGGAAGTCCTTCAGGAACTCGGAAAGTTTGCTGTAGTGGTAGTTGCGGATATCGAAATCCGGGTAGATCTTTACCAGACGGGAACCGATCTCTCCGAGACCGGTCTCCTTTCCTTCGACCGAGTTATCGGTAACGATCTTGATGATGGCACTCTCGATATCATCCTTATCGGTGAACAGAGATTCCCCTTCCGCATTGCCTTCCGGCTCGGAAGTTTCCTTTTCCTTGCGGCTGCGGGTCTTTTTCTTCTTCGGCGCTTCCGTCTCATCGCTGTCGATGACGTCAAGGAAAACGAAACGTTCGCAGGAATTCCGGAAAGATTCCGGAGTCTTCTTCTCTCCCATGCCGATGACGGTCATGCCGGCTTCCCGGATCCGGGTCGCCAGACGGTTGAAGTCACCGTCCGAAGAAACGATGCAGAAGCCCTGCACATCTCCGGTATAGAGGATGTCCATCGCATCGATGATCAGACAGATATCCGAGGCATTCTTGCCGGGCGTGTTGTTCGTCTGCATGACCGGAGTGATCGAGTAGTTTCCGGCTGTCTTCAGCCAGGAATGCAGACGGTCGCTGGACCAGTCGCCGTACATCCGGCGTACGGTGATCTTGCCGTATTTGGAAAGTTCACTCAGGATCTCCTGAATGTACTTGGGAGCCACGTTATCGGCATCTATCAGTAAGGCAATATTGATGTCTTCCATTGTTTTCTCCTTATGTCCCCTATTATAACGCAAAAGAGACCTGCAGGTCTCTCAGTGCTTCGGCAGGACATGTCCTGCGAGTCAGCTCTTCCTTCTGACCATCATCACTGCCGGCAGGCTGAGCAGGAAGGGAAAGAAATAATTGGCCAGCCGGTAGACCAGCAGCAGGGAACTGACCTGCTGCTGCGGCAGATCTCTGCCGAAGAACAGCAGGAAGGCGAATTCGATCGGCCCGAGACCGGATACATTGGGCAGCGAACCGGAAAGAGCCAGGATCAGTGAAGTGTAGATAACAGCTTTCAGCGTCGGCAGCGGCAGCTGCAGAAAGCGGCAGATCAGCGCCGGCAGGAGGCAGAGTGAAAGGAACTTCAGCAGATCCAGCAGCAGCACGGAGAGTGTCGTCCCCTTCCGGGCGAAGCAGTCTTTGACTTCGGTATTGAGCAGCTGCAGGTTCTCCTGCAGGGAACGTTTCTGCTTCGCAAAACGTTCCGGCATTTTCTCACAGAATCTCTGTCCCAGCTGATTGATGCGGGTGCTGCAGGCAGCCAGGGTCAGAATGACGGTGATCGCGGTCCCGGCCGCAAAGCCGTAAGCCAGATACGGCGCAAGATCGGAAACCTCCATCCCGCTGCCGATCCCCAGCAGCAGACAGAATGCCGCCAGCAGCAGGACCGCCGCTTTGTGCAGGATGTAGGAATAGAGGCAGACTCCTGCCGAAGCAGCTGCCGGGATCTCCGTATCCTGCAGATACAGTACCTGCAGAGGCAGAGCACCAGCGCCGGCAGTTGTCACATTCGCAAAGAGGCCCAGAAAGGAGAGGACCACGCCCCGGAAGAGAGACAGCTTCCGCTGAGCGCCAAATGCCTGCGTATAGGCAGCACCTTCCAGCAGATAGTAGATGCAGCCTGCCCCCAGCAGGATCACTGTCTTCGGCAGAGACAATGCGTTCAGCGCTTCCCGGATGGAGGCGAGATTGCGCCCGAAGACAAGATAGAGGATAGCAGCAATGATCAGAAGCTGCAGGATGCGAAACAGTTTTTCTTTCACGAACCTAATTCTAGTCCTTTTTCCGCAAAAGAAAAGCATCCCCGGGATGCTTTTCTTGATTATCTTACTTTTCGACAGCAGCCTTGCCGGCGCCCTTCTTGACGTCTTCAACAGCTTCCTTCGCCAGGTCAACGGTCTCGAAGGGATCGCTGTGAGCGACGATCTGGCCGTTGCGGGCTTTCAGGCGGAAACGGTACTTGCCGGCCTTGTCTTCATAGACTTCGAATTTCGGGCACTTCTCAGCGGCATAGTTCTCTAACGTCTGATCTTCGACCGGAGCAGCAGCAGCGTTCTTCTTGACGCTCTCGATGCCGTTCAGGCAGGTCTTGCGGGTCGTGTAGACTTCCGAAGAAACGAAGGCATTATCTTCCTTGGCTCTGAACAGATCGAATTTGACGCCGGTGTTCGTGTTCTTAACTACGAATTTCATGGGTCTTTTCCTCCTATTGTTTATGCAAATCCCTTAATTTAAGTATACGTGAAAAAAGCCGGAATGGATATCCTTTTCCGGCTTTTTTGGTTCAGTTATGCATCAGTTTTGCCCGGGCTGACAGCGAACGCTTCAGCCAGCCTCCCTGCAGGTAATAGGCCAGGAACAGCAGTCCGGTAATGACCCAGGACAGCGGGTAACAGCGCAGGGTATCGAAGATGCTGGAGGAAGGGACGAAGACGATCCAGACGATACGGAAGACCGCAATTCCGGCCGCCGTTATCAGCATCGTCGTCAGCGAATCGCCGCAGGAGCGCAGTCCGCTGGAGAAGACCTCTACGAAGATGAAGGTGATCCAGTAGGGACAGAGATAACGCAGGATCTCGACCCCGATACGGATGACTTCCGGATCGGAAGTGAAGAGCGGATAGAGGTAAGGTCCTCCAAAATACATGAAGACCGCCAGGACCCCGGAGATCAGCAGGTCCAGCAGCAGCGAGACCCGGAATCCCTTCCGGACCCTTTCGATATTGCCGGCCCCGAAGTTCTGTCCGCTGAAGGTCAGCACCGAAGTGCCGAAGGCTCCGGACGTCGTCCAGAAGAGGGCATCGATCTTGCCGAAGGCGGTATAGGCCGCCATCGTATCGACACCGTAGCCGTTGACCGAACGCTGGATGAAGAGGTTGGAGACCGAATACAGACAGCTCTGGATGCCGGTCGGCAGTCCGATCACTACGATCCGGGAAAGGATATCCCGGTCGAAACGAAGGTCCTTCAGACGGAAACGGTAGGCCTCGTAGCTCCTTCCCAGGACATAGAGGGTCAGGACGCAGCTGACCGCCTGCGAAAGGACCGTCGCCAGCGCTGCTCCTTCGACGCCCATCCCCAGCCAGGCTACACAGACGATATCGAGGACGATATTGGTGAAGCAGGAGATGATCAGGAAGTAGAGCGGACGTCGGGAATCCCCTACGGCCCTTAATACGCCGGCACCGTTATTGTAGATCATGGAAGGGATCATCCCGGCCAGGAAGATCTGCATATAGCGTACGGAAAGCGGAAAGACGCTGTCCGGTACATTCATCATACGCAGCAGAGCCGGCGTCAGGGCGATCCCGCCTACCGTCAGCAATGCCCCCAGACTGACCGCCAGAAACATGGCTGAAGAAACAGCCCGTCTGACACCTTTGGTGTCGCCGGAGCCGTAATACTGGCTGACGACGACGGTCGCACCGGAAGAGAGTCCGGTCACGAAACCGACCAGCAGGTTGATCATGGTCCCGGTCGTTCCGCCTACGGCGCCCAGCGCTTCCTTGCCGACGAAGTTCCCGACGACGACCGCATCCACGGTGTTATATAACTGCTGAAAGAAAGTCCCGATCAGGATCGGGAAGAAAAAATACAGGATCGGTCTGACGATCGGACCGTGCAGCAGGTCAGGACGGCTTTTCCGCATAGGACACCTCCGGAAAACATACCAAACCACTATAGCACTTTCTAAACAAAAGAAAAGAAAAAAGATCGGAAACTTTTCCGATCCTTGAAAACTATCTGGCACAGAGATCCGACAGTGTCAGACCATGCAGATAAGACCTCAGATTCTGGTTGTAATCAGAGATCTTCCGGTAGGTAGCGGGTGCATACTTTTCCATACTGGCACAGGCTTTCTCATCTTCCAGCGTGCGTTCATACAGGATATCGTCTCCGAAGAGATCCAGCACATCCCTGACCTGAACATCCTTCGGATCGACCGCCAGCCGCCAGCCGCCGGTCACTCCGCGTTCTACGCTGACGATCCCGGCCTTGCGCATCTTGCCCATGACCGTATACAGGAAGTTCTGCGGGATGTCCATCTCCTCCGCGATCTCTGCCGCATTGGCCATCTCTCCTTTCGCTGTCAGGTAGATCAGCGCACTCAGTGCATAATCTGTAGTCATTTTCCACTGCATAAATAAACCCCATACTTTACTATTCTTATCAACTATTAATTATAGCTCTTTTTTCTGATTTGTGACAGGTTTCGCATAAAAAAGGATCTGTTATGTTCGATCCTGTTACCGGCGATAAGCTTCGTCAGTAATGGAGAGATCCGCAAGGTCGCTGGAGACATGCAGCTCCCGGTCGACCAGCACATAGTCCTTCGCCCAGGCTTCCTGCAGGGCGTCTGCCCCTCTGATGCAGAAAGCAGTCGAAAGCGCATCGGCTTCCGCCGCCGAAGAAGAAAGCACCACGGCACTGAGCAGACCGTCACTGCGCACATTGATGGGATAGCCGGTCTCCGGATCCAGGATATGACAGTAACGGATACCGTCCTGTTCAAAGCAACGATAGGCATCGCTGCTGTCGGCAGCTGCCTGATCCTTTATCCGCAGGGTGCCGAACGAAATGTCTTCGTTCGCTCCGGGACGGGGCTTGCTGAGGGCGAGCTCGCTCTCACCCAGCACGAAGAGCGAGGAGGAACCGCAGCGGAAGGAAGCTTCCTTCACCCCTTCCGCCTGCAGATGATCTCTGACCCGGTCGCAGACATAACCCTTGGCGATCCCGCCCAGATCGATCATCGCCGAACATCTCTTTCCTTCGATCTCCTGATCGGGGATCCCCTTGTAGAGAGTATAGGAACTTCCGTCGCTTCCTAAAACGATCTCTTCACAGCCCAAAAGCTGCCGATAAGCTTTGATCGTCTCTTCTTCCGGGATGGTATATTCTCTTTCCTCACCGGCTGCGGCCGGGGCAAAGCCCCAGAGCTTCACCAGCGGATAGACTGTCGGATCATAGGCGCCTCCGGTCAGTTCATAGCAGGCCTCTGCCTGTTGCCAGAGCGAGGCAAAGGTCTCCGAGATGACCAGCTCTTCTCCGTGTGAGAGCGCATTAAAACGGCTGATCTCCGAGTCTTCCTCTCGCAGGTCGGCCGTTTCCGAGACTTCCTGCAGGATCTGCAGGCAGCCTTCCCAGAGTTTCTGCGCTTCTTTCTGACTGCGTGTTTTCACCTGCAGGATGACGGCAGTCGAAAAGTAGTCCGTCGTCTGAAAAGTATAGGTCTTCGGCTGCAGAAGCGCAAACAGCAGACTGCCGCCGATCAACAGTGTTAATGCCAGGGTCCGGAACTTCTTCACAGAACCATCTTAACAGAAAAGCCCGGGACTTACATCCCGGACTCCATGAACCATTTTAATGCCTTCAATAAGCGCTCTTCCCCGTCTGCGAAATGACCGCCGGGATTCCTCTCCTGTCTGAGAGAGACGCCCTTCTCTTTTAAGATCTGCGCACAGGCAGCCGTCTCTTCCGCTACGCTCGCCAGCAGGGGATTGCGGCTGTTGGCCTCCTGATCGCCCAGTGACAGGTAGACGTCCTCAGCGTGAAAAGGATGTTCGGAAAGGTATTCCCGGAAACCGGGGTACCAGAGCGATCCCGAGATCGAGATGATCTGCGCAAAAGCGTCGCTTTTGGAAGCGGCATATAACGCAAAAAGACCAGCCAGCGAGACACCGGCCAGACACTTCCTGCCCGGGATCTCTTTTACCTCTTCCAACAGTCTCTGCAGGAAAGCATCGCCTCCGCCGGAGAAGTCCTCCCCTTTCTTAAAGACCTTCTTCGCCGGCCAGGGCGAAAGATCTTTGTTCCAGTCGATCCCGGAGACGGTATATGCGCTGCAATGATTCTCCCGGCAGAAGGAGAGGCAGTTCTGCGGAAATCCTTCTTCCAGAAAGATCAGGCTGCAGTCTGCCTGCAGATCTTTATATGCTTCCCGGATCACTTTACCCAGTAAGCAAACTTTTCCTTGCGCGGTCTGGCTTCCGGCATTTCACCTTCCGGATAACCGAGGATCAGGTTGCCGATCCCTTCGTAGTCACCTTCCACGCCCAGTTCCTTCAGCAGGGCCTGTCCTTCTTCGGAAGCCATGACTTCCTTCGCCCGGTGGATCCAGCAGGAACCCAGTCCCAGGGCATGGGCGGCATTCATCATATTGCCCATCGCCAGCGATCCGTCATACAGGTAGGTCATCGAAGAACGGTCCGCCAGGACGACGATCACCGCCGGCGCTCCGTAGAAGGGATCGATGTCCGCTCCCATCACAGCCGCATTGAGCCGGGAGAGCCTGTCTCTGACTTCCTTCTTCGTGACCACGACTGCGATCACCGGCTGCTTTCCCATCCCGGAGGGGGCATAGGCACCGGCTTTCAGAACTTCTTCGATCAGTTCTTCGGGTACTTCCTTCGCCTGATACTTCCGGACCGAGCGTCTCTCCAACAGTGTTTCCATCACCTTGTTTTCCATGATAGTTCTCCTTTTTCTTCATTATACCGCGAAAAGAAAAAGGCGTTTATGCAACGCCTCAGTTTCCGTAGATCTTCCGCAGCTGTTTCTCCGTACCGCCGACGATTAGCGTCTGTTTCTCTCCGAAACTGTCATTGACGTCGATGACCGGGTCAAAACCCTTCTCGGAACGGATCCCGATGATATTGATCCCGTAGCGGCTGCGTACCTGCAGTTCTCCGACGGTCTTGCCGACCCAGCTGTAGGGTACTTCCACTTCCATGATCTGGTAGTCTTCCGTCAGTTTGAAGTAGTCCAGGATGCGGTTGCGGGTATAGCGTACAGCCAGATGGTCTGCCACTTCCTGTTCCGGGAAGATGACCTCATCCGCCCCGATCTTCTTCAGCAGACGGGCATGGAAATTGGAACTGGCCCGGGCAACGACTTTCTGGGCGCCCAGTTCCTTTAAGACGGCCGTGATCATCATCGAGGCTTCAAAGTCCTTACTGATGCAGACGATGCAGTAGTCAAAGTTATTGACCCCGATCTCCCGCAGCGTATCCATATCGGTGCAGTCACCGATCTTGACCGCTGTCACGACATCCGCCAGTTTCTGCGCTTTGTCCTCATTCCGGTCCAGCAGCATCACTTCGTTGCCTTCCAGCATCAGCTGTTCCGCCAGACGCGAGCCCATGCGTCCGGCCCCTATTACCAGAAACGAATTCATAGTCCTCCTTTACCCGATGATCAGTTTACCGACCGGGTTCTTTACCTTTTCCGAAGCAGAAGGCCGGGACAGTGCCAGGAATACGGTCATACCGCCCAGTCTTCCGATGAACATCAATGCGATCACCGTCAGTTTCGAGATATCATTCAGTGTCGGGGTGATGCCTAAGGTCACTCCGACCGTTCCTACAGCCGAGATACACTCAAAGAGAGATTCCTCCACCCCTTCTCCGCAGAGACAGAGGATATAGGAGCCGAGCACGGCCAGCAGGATGTAGAGCGAAGCAGTGACGAAGGCCCTTCTTACTACCAGATGATCGATACGGTAGCGTCCGATCGGCGTATCTACCGTTTCGGTAGAGTGCAGCCACTCCCAGACGGTCATGCCGATCAGGACCAGCGTCGTGATCTTGAGACCGCCGCCGGTGCCGCCCGGAGCGGCTCCGGCGATCATCAGCGCCATCATCATCAGTTTGCCGGCTGGCGAGAGCGTACTCAGATCGACGTTGGAGAATCCGGCTGTACGCGGGGTCACCGTCAGGAAGAAGGCATTGACCATACTGTCAAGCGGGGTCATGCCCGCTAAGGAAGCATTCTGTTCGCTCATGATATAGAAGAAGAGCGGAATGACGATCAGCAGCATCGTCGTCGTCAGGACGATCTGGGTATGCAGTTCCAGTTTCTTCCATTGGAAACGCTTGTGCAGGAGATCGCTCCAGACCACGAAGCCCAGTCCGCCCAAGAGGACCAGGAAAGCGGCTGTCAGCAGCACTAACGGATCGTTCTGGAAGGAGATCAGGGAAGGCGCTTCCCGTGCTCCGAGCAGGTCGAAACCGGCATTGCAGAAGGAAGAGACGGCATGGAAGAGCGAGAACCAGAGTCCCTGTTTCCAGCCGAAGAGCGGTACGAAACGGATGCTGAAGAGGAGCGCTCCTGCCAGTTCCAGGAACAGGCTTCCGCCCAGGATCAGTTTGACCAGCGGGACGATGCCGTCTAACTGCAGGGCACTGACCGATTCCATCAGCAGACTGCGCTGGTTAAGACCGATCTTCTTCCTCCGGCTCAGCAGGAAGAGGAAGATGACGGTCACGAAGCCGAGTCCGCCGATCTGGATCAGGATCAGTAAGACGATCTGCCCGAAGAGAGTGAACTGGGTATAGGGATCATAGACGGTCAGACCGGTGACACAGGTCGCCGAGGTCGCTTCAAACAGGGCATTGAGGAACGGCATATACTGTCCGTCACGATTGCTGATGGGCAGCATCAGCAGCAATGATCCTAACAGGATCAGCGCCGCAAAGCCGAAACTCAGCAGGACAGCCGGCGGCTGCCGGCGGACAAACTTCTTCTTCATCTCTGCAGCACCTCCTTTCCTGCACAGATATTCCTATCATACACTGTTTTCTGTCTTTCCTGAAGTTCTCACTTCACAATCTGATAAAATAAAGAAAAGGAAGGTAAAGATCCTATGCGTTATCATTTCCCGAAATGTGACCTCCACCTGCATCTGGACGGTTCTTTCCGTATCGAGACCGTCTGGCGCTTAGCGAAAGAACAGGGCGTGATCCTGCCCGGAAAGACTCTGGAAGAATACCGTCAGTTCCTGATCGACTGCTCCAATGCGGAATCCGTCAACCAGTACCTGAAGATGTTCGATGACCCGATCAAAGTGATGCAGGATCCCGACTCTTTAGCCCTGGTCACCAAAGAACTGATCCTCGACCTGCAGGAGATCGGCATGGCCTATGCCGAGATCCGCTTCGCTCCCCAGCTGCATACCCGCAAGGGCATGAGCCAGGCGGAAGCGGTGGAAGCGGTCCTGAAAGGAAGAGAAGAAGGCCTGAAGGAATGTCCCGGTCTCAGGATCGGCATCATCACCTGCATGATGAGCATCGGTCCGGAGACCCTGAACTGGGAAGCCAACGAAGAGACCGTCGAAGTCTGCCGCAAGTATCTCGGCAAAGGCGTCGTCGGCATCGACCTGGCCGGAGCCGAAGGCATCGTCCCCTTAAGCAACTTTGCCCCGCTCTTTGCGAAAGCGAAGGAATACGGACTGCCTATGACCTGCCATGCCGGTGACAGTCAGGACTGGAAAACGGTCGAAGATGCGATCGCCTTCGGCGTCACCCGTATCGGTCACGGTCACCACATCTATGAGAATCCGGCGCTCTGCCGCGTTGCCGCTGAGAAAGGCATCGCCTTAGAGATCTGTCCCACCTCCAACATACAGTGCAAGACCCGTGAGTCCTACCCTCTGCACCCGGCTCAGAACCTCTTAAACATGGGCATCCCGGTCACCATCAATACCGATAATATGACGCTGGCCCGGGTCAATGTAGAGGATGAATATGATCACTGTCTCAACGAGATGGGCTTCGAAGAGGAAGATCTGATCCTCATGAACATCAACTCCGTCAAAGCTTCCTTCATGCCGGAAGAAGACAAGAAGGTCCTCATCGCCGAACTGATGACCTATCTGGAGAGCTAGAAATGCTGCAGGCACATATCCATCTGGATGAGACCGTACAGGCACCCTGCGCACTGATGCCCGGCGACCCCAAACGGGTCGATGTCATCGCGAAGTGTCTCGAAGATGTGCAGGAGCTGACCTTTAACCGCGAATACCGCTCGATCCTCGGTACCTACAAAGGCATGAAGGTGATCGGGATCTCCACCGGCATGGGCGGTTCCTCCGTGGCCATTGCCGTCGAAGAACTGAAGAATATCGGCGTCAACACAATGATGCGCATCGGTTCTGCCGGAGCAATGCAGGAAGGCATCGGTCTGGGCGATCTGGTGCTGGCGGAAGGAGCGATCCGCGATGACGGAGCCTCCAAGGCCTATGTCGAGCCGATCTATCCGGCCGTTCCGGATTACCGGCTGATCCACCACTGTGCCAAAGTCGCCGAAGAATACGGCTGGCCCTTCCATACCGGCATCGTCCTCTCCCACGAGTCCTTCTACATCGACAATGATCAGGAGATCTGTGAAGCCTGGTCAAAGAAAGGTGTGCTGGCCTCCGATTTCGAAACAGCTGCCCTCTTCACCGTCGGACGCATCCGCGGTGTCCATACCGCTTCCATCCTGAACAATGTCGTCCTCTGGGGACAGGACAGTGCGGAAGCTGTCAGCGATTACTCCACGGGTGCGGAAAAGACCGCGCTCGGCGAAGAAAGAGAAGTCAAGGTAGCCCTGGAAGCCATGTATCGGCTGCAGAAAGAACTGAAAGGAGAACAGGTATGAAGAAAGCCTGGGAAAAAGAATTAGAGATCCTGCAGGCAGGAGAACCCTGCTATCAGGAAGATGACAACGAAACGATCTGGGAAGAAGGAGCCGGTCCGCAGGAAGAAGCACAGGATATCCTGGCAAAGATGTACTGGCATTCGCAGGTACCGGGAAGCCGGGCCCACGAATCGATCTGTCTGGCCGGGATCCAGGCCATGGAGAACCGCGGCTATGTCTGTCCGGGAGCGATGGAGATCATCGAAGAAGGCATGAAGACCTATGAAGAGAATGATCTGCCCAAACTGCACAAGCTGACGGAAAGAGCCTTCCGGGCTGCCTATGAAGCAGAAAAGGACGAAAGCTCCCCCTACTGGCAGCAGACCTTCTATGAGACCTTTGAAGACTACGCCAAAGCGGTAGACTTCCCGGCAGCCGTCGACGTAAAGATCGACGAAGAGTACACCGGGAAGACCTACGCCGGCTGGCTCTCACAGATCATCGGCGGTGCTTACGGCACCTGCATCGAAGGCTATACCGGCGATGCCATCAAGAAACGCTACGGCGAAGTCGACCGCTATATCCGCAAACCCAATACCTACAATGACGACATCACCTTTGAGTTATGTCTCCTGCTGGCCTATGAAGAATACGGGAAAAAGACGACCTCCAAAGAGATCGCCGAAGAATGGATCGCCCGTATCCCGATGGCCTGGAGCGCCGAAGATTTCGCTCTGCGCAATCTGAAAGCCGGCATCATGCCGCCGCAGTCCGGTCTCTTCCACAACCCCTTCAACGAATGGATCGGGGCTCAGATGCGCGGTGCCATCGCCGGACAGCTCTTCCCCGGTGATCTGAAGAAAGCCGCGGAATGTGCCTGGAAGGATGCGGTCATCTCCCATGCCCGCAACGGCATCCTGGGTGAAGTCTTCAATGCCCTGATGGTCTCGATGGCCTACTATGAGAAAGATGTCCGCAAGATCTTAAAGACCTGCATCGATCTGATCCCGGCGGACAGCGAATACGGACAGGTCATCCGTTACGCCTATGAACAGTGTCAGACCCATGACGACTACTACAGCGCCTGGAAGCCCTGTGAAAAGAAGCTGGAACATTACAACTGGATCCATGCCTATCCCAATGCCGCTATCGAAGTGATCGCCCTCTGGTATGGCGAGAATGACTTCAACAGGACTCTGGCGGCTGTCGGCGGCTGCGGTCAGGATGCCGACTGCAACGCTGCCCAGGTCATGACCATCATCGGTACGATCCACGGACCGGATGCCATCCCCGAATACTGGAAGAAGCCGATCGGTGACGAACTGGATACCTACGTAAGAGACCTCAAGAAGATCTCGATCCATGAACTGGCTGAAAAGACCACAAAAGTCGCAGCTTCCCTGAAAGACTGATCTTGGATCAACGGACATCCCGTCAGACATTTCTGTCTGCGGGATGTCTTTTTTGGTTTCGTTTTAAGTAAGAGTTGTATTGTTAGGGTACAAAACAAATGGGGGAACATGTAAATGAAACGAATATTGATCCTGTTATTATCGGCTGCCCTGCTGCTTGCAGCAGGCTGCAGCAGTTCCTCTTCCTCTTCGGAAAGCAGTTCTTCGGCAGAAGTCCCGGCTTCTTCGGAAACGGAGAGCGGCTCTGCCAAAACAGAGGCGATGCGGGCGATCGAGGAAGCACTGGATCTGGAGAACATGGATGCAGAATGGTCCTATGCCGAAGGAAGCGATTCCTGGACGCTGTCGATCATCACCGCCGTCACTGCTCCGGAGATCGCTGACGAAGAAGGCGTCTCAGTCTGTGTACCGGGCGCTTACGTCAAGGGCATCGATACGGACGGTGACGGAGAAGTCGATGTCACGAGCGGCACCGCCGTCGGCGACCTGATCATCGATCCTGAGGGAACGGTCACCAGCAGCAGCGGACAGGTCTATACCGCAGCCACCGCTCCCGTCATCATCAATACCGGCGCAGCCGGCTATTCCGAACAGCAGAACCAGACTGCTTCGGCCACCTATGCCGCTGAAGGCTACATCAATGTCGCCTGCGGCAACCGCGGCAAACAGAGCACGATGACCGATGAAGACGGCAACACCGTCTATACCGGAGATGCCCCCTCCTGTCTGGTCGACCAGAAGAATGCGGTCCGCTTCGTCAAATACAATATCCTGCTTGGCAACCTGCCCGGCAGCGTCGATCATTTCGTCTCGACCGGCGGTTCCGGCGGCGGAGCGCATGCGGTCATGCTGGCGGCAACTTCGGACAATCCCGATTTCTATGATTATGAGATCGCTGTCGGTGCAGTCGGCGTCTATCAGGACGAAGAAGGAAACTACATCACTTCCGTCACGATCGACGGCGAAGAAGTCGAACTCTCTGACGGCATGTGGGGCTGTATGGCCTACAGTGCGATCACTTCCCTGCAGGAAGCCGATATGGCGATGGCCTTTGAGTACCTGCAGGATGATGCTTACTCCTTCAATACTTCCTTCCAGAAACAGACAGCCGTCTATCTGGCCGAGAAGTATCAGGAATACATCAACGGCAAGGATCTCTCCGTTTCCGAAGCAGCACTCGGCTTCGATCTGAACGAAGACGGTGATACTTCCGATACGGTCGCCTTAACGATCGAACAGGCTGAAGACGGTACTTATTCCGGCACCTATCTCGATCTTTATCTCAAGGTTTTTAAAGAAAGCCTGAACTCCTATCTGGCACGTCTCGTCTATGCCGACGGCTGGACCTGGTTCAATGAAGACGGCAGCGCTATGAGCGACGAAGAAGTCGCAGCTCTTACCTCTGAAGAAAGAGCAGTCCTCTTCCTGGAAGGCCGCTACGCCAAGAGTTCTTCCGGCGGAGGCGGTATGCCGGGCGACGGCGGCGGTTTCCCGGGCGGTGACGACGGTCCCGGCGGCGAAGGAGGTCCCGGCGGCAATGCACCTTCCGGCGAGATGCCTGGTGGTGGTTTCCCGGGTAATGACTCTTCCACTGAAGAAGTCGGCACTCCGGATGCCGGAACGACCCAGTCTGCTTCCGGCAGTACGGACTCCGCCAACTATGCTTCCTTCAGCGAGATGCTGGCGGCCTATCAGGCCGATATCGCCGAAGTCGAAGCCGGCGATAAGTACGGAAACAATATCGTTGAACTCTATGATCCCACCAGCTACATCGGTGACGAAGAGACCAACGATCCCACCTGGGCCCGGATCCTGATGGGCGCTTCCGAAGGCGATATCTCCATGTTGAACAGTATGAACCTGCTGGTCGCCTGGTTAAATGCCGGTACCGATGCCCATATCGAATGGCAGTGGGACGGCGGTCACGTGCCTTCCGAAGTCCTCGGTGATTCTTTCGCCCTCTATGTCGATACGATGTATGCGAAACATGCCGGCGGCAATGCCGTAGAAAACACCTCCAGTGTCCAGACGACGAACGGTACAGCCACCGAAGCGAGCGGAACGGATCTCACTTCCTGGATCAGCTATGACAGCGAGGAAGGCGTCTCCTTCTCGCTCAGCGATATCGCCGCCTACCGTACAGCCGGTGCTTCCAAAGCCGTCCCCGGTTTCGATGTCATGGACTACGGTCAGGAAGACTATGTCTTCGGCTCTTCCGAGAAGGACGCCCGTCACTGGAACAGGTACCTCCTGGAAGTATTCGAAGAGAACGAAGAGATGCTCAGTGAGCTCTTCAATCAGTAACTCTCAGGGAATAGAAAAAGCTATCTGCCTTTGACAGATAGCTTTTGTTTACAGATGCAGATCGCTGAGCGAAGGGATGGACTGCGCCGCTCCGGCTCCCTGACAGGTATAGGAGGCCGCCCGGGAAGCGATATCGAGGGCTTCCTTTACTCCCCTGCCCTGCAGGATCATCGCCAGATAGTAACCGGTGAAGGTATCCCCGGCTGCCGTCGTATCGACGACATCCGTCGGATAAGCCGGCTGGCTGATCTCTTCTGCTCCGTGCAGGTAACTGGATCCGTCTCCGCCTAAAGTCAGGACGATTTCCTTCTGAGGATACTTCTCCTGCAGTGCTTTCTTTACTCCGCTGATATCCGAGGCATCGCCTCCGGCCAGGAAGGCGCCTTCCACTTCATTGACGATGAAGGTATCGATCAGCTCCAGCGGATATCCCCAGATCTTCTCATTGGCCGGAGCTACGTTGAAGGCGATCTTCATCCCCTTCCCGTGAGCCTTCTCGATCAGATAGGCCATGGAAGAGATCTCGTTCTGGATCAGCAGGACGTCTCCTCTTTCAAAGTGACACAGCACATCATCGATCTCTTGCGGAGTGATGGACTGATTGCTGCCGCCGTAGAGGATGATGCAGTTCTCGCCCTTGCAGACCTGGATGATCGCGTGACCGGTCGCTTCGTCGTCGGCTTTCTTCAGGTAGTCGGTACGGACACCGTACTTGCGCAGATAGTCGATGAAGTCCTGTCCGTCAGCACCGACCTTGCCGGCATGATAGACCTCCACACCGGCCTTGGCCAGAGCGATGGACTGGTTCAGTCCCTTGCCGCCGAAACCACGGGCATAGCCCAGCGAAGACTGCGTCTCTTTGGGAGCCACGAAATGATCCATCTGATAGACATGATCATAGTTCAGAGAACCGAAATTGAGCACCTTCATATTATGCCTCGTAAGTGGTATAGATCTCACTGACCAGCTTTACGATCGCTTCCCGATCGCAGTCCAGCAGCACGGTCGTATTTTTTACGCCGTGCTTGCCGTCGGAATAGAGGTCACAGACCGTTTTGCCCAATGTCTCGACGCCGGTCGTTTCAACATGAACGCCGGCTTCTTTACCGCTGAAGAATTCCGGATGGGCCAGATTGAGGATCGGGCAGGAGTCATGCATGCACATGATCTCACCGAGACCCAGCTGTTTATAGAGGGCCAGGGTATTTCTCGTTGCCTGGGAAATGAGCTTGCAGACCTTGTTGTCGGTGGAGGCGATCGCTTCCACTTCTTCCTTGTTCAGATGCGCCTTCAAAGTCACATCGAGACCGGCCATGGTGACCGGGATACCGGACTTGAAGACACAGGCTGCCGCATGAGGATCGCCCATGATGTTGAACTCAGCCGTCATATTGGTATTGCCGGGACCGGCTGCCACGCCGCCCATGATGTGGATGCCTTTGACATACTGCGGCAGATCCGGATACTTGATGACCGCATTGGCGACGTCGGTCAATGGACCGACGGCCACGACCTGCAGTTCTCCCGGATATTTCTTCGCACACTGATAAAGCGCATCCCAGGCATGGCCTTCGGCTTCCGGGGCATCGGAATGTGCGATCTCCGCTCCGCCCAGGCCATCGGCACCGTGGACATATTCCGCTCTCCTGGGTTCCACGATCCAGGGACGGTCTGCTCCCTTATAGACCGGAATATCCTTCCTTCCGGCCAAGGCAGCGATATCCCGCGTATTGCGGAAAGTATTCTCCAGCGTCACATTGCCGGCAACGGCCGAGAGACCGACGATCTCCAGCTCCGGCAGACGGAACGCCAGCAGTAAAGCCATCGCATCATCGACACCGCAGTCGGTATCGATCCAGACCGGGATCTTTTTCATAAATTGACCTCCCATCCTTCAAACTTGGCGCAGGCTTCGACCAGATAGTCGACGAACTTCTGCCGGTCGAGACCGACGACAGCCTTGCAGTTGGGCTTGTTGCCGGTGATGCCGTAGACATCGGCGACCGTTTCCCCACGGGTATAGAGACCGCTCAGTTCGGTCGTGACATAGTAATCCCGGATATCGAAGATCTCCGGATGGATCAGCGACAGGACTGCGCAGGGATCGTGCAGGGTCGCACCCTTCCAGCCCAGTTCGCTGAGATGGATAAAGAAGAAATCGAACCATTCCGCGACTGTCTTGGCTACCGGATTGTTCAGAGCACGGATCCGCTCCCAGTCTTCCGGATAGACGATGGCCTGTTCGGTAACGTCAAGACCGCACATCTGCACCGGTACCCCGGAATGATATTCCAGATAGGAAGCTTCCGGGTCGACCAGGATATTGAATTCGGCAGCAGGGGTCCAGTTGCCGTTGCGGATGCCGCCGCCCATGGTGGAGATCACTTCGATCTTCTCTTTCAGTTCCGGATGCGTCAGCAGTAAGGCTCCGACATTGGTCTGCGGACCGGTCGCGATGATCGTGACCTTCTCTTCCGATTCCTGCAGGACCTTGGCCATCATTTCGATGGCAGACAGAGAGCTCTCGGGATGCTCCGGCTCCGGCAGTTTCGGACCATCCAGTCCGCTCTCCCCGTGGAAGTTGGGGGCAATGATCAGATCGGACATCAGCGGGACCGCCCGGCCCTTGGCCACTTCTACATCCAGATGCAGCAGAGCTGCGATCCTTCTGGCGTTATAGGTAACTTTGGCCAGGGTCTGGTTGCCGGCGACCGTCGTGATCGCCTTGATGTCGAACTCCGGCATCGATGCTGCCAGGACCCAGGCGATCGCATCATCATGACCGGGATCCCCATCCAGGATGACCGGTCTTTTCTTTATACTCATAGTGTTTCCTTTCTAAAAGGCGATCCGGAGACCGCCTTTTTGACTAACTCTTTTTGGGTTCTTCTTCGGCGTTGAGACCGGCCAGACGTTTCTTTTCGTCATTGGTCTGTTTGATCGAGTAAACGACGAGACCGACGATCGTAGCGATGTACGGCCACATGTTGACCAGGTTATCGGAGATACCGGTCGTACGGGCAAAGCCGGACAGAGCGTAGAAGAAACCAAAGAGGATCGAAGTCAGGGCTGCCGGGATCGGGTTGGCGCCGCCCATCGAGCAGGCTGCGAGACCGATGAATCCTCGTCCGCCGACGATACCTTTCGTGAAGTAGGAAAGGTAAACGGAAGACATGAAGGCACCGCCCAGACCGCCGAACATACCGGAGATGATCAGGGCGATGGTACGGATCTTCAGGGAGGAGATACCGACCGATTCGGCCGCATTGACGTTCTCACCGACGGCCCGGATCCGTAAGCCCAGCTTCGTCTTGAAGAGGAAGAAGGACAGTACGAAGATCAGGATGTAGGCGATATAGGTCAGGATATTCTGTCCGGACAGGATCTGTCCCAGGACCGGGATATCCTTCAGGCCCGGAATACTGATCTGCGGTAAGGTACCGGACTGCAGGGAGTTCGAGGTGGAACGGTCACCGGTGAAGACATACAGGAAGAAGGCCGTCAGACCGTTTCCTAAGAGGTTCATGGCGATACCGACCAGAATGATATCGACTTTTAATCGGAAGGCAAAGAAGGATACGAGGTAACCGAGGATGCCGCCGACGATGATCGATACCAGCAGTCCCAGCCAGGGGTTGGTATGACCGATATAGTAGGAAGCCATGACGCCGCAGAAGGAGCTGATCAGCATGATCCCTTCGATACCCATGTTGGTGGCATTCGCTTTCTGAGCGATCGCACAGCCCAGGGCCGCGAAGAGGATCGGAGGCGTAACGGCTAAGACGGTAGCGTAGAAGTTCGGATTCGCAAAGATCCGGGCAAATGTTGATAAGACCTGTCCCATAACTTATTTGGCCTCCTTTGCAGCCTTCGCCTTCTTGGCTTCTGCTTCCGCAACGATCATCTTCCGGTAAGTGCCGGAGAGGAACT
This sequence comes from Erysipelotrichaceae bacterium, assembly GCA_017512885.1. Taxonomy (GTDB): domain Bacteria; phylum Bacillota_I; class Bacilli_A; order Erysipelotrichales; family Erysipelotrichaceae; genus RGIG5669. The sequence continues at coordinate 113,003 of JAFWEP010000003.1, forward strand.
TCTCCGCCAGCAGGAAGAGGATGACGACGCCTTCGATGACCAGGGTCAGTTCGTTCTGAACGTTGGTCTTGAAGGACATGACCATCGCACCTGTCCGCAGATAAGCCAGGAACAGAGCAGCGAGCGGTACGTATTTCGGATTATTCTTGGCAAAGATCGCGATCGTGACGCCGTCCCAGCCAAAGCCGGTCAGTTCGACCCAGGAATAGTTGGTATAGTTCGACATGATCTCACAGGCACCGCCGAGACCGCCGATCATACCGCCGATGATCTGCGCAATGATCGCGACATTGACGATATTGATACCGACATATTTTGCGAAGTTGGCGTTGACACCGACCGTTCTCAGCTTATAGCCGGTCTTCGTACGGAACAGGAAGTACCAGGCCAGGATGACCACCGCCAGGACCACGAAGAAGGAGAGGAACAGTGTGAACTGATTGTTGCCTCTGCCGAACTTCAGGGTCATGATCGTATCTTTGGCCCAGGGGTAGGTGTTCTTGGAGGATGCCGGGTTCTTGAAGTAAGTGAACAGCAGATACATCGAGAAGTTCAGACAGACATAGTTCATCATCAGCGAAACGACCATGATCGACGCATTGAACAGTCTGTTCAGAAGAGCCGGGATGAAGGTGATCAGAGCACCGACCAGGATGCCCAGGATCATCGATAACGGGATGCCCAGGGCAGGATTGTTCGGGGCGATGTAGAGGTTCGTCAGGGCAGCAGTCAGACCGCCGAAGAGGAACGAACCTTCCAGACCCAGGTTGAACTGGTTGGCACTGAACATGATACAGACAGCGGTACCGGTAAACATGATCGGGATCGCTTTCTGGATCCAGAAACTGAAGTAGCTGGCATTCATCAGCGGAGCCGTGAAGTAGTACTTCAGAGATTCGGAAGGCTTGTTGCTGGTGAAGAGGATCAGGACCGTCGCCAGGCCAAGACCGATGGCGATGGAGACTGCCATACGCAGGATCGAATGCTTCTGTGCTGCTTTCATATTGGCGATATTCAGGGCAGCAAGTTTGTCCTTAAGCATGCAGTGCACCTCCGATCTCTTCCGGAGTCATCCTCTTGACTCCCAGCATGTAGTAACCGAGTTCATCTTCGGTCAGATGTTCCATATCGGTAATATAGGCTACGATCTCACCGCCGTGCATGACGAGCAGGGAGTCCGAGAGGTTCATGATCTCGCCGAGGTCGGCGGAGATCAGCAGGACGGCTTTTCCTTCGTCGCGCATCTCGACCAGTTTCTGACGGATGAATTCGGAAGCGCCGATATCGATACCGCGCGTCGGCTGGTCACAGACCAGTAAACGGTTATAGGAAGTGAATTCACGGGCGACGACGACTTTCTGGATGTTGCCGCCGGAGAGGCTGTTGATCTGTTCTTCGCCGTTCTCACAGAGAACTTTGAATTCTTCGATCCAGCGGTCCGTATCTTCCTTGATCTCTTTCGGCTTGTTCAGGATCCTGCCGACATAACGCGGATCATCGATCTTATCGGCGATCATATTCTCCTTGATCGACATCTTCGGAGCGATACCCATCGTCATCCGGTCTTCCGGTACATGGACCATGCCCAGTTTGCGCAGGCCCTTGATGTTCTCGGAAGAGACTTCCTTGTCCAGCATTTTGATGGAGCCTTCGGAATAGACATGCAGACCGGTGATCGCATCGATCAGTTCACGCTGACCGTTGCCTTCAACACCGGCGATGCCGACGATCTCACCGGAACGGACCGAGAAGGAGACACCCTTGACGACCTTCTTGCCGGCTTCGTTGTAGACACCCAGATCCTTGACGACCAGGACGTTCTCCTTCGGCTGAGCCGGTTCCTTCTCGACTTCCAGCAGGATATCGACACCGACCATGGCCCGGGAGATATCGGCTTCCGTGACCCCGGCCGTATCGAAGGTATCGATGGTCTTGCCCTTACGGATGACGGTGACCCGGTCACAAAGTTCCTTGACTTCGTTCAGTTTGTGCGAAATGAAGATGATGGTCTTGCCGGACTCGCGCAGCGCACGCAGCTGCTGGAACAGCTCCGCTGTTTCCTGCGGTGTCAGAACGGCGGTCGGTTCATCGAGGATCAGGATCTCACAGCCCTTGACCAGAGCCTTGACGATCTCGACCTTCTGTTTCATACCGACAGAAATATCCATGACCCGAGCCCGGGGATTGATGTTAAAGTTATACTTTTTGCAGACTTCTTCGGTCATTTCGATCGCTTTGTTCATATCGAAATGCAGACCGGAAGTCGGTTCGATGCCGAGGACGACGTTTTCGGCGACCGTCAGAGACGGCACCAGCATGAAGTGCTGGTGCACCATACCGATACCTTCTTCGATCGCCCGGGTCGGAGAACTGAGGTTAACGGTCTTCCCCTTGATCGTGATCGTTCCCTCATCCGGCTGCTCGATCCCGAACAGCATCTTCATCAAGGTCGATTTCCCGGCGCCGTTCTCGCCGCAGATCGCGTGGATCTCACCCTGACGGGCCGAGAAGTTCACGTGGTCATTGGCCATACAGCCGTTGTCATAGACCTTGGTGATGTCCTTCATGACAAGAAAATTATCCATACTCTTTCCCTCTTAAGAAACAAACCTCTGATACTACAAAGCAATATCAGAGGTTTGTAATCGCCTTATAGGCAGTTATTTAATGAATTGTCTAGAGCTGTTTACTGAACGCTCTCAACGAAGGAAGCGAACCAGCCGTCTTCCTTGTTGAAGGCAGTACCCGGATCGATCTTGCCGGAGATGATGTCAGCGACGATCTCTTCAGCTTTCGCGATCTGATCAGCGGTCAGCAGAGCCTTGGTCGCATCGTTGACAGCAGCGGAAACGAAGTTGCCGTCCAGACCGAGCAGTTCGTTCGTGCCATAGGGCAGCGTGCCGTCCAGATGTCTTTCCATCGCATGGTAGAAGCCGTAGTTAACGTTCTTCTGCATGGAGGTCAGAGTTCTTTCAGCTCTTGCGGTATCGCCGATGGAAGCGAAGTAGGTGCCCTGGTCACCATCGACACCGATGATGTACTTGCCGGCATCCTGTTCGATAACAGCATCGAATCCGCCCAGACCTGCAGAACCGCCGCAGGAGAAGACGACATCGTAGCCATCCTGGTACAGACCGGTAGCAACCGTCTTACCCTGAGCAGCATCGCTGAAGGAGTTCATCCAGGAGCAGTTGACGTGAACGTTCGGGTTGATGTACTTCGCGCCGTTGGCGAAACCAACGAAGAAGTCATCCAGAACGGTGTTGTCCATACCACCCATGAAGGCGACCTTATCGGTCTGGCTCAGCATGGCAGCCATAGCGCCGACAACGAAGGAACCTTCGTTCTGAGCGAACATCATGGAGTAGACATTGTCGCAGTCATACTGATGATCCCATTCCACATCGGGTCCGTCGAAGTTCCAGATCTCATCGAAGAACCAGAACTTGGTATCCGGATATTCCTGAGCCAGCTTGCCGGTGTAGTCCTTCATATCGTAGGTACCGACGACGACGATATCCCATCCTTCGGAAACGATATCGTTCAGCTTGCTTTCCCAGGTAGAGTTATCGTAGGTCAGTTCGCGGTATTCAGTGTAGACCTTATCGCCGAAGTCACGGTCGATCCAGTCCAGACCTTCCTTACCGGAGTCGAAGAACGACTTGTCACCCAGCGTACCGTTGATGACGAAGACCAGACGAATACGATCATCGGTCTCACCGCTTGCCGGAGTTTCGCCGGAAGATGCCGGTGCTGCAGAGCTGGAGCCGCTGGAGCAGGCTGCCATACCGATCAGCATCAGGCAGGCTAAGAGAAGTGCGAGTAATTTCTTCATTTCATCCTCCTGTGAGTTTGTAACCAAACTCCTTTCTACTCTTTATTTTATTGAAAATGGAAAACGCTTGCAATCCGGGACACGTGATTTTTAGGCCATAATCAGAAAAGGTTTTCGGTTTCTATCCTTCTTTCTGAAAGAAAACAGATTCTTTACAAAAAAGAAAGGATTTTCATCCTTTCTTGCTCAGATCGATCCAGTACCTCTGCAGGATCTCTCCTTCGTCATCGACTTCATTTTCCAGCACCCCGCCGTTCTTCTGAATGCTGCGGGCACTGCCGATGTTGTCCTTGTCGCAGGTCATCAGCACCCTCTCGATGCCAAGCTTCCTGCACTCTTCGAGAGCCAGAGCGATCATCTCTGTAGCGATCCCTTCCCTGCGCCGGGAGGGACGTACACCGTCGCCGATATGGCCGCCGTACATGCGCAGGTAATCGTTCAGATAGTGACGGATATTGATCGCTCCTACGATCTCTCCGCTCTCTTCTTCGAGACAGAAGAAGGTGCTGTCCGGAACGAGACCGTTCTGCGGTTCCTTCAGTTCGATCGCTTCGCAATAGGCCGGGAAATCATGAACGTCGCCCTTGCTGACGGCATAGGGCGTGATCTTCTCCCCGCTCTCTTCCCATTCCTTCAGATAATCTGTGATCGCTTCCTTATACTTCTCTTCCGCTTTGACCAGTCGCAGTGTCATTTCAGATAGCCCTCCGTTATCAATAACTGCAGTACTTTCGCTTCCCTTATCAGCATCACCGGTTCCTTATTCCCGGAGGCATTCTTCAGGTTCGTTTCGATCACTTCCTGCGGGTCCGCCCACACGGGAGTGAAACCTTCCTCCGCCTCATAGCGGTCCAGATGCTGCTGCGTCCTTTCAGCGATCTCACCGAAATAGTAATAGTTCTCCTGGATGAAATGATCGCCGTGTTCGCCCTTCTCTTCGCGGTGGACGTTTCCGTATTCTCGGATGCTTGTTTCGTCGACCTTTATCCCCGCTTCTTCTTCCGCTTCCCGGAATAAAGCACTCAGAGGATCTTCCCCTTCTTCGATCCCGCCCCCGGGAAACTTGTAGTAGTCATCCCGCTGACTGTAGACCATGAGCACTCTGTTGTCTTTTATCACGATCAGCCGGGCCGAAGGCCGGATGAAGAGCGGTGCATCCTCTTCGTAGTCCCTTTGGACCAGAGAAAACAGTTCTCTCATTCCCATAACCCCGGTGCTTCTTCACGCAGATAACGCTCTCCCAGTTCATTGGCCCAGCGTTCCGGGAAGAAGGCATAGTAAGCCTTCCGGCGGGCTTTCCGCTCTCTGCGGAAATAAGGCAGCCGGTTCCAGATCAGAGAAGGCAGACCGATCACAGGCAGGTAGAGCGGCCCCAGCAGCAAGGACTGCCGGGTATGCCCGTATTCATGGACCAGGATCCTGCGGAAGATGCCCCGGCTGACTTTCCCGTCCGAAGAACGCTCCAAGGGCGGCGGGATCGGGATGAATACAAACATGCCCAAAGATGCTCCGCTGCGGGAAGGCCATTCCGTTACGAGGGCTCCGTGGAACCAGTAATGTTTCTTCGGAAGATTCACCAGGAATACCAGGAAGCCCAGAAAGGTCTGCAGGATGCCCCAGGTACACTGGATCAGGACATACAAAAAGGTCATCATGCCTCCATGATAACCTTTTTTCGTTTTTAGTCGATAACTTCCCAGTCGTGGGTGTAGTGGTTCAGCACTTCCGCCCCGTCTTCGGTGATCAGCACCAGATCTTCGATCCGGACCCCGATGCCGCTCTCGACATTGTAGATGCCCGGTTCGATCGAGAAGGTGTTGCCCGGCTTTGTAAAGTTCGGGTTGGCCTGCGAGACATCGCCGAAATCGTGGGTCTCGATGCCGATGAAGTGACCTAAACGATGAGTGAAGTCCTTGCCGTAGCCGCCTTCGGTGATGATGTCTCTGGCTTTCTTATCGATCGAAGCGATCGGGATGCCCGGCTTCAGCATCGCTTCAGCCTCTTCGTTGGCTCTGCGCACCAGATCGTAGATCTTTCTTGTCAGGGCATCCGGTTCTCTCTTGTAGTAGAAGACCCGGGTCATGTCGGAGCAGTAATCATCGACCTTGCAGCCGACATCGAAGAGGACGGTATCCCCTTCTTTCAGGACCGTGCTGTCCGGTCCGTGATGCGGATCGGCCGCATTCCTGCCGAAAGCGACGATCGGATGGAAGGAATAGCCGGAAGCGCCCAGAGACTTATAGATGCCTAAGCACTGAGCAGCGACTTCTTCTTCCGTGACTCCCGCTTTGATAAGCTTCTTGAATTCGGCCATGGCCTTGTCGTTGACGAGAGATGCTACGCGCATCTTCTGTCGTTCCGCTTCATCCTTGATCGCCCGCGCATCATCGATCGCGAAGGATCCGTTGCGGTAGCCTTCCGCCACATGGGCATCGCCCATCGGCAAGAGGAACCGGGCCGGCAGGTTCTTGTCGACCCCGAGGACCTTCTTCTCGTTGATCTCGTTCTTCAGCAGGACATTGATATCGTCCCCGTCATTGTAGTAGACCTTTTTGACTCCGATCTCTTCCGGGAAACGGGACAAAGCATTGACGATCAGCGTCGGTGTCCCTTCCTCCTTCAGGATCAGACCCATGAAACGTTCTCCCGGGAAGATCCACTTCCCGGTCAGATAGAAGACCGCCAGCGGGTCACTGACCAGCATCTGTTCAATGCCCTGCTGCTGCAGAAGATTCCTGACTTTCTGATTTCTTTCCAGATCCAGCATATTCCCTCCTATAGTAAGCCGTAATGCTGCAAGGCTCTTACGATACCGCCTTTATCGATATCTGCCGTCACATAGTCTGCTGCTGCTTTTGCCGCTTCCGAACCGTTGCCCATGGCTACGCCGATCCCGGCTCCTTCCAGCATCGAGAGATCGTTCTCCCCGTCACCGAAGGCCATACAGTCTTCGATAGTGATCCCGAAGAGCGAGGCCATGCGCTTGCAGCCGGCCAGCTTCTCTCCGCCCGGGGCATTGACGTCCAGGGCATCTTCCCGCCAGTAGGTCAGCCGGCAGCCCTGCAGTTTCCCGATCAGATCACTGAGCTCCGCTTCCTTTCCGCAGAGCGTAGCCATATAGATCTCTTCGTCCTGATACTCCTGGGGGAGCGGCGTCTCGGTATGGATCGCGGCATAAGCGGCTGTCAGATCCTTCCCCTCCCGGTTGGCATAGTTGCCTTTGGTGGTGACCAATACCACGCAGACTTCCTTTTCCCGGAAGGCCTGCAGGATCGTTTCCTTCTCTTTCCCTTCCAGATAGTCGGCAAAGAGGACCTCACCGTTCTCACCCAGCCCCAGCTGTCCGTTCATCAAGACCCAGCCGTCCGCTGTGAATCCCCTGAGACCCTCTAATTCAGCGATCTCCCAGAGATTGCGTCCGCTGGCGATAAAGACCTTGATGCCTTTCCTTCTCAGTGCTTTCAAAGCCTCGCGGGTATCTTCATGGATGATCCCGCCGGCCTCATGGTCCAGCAAAGTCCCGTCGATATCGAAGAAGGCCGCTCTCATCGGCTGCGCTCCAGCAGTTCGTCGATCCCGCCCTGCATGAACCACAGCATGTTCCTTAACTGCTTCTTCACATCGCTCCCCTCCGTCTGATGGGAAATGATCTGTAAGAAGGACTCCAGTTCCAGATGGGAAGTCCAGTGCAGCGTAGTCTGGTTCAGGATCGTCAGATCGGCGCCGTTCCTCTCGAAGAGCTTGTGATGACGCCGGTCGAGCTGTTCGATCACGTCATCATAGAAACGGATGACCAGCGGCAGATCGCGGTGATGCAGGAGGATGCTGACTTCCTGCGGGCATTCCTCCACTCTTTCTAACAACCGGCAGCTCATGCGGTAGCTGGCATCTTTGTCATACTCTTCCCCTGCCGCATAGTCCTGCAGTGTCTGCAGCACATAGTCTGTCAGAGGACTGACGCACTGCGCCAGCAGATCTTCCTTGTCCCGGAAGAAGAAATAGAGCGCTCCGGTCGTTACCCCGGCATTGGCCGAGATCGTGCGCAGACTGGCTTTTTCGTAACCGTTGTCGGTAAACTCCTGCAATGCGGACTGCAGCAGCTGCCTGCGTGTCTGTTCCCGGTCGGTTCCTGCTTTGCGGGCCATAACTGTCTCCTTTCGTAACAACGTTATTTTATAGGAGGAGACAGATCTGTGTCAAGAAAAGCTCCTGACAGATATAAAAAAATAGAACGTCATCGACGTTCTATTTTTTAGAAAGGGGACGTAAATGATATTCAGCCGGCCAAAGCAGTCAGGATACCGGTCATAAAGAAGATACTGACGACTGCCAGACAGATGACCGATATGATCAGCTGTTTGGTGAAAGTCTTGGAACGGACAGATTCATCCGCATTGGTCAGGGTGGACCAATGTCCGATAACACAGGCTCCGGCAAACGACATCGGGCTGATGGTCGCGATGAAGGAACCGGCGATCAGGGCAGAATAGGTCGCCAGCTGCGCACCGGCACCCAGGTCCATGGATTCGAGGACCGGTACGATGGTCGGTGTCAGGGAAGGGATCGGTACTGCCAGGGCGTAAGAGAAGAAGGACAGGAAACCACCGGTGAAACTGTAGACCGAAGATACTGTCAGCGGGTTGGAGACGGACTCAATGGCCTGTGCCAGGACATCCACACCACCCAGGCTCTTGCAGACACCCATGTAGATCCCGGTACCGACGACCAGCAGGATCGCTCCCCACTGGGTCTTCGCCAATACATCTTTCTGATCAACAGCTCCGATCGCGATCAGGATTACTGTGAAGATACACACCAGCATGCCTACATGCCAGCCGGTAAGGATGAAGGTAACGATGAAGACCGGCAGGGAGAGGATCGTGATCAGCTGTTTCTGCGTGAACTTAGGCAGTTCTTCTGCCTGATAGCTTTCTGCTCCTTCCGGAGTCTTCCAGGTCCAACAGCGGAAGACGATATAGACGACGATCGCAGCGACAATAGCAGCAATAAAGGTACCGACCCAGGCCATGAAACGGATATTTCCGGAAAGACCGCCGCCCATGCCGATGCCAAACAAGGCAGAACCGCCGTCAGAGATGGGGCTGGCGAAGGCAGAGATGCCGGCCAGAGCAGTAATGATACCTACCGGTAGCGGATCGCAGCCGATCGACATACCGATCGACATCGTGATGATCGGAATGACCGTACAGCCCATCGAAGAAGGACCGCAGTTGGCGAAAGCACTGGTGAACAGGAAGCAGACCAGTGGCCAGACTTTCGGACCGACGTGGAACCTTGAAAGGAACTTGCGGACAAAGAGCTGCAGGGCTCCGCTCGAGAGCAGGGCCGCCGAATAGATGAACATGCCCAGCATGGAAGTATAGACGTTCAGATTGACACCGGAATAGATCTCCATGTCCGTAAGGCCGGACAGACGGCCGATAATGATCGCACCGGCAATCGACAGCAGGCCGGCATTGATCTTCGTGTAGTAAGAGATAGCGACGATGATCAGAAATATGATCAGTGATAGAACCCCAATGTTCATGTTTACTCCTTATTCTTGTTGGAAAACTTCCGTGTTTACAGGATCATAATGCCGTTGGTATTGGAAGTTATCCCGGCAGCATTCCCTTCTTCAGTATCGATATGCATCAGGACCGGGATATCCACTTCTTTCGGTGATACTTTGACCTGGACATTCTCGAAGACCAGGCCGCGTTCTCCTTCGACAGCTACCCGGACTTTCTGATTGTTGGTGATACCGAGCCGTTCCGCTTCCCCCGTAAACATGTGGATGTGTCTGGCGGCGACGATGCCGCATTTGTCGCTTATTTCCCCGCAGGGACCAGACAGCGTCAACTCCACTGCATCGTTCAGATCACCACTCATGCATACCGGAGCTTTGACTCCCAGCTTATAGTTGTCAGCGACCAGCAGTTCCACCTGATTGTACTTGCGGAGCGGTCCCAGGACCCGGATCTTCTCAATGCTTCCCTTGGGTCCTTTGACAGTGATCGTCTCTTTATAAGCTACGAGATCAGCTCCGTTCAGGGATCGTTCGAAAGTCAGTTCTTTCTTGCCGAACAGTTTTTCGACGGTCTCTTCATTCAGGTGACAGTGATGGTTGGACAATCGGATTAGGATCTTTTCTTCCATTTCTTATCCTCCTTTCATTCCGTTTGCCCTGCATTGGCAGGGAAGAGTTCCTGATAGATATTGCGGCAGTGGGTCTCCCGAATGGTGAAGGTCAGTCCGAACATGATCAGGGCTGCCCCCATAAAGACCCGGAAAGTATTCTGATAAAGGCCTGCCCCGGCAATACCGGAAGCAGCGTAGGCATCCATCAGTGAAGCGGCCAGTCTTGGCGCGACTGTCGACCCCAGCATGCCTACCATATTTACAGCAGAGACGGAGGAGCCGGTGTAGCGTGGATCGTTGACTTCTTTGGCACAGAAGAACACCATGACTGTCTGATAATAGACCAGACCGTTGATGAACATCACGATCATCAGGACAGCAGGTACTCTAAGTACCGCTGTACCGCTGACGAACAGCACCCAGGTCAGGGCTGAGAGCCCGGAAAGAACGATCATGACCTTCCGGCGGGAAGCGATCTGATCGGAGATCGGTCCGGCGATGATCCCACCCAGCATCTGTCCGACAGCCTGTACCGTGGTATAACTGGAAGCCTGCAGATTCGTATAACCGAAGGTCTCTGCCAGGTAAGGCACGGCATAGGTACTGGCAAAGACAGCATTGACGGACATATGGATGAACAGGATGACCAGCAGCGGCCACATATAACGATTGCGGTAGATGCTGCTGAAGGTCCTGACGAGACCTTTGTCCGGTCTTCCTTGCTTCCCGGCAGATCTTTCGCTGACGATGCCCCGCCATTCTTCCGGTGTATTGCGGATCAGTAGGAAGGAAGTCAGGGACAGTACAGCTGCGAAGACACTTACCGCAATGATCGTCATCCGCCAGGTAATCGCCTGTACCAGGAAGGCCATCGGAGCCTGGGCAAAGACAGAACCCAGTGAACCCAGAAGGCTTTGTAGTCCGCTGACCTTTCCCTGTGAGCGCTGGTCATACCAGGCAGAGATAAAACGCTGGATACAGACGACCGGAGCAGAGACTCCGAATCCGATGATCACCCGGGCGATATAGAGCATCGTCAGATTTTTAGCGGTACCAAAGAGGAATCCGCCAATGGCGGTAGCGGCCATGCCCAGGCTGACAACGATCCGGATACCCAGTACATCTGCCAGATATCCGGTCGGTATCTGCATCAGCATGTACGGAAAGAAGTAGAGCGAAGTCAGGATGCCCAGCGAGGATCGCGGAACCTGGAATGTCGCGCTAAGCGCTTCCCCGAGGGTTCCGGTCGAATTGCGGAAGAGACGGACGATGAAGTCAGCCAGGGCCAGCAGGAACAGGGATATTGCTGCGATCCTTCTCTCCTGCTTCTTTTCCCCTGCCATATCACCCTTCTTCATAGCGATGAGCCTCTTCCTGTCTGTTCATAATGCGCAGCACTCCATGTGCCAGTGCTTCCAGTTCAAAACTGCCGGGAATGATCATTACTGGAGCCAGAAAGGACAGTCTCTCTCGCAGAAGGGAAGTGAACAGGTCGGAGTAAGCCAGACCGCCGGTGAAGATCACCTGATCGATCCGGCCTTTCACGGTCGTCGCCAGTGCCCCGGCATCCTTGGCCGTCATATAAGCCATCACTTCGATCATCGTTCGGGCTTTTTCATCCCCTTCTTCCGCAGCAGTTGTGATCTTCTGCATATCCGAGGTGCCCAGGTAATCAATCAGACCACCCCTGCCCCGTAAGAGTTTCATCAATTCTTTCTGCGTATAACAGCCGGAGAAACAGAGTTCCACCAGAGAATCGTTTGGGATCTTACCGGCCCGTTCGGGCGTGATAGACCCTTCCTCCGAACAGATCTTGTCGATCATCCTGCCCTTCTCATGCATCTCCACGGAGATCCCTCCGCCCAGATGCAGGATCAGCAGGTTCAGGTCCTCATAATGGGAACCGAGATGGGCCGCTGCCCGGCGGCCGACCTCTTTGGTATTGAGAGGATGGGCTCCGGCGATCCGGGGGATGAAAGATACTCCGGAATAGCGTGCCAGATCGCACAGTTCATCGGTACGGACCGCATCGTAGAAATAAGCTGGGATCCCGTACTGTTTCTTTAACTCACCGGCAATCAGCACCGAGAGGGAAGAAGCCGTCATCGGGAAACCTTCCCTGGGTACTGAAGCCAGGGCCAGAATCGCATCATCGATCTCATAGCCACCGCCCTGGAAGATCCCGAAGGCACCGCCCCTGGCGGCGATCACATCGACCTGATCCGGCCGGGTATTGTTCTTTGCCAGGAATTGCAGGACTGCTTCAGTTCGCATTGGGATCTGTTCCGCGACCGTATCGTACTTATCCAGTCCATGCAGGGTATGATCCGCGCTTTCTGAAGTGATCAGTTCTTCATCACGAAACAGGGCCAGCTTGGTAGACGTTGATCCCGTATTGATCACCAGGATCTGAATGGAATCCGTCTTCATCACTCAGTCTCCGAAATCGTAGTGATAACCGGCATCAAAAGCACGGATATTCATGTCGATCAGTTTTTCCTTGTGTGCTTTCGTGAAGTATTCCCGGATCACTTCCACACAAAGATCCCTTTCAAACCAGCCGGTCAGCTTCACGGCCGCTCCCATCATCACGAAGTTCGCGGAACGGGAAGACCCGGCAGCATCAGCGACATCCAGGCAGGGAAACTTATAGAGTTTCAGTGTTGGGTAGGCGTTTTCGTCATATTCGCCCATATTGGAATTGCAGAGGACGATCGCCCCATCCCGGCAGAAGCGGGCATGCGCATCGTAAGCAGCCCCGGTCAGGGCGATCAGCACATCAGGATGTTCCTCACGAGGATCGCAGATCTCTTCCGGCGGGCTCGCAAATTTGGTGCATGAGCTGGCTGCTCCGCCACGCTGTTCCTTGCCATACTGGGGGACGTTCGTGACATCCTTGCCGGCTTTCAGACAGAGATGGGCGAAGACAAGGGCTCCGGTCACTACACCCTGTCCGCCAAAGCCGCTGAATACTATCTCATTTGCCATGTCGTTCCTCCTCAGAAATTCTCGATAAAGCCACGCGGTGCGCCCTCCTGGATGATCCCCAGCGGGTAGTAGGAAGCCATTTCCTTTTCGACCCATTCACGAACTTCCAGCGGGGTCATATGGGCATTGGTCGGGCACATGGACAGGATCTCCACCAGGGAGTAACCTTCCCGGTTCAACTGTCTGGTAAAAGCCTTGCGCAGCAGTTCCTTCGTCTTGCGGATCTCCTGCGGGTTGAAGACACCACCCCGGGCCAGGAAGGCGTGCGGCAGGGCAGCTTTGACCATCTCCGGATAACGCAGCGGATAGCCGGTGATCTCCGGATCCCGGCCATCCGGATCGTTCTCGGTGGGTTCACCGATCAGAGTAGTATGGGACATCTGTCCGCCGGTCATCCCGTAGAGGGAGTTATTGATGACGATATCCACGACATTTTCGTTACGATAGGCAGCGTTGAAAGTCTCCGAGAAACCGATATTGTAGGCATCACCGTCACCGTGATAACCGATGACCAGGATCCCGTCCCCGACACAGCGGGCAACACCGGTAGCGGCGGCCATCGTCTTGCCGTGAGAGAAATGCATGCAGCTGAGGTGGGTGATATTGTCGATACCGAGATTGGTGCAGCAGCCAACGCCGTGTACGATCTCCGTCTTTTCGTTCAGTCCCATCTCGTCGATCAACTGGCAGATGGTCTTGATCACGATCGAATGGCCGCAGCCGTTGCAGTAGGTATTTCTTCCTGTGATCGCGGTAGGAATGGTATAGTTTCTTGCCATGATATCCCCCTTACAGTTCCGGAGCGACTTCGCCCCTCAGTAAACGGTAGAAGTATTCTTTGACCTCTTCTCCGTTGAAGAACTCGCCCTGGTAGAACGCATACACCGGAATATTGCGGTCACGGTTCATCTTCTTGCCAGCCAGCGCCACATCTTCCTTCATCTGACCCAGGTCATTGATCTCCATCGAGATCAGACCCTTGACATCCGGATTGATCTGATCGAAAGCCTTCTGTGGGAAGGGCCAGATCGTGATCGGACGGATAAAACCGACCTTGTGACCTTCAGCCCGCAGTTCCTGCACTGCCTGTTTGGCAATGCGGCCCGGAATACCGTAAGCGCAGATCACATAGTCTGCGTCTTCCAGCCCTAAGGCATCGAATCGCTGCTCATTCGCAATGATCGCGTTATAGCGTTCCTGCTGCAGGCGGACATATTCCTTGGGGTCGTTGAGATAGTTGCAAAAGGGATCGAATTCATGTTTTTTGCCATTCAGGCACCAGGCAGGTCTTTCCTGCGGTTCTTTATAGGGCGGAAGTTCGATCGCTTCATACATATGGCAAAGGCTGCGGCCCATGTGCAGGACGACCCAGACCCGGTATTTATAAGCCAGTTCCCAGGAAACATAAAGCTGGTCGACGCATTCCTGGATTGTAGCCGGAGCAAAAACGATCGTATGATAGTCACCCTGTCCGCCACCGGTGACATCTCGCTTGTAGTCGGTCTGTCCTTCCCCGTGCAGGGTACCGGTCGCTCCGCCATAACGCTGTGAGTGCAGCAGTACTGCCGGAATATCGTATTTGGAAGCCCAGGCGATCCCTTCCTGCATCATCGTGGTACCGGGTGCGGAGGAAGTGGTAAAAGCGTAGGTCCCGCAGGCAGCAGCCCCTTCCAGGATGTAAGGGATGTTGGATTCGTTTTCAGCCTGGATGAACTGGCCGCCTGCCTTCGGCAGATGAGTTGCCATGTATTCCATCAGTTCAGTCGTCGGAGTGATCGGGTAGCCGGCAAAGAGTCGACAGCCGGCCCGGATCGCCGTCTCCGCGAAGGCGTAATCGCCTTTCCATAATTCTTTTGCCATATTACAGAGCCTCCGGATCATTAATGATCTCGATCACGCTGTCAGGACAGACCACGAAGCAGGTCCCGCAGCCAACACATTTTTCTTCATCGATCGTGATGATCTTATAACCAAGCTGGTTGAAACTGTTTTGCTGGGAGATAGCCTTCTTCGGGCAGAAGTGGATGCAGTAGCCGCAGGCTTTGCAGCGTTCCGTATGCAGTCTGATCTCTCTCATATCGTCTCCTCAGTCATTCAATTCCAGCAGTACTCGCTGGTTCTCTCTTGTCATGCGGCGGATCTCTTCTTCCGTAAAGCCGGCTTCCAGAAGCTGGGTCAGCATCTGTTTCCAGCATTCGACCAGACCCGGATAATTGCGGCTGCCGCAGTCTGTTCCCAGGCAGATCCGTTCCGGTCCGTAGAAGCGGATCGTTTCCATCTGTTCCTCTTTGGAGACAGCTCCGTTGACCGTAAGGGTATGGGTCAGTTCGACCATGATATTCGGGCTCAGGGAAGCGATCTCATTCATGACCGCCAGTGAACGCTTGTTGTCGGAAGCGTCATAGACGATCTCCGGTGCATTGAAGTGCGTCAGCAGGATCTTTTTTACGCCGATCCCGATCGCCGCTTTGACGACCTTGTAGCACTCCTCATAGTCCAGATGACCGGTGCTCAGGATCGCATCATAATCGCGGACCAGAGCCATACATTCCAGTACTTCCGGTTTGACTTCTCCGCGCACATCCAGGACATGCAGAGGCTTTTCCTTGGGAGGGATCACTTTGACCGGCAGGAAGGCTCCGGGGTTCTGATTCTTCTGCATACCCGGCAGCGGACGCATCGGTGTACGGTCTGAGATCGTCGGCATATAGACCTGTTTTGCCCCATAACGAAGGTACATATCCAGCACATAGAGGTTGAAATCCCCCTCTGAATGGTTCAGGACGACACTGCCGAAGGCATCGTAGGGAAGCGAGTTCTCCTTGTGGTGGGCATTGGCCAGCCAGGCAGCCTGAACTGTCGGCAAATGATGGTCTTTGAAGCAGACCGCACGCATCCCGGCATCGATCGCTTCATCGGAGAAACTGATGGCATCGCCTTTACGGTACATAAAGGATGGATCGCAGTGGACGTGCAGGTCGATAGCACCCTGCAGAAGGTCTTTTACTCGCTCTTCCATGGTTTTTTCCTTCCTGTTTCTTTATCTTGGTAAACTTGTCAATTGGTTGATTTCATCTTATAATCTGGAATAAAGTTTGAGAAATACCAGTTAATGATTAACTAATAAGCCGGGTGAATATGCCCGGAAGGAGACGGAACATGGATATCAACCAGCTGCGTTATTTCTATACCATCGCAAAGTATCAGAACTTTACCCAGGCAGCTGCCGAACTGCTGGTCGCCCAGCCGGCTCTGAGCCAGTCGATGAAAAATCTGGAGACGGAGCTGAACGTCCCACTTTTCATCCGCTCCGGCAAACACATCACCCTCAGTCCGGCTGGTGTGGAACTGCAGCGCCGCCTGCGGACGATCCTGCCTCAGTTCGAGTCCTTGCCGGCTGTCCTGCAGCGTCTGGCCAAAGATAACCGTGACACTCTCAACATCAGCGTGACTGTTGCTGCTGCCCACTTCGTACCGGTCATCCTGGAAGAATTCTCTTTGAAACACCCGGAACTGACCCTGCGCCTGCATTCCTCCAGCCAGACTTTCTGCGATTTTCATATCAGTTCTGATCCGCCGGACAAGGATTTCACCAGCCGAAAGATCGCCGGCGGGCAGGAGATCTTCCTCTTGGTCAAAAACGATTCCAACCTGGCCGAAAAGGAAGAAGTCTCCCTGCTGGAACTGCAGAAAGAGCGTTTCATCCTGCAGACGGCCAACCACAGTATCCGTGCCATGATCGATTCCTACTTCGCTCTGGCCGGCTTTACACCGACGATCGCGATCGAGTGTGATTTCCTCTATCTGATCCCCCAGATGGTGGAAGCCGGTTACGGACTGGCCCTGCTGCCGCGCGACGCTGTCAGTAATGACCGGGGAGTCAAATTCCTGAAAGTGACCAATCCGGTCTGTGAACGGGATATCTACCTGAGCTGGCACAGCGAAGCACCTCTGACCGGGCCCATGGCTCAGTTCTATGACTTCTTCTGCCGCCGCTTCCCACTGCTGCCGGATTAGCGGCCCCATTCCTGCCTTATGAAAGAAAAGACCCGTTCCCTGGCATTTGTCAGAGAGCGGGTCTTCTTTGATCGCTCATTCAGATCGTATTACGCAGACGGATGCTTTCCAGCCAGTTCAGGAGATCCTGATAGACTGCTTCGCGGTCGGTTTCGTTTAAGATCTCATGACGGTCATCGGGATAGAGCTTCATCTGTACGTTGAGGATCCCGGCCTTTTTGAAGGCCTCATAGGACTTCTGTACGCCCTTGCCGTAGTCTCCGACCGGATCCTTCTCTCCGGATACGAAGAAGACCGGCAGGTCCTTGCGGATCCCGGCGATATTCTCTTCCTTCTGTTCATCGCCGATGGCGGAGAACAATGTATAGTAACCGTTCAGGGTGAACTTGAAGGTGCACCAGGGATCCTGCAGATACTTATCCTTGATGAACTTCTCCTTGGTCAGCCATTCCACCCGGGTCTCTGCCGGCTGGAATTCTTTATTGTAGGAACCGAAGGCGATCTTCTCGACCATCGGCGAACGATGCCGCCAGCCTTTGAACTTCGCCATCAGGCTGCAGAGGGTCTTACCGCTCTTGAGGACGCCTTCCTCGGTCCAGCCGGTGCCCATGATGATCGCCCCGTCGAGATCCGGCGAATACCTTTCGATATACTGCCGGGCCAGGAAGGAACCCATGGAATGTCCCAAGAGGAAGTACGGGATCCCGGGATACTTTTTCCGGGTATCGAGATGCAGCTGCCGGATATCCTTGATCAGCCACTCGTTGCCGTTCTCTCCGAAGTAGCCATGGTCCTCATCCTTCTGCACGGAAGCACCATGTCCCAGATGATCCTCTGCCACCACGAGATAACCGTTCTTCGCCAGGAACTGCGCAAAGGCATCATAGCGTCCGAAATACTCCTGCATGCCGTGTACGATCTGTAAGACCGCCTTGGGCTGACCTTCCGGTTCCCAGCAGCCGGCATGGATCTGATTCACTTTATCGGCAGATGCATAAAAGAACTCTTTCATTTCTGACTCTCCCTTTCTTCGATATCCATGATCATCCCGACCCGGCGGGCATGCCTTCCCCCTTCAAATTCCGAAGTCAGGAAGGAATCGACGATCATCTTGGCCAGTTCCGGACCGACCACTCTGGCTCCGAAAGCCAGGACATTGGCATTGTTGTGGCGGCGGGACAAAGCTGCGGAATAAGGTTCGCTGCAGCAGGCACAGCGGATGCCGTGGACCTTGTTGCAGGAGAGGGAGATGCCGATGCCGGTGCCGCAGATGGCGATGCCAAGATCGACGTCACCGTTCACGACGGCCCTCGAGACCGCTTCTCCGGCGATCGGATAGTCGAAGCTTTCATGGGAATCCGTCCCGTAATTGATCACTTCGTAGCCGTACTTTTCTTCAATATAAGCCTTGATCTCTTCTTTCATCTCCACAGCGCTGTGGTCATTGCCGATACCGATCTTCATGAGAATGTTGCTCCTTTTTTTCTTTTATTATAAACGGAAACAGACAAGTTCCTGCTTTTTCTTCTATACTTGTAGTGGAAACAGAGGAGGGATACCATGTTCGATACCGGCAGGGAATACAAGATCTTTGAACTCTTTCAGAAACAGTGGGGCCTGGTCACGGCAGGACCGATCGAGGACCACAATGCCTGCACCGTCTCCTGGGGCTCGTTAGGCACCCTGTGGAGCCACGGCAGAGAAAGACACATCGTCACTGTCTACATCAATCCGGCCCGCTATACCTGCCTCTTCCTGCGCAGGAACGAGGAATTCACGCTCTCCTTCTTCCCGGAAGCTTACCGCAAGGATCTGGCCTATCTGGGCGATGCCAGCGGCCGGGACGGCGACAAGATCGCCCGCACTTCCCTGCACCGTTACGCGCTGGGAAAGGCCGTCGCCTATGAAGAAGCGGAACTGACCTTCCGCTGCCGTAAGATCTATCAGGATCAGTTCGAAAGGACCGGCATGGCCCAGGAGATCGATGAAGGGGTCTACGACGGCTGGGAACCGCACTGCATGTTTATCGGGGAGATCCTGGAAGTCATCGATCATCGTGATTGATTCTCTAATTTAGATTTTATACAATGTAATGGAAGTGAGGTAATGACTATGTATGATGTCGTGATCGTTGGGGCCGGTACTGCCGGTCTGACTGCAGCTATCTATGTACAGCGGGCCGGAAAGCACGCTTTGGTGCTGGAAGGCAATGCCTATGGCGGACAGATCATCAACACCCAGGATATCGCCAATTTCCCGGCGATCCCCCACATCTCCGGTTTCGAATATGCCACGGCCCTCTATCAGCAGACGCTGGATCTGGGAGCTGAGATCCGCTTTGAAGCAGTATTGGCCATCGATAAAACGGAAGAAGGCTATAACGTCCGCACCCGCAGTGCTGACTATCCCTGCAAGTCCGTCATTCTGGCGACCGGTGTCCAGAGAAGAGAGATGGGCCTGCCCAATGAGAAGGAACTGGTCGGCAAAGGCGTCTCCTACTGTGCGACCTGTGACGGGGCATTCTTCCGCGGCAAGGACGTCGCTGTCTACGGCGGCGGCAATACCGCTCTCGAAGATGCCGAGTTCCTGACCCGCTTCTGCCGGAAAGTCTATCTGATCCACCGCCGGGATGCCTTCCGCGGGGACAGTGCCAATGTCGAAAAACTTCAGAACAAGGAGAACCTCGAGTTCGTGCTGAACTGCACGGTCAAGGAACTGAAGGCCGAGGGCAAACTGACTTCCGTCATCGTCACCAACAAGATCACCGGCGAAGACCGTGAACTGCCGGTCGACGGACTCTTCGTCGCCATCGGCCAGATCCCTTCCAACCAGGCTTTCGCCGATCTGGTGGAACTGGATGAAGCCGGTTATATCGTAGCCGGGGAGGACTGCAAAACGACAGCCGATCATATCTTCGCTGCCGGAGACTGCCGCACCAAGAAAGTACGTCAGCTGACGACAGCCGCCGGAGACGGCGCCGTCGCCGGCCTGGCCGCATCCGAGAACTAGAAGCCTGCGGGCTTCTTTTTCATTGACAGATCACAGAAACACGGTATCCTAAGGGAAATGAACCGCAACCGTGCCAGCAACATCGCCAGTATCATCCTGCTGATCTCGATCGGTGTCGTACTGATCTTCCTTTTGGCCGGCCTGTTCTGGCAGCGCTACGGCAACAGTATCCATAATCTGATCCTGGTATTGGAACACGGCAGTGAACAGGAGATCGAGAACTACCTGCGGGCCAGAGACTTTTCCAAAGGCCTCTTCCTGGTCTTCCTGATCTCGGTCTTCCAGGTCGTCAGCATCATCATCCCCGGTATGCCGATCCAGATCGCAGCCGGATCGATCTATGGCTGGTGGGGAGCTTTCTTAGTCTGTTACCTTGGCTTTGTCTTCGCCAATATCGTGATCTTCATCATTGCGAGACTGTTGTCAGGAAAGATCGATCTCTTCTCCCGCTTTGAAGCCGGGCGGAAGATGAAGGAACGTCTGGACGGGGACGATCCCCTCTACTGGATGGCGATGGCTTATCTCGTACCGGGCGTGCCCAACGGCATCATCCCTCACGTAGCAGCCAATTCCCGCATCACCCTGGCCGATTTCCTCTTAGCCGTCTCTTCCACAGTCTGGATCCAGATCGCCTTAAACTGTGCAGCCGGCTACTTTCTGGTCCGCGAAGAATACACCTTCATGGTGCTCTCCTTCCTCTTGCAGATCGGGCTGATCCTCTTAGCCCGTCGCAACAAAGACAAGCTCTTACAGCTCTACAGTCACTTCCGCAAAGAGATCCATGTAGATTAAAGGCCATCAAGCGATGGCCTTTCGCATTCTGTTCATCTTTACTGTGGGTACTTCTGCAGCAGGTCCATATAGAGACTGTCCAGGTTATCTGCCGAGGACAGCAGATCCCTGCCCAGTGTCTGCATCTCTCCTCCCTCCGGACCGAGAGTGAGCGTATTGTCCAGAGGACAGGTCTCGATCAGATAGTCCGTACCGCCATCCCGATGCAGGCGTACGGTCAGCGATCCTCCGCCGATACTGACTCCGTAGATATAGTCTTCGGCTGCTTCCATCCGTCCTAAGCGCTCATAACACTCCCGGATCTCTTCCGGATCGCTCAGCCGGATCTCAGTCTTCTCACCGTAACTGCTGTAGGTCACGATGATCTCATCGACTTCTTCGCCGCTGTCCAGATACAGCAGGGAGTGTTCCTTCTGATAGAAGGCATAGGACGTTTCGATCGAGAGCACATCGGCCACTTCGGCAGTCTTATTGGTGAAGGTCATCTCGTAAGGCCGGTATGTCACCTTGACGCCTTCCCCGACTTCCAGTCCGTCCAGCTGTTCCTCTTCCGCAAAGAAGATGAGCGGAGTCTCTGCACTGCTGAACAGGTCAAGTTCCCACTTTCCCTCTTTGATCGTTGAAGGATGCATGGACGCGATCTGTCCCTGAGCGCTGTAAGTTCGTACCGGATCCGTTACCAGGCCCCAGCCGTCATAGCTCACATAGCCCTCACCCTGTTTTTCCCGGTACTGCATATGCAGCAGGATCGTTCTGTCGATCCTTTCGATCACCTGCAGGGAAAGGAGACCTTTCTGATCAGCCGTAACGGCGCCCATCGACTCCAGCCATTCACTGGAGGTCGTATCGATCAGGAAGATATCCGGGACCGGTTCCGGATCCTGCTGCAGGAACTGTGCAAACAGAGACTCCTCGAAGGCAATCGTTCCGGGATCGAGGACACCGTTTTCATAGATATTGTTGTTGAGGCGTTCGCCATACAGGTCTTTTACCATCTCCAAGAGCGGATAGTAAGAGATCTCTTCATTCAGTTCCTCGCACCAGCACCAGCCTGCTTCGTAACCTGTCGCTTCCTTTCCGGATGTGACTTTGCAGGCATCGCTTCGTACCGGCGTCATTTCCAATGGGAACCACTGTTTCAGGAGATCCGGATCCGCGATATATGTCTTCGCTTCCTTGGTCCAGGAACTGTCATAATCGATCAGGACCGTCTCCGGATAAGTCGCCTGTTCATAGTCATAGTGCGTCATCCGGTAGATCGGCGTCTGCTGCGGATCATCCGTAAAGTAGCCCGGCACGGCGTAGCAGGAGATCTCACTGCCGATATTCTTTGCCTGTGTAAAGGGTGTCATATCTTCGTGATAATCTACCAGCAGATCGCAGTCATTCTCGCTCAGATGAAACTTCCGCCACTCTGCTTCCACTTCCTTTTCGCCGACGTGATCACGCAGCAGGACCTCTTCTCCGGTCTGTACGAAGTAATGTCCTTCCGCGTTGAAGATCACTTTAAGTGTTGCTGAATAGGTCACCGGTATCGAATCCGGCAGCGGCCGGGAAGAAGCTTCATAAGTACCGAGCGTCAGTTCTTCGCCGAAGACGATCGGTCTCTTTCTGCTGTCGCTGAGAGTCCTGACCGTTTCAATGGAGAAGGAAAAATCGGTAGTATTCAGGTAGTTACTGCTTCCAAAGACGACCGGAGCACAGATCTCTTTTTCTCCTGCCGTCACTCGCAGGCGCATCCCGCGCATCCGATGGTTGCTCATGATGTTCGGATCGCTGATCACACGGATCTCTTTCCAGTCGGAAGCAGACAGCAGATCGTAAGAGACTGTCCTTTCATAAGTATCCTCCAGCCACTCATTGCGGTAATACTCTGTCTGGAACGTCACCGTCTGCGGTCTCTCTTTCAGCCGGAAAGAGTATTGCAGGTCCTTCAGCTCCATGCCCTGGACCTCCGTGTTGTCAGTCATTTTCTTCAGTTCGATAGTATTGCCGGCATTGCGGTCCGTCAGCAGACCGATGCCTGCCGCCAAGCAGAGCAGCAGTGCCAGTGCAAGGACGATGACTTTCGGTCTCTTCCAGTTCGCCAGATTGACGATCCGTTTTCCGGTATCCCCTTCCCCGAAAGCTAACGGCATGCCCGGCGTCAGTTTCCTTCCCGCCGCGAGACGCAGCAGAGAAGCCGAGTAAGCCGGACGGATCTCTTCGCCCAATTCCGAGATGACTGCTTCGTCACAGCTCATCTCCATGTCTCTTTCAGCCAGGAAGAAAGCCAGCCAGACCAGCGGGTTGAACCAGTGCAGGCAGAGTGCCAGATAATATAAGGCCTTGACCCAGGGATCTTTCCGGCGGATATGATAGCGTTCATGGAGCAGGATATAGCCGGTCTCTTCCGGACTCAGGGAAGACGGCAGATAGATCTTCGGACGGATGAGACCGAGCACGAAAGGCGTATCGATCTGATCGGCATAGTAGACATTTTCTCCGGCCGGTACGGAGACCAGCAGCCGTTCCTTCAGCCCGTGATACGACAGCGCACTGTACAGCAGCATCGCTCCGACTCCGCTGAGCCAGAGGTACGGCAGGATCTTTCCTGCGGAAAACTGCGAAGCAGCAGCCGTTTCTTCTTTGATCGCCGGAACAGCGATCGTCTCTTCGTGGACGACGGTTTCCGGTCTTTCTGAAACGACCGGAGCCTGCGGTCTTTCCGCCGGCAGCACGATCGTCTGCATCTCCCGGAGATCTTCCTTTTCGAAGAGACCGACCGGTGTCTCCGGCGTGAACGGACACAGGAGACGGAAGAGCACGATCAGCCAGAGAGCGTAGGAAAACACCTTCGGCAGTTTCTTCAAAGGGAAACGGAGCAGGCAGATCACCGCAATGACCAGCGCCCCGGTCAGGCTCATATTCAGGATCCCGCCAAACAACTTCTCCAGCATAGTCACTCCTTCATCTGCGCAATGATCTTCTCGAGATCTTCGATCTCCTTTTCACTGAGACGCCGGCGCTTGCTGAAGGCTGTCAGAAAGGCCGGCAAAGAACCCTGAAAGGTATCGTCCACGAACTGTTCACTTTGAATGGTATAGAAGGTATTCTTGTCCATCAGCGAAGTGACGGTCCCCTTCTCATTCTGAAAGAGCCCGCGCTCGCAGAGACGTTTTAAAACGGTATAAGTCGTCGACTTCTTCCAGGAGAGCTTTTCTTCCGCGAGCTTCGCCAGCTCGCTCGAAGAGATCGGTTCCTTCTCCCAGATGATGTCGGCAAACTTTTCTTCGATCACACCTAAACGGATATCCGGCATAGTCGTCACCTCCGGTCTACATGTTGTAGAACTACTTTCATTCTACAAACTGTAGACCCTATTGTCAAGTGATCCCGTCCGGTCTCCCTCTTGTATAATGAAGAAAAGATCAGGGTTGTTCCCTGAGCCTTCCCTTTCTAACCATCTTTTTCTACACGATCATTAATTCTAAATGATCAGGGAAACGCATGACCATTCAGGATCATCGTTATGGTTTCCTGTATTTCACGGCATAGGTCTCTGTCTTTATGATCTGATACTCCAGTTTCCTGTATAAACGCATCGCCCGTTCGTTAGCCGGCTCGCAATACATATACGGCTTATTCCCGAACTTCAGACATTCATCATCCGGAAAGATCATTCCGGCATGTTTATATCAGCGTTTTTATCGAGTTTCGAGGATCTTCTTCCCGGTGATCGTGAACAACCTATCCGCTTCGCTGATCACTTCCGGATCATGAGAAACGACGATCATCGTTTTGCCTGTTTCATGTACCAGTGCTTTCAGCAGTTTTATGATCTCCCGGCTCGTCTCCAGATCCAGATTTCCGGTAGGTTCATCCGCCAGGATGATATCTTTTTTCGTCAGCAAAGCTCTCGCAATAGCGACACGCTGCTGCTCGCCTCCGGAAAGAATACTGACCTTACGGGAAAACTGATCTTCCCGGATCCCAAGACGGCGCAGGGTCCTGCTGCATAAATCCGCATCGTATTTCGTGTCGCTGATCGCCAACGCGCAGCGAATGTTGTCCAGTACGCTCAGGTTACCGAAGAGATTGAAATTCTGAAAAATGAAGGCGATCTTCTTCCGACGGAATTCATCTCCATCCAATTGGCGTATATCTGTGCGATCAAACAGGATCCGACCTTCATATTCGGTCTCAAAGCCGCCCAGACAATACAATAAAGAAGTTTTCCCACAACCGGAACGGCCGGACAAAACATTCAATATACCTTCTGAAAAAGAGACATTCACATCTTTCAGCAGAACACGCAGATGATCACCATCCGGATAAGCATAAGAAAGATTTTTGATCTCAATCACGAACCCGTACCCCTTTCGTCAGTTTCTTCCTCTGCAGGAACACCGCTGTTCCGATGACCAGCAGATCAAACAAGAAGATCATTCCCTGAAGCGGCCAATCAATATTTCCATGGAAATCAGGCAAGACTGTCTGAACGAATTCACCGTTTAGTGAATATGCATAAAACTCCTGCAAATACCTTTGCGAGGTGGCTGTTAGATAACGATCTATACCATACGTAATGAGGTACTCCGAAAAGACCCCCAAAAGCATCGTCAGCAGTACACAACCGCTAAGGATCAGCATTACTGTCCGGTGCAGCTTCTTCAGAGATATACCTTGGATATAGAACAGCCGAAGGTCTTTTTGGATCCTCAGAAGATAATAGCGCACATACGAAATAAGAAAAGGCAGATACAGCAATGTCAACAGTACACAGAAAAAGGACGAGATCTTTTTGATCAACAGGATCTGTTTCAGTTGCTGCGCTATATCAGTGCGGGACACTCTGACGCCGGTATCATAGATCCCTCCCGTCTTCCAGGAGTAATCATTGATATCCTGTACTGCATCTTCGATCTTTTTCTGAAAGTTCAAATAGCTTTCATGATCTTTCAAAGAAAAAACGATATTATCTATGTTCATACCGCCGTAATACTTCCCATCAAAGATCCCTCCGTTTAAATAGGAGTGCTCCTGATACAGTTTTTCCATAGTGCGGTTTTTCAGCAGGAACCCGTGCGAGTTCAGAAAAGTATCCTCCGCTCCATAACTATCGTCATAACGATCAAACGTATGGTAATAGCCGGAGACTTTCAAAGTGATGAGTTCCTCTCCTGAATCCTGTGCGGTCAGGTCGAGCGTTGAGCCGATTGGGAAAAGATCATGGTAAACATGTGGAACAATGATCTCGTCTTCCTGCAGTTCCTGAGTCAGACCGTCAAGCAAAAGTCCCTGTCGGTCGGTGAAAGAAAGATCCTCGATGCCGAAAGTTGTACCCCAGACTGTGCTCTCACCGCAGATAAAAAACATAGGTTGAGAAAGATTATACGAAAAGTAAACAACATCCTCATCATTTCCAAGTTCCTTTACTTTCTGAAGAAAGTGATCAACACAGAGAAGATATTCATCGGTGTATGGCCGGTTTCCATCCGGGTCAAAAGCAACGTCATTTCCTAAACGGCTCACTCTGGTCAATGATCCGAAAAGATGATCATTATTCAGCGTGTAAGCACTCCTGATCGTACTGTAAAGCTCATTTTCGCTTCTGGCAGCATCCCTCAATACGAAGACCTGAGCGATCACGATATTCGCAAGCAAAAACATCAGCATCAAAGGAACCGGTGTTCTGTGCCTGAGAAAGTATCGAATGGGTGCGATATGCTGCTTCTCAATCTGTTTCATTCAATATGCTCCGATAATCGTTTTGAACAGTTCTGCAGCGAAGAAAAATATAGAAGGACAGCAGACACACTGCTGCGGCAATGATCAATACCGGCAGATAGATCCAAGCCTGACCATACAAGCGCATATCTTCTGCCCGAAAAGCCAGATCTGCCGGATGAGCATAAGGGAAAGAATGAGCGAAATCACTGCTCTGCATATCCAGAAACACCTGTTTTGCGAAAGTGTTTGTCATTATAAAAGCAGGAATAACGGAAAGAAGGATCGAGATCATCATGACCGCTCCTTCCAGGCAGGTCAGCAGCCGACAGACTTTTTCCTTTTTCAGTCCCAGTGATGAGTATTGAAAGACCATGCGCATACTGTCCCAAGCTGCGTTGAACAGTATCAGCAAGACCGAGGAAAATGCCACAAGACCGCTCAGGACCGACAGAAGACGGATATTCTCTGAAAAGGAAAATACTGCAGCGATATACTCTGCATAGTCTTTAGTAGTCGCTGAATAAAACACTTTTCCTTCCTGATAAGCAATGGAGCTTTCGATAAAAGATACCAGCTCATTTAATTCCTGCAAGGATGAGCAATGAAAGATCGTCGAATAATAATGCAAGGTTTGTCTGGAAGAAGAATAGTAAGGATTATGCAGTTCCCGTTCTTCGATCGATCTCTGCAAATCGAAAACAAATTGCTGGGGCACATAGATCGGCATGCCGTTACCGGCCTTTACGGCCGCATCATACTCAACAAAAGAATCAAATCCGCCTACTCTGTTGACTGTCCGGTATTCACCGACGATCTCCAGATCATAACTATCAATGGACTGGCAGTGATAGGGATCGGTAATATCCATCAGATGCACGATCAGATGGTCGCCCGGTTGCGGATCCAGGATATGATCACGGTCAGACAGCCGGTATGTTTCAGGGATCACACATACAGGATCGTTTCTTTCGATCTCCTGCGTTGTTATACTTCTTCCTTTAGTGATCACGATCTGAAACAAAACGTCCAGATGGTCTTCTCGTTCACACCCTCGGAACTGACTCCAGATCCCGGGCTGTGCTTCTTCCTGAAAGTGCCGGATTTCCGCATCATAATTTGCTGCAGAGTTAATGTTGCCCGATGGAGCGAAAAGAGTCAGTCTTCCCTCTTCGATGTCACCCACAAAAACCGGCATCGTTGCATCTGTATTCACATAAGAGTTCGCATATATATACGGAAACTGTTCTTCCAGTTCCTGGCTGAACCGAAACAGTTCGGACGCATCGTCATTATGAAGCGGCGATGCCCCGTTATCCTTGAGTATCGCACGCCGGGCACCGGATGTTTCTTCCGAAGTTAATGCAAGATAATAATCGATACTGCCGATCACCTGTTCCTGATAAAGCGTGGCTGCCTGTGCAGCAAGCAACGAAGAAAGGACTATGACAGAAAGGACAATATAAACTATTGCCCTTCTTAATATGGAATTACGATTCTGTCGATATAGAAGATACGACAGTTTCATTATTGTCTATATGCTACCAAACGGTAATGCTACTGGAAGTCGTATATCCGCCATAATAAACGGTAAAATATACGATTACGGAATTGCCGCTTACCGCATAGGAAACATCATAGACAGATCCAGGACTTGCAGATACATTCAGAGAATACGACGTTATTGGTCCACTGGTCGTTGTGCGGTAAATGACGCCATTGACGTATACTGTCACGTAATAAGTAGCTGCCGGCGTCGAGATCGATACCTGTTTGCTTGTATTTACATCATGAGCTACAACTTCATCGATGTCGATTGGGGTTTCCGGTTTTGTGGTTTCTTCGGCAAATGCATTCATAGGAGAAATTGCTGCAAGCATAAACACAGCCAGTATAACAGATAAGACTTTTTTCATTTGACCTCCTACTTATCGGTTTTTTGATCCATTCTGAAAACACGATTTAAATGATCCATTGGTATATCCCCCGTTCTTTTTTCGTCTTCATTATTAAGGATAAATAGACGGAATATTGTGCTGAAGGAATCACAATTGTGCCTATTGAAAAAGGCACAATTGTGCCGGTCCTATCTCAAGCGGATGTTTTTCTTTTTGCAATAATTAAAAAAAGGAGGAATTCTATAGTGAAGCAGATCAAACTATTATTCATTCTTACTTGCCTGTGCGGATGTCTCTTGAACAACGTGTATGCAGAAGACACCTTGCTATCTCAAAAGGAAAAAACGCCTTCGTATGTTTTCGACTTGTCTTTAGATCGAGATCAAACTGCACAGTTTTCGTCCGATGATGGTCTACTGACAACAATCAGCATCGTTAGTTCACGATCGGTTTCCGGCGAAAAGACGGTTTCTGTTACAAACTCACAGATCTCATTGTCTTACAAAGTATATATATCCGGTAATTCTATTACCAATGCCTACGACAAATCGTATTATTCAACTTACTGGAACATAACTTCAGATGTTCTGACTCTAGACTCCAGCTCGCAAGCAACTTATACAGTTCAATGTAAAAGACTGCTGATATCTACAACAAAACATCTCCGCGCAACTTTGAATGATGGGAGTCTTACTGTTTCTTATTATTGATCGATCAGGTAACAGTTACCAGCGAAGGGATAAGATCGATTCCGAAAACAAAGAGTATCTGATTTAAACAAAACAGAAATGTAATAATGTCGAGAATCACAATGAGGATCGACATTTTCTTTTTCACGCTATATATGGTCAGCACAAGTGGAACGATCGTAAGCCAAGGTGAAAGAAGAACTGCGGCCAGATTTCCTATAATGACTTTCAATTCCGCAGAGATTCCAGCGCTCTTCTTGGACGTCTTTATTTCTGAATTATCCTCTGCGAAATACTCCGCAGAGACATCGAAGTACTTTTCAAGAATGACTAGCTGTTCTTCACTGGGGAGTTTCTTACCGGTCTCCCATTTGGAAATGACCGTACGGTCAAATCCGATATCCCTCCCGAGTTGTTCCTGGTTGATCCCCTTCCGATGTCTCAGCTCTTTGATCTTCTCTCCAACACTCATAATCACAGTTTTCTATCTGCCTTCTGTTCTCTAATCCTAATACTACATTCTATTTTGCAATCATCGCAAATTTTTTGTCATGAAAGGGTCCTCAATCATTAGACGAAAACATATCGTTCGATTTAAGATATTAAGAAAAGAGATATCCAGTCATGAAGATCCTGTTCCTCTGTCACGGCAACATCTGCCGCAGCCCGATGGCTGAATTCATCCTCAAAGATCTCTGTCGGAAAGAAGCCCTTTCCTGGGAGATCGCTTCCGCGGCTCTTACTTCCGAAGAGATCGGCAATCCGGTCTACCCGCCGGCCAGAAGAAAACTGGCGGAATACGGTCTCTCCTGCGCAGGCAAGACCGCCCGCCGCGTCACGAAGGCCGACTATGAATACTACGATCTCTTGATCGGCATGGACCGCGAGAACGAATGGCTGATGCAGCGTCTCTTCGCTCCGGATAAGGAACGCAAGCTGCATATGCTGAAGGAGTATGCCGAGATCGGCCGGGAAGTCGATGATCCCTGGTATACCGGTGATTTCGAAACGACCTACCGCAAGATCCTGAAAGGCTGTGAGGGCCTCCTGGAGAGATACCGTGAAGAGTGAATACAGCCATGTCTCCCATGGTTTTCCTCCTTATATCGAAGAAGACTCCCGGGTACTGATCCTGGGCTCTTTTCCTTCGATCGCTTCCCGCGAAGCAGCTTTCTTCTACGGTCATCCCCGCAACCGTTTCTGGCCCCTGCTGGCGGAACTGTTAAAAGAGAAGATACCGCAGAGCATCGAAGAGAAGAAGCACTTGCTGAAGAAGCATCATATCGCCCTTTACGACAGTATCGAGGAGTGCGATGTCCGGGCATCTTCCGATGCTTCCCTGCGGAACATCACCCCTGCTGATATCCCTTCCCTATTAAAGAAAGCGCCGATCAGCGTCATCTTCTGCAACGGCGCTGCTTCCTATAACTACCTTCTGAAGTACCATCCTGATCTCCCGGCAGCGGTCCGGAAACTGCCTTCCACCTCCCCGGCCAATGCTGCTGTCTCTTTTGTGAAACTGCAGCAGGAATGGGCGGAACTTGCGGAAATCGCCGATCAACGCTAAAATGGGCGTATGCCGAAAAAAATATGTCGGATCTTTCTTGTCTGTCTGCTGGTCCTGTTGAGTTGCGGTTTTGCCGACAGCAGTGACTGGGATGACTTTGACCTGGAAGCTCTCTTTGATTACGAAAAGGAATTCGAAAGTACCGATGTCGGAGTCTGTTCCTACTCTTCGACCAAGACTTACGAAGACTACAATATGATCACTTCGCCCAGTTCCCGGCAGTACTGGTATATCCGTCAGTACATGTCTCTGGATAAGAGCGGACTCTTAGTCGATAAGGACGGTTTCTTCGGAGTCGCCTTAGGTTCCTACTACGGAGTGATCGGTGACAGGTACTACATCACCCTGGATACCGGTGTCGTACTGCCGGTCGTCAAGATCGATGAAAAGGCTGATGAAGATACGGTCAACGGCTGTTACCATGCGAGTGACGGATCCGTCGTGGAATTCGTCATCGATGTCGAAACGGCCAGGAACTACTTCGGAAGGCAGACCTTCTCCCTCTACGGAGACTTCAATGTGCTCAGTTACTTCAACGGTTCGATCGAGAAAGTTGAAAAGGTCGGTACCGAACTGAATGAACACCGGGTCACCTATGAAGAAAAAGAAGAGACGGCCTTCGATAACGAGGATGTCTTCTCCTACAGCGGGTATTGAGATCTATTTGTGAATAGATCTCTTTTTTTATCAATTAAAAGAGTGTATGATAAGGCAAAGAGGTATAGTTTATGAAGAATCCAAGGAATTATTCTCTGCTGACGGATGCCTATGAATTTATGATGGCAGATGCTTATCTGGAAAGCGGCAAGAAAGATCTGACCGCTGTCTTTGATGTCTTCTTCCGTAAGATCCCCAATCAGGGAGGCTATGCGGTGATGGCCGGTCTCGATAAGGTCATCGCTTATCTGAAAGAACTGCATTTTACGGAAGAAGATCTGGAATACCTGCGTTCCTTAGGCTTAAGCGAAGCCTACCGGAACTATCTGAAGGACTTCCGTTTCTCCGGCAACGTCTATGCCGTACCGGACGGAACTCCGGTCTTCCCCAATGAACCATTATTAACTGTGGAAGCTCCGATCCTGGAAGCACAGATCGTCGAAACGGCGATCCTCTCCATGATCAACGGTCCCATGGAACATGCCACTGCTGCCCGTCGGATCCTCGATGCCACGCCGGACAATGTCAAAGTCATGGAGTTCGGCGCCCGCCGGGCGGACGGTCCGGAAGCCGCCATCGATACTTCCCTCTATGCCCTGATGGCCGGCTGCCACGGTACTTCCAATATCCAGGCTGCCAGTATGGTCGGAGTAAAAGCTTTAGGCACCATGGCTCACAGTTTCGTCGAGACCTTCCCCAGCGAATACGAAGCCTTCCTGGCTTTCGCCAAGCGTTATCCTGATAACTGCTTATTGCTGGTGGATACCTTCGATACTGTACGTTCCGGCGTGCCCAATGCGATCAAAGTCTTTCAATACATGAAAGATCATGAAATGCCTCTGGATCATATCGGTATCCGTATCGATTCCGGCGACCTGGCCTACCTTTCCAAGGCGGCTAGAAAGATGCTGGATGAGGCCGGTTTCCCGATGGCCACGATCTGTCTGTCCAACTCCTTAAGCGCTGATGTCATCCTCTCCCTGCGTCTGCAGGATGCGGCCTTCAACTCCTTAGGCGTCGGCGACAACATCTCCAAGCCGGAAGGACGGATGGGCTGCGTCTATAAGGAAGTAGCGATCATCGAAGACGGCAGGGTCATCCCCAAGATCAAGCTCAGCAACGACACCATCAAGATCGTCAATCCCGGTTTTAAATCCTTATACCGGGCCTATGATAAAGACAGCGGCTATGCCCTGGCCGATATCCTCTGTGAAAGAGGAGAAGAACTGCCGAAGGAGAAGATGCTGATAACGTCTCTGTCCGAGTTCCACAAGGCAACGACGATCCGTAACTATACCCTGGTACCTCTGCAGCAGGAGATCTTCCGCAACGGAGAATGCGTCTATGAAGAGCCCTCTCTGGCAGAGAAGAAAGAACACTGCCTTAAAGAGATCGATAAGCTCTATCCGGAAGTGCGAAGGATCTTCAATCCTCATGAATACTACGTCGACGGCAGTGAAGCCTACATTGCTTTAAAGAAGAAAATGATCGAGGAGGCCCGCAAAAATGTTTGATGCGAAAAAAGAAGTCGAAGGGATCGTACAGTTCATCCGTGATTACTACGAAAAAGGACATCTCAAGGGAGCCGTCTTAGGCATCAGCGGAGGCAAGGACTCCGGTGTCGTCGCTGCCCTCTTCTGCAAGGCCCTGGGTCCGGAGAACGTCGTCGGCATCACCATGCCCTGCCACACCACCGAAGAGTGCGCCAGAGACGCGCAGCTCGTTGCCGAAAAGTACGGCTTCGAACTCATCAACATCGATCTCTCTGAAGCCTTCGATGCCTTCCATCGGCAGATCGAAGGACTGAACGCCCGGGAAGAAGATCTCAGGAACAGCGACATCAACTTCAAGCCCCGGCTCAGGATGGCCACCAACTACTATGTAGCTGCCTGGTATTCCGCTCTGAAGGGCGGCACCTACCTCGTTGCCGGTACCAGCAATCTCTGTGAACTCTATGTCGGCTACTTCACCAAGGGCGGCGATTCCACCTACGATATCGGTGTCCTCAATGAATACACCGTAGAGGAGGTCATTAAGATCGGCGAATACCTGGAAGTCCCGGAGAAGGTCCTCTACAAGACTCCCAACGACGACCTCTCCAGTCTGACCGATGAAGACAAGCTGGGCGTGAAATACAGCGAGATCGCTGCCTACATCCACGGGGAAGAAGTCTCTCCAGAAGCCAGGGAGAAGATCGAACGCCTGCACGCCTCAGCTGCCCACAAGTTCCATATCCCCACCTACCACCGATGCGCATAGGTGTCTATCCCGGGAGCTTCGATCCCGTCCATAAGGGGCATATCGCGATCGTCCGGCATCTGCTGAAGAAGAAGTATGTCGATCAGGTGCTGATCGTTCCTACCGGCAACTACTGGTACAAACAGGATCTGCCTCCGGTAGAGGAACGTATCCGGTTACTGGAGATCTTCGCCAACGAGAAGATCCGTATCGAAAAGGAGCTCAACGAGCTCCCCTATACCTATCAGCTGATGCAGGCCCTGCAGCAGCGTCATCCTGAGGAGGAACTGTCCCTGATCATGGGTGCGGACACGCTGGTCCGTTTCGATCAGTGGAAAGAATATCAGGATCTCCTGCAGTATGAATTCCTGGTCATCCCCCGCGAAGGGACCGATCCTCTGCCCTATCTGCAGGCACTGCCGCAGGAAAAATATCAGATCATTGAGGGACTTCCCCTCATCAAAGCTTCTTCCACCTACATCCGTGAACATCTCGATGATTATGAAGCCATTAAAGAGATGATCGATATCCGGGTCTGGCGGAAGTATCGCAAACTACGGAAGAAATAGAAAAGCCCGCAGCACTCGCTGCGGGCTTCTGCTTCTTAATCGATGAGGATCGTTTCCTTGTTTTCGATCTTCCGGTCTTCCTTGTCCGGTACCGTTACCGACAGGATGCCGTTCTTGAAGGTCGCTTTGATCTCATTGCCTTCAACGCCCTTGCCGACATAGAAGCTGCGGCTGCAGGAACCGCTGTAGCGTTCCTGACGGATCAGGTTGCCCTTGTTATCCTTCTCTTCCTGGCTCTCGTTATGAGAAGCGGAGATGGTCAGATAGCCTTCTTTCAGTTCGACTTTGACGTCTTCTTTATTGTAGCCCGGGAGTTCGATATCCAGGACATAGTTGCCGTCTTTGGCATGTACATCGGTCTTCATCAGACTGTTCTCACGCAGGAACGGTCTCTCAAAAGCGTTGCTGAAGAAATCATCGAATAAGTTATAACGTTCAGGATAGTATTTCATATATCTTTTCTCCTTTCGAGGTCTTTTCCTTACCTGCATCTTCAGTATAGTCCATATTTTAGCACTGTCAAGTGTTGAGTGCTAAAAACGAGTGCTAACTGCACAGGTACCTGTGAAGATCACTTCTTCTTAAAGTACCGGCGCCAGTCGCTGTTCAGCAGAGACTTGCGGGAGCTGCCCAGATAGCGGCCGTTCTTATCGTAATAGTTGGTATACAGATCGTTGATGACCGACTTCCGGGAAACACCCAGAAGATGACCTTTTTCGTCATAGTAATTCGTATAGCGGTCACTGAGATAATTCTTCCGGGAATATCCGATGATACGATGGTCGTTGTCGTAATGATTCGTGAAGCGGCCGATCAGCCGGTTCTGCCGGCTGTGTCCCAAGGTTTTCGTATCACCGTCCTTTGCCAGCGTATACTCGCTCAGCAGATAGGAAGGTCGGGAATACAGCAGATCATTATCCGAAAACATTTCAAAACCGGCCGGATCGTTCTCCTGCGGCAGTTCTTGCAGATCCTCATTTTCGATCATTATTTCCGGATCGAGATCCTCTTCCGCCAGGAACTCCCACTCTTCCTCTTCGTATCCTTCTTCAGAGTGGTCTTTTCCCAGCAGTTCCCTGATCGAAGTACGGATCTCCTCCAGCAGTTCTTCGTCCTGCATCACCAGATCCACGGCATAGTCGCTGTCTTCCAGAAGGCTTTGGAAGGTATCCTCACAGTCTTCGATGACCGCATCGACCAGGTTCTCATCCTCATCGGGATCGACTCCATAGCGTCTCAAGATCCTGCGGACTAATCCGTCCAGCAGATCATATTCATCGATCTCATCGTATTCCATCATCTTCACCTCCCCTTCTTTATAGCACATTCCCGAACACAAAAAAGGTGCCAGGCCCTGCCTGACACCCCTGTTTCCTTAAAGGATCGAACTGCCTCCGGTCACGATCCAGCAGGCCAGAATGGCTGCGATCGCTGCTCCGGTATAGACCGAACCGGTCCGGCGGTAGCAGATCGTGCCCACCAGACTGTAGAAGAGCACCTGCGGCAGGAAGAGGATCAGGATCGACATGAACGGTCCGCCGAAGGTGGAACCGAACAGCAGATCTGCACCCGGTCCGATACCCGCAAAGAACGGGATGTATTCGAGCAGGGTGATGAGCACGACGCCTCCGGCTGTGACGAAGAAGGTCTTCAGCCAGTCGAGCAGGAAGGAGACGGGGCCCTTGTTGTAGGAAGCCTTGATCCGCAGAGTACCGAGAGCCTTGCTGTGGCTGAGCGTGAAGAACAGCAGGAAGAAGAGGATATAGACCAGGAACTGGATGGCCCGGTCGCTATTGAACGGACGGAAGAACGGCCAGACGAAACGCAGATCGAGGTCGAAGAGCTTTACGTAGAGCCAGTTGAAGAGATAGACATAAGTGCAGAGGATGAGAGCCAGCAGGAGGGATCTTCCGAAGAGACCGAAGTCGATCTGATTGCGGCGTCCGGGTGAAGAAAGACCCTGCGCATACCAGTCATAGCGGCGGTGTTCCTTTCTGGCTTTTCTCTTTGCCAGAAGGATCATGACGATCATGATGATGATCAATAGACCGTACCAGGACAGGAAGCCGGTACCGATCGTCATCCGGAAGATGTTCTCCGGGACCGGCAGCAGGGCGTGGCCGAGCTGGGTCATGAACGGGAAGGAGGCCCCTGCCAAGAGCATCGTTACCACCGCACTGCCTAACCATTTTCTACCCTTGGTCATCGTGTACTTCTCCGGCAGCGCCTGCGGCAGAGAGGCAAAGAGCGGTGTGTTCAGCAACAGTTCCATCAGCGGGAACATGCCCATCAGTACGCTTAACATCGCTGCCAGTACCAGCAGTTCCTTATAGTTGAAGATCAGCTCGTTATGGACGATATCCTGCGGCAGACCGATCGTCTCCGCGAACCAGTCCAAAGCCGTTGCCAGACCGCCCTGATGATGAGTGGTCAATCGGTGATTGGTATTGAGCAGCTGCATCCGCCGGGCGCTGCCGTCAGCGAAGCTGCCGAAGGTCGTATTCCAGGCGGCATGATCGGCGTCTGTTCCCAGGAATTCCGTACGCAGATCGCTCTTCAGCAGTTCATCATTGACCATCAGCTGATAGTCGCGGAAATAGCTGAATTCATCATATTTGGCCTGTAAGAGAAGGACGTTGTTGAAGGTGATCGAGGGATCATAGGCGCTCTTGCGGAAGAGCTCGCCGCACTGCAGCACAATGGCTTGCGGGGCGATCGGCGTTCCGCTGTAAGCGGCTGCCACGCTCCAGCTCGACCAGGTGCCCATGGAGTGACCGGATACTGCCAGCCTGCTGCTGTCGACATAAGGCAGATCCGCCAGTACCTGATAGGCAAGAACACCGCCGCAGGAGGAATCCTTAATGGTATTCCCTTCGCTGTCCTTCGTGTATTTATCCAAGAAGAAGGAGAGGTTGCTGAAGTTCATCAGCAGTCGGTAGCGCCTGGTCCCGCCGATCGTCTTGTAGGTGCCGTCCGCTTCGGAATCATTGCCGAAGTTGGTGCCGACCTTGATGTTGACATAACCTCTTTCAAAGAGTCCGATATCCGTAGCTCCGTGGCCGTATTCATCGAGGGCCATGACCACAACACCCCGGCGGGAAAGTTCGATCGCATAGGCATCACAGGTCTCATGGTCATTCTGATAGCCATGTAAGAGCAATACAGCCGGAGCCGGCGTCCCCTCTGTTGCCGTCTTCGGTCTATAAAGCTTGTAGTGCAGGGTGCCGAGATCGGTCTCGATCGTCTCTTCGCTGACCTCGACAGCGCCGTTGCTGCGCTGGATGCGGTCTGCCCCGAACATGCATCCGGCAGAGATAAGTAAAAGAACGATCAGAAGCCAGAGCGCATTCTTCCCCTTCTTTTTCATATGGATTTTTCTCCCTTCGATAGTAAACTATCCTATACTTTCACTTTAGAACAGACAGATAGCTATTTCAAGGTAACATCAAACTTTGTGTTATGATATCACTATGAACAAACAGATACGCCGCATGGCTTACACGGTCTTATTCGTAGCAGTAAACTACGCTGCCTTCACTTTCGGTAAGATCAATATCCCCCTGGCTGCCGGACAGATGACGGCGATCCACGTCGCCAATGCCGTCGTCGTCCTTTCGGCCTGGCTCTTAGGACCTTACTACGGAGGTCTGGCCGGAGCGATCGGTCTTTCTCTGGCTGATTTCCTCGATCCGGTCTATATCACCTCTGCTCCCAAGACTTTCTTCTTAAAGTTCATGATCGGCTTCATCGCCGGCAAGACAGCTGAAAAACTGAAACTGGCTGAAGTGAACGATCCTGCTGAGATCCGTAAAAAAGCAGCGTTCTCCGCTGCCGCTGCGCTCTTCTTCAATGTGGCTGCCGATCCGATCATCGGCTACTTCTATAAGCGTTATCTGCTGGGACTGGAAGTCTCTGCCGCAGCCATCGTACAGACCTGGGTCGCCGGCGTCTCCGCCGTCAACGCCGTCGTCTGTCTCATCCTGGCGGTGATCCTGTATGGCATGTTGTACAAACAGCTGCGCAGGATCAGCAATACCATCAAAGATGACCCGGCCTAAGCCGGGTCTTTCAACACTCCTTCAAACGTTGAGTTCGGGGAGCAACTCCTTCTGACGATGGGGAGCTCAAACCCCCTGGAATATGGCGCAGTGAAAAAGAGGAACTTCCTTTCTGTCATAATGAGGACGTATATAAACAGTTTCAGGAGATAATAAATGAGCGAAAACAAATACATTACCAGCATACTGATCAAGGACGAACACGTAAGTGTAGATCTCTTGAAGATCATCAGAATGTATCGAAAAGATGCTTATTCCTCAATTAAAAAAGACATACAGGACGGGAAGTATGTTTTGAGCTGCAGTACGATCGACTTGGAGCAGTATACCGCGCTGCTGGATTGCTATAAGGAGCTGAAGAAAGCGGGTGCTCATATCGAACTGTATGAAAACGGAAGGATGATCGATGACGATCTTGCAAAAAACTGGTTAAACTCAATGCGCGACACAAGAGATTATCTTGATACAGAGCCTTTCGAGGAAGAAGAATAGAATCACACTGAACGACCCGGCCTAAGCCGGGTCTTTTCTTCTGGGGACGTAGACAGCTTCGCCGGTCTCCAGACAGTAGGCACAGAGATTGCCGCCGAAGATACAGCCGCAGTCGATATAGATCTGCTGATCCTGTTCAAAGATCAGAGGCATTTTATCTTTGCGCAGAGACTTGGTCGGAGTATGACCGATGATCACGAAGGTATCCGGATCGGCAAAGTAAGGTCCTTCCCTTCGCACCCGGTGGAAGATCAGATCTTCAGGACCGTAATCATCCAGATCTTTCAAAGGGTCGAAGTGATCGATCCCGGCATGGACCAGGATGAAGCGTTTGCCGTTGACGGAAAGATCGGCATAGAGCTGCCCTTCCTGCAGATAGTCCAGGATATCTTCTTTTTCTTCTAAGGGCAGGGAACTGTACTGATCGACAGTGATCGCTCCGCCGTCACTGATCCAGTGTACATAGGAAGTCAGATCCTCTTCCTTCAGCCAGCTCTCGGCATTCTCTTCGGTGATCTCAACCGTCAGTTTCTGCAGGACTTCAAGAGCCATATACTCATGATTCCCGGTCAGGGGATAAACATTCGGCCTTAACATCAGATCCTGCAGTAAAGCGATCGGTTCCGGTCCCCGGTCGACACTGTCTCCCAGGATATAGAGATCATCGCTGTCCTTCAGACCGATCCGGTCGATCAGTTCCAGAAACTCTTTATAACATCCGTGAATATCGGAGATCACATAATGCATCTTAATTCTCCCATTGGGCATTGAACAGGGAAGCGTAGAACCCTCCGCTCTCCAGCAGGGATTCGTGCGTTCCTCTTTCCATGATCTGCCCGTGCTGCATGACCAGGATCTGGTCAGCATTCTTGATCGTGGATAATCGATGGGCGATAACGAAAGTGGTCTTTCCCTTGCACAGTTCCAGCATCGCTTCCTGGATCTGCTGTTCGGTATGGGAATCGACATTGGAAGTCGCTTCATCCAATATCAGCATCTTCGCTTCCGACAGCATTGCCCGGGCAATGGTCAGTAACTGCTTCTGACCCTTGGAGATATTGACGCCGGAATCGGTCAGGACCGTATCGTAGCCCTTCTGCAGAGACATGATGAATTCATGGATATGGGCTGCCTTGCAGACCCGTTCGACATCTTCACGGGTGGCATTCTCCGTTCCGTAGGCAACGTTCTCGTAGATCGTTCCTTCAAAGAGCCAGGTATCCTGTAAGACCATCGAGAACTGCCGGCGCAGGTCTTCCCGCTTCAATTGCAGGATATCATGTTTATCGACCCGGATGACGCCGGAATCAGGATCATAGAAACGCATCAGCAGGTTGATGAGGGTGGTCTTGCCGGCGCCGGTCGGTCCGACGATCGCCGTCATCATGCCCGGCTTGGCTTCGATATCGAGACCGTGCAGGATCTCTTTTCCTTCTTCGTAGGAGAAGTGCACCTTTTCGAAATCAACGTAGCCTTCTGCCTTCTCCATGGACAGGGCATCCTCGACATCCGCTTTCTCGCTCGGTTCATCGAGCAGGGCGAAGACCCTGCGGGCTGCCGACATCGCCGACTGGAATTCCGCCATCAGGTTGGCGGTCTCGCTGATCGGGCCGGAGAACTTGCGGGAATAGAGGGTAAAGGAAGAGATGTTGCCGATACTGATCGCTCCTCTTAAGTACAGGAAGGCACCGAGACCGGAGATCATGGCCAGGGAGATATTGTTGACGAAACCAACGGTAGGACCGACGATCGTTCCCTGATAATCCGCTTCATAGTAGGAATCGACCGCTTCCTGATTGCGTTCATCGAAACGGCCGATGATCGTCTCTTCCTGCCCGTAGGCCTTGATGGTCTTGTGTCCCGACAGCATCTCCTCCACGAAACCGTTCAGTTTGCCGAGGTCCCGTGAACGTTTGGAGAAGAGCGGACGTACCTTCAGTGCCCGATGGCGGGAGATGAAGATGATCAGCGGGATGGTGATCAGAAAGATCAGACAGAGGACCGGAGAGATCCGCAGCATCATCGTAAAGGAACCGACGACGGTGATGATACTGGTGAGGATGGTGATCAGGTCGGAAGACAAGGAGGTATTGATGGTATCGATATCGTAGGAGATCCGGGAGACGATATCACCTACCTGGTTGCGGTCAAAGTAGGAGACCGGCATGCTTAAGAGATGGCCAAAGACCTGCTGACGCATGGTCATGGTGATCCGCGAAGAGATCATGACCAGAACGACCGAAGCCAGATAGCTGCAGACCACATTGACTGCGATCAGGGTCAGGAGGATCTCACAGGAGCGGTAGACTGCCGGGAAGTTGACTCCGCCGGCCGATTCGATCGCATCGACAGCCTGTCCGGAGATCGAGGGTACATACAGGTTGGCCAGGTTGCCGGCCAGCGTCAGTGCCAGTGCACACAGCAGCAGCAGTCTGTTCTGCCAAAGATAACCGAAGAGGCGCTTCATGATGACGCCGGTATCTTTTCGTTTAGTCAAAGAGCGCACCTCCCATCTGTGAATCGCAGATCGAGGCATAGAGCTCCGAGGTCTTCTGCAGTTCTTCATCCGTGCCGGCCGCCGAGATCTCGCCGTCTTCCAGAAGGATGATCTGGTTGCAGCCTCTGACTGAAGAGACCCGCTGCGCGATGATCAGCATGGTGGTATCGGGATACTTCTCAGCCAGCGCCTTGCGCAGCCGCGCATCGGTCGCATAATCCAGTGCCGAAGAAGAATCATCCAGCAGCAGCACTTCCGGACGGGAGGCAAAAGCCCGGCTCAGCAGCAGGCGCTGACGCTGTCCGCCGGAGACATTGGTGCCGTTGCTGGTGAGGCTGTAGGAGGTGCGTCCTTCCAGTCCGTCCACGAATTCGGAAGCCTGCGCATTCTGCAGGGCTTCATCCATGTCTTCATCGCTGACTTCACGGCCGAAGCGGATATTCTCGGCAATGGTCTCCGAGAACAGGAAATCGTTCTGCATGACGATGCCGAAACGGGAACGCAGCTCCTGTGGGGATAAGGAACGGATATCCTTCCCGTAGAGATAGATCGCACCGCTGTCGAGGTCATAGAAGTGTAAGAGTAAGGACAGTACCGTCGTCTTGCCGGCGCCGGTCGCCCCCAGGATGCCTAGAGTTTCTCCCGGCTTTAAACGGAAGGAGATATGTTTCAGGTTGTTGCGGACTTTAAGATACGAGAAGCTGACATCCCGGAACTCGATCGCATACTGCGGGTCCCCTTCCGGATAGTCTCCCCGCTGCCATTCCTTCTCGGTCGGACTCTGCAGGATCTCTTCGATACGGCTGGCGCTGGCGAGTCCCCGGGAAGTCATGATAAACATGCGGCTGATGGCCATCAGCGAACGGGAGATGATCGTAAAGTAAGACATGAAGGCGATGATCACGCCCGGCCGGCTGAGACCGAGGGATACCCGATGAGCTCCCAGCAGCAGGACACCGGTCCAGCCCAGATAGAGGAAAAGGTTCATGCCCGGAGAGACGATGGCCATCACCCGATGGGCATGGATCTCGGAGGCACGGATCTCTTTATTGACGTTTTCAAAGCGTTCTTTCTCGTGAGAAGTCTTGCTTAAGGCCTTAATGACCCGGATGCCCTGGGCATTCTCACGGACGACCGACACCATGCGGTCGCTCTTGCGCTGTACGGAAGTATATAACGGGACGCCTTTAACAGCCCGGATATAGACCAGGATGCAGATGAAAGGCAATGTCGCCAGTAAGACCAGCGACAGTACCGGGTCCATGAAGATGGTGATCGCAAAGCCGCCTAAAACGATGATCGGTGCACGGATGCCCATCCGCTGAGCCATGCCCAGGAAACGGTGGACATTGTAGGTGTCGCTGGTCAGCCGGGATTCCAGAGAGGGAATGGTGAAGGCATCGGTATCGCTGCAGCTGAGATACAGCGACTGATCGAAGAGATCGTGACGGATGCCTCTCGTCGCATCGCGGGCCACCCCGGAAGCCAGCCGGTTGGCAGTGATATTGAAAGCCCAGCAGCCCAGGGCGCAGAGCACCATCATCAGGCTCCAGAACAGGATCAGCGAGACTTCCTTGGTCGGCACCACATCGTCCAGGATCAGTTCCAGGATGTACGGCAAAAGCAGTTCCAGCAGGGAACCGACTGCCTTAATAAAAAGACCCAGGAACAGTGTCTTCTTTATCGGACTCAGGTAGCGCCAGATCATTTTCATGGTATTTATTTTACACTATTTACCTTATGTTCTATTGAAAAAACAATGAAAAGAAAAGGTGACCTCCTGTGGAGGTCAC
This sequence comes from Erysipelotrichaceae bacterium, assembly GCA_017512885.1. Lineage (GTDB taxonomy): Bacteria > Bacillota_I > Bacilli_A > Erysipelotrichales > Erysipelotrichaceae > RGIG5669. Next base: position 155,952 of record JAFWEP010000003.1, read on the forward strand.
CTGAACGTCATTATTTCTTTTTCCGCAGCCAGAGGACAGCTGCGATCGCTGCAACTGCTGCTCCGCCGAGCACAGCCGGCAGAGCACTGCTGCTTTTTTCGGCTGCTTCTTCTGCCGCCGCTTCGCTCGCTTCGGGAATTTCCGTTTCTGCCGGAGCTTCGCTTTCCGCAGCTTCCGTTTCTTCAGTTTCTCTTTCGAGCGGGAAGTCCGTCTGATAGTCTTCCCAGTTCACGGCTGCGACAGCGCCGCTGACATCGGCTTCTTCGCTGTAGGAAGCGACAGTGACCGTATAGGCGCTCTCGCCTTCGACATAGACCGTACCGTCCGTACTGACGATCGAGACAGTTTTGCCTTCTTCGTCAACGATCCGGCCGGCATTGTTCAGTGCGGTAACGACGCTGTCTGCGGTAACGATCCAGGAAGATCCGGCATCGATCGTCACGTTGGCATAACCGTTTCCGCCGTCTCCGGCATAGCTCTCGTCATCGAGGATTGCACCCTTCAGGACAGAACCCTCCAGAATGTAGAGATCCAGGGTGGAGATGCTGTCGTAGATGACGTCGCCGTTCATTTCCTGATTCACCGCAGTGAAGACGGTCTGTGCGCCGTTGCTGCCGGTGGAGCCCCAGCCCCGCTGGTTGGCGTTGCCGCTTACCCGCAGGAAGTATTCGCTGTCTTCGGCTGCTGTGATCTCGACATCTTCCAGATAGAAGGTCGATTCGGTATTGGTGGAGTAGAAGAGACCGCCGTTGGTAGAAGTCAGGCTTCCGCCGATCATGTAGAAGGAAGAGTTGCCGACTTCCGAGTCACCGGACATCGACTGGTAAAGGATGACGCTCCAGGAAGAATCATTCTGAGAGTCATCCGGCATTGCGGAAGTCAGATCGCAGTCGAACAGACGCAGCGTATTCAGTCCCTCGATGCAGATGCCTTCGGAACCGTTGGCTGTCAGTTCCGCATCATGGATCGTGATATCCGCGGTAACGTAGACGGCCGGGGAACCGGAACCGTTGGCGGTATAAGTACCGCCGTCCACGACCATCGTGCCGCCGCCCCGGTCAGAGCGGATCGCGGCGGAAGAGCCGCCTTGCGTCTCGACATTGAGATCATAGGCATAAAGCGCGCCGCCGCCGGCCGCATGGATGCCGCCGGCGGTATTGCCGCTCGTACGGATCACGGTATCGGCGATATAAGTCACCCCGTCGCTGTAGGAGAAGGCTCCGGCTGCCCCGTTGCCTTCGGTGGTGATACTGCCGCCGGAGATCACCGTCGTACCGCCGGTCGTTAATACGGCAGCGCCTACGCCGTAGAAGCTCGCATCGTCACCGCCCTGCGAATCGGAGGAGCGGGTGATTGTGGGATCGATCAGGGTCAGTGTTCCTTCGCTCACATGGATGACGTTCTCATCGGTGCCGGTCGAGTCGTAGACGCCGTTCTCTTCAGTGGTATCTTCCGTGACCTCATAGACCGCATCCCACTCACTGACCGCCGAGGAGCCGCCTCCCGGCATGCCTCCTCCGGCGCCATCCGGCGGTGCACCGCCCGGTGCTCCGTCCGGCGGCGTGCCGCCCGGACCTTCCGCATATACGGCGGAGATGCCGCTGACCAGTAAGGTCATACTGACAAGCGCTGTCAGGATCTTTTTCTTCATCTTCTTCATCGCAGATATATCCTCCTTGCGACTTTATCCTATAAAACGAACCTTAAATGAACTTTAAAGGCGCGAAGTTTTCGCGCCTTGTTTCTTAGAACAGTCCGGTGATGACGCCGTTCTCGTCGACGTCGATCTTTTCGGCTGCCGGTACCTTCGGCAGGCCCGGCATCGTCATGATGTCACCGGTCAGAGCGACCAGGAATCCGGCACCGGCCGAGACCTTCAGGTTGCGGACCGTGATCCGGAAGTTCTTCGGAGCGCCCAGCAGTTTGGGATCATCCGAGAAGGAGTACTGGGTCTTGGCAACACAGATCGGCAGGTTGCCGTAGCCCAGTTCGGTCAGCTGCTGAGCCTGCTTCTTAGCGGCCGGCAGCAGATCCGCACCGTCCGCATGGTAGATGTTGACGGCGATATCGTTCAGCTTCTTCTCGATGCTGTCGTTGACATCGTAGGAGAAAGTGAAGTCGTTCTCTTCTTCGCAGAGACGCAGGACTTCATTGGCCAGCGCCTTGCCGCCTTCGCCGCCCTTGGCCCAGACTTCGGACAGAGCGACATTGATGCCCAGTTCCTTGCACTTGTCTTCAACCAGCTTCAGTTCCGCCGGAGTATCGGAAGTGAAGGCGTTGATCGCTACGACGCAGGGCAGCTTGTAGACGTTCTTGATGTTGGAGAGATGCTGCAGCAGGTTCGGCAGGCCCTTTTCCAGAGCAGTCAGATCTTCCTTGCCCAGTTCATCCTTCTTCGCACCGCCGTGCAGCTTCAGCGCACGTACCGTTGCGACCAGGACGACAGCGCTCGGATGCAGGCCGGCCAGACGGCACTTGATGTCGAGGAACTTCTCGGCACCGAGGTCAGCGCCGAAGCCTGCTTCGGTAACGACATAGTCGCCCAGTTTCAGCGCCATGCGGGTCGCCATGACCGAGTTGCAGCCGTGAGCGATATTGGCGAACGGTCCGCCGTGGACGAAGGCCGGAGTGCCTTCCAGGGTCTGGACCAGGTTCGGTTTCAAGGCATCTTTCAGCAGAGCCGTCATCGCACCTTCCGCCTTCAGATCGTGAGCCGTGACCGGCTTGTTGTCATAGGTGTAGGCAACGACGATGCGGGCCAGTCTGGCCTTCAGATCGGTGATGCTTTCAGCCAGGCAGAAGACCGCCATGATCTCGGAAGCAACGGTGATATCGAAACCGTCTTCACGCGGGGTTCCGTTGGGACGTCCACCCAGACCGTCGACGATGAAGCGCAGCTGACGGTCGTTCATATCGACCGCACGCTTCCAGACGATGCGGCGGGGATCGATGTTCAGGGAGTTGCCCTGCTGGATATGGTTGTCCAGCATGGCTGCCAGAAGGTTGTTGGCAGCGCCGATGGCGTGGAAGTCACCGGTGAAATGCAGGTTGATGTCTTCCATCGGAACGACCTGCGCATAGCCGCCGCCGGCAGCACCGCCCTTGACACCGAAGACCGGTCCCAGGGAAGGTTCACGCAGAGCGACGACGACATTCTTGCCCAGTGCCTGCAGACCGTCGGCGAGACCGACGGTGGTCGTGGTCTTGCCTTCACCGGCCGGAGTCGGGTTGATGGCTGTGACCAGGATCAGCTTGCCGTCCTTACAGTCACTTTCACGCAGCAGGTTGTAGTCGATCTTGGCTTTGTAGTTGCCGTAGAGTTCCAGATACTTCTCGTCGATGCCGGCTTTCGCGGCGATCTTGGTGATAGGCTGTTTCTCGCAAGCCTGAGCGATCTCGATGTCTGTCAGAGCCATGTTTCTTTTTCCTTTCTACTCTCCGCGGAAGTATCTCACTGCCGAACGGAAGAGTCCCATTTCGTAATTACCCGGAACATTGCGGTAGAGATCCTTGCCGATCCGTTCCACATGTCCCATCTTGCCGAATACGCGTCCATCCGGGGAAGTGATGCCTTCGACCGCATAGACCGAGCCATTGGGGTTGTATTCACAGGACAGGGAGGCATGGCCTTCGCTGTCCGCGTACTGTGTAGCGATCTGACCGTTCTTCGCCAGTTCCTTTACCAGTTCTTCACTGGCCAGGAAGCGTCCTTCACCGTGCGAGATCGCGACCTGATAGACATCGCCCGGCTTCGTTTCTGCCAGCCAGGGCGAGCGGTCGGAGACGACACGCGTCGCAACGATCTTCGACTGATGACGGCCGATGACGTTATAGGTCAGGGTCGGGGCTGCTTCGTCCTGTTCCAGGATGCGTCCGTAAGGAACGAGTCCCAGTTTGATCAGCGCCTGGAAACCGTTGCAGATGCCTAAGATCAGACCTTTGCGGACCTGCAGCAGTTCTTCCGTCGCTTCCTTGACCGCCGGATTGCGGAAGAAGGCTGTGATGAACTTGGCCGAACCGTCCGGTTCGTCACCGCCGGAGAATCCGCCGGGGATGACCACGATCTGCGCTGTCTTCAGTTTTTCCGCAAACTCGGCAACGCTGTCGGCGACGTCTTTCGCTGTCAGGTTGCGGATGACGACGATCTCTGCGTCAGCGCCTGCTTCCAGCAGCGCCCGCTGCGTATCGATCTCGGAGTTGGTGCCCGGGAAGGCCGGGATCAGCGCTTTCGGCCGTTCGCAGCGGTATTCCGCAGGACAGAGGACTTTTTCTTCCGCATGGAAGGAGAAGTCCTCGCAGGCTCCGGAGGTCTCTGCCGTATAGGGATAGACCTTTGCCAGTACGGCATCGTTGAGCTCTTCGAGCTTCTTCAGCGAGACCGTTTCGTTCGGGAAGTTCAGGATCGGCTTCTCCAGGGTCTCGGCGATCTTTCTGGTGCCGGCGCATTCTTCAGAGAGTTCAGCGAGGAGCGCACCCGGCATCCGGCAGTAGAGGTCCGCATCTTCATCGGTGACCTTGACGCCAAGCCCATTGCCCTGCGCCATCCGGAAGAGACCTTCGGCGATGCCGTTCTCGACAGCCCAGGCCGCGAGGACCTTGCCGTCGTGCCGGAGAGCGCGGAACTGCTGCCAGGCATCCTTCATCTCTTCCGGCGTATTGCCGTCAAAGAGGACGACCGGGTGGGAAGCGCCCTTGAATTCCGCCGTGATCAGTTCTTCGGCTTTGACCGGAGCGATCGCGAAGGAGATCAGGGTCGGCGGTACATCCTTGTCCAGGAAGGAACCGGACATACTGTCCTTGCCGCCGATCGCTGCCGTCTCCAGTTCGATCTGGGCATCCAGAGCACCTAAGAGCGCGGAGAAGGGCTTGCCCCAGCGCTGCGGATCTTCATGCAACTTCTCAAAGAATTCCTGCAGTGTTAAGTAAGCTTTCTGATAGTCAGCCCCGCCGGCGATCAGTTTCGCCACCGAGGTATAGACAGCGTTGTAAGCACCCAGGTAGGGATCGACACTCATCTGGTCGGGATCGCAGCCCCAGGCCATCAAGGAACCCTGTGAGGTATGCTGGTCAGGACGGACCGGGAAGAGCGCAGCCATCGCCTGAGCAGGCGTACGCTGTCTCTTTCCGCCGTAAGGCATCAGCAGGGAACCGGCTCCGACGGTACCGTCGAAACGTTCGCGCAGGCCTCGCTGGTCAGCGCACTTTAAGGAAGATGCCATCTCCTGCAGAGAGGAGAACGGCAGTTTATTGATCGCGGAACGGTCCTTGGCCGTCACTTCTACAGAAGTGTGCTTGGGAGCGCCGTTGGTGTTGAGGAAGTCGCGGGAGATGTTGAGGATCGTCTTGCCGCGCCAGTTCATCAGGATCCGCTTCTCTTCTGTCACGACAGCGACCCGGTAAGCTTCAAGGTTCTCTCTGGCCGCTGCGGCGATGAACTTCTCTTCATCTTCGGCAGCGACGACGACGGCCATCCTTTCCTGCGATTCGGAGATCGCCAGTTCGGTACCGTCGAGACCTTCGTACTTCTTGCGGACCTTGTCGAGATCGATGATGAGACCGTCCGCCAGTTCGCCGATCGCTACGGAGACGCCGCCGGCGCCGAAGTCATTGCAGCGCTTGATCATACGGGTGACTTCCCCGTTGCGGAACAGACGCTGGATCTTTCTTTCTTCCGGGGCATTGCCCTTCTGAACTTCGGAAGCCATGGTCTGTAAGGATTTCAGGTCATGAGACTTGGAGGAACCGGTGGCTCCGCCGATGCCGTCCCGTCCGGTCCGGCCGCCCAGCAGGATGATCACATCCCCGGGCTGCGGACGCATGCGTACGACATGGTCTGCCGGAGCAGCGCCGACGACCGCACCGCATTCCAGTCTCTTGGCTACGTAGCCTTCGTGGTAGACTTCAGCGACATGGCCGGTCGCCAGACCGATCTGGTTGCCGTAGGAGGAGTAGCCGGCTGCTGCCGTCTGCGCGATCTTGCGCTGCGGCAGTTTGCCCGGCAGGGTATCTTTCAGAGTCGCCCGCGGATCACCGCCGCCGGTGAAACGCATGGCCTGATGGACGTAGACTCTTCCGGAGAGCGGGTCACGGATGCAGCCGCCGATACAGGTCGCCGCACCGCCGAAAGGCTCGATCTCCGTGGGATGGTTGTGCGTCTCGTTCTTGAACATCAAGAGCCAGTCTTCGTTCTTGCCGTCGACTTCGGCCGGGACCCGGATCGAGCAGGCATTGATCTCTTCGGATTCATCGATCTCCGGTGTCAGACCTCTCTTCTTCAGGGCCTTGGCACCGATCGTGGCCAGATCCATCAGTGTCTCAGGACGGGTCGCTGCTCTTTCACCGTAGACTTCTTCGCGCAGCGTCTCATAACGTCCGTAAGCCGTACCGACCATCCGGTCACTGATCTCGACATCCTCGATCTCGGTCGAGAAGGTCGTATGCCGGCAGTGGTCGGACCAGTAGGTATCGACGACCCGGATCTCAGTCAGGGTCGGATCTCTCTCTTCTTCCTCCCGGAAATACTTCTGCAGGAGCTTCAGATCATCCAGATCCATGGCCAGACCCAGATCCTTCAGGGTCTCTTTCAGTTCTTCTTCGTTCCGTTCCCGGAAACCTTCCAGCACGGCCACATCGGCCGGTACCGGGTATTCCCGTTTCAGGGTCTCCGGCTTTTCGAGAGAGGCTTCTCTCGTTTCCACCGGGTTGATGACATAGTGTTTGACTGCAGCGATATCTTCTTCGCTCAGCTGACCGTAGAGGCAGTAGACCTTTGCGGAAGCGACCAGCGGACGCTCGCCCTGCGCCAGCATCTGCAGACACTGGGCAGCGGAATCAGCACGCTGATCGAACTGACCGGGCAGCGCTTCGACCGCAAAGACGACATCGGCACTCTGCGTATCCGTTTCAAAAGTGATGATATCGATGGGCGGTTCGGAAAAGATCGTCCGGCAGGCCTGCTCGAACAGTTCTTCCGGAATATCTTCTACATCGTAACGGTTCAGGATCCTCACCTTTTCCAGGCTTTTGATCCCCAGAAAGTCCACGCAGTCACTGCGCAGCGAAGCGGCTTCCGGTGCCAGTCCTTCCTTCTTTTCGACAAATACCCGATAGACCATACTTACACCTCTGCCTCCAAAGCCCGTTTGCCGATATCGTGACGGTAGAAGGCTCCTTCAAAGGAGACGCCTTCCACCAGCCGGTAAGCTTCCTGGACCGCTTCCGGCAGCGTATCTTTCACTGCCGTAACACCCAGGACGCGTCCGCCGCTGGTGAGCAGCTGACCGTTCTCATCTTTCTTCGCACCGGCCACATAGGTATGGGCTTTCGTTTCTTCGCTCATCGTGATCGGCAGTCCCTTCGGATAGGAACGGGGATAACCGCCGGAAGCGACGACGACGCAGCAGGCTGCCTTGTCGGAGAACTTCACTTCCGTATCCTTCAGGGTGCCGTCCGTTGTCGCTTTCATGATCGTATAGAGGTCGCTCTCCAGCAAGGGCAGGACGACCTGTGTTTCGGGATCGCCGAAACGGGAGTTGTATTCGATGACCTTCGGACCGTCCGCAGTCAACATCAGTGAGAAATACAGACAGCCCTTAAAGGGACAGCCCTCTTCCTTCATGGCCCGGATGGTGGGCAGGAAGATCGTCTTCATCGATTCTTCAGCGATCGCTTCCGTGTAGTAAGGATTGGGAGCGATGGTGCCCATGCCTCCGGTATTCAGTCCCTGATCACCGTCCAGGGCCCGCTTGTGGTCCATGGAGGAGACCATCGGGATCAGCGTCTCCCCGTCCGTAAAGGACAGGATCGAGACTTCCGGACCTTCCAGATACTCTTCGATGATGATGCGGTCTCCGGCCTTGCCGAAGGCATGTCCGCTCATCATCTCATGGACGGCTTCTTTCGCTTCCTCTTCCGAGAAAGCAATGATGACGCCCTTGCCCAGAGCCAGACCGTCGGCCTTGACGACCAGGGGTGCGCCCTTCTCTTCGACGAAGGCGATGGCTTTCTCTTCGTCGTCAAAGACTTCGTAAGCCGCCGTCGGGATCTGATACTTCTTCATCAGATCCTTGGCAAAGGCCTTGGAAGCTTCGATGCGGGCTGCTGCCTGATTTGGTCCGAAACAGGGAAAACCTTCCTTTTCAAAGGCATCGACAGCGCCTAAGGCGAGCGGATCATCCGGCGTGACGATCACATAGTCGACCGCATGTTCCTTCGCAAAGGCGATCTGCGCCGGGATATCGACGGCACTGATCGGGAAGCATTCCGCTTCTTCGAAACCGCCGTTGCCCGGCAGGGCATAGATCTTTTCAATGGTCGGGTTCTCGCGCAGTTTGCGCAGGATGGCGTGTTCGCGGCCTCCTCCGCCGATCAGCAGGATATTCATAAATACTCCTTAATGGTGGAACAGACGCATGCCGGTGAAGGCCATGACGATGCCGTACTTGTCAGCCGTCTCGATGACGTTGTCATCGCGGATCGAACCGCCCGGTTCGGCGATATACTGCGCGCCGGACTTGTGGGCTCTTTCGACGTTGTCGCCGAAGGGGAAGAAGGCATCGGAACCGACCGTCAGACCGCTCTGGGTCGCGATCCAGGCTTTCTTCTCTTCGTGGCTGAAGATCTCCGGCTGACGGGTGAAGACCTTCTGCCAGTTGCCGTCGGCAGTGACGTCTTCGTATTCGTCGGAGATGTAGACATCGATGGCGTTGTCTCTTTCGGCACGCTTGATGTCATCCCGGAAAGGCAGCTCCAGGACCTTCGGGTTCTGACGCAGCCACCAGTTGTCGGCCTTGTTGCCGGCGAGACGGGTGCAGTGCACACGGCTCTGCTGACCGGCGCCGACGCCGATGGCCTGACCGTTCTTGACGTAGCAGACCGAGTTGGACTGGGTATATTTCAGGGTGATGAGGGAGATGATCATATCGATCGCTGCTTCCTCGGGAAGTTCCTTATTGGCGGTAACGATATTCTTCAGCAGGTCATGATCGATCTTGAAGTTGTTGTGGCCCTGCTCAAAGGTGATGCCGAAGACATCCTTGCATTCCTTCTCGGCCGGTTCGTAATCCGGATCGATCTGTACGACGTTGTAGCCGCCCTTCTTTTTCGTAGAAAGGATCTGCAGTGCTTCTTCGGTATAGCCGGGGGCGATGATGCCGTCGGAGACTTCCGACTTCAGATACCTGGCGGTAGCCGCATCACAGACATCGGACAGTGCAGCCCAGTCACCGTAGGAAGAGAGACGGTCCGCCCCTCTGGCCCGGATATAGGCACAGGCGATGGGGCTCAGTTCTTCATCTTCCCTGACGAAGTAGATCTTTCTCTCGACTTCGCTGAGGGGCTTGCCGACAGCAGCGCCGGCCGGAGAGACGTGTTTGAAGGAGGCAGCCGAAGGCATGCCGGTGGCTTCCTTCAGTTCCTTGACCAGCTGCCAGGAGTTGAAGGCATCCAGGAAGTTGATGAAGCCGGGACGTCCGGAAAGGACCTTCAGGGGCAGGTCGGAACCGTCCTTCATGAAGATGCGGGCCGGTTTCTGGTTGGGGTTGCAGCCGTATTTCAGTTCCAGTTCGTTCATTTTATTTCTCCTCCGGGTGCTTATTGATGATGCAGGTCTCGATCTCTCCGCTCTCCAGATCACGGAAGGCGACATAGAGAGAGACCTTGTTGTCGCGGTTCAGGGCATGCCAGACAGCCTGCGTGAAGTCTTCGATCTCTCCTTCGAAGGTGACCTTTTCCGGTTCGCCGGCGAAGGAAGGGATCGGATTGCCGTCGGTCTCGTAGGTATGCAGGAAATGCCCGCATCCCGGAGTAACAGGATATTCAAAGGTCTGACGCAGGCAGGCGCTGCCTTCCTCGTCATAGGCCTTGAGGATGTTCATCTTGTAGCTTCCGTCTTTGGCCAGGACAGCAGAGATACGGGGCGTCCAGTTCGGTCCGTCCGGTTCGAAGCAGCGGGTGCGCAGAGCTTCTTCGAAGCTCTTGCCGTCAGCCCGGAAGTCCCGGATGGTATCGGTCTGATCGCCGTTGGTAACGATCAGTTCCCCGTTGTAAAGGCGTACCGGATGGTAGATGATCAGGCTCGGATCGACCATCTTGGAAGGATCGAAAGCTTCCGTGCGGATGCCGTCCGGTTCTTCACTGAAGATGCGGTTGCGGCTGTTGACGGAGCGGCCCATGATGAAGTAAGCGACGACGGCTTTTTTGCCGTCAGCCGAAGTGCCTACCATGATGCCTCTGCCGGGATACGGGTTGCTGGACAGTGTTTCCAGGAAATCTGCGCTCTTCTGATACTTATTCATCTTTTCCCTCCGCTATTTCTTTCGCAACGGATTCCGCCGCCTGCGGCAGCAGGATCCACTCTGCTTCTTCCATGATCCGGCGCTGCAGGGTCTCGGGGGTATCGCCCTCTTTGACCTCGACCGCCTTCTGATAGATGATCTCCCCGCCGTCGGGAATCTCGTTGACGAAGTGTACGGTCGCTCCGCTGACCTTGACCCCCTTGGCCAGAGCCGCTTCATGGACCTTGAGACCGTACATGCCCTTCCCGCAGAAGGAAGGGATCAGTGCCGGATGGACATTGATGATCCTTCTTGGCCACTCTCTGGTGAAGTCGGCCGAGAGGATCGAGAGGAATCCGGCCAGGATGATCAGTTCCACGTCGTGTTCTTTGCATAAGGAACGGATCTTTTCTTCGAAGGCTTCCTGCGAGCCCAGTTCTTTCTTATACGCCACACCGGTCGCTTTGCCGGCTTTCTTCGCTCTTTCTAAAGCATAGGCATTGGGATTGGAAGCGATGACCAGTACGATCTCGCCATGCGGGATCTTCCCGGCTGCTTCCTGATCGAGCAGAGCCTGCAGATTGGTGCCTCCGCCGGAGACGAGGACAGCGATCTTCGTCTTTACCACAGGACCACCTTCTCTTCGCTCTTCACGATCTCGCCCAGACGGTAGGCCTCGACGCCCTGCTCCTGCAGGACGGCCAATGCCCTGTCTGCTGTAGAGGCAGATACCACCAGCACCATGCCGACACCCATGTTAAAGGTGTTGTACATGTCTCTTTCCGGGATATCGCCCTTCTTCTGCAGCAGGGAGAAGATCGGCAGGACCCGGATGTCTTCCTTGCGGATCTGAGCTCCCAGACCGTCCGGAATGCAGCGGGGCAGGTTCTCATAGAAACCGCCGCCGGTGATATGGGAGACACCGTGGACCTCTGCTTCCGCAAAGGCGGCCAGCACCGGCTTGACGTAGATCTTCGTCGGGGTCAGCAGGCATTCTCCTAAGGACATGCCCAGTTCTTCGTAATACCCGTTGAGGTCGCAGTGTTCGACATCGAACACCTTGCGTACCAGCGAGAAACCGTTGGAATGCAGTCCGGAAGAAGGCAGGGCCAGCAGGACGTCCCCTTCCTGCATGGAGGCAGGATCGAGGATCTTCTTCCTGTCGACGATGCCGACCGAGAAACCGGCCAGGTCATAGTCATCGGCCTGCATGGTGCCGGGATGTTCCGCCGTCTCTCCGCCGATCAGAGCACAGCCGGCCTGTACGCAGCCTTCCGCTACGCCTTTGACCAGTTCTGCGACCTTCTCCGGGATATTCTTCCCGATCGCGATGTAATCCAGGAAAAAGAGAGGCTTCGCTCCGCAGCAGACGATGTCATTGACGCACATCGCTACGCAGTCGATGCCGACGCTGTCGTGTCTGTCCAGCAATTGCGCAATGCGCTGCTTAGTGCCGACGCCGTCCGTGCCGGAGACCAGGACCGGTTCTTCCATGCCGGTCAGTTCCGGGGCAAAGAGACCGCCGAAACCGCCGATATCCGAAAGGACACCGGGGATCCGGGTACGGGCGACATGCTGCTTCATCAGCTGTACGCCCCGGTAGCCGGCTTCGATATCGACACCGGCTGCCGCATATGCGGCGGAGTGAGAGTCTTTCATAACTTATTCCTTTCCGTTCCAGCAGTAGGTACAGATGTATTCCGGATCGAGCCCGATCGCTTTCAGTACCCCTTCGAGGCTTTGGTAACGCAGTGAATCGAAGCCGAACTTCTCAGCAATGGTCTTTAAGAGCTTCTGCCCTCTTTCAGTATGCGCATCGGCATATTCTTCAAGATGCTGCTGCCCTTCATCACCTTCCAGTTCCTGGACGACCCTTCTGGCCAGAAGATCCATGTCCGAATTGCCGCGGGAGAAATTCAGATATTTGCAGGCATACATGATCGGCGGACAGGCCGAACGCATGTGCACCTCTTTCGCTCCGGATTCATAGAGGAAGTCGACTGTCCCCTGCAGCTGCGTGCCGCGGACGATCGAGTCATCGACGAATAAGAGCTTCTTGCCTTCGATCAGTTCCGGTACCGGGATCTGCTTCATCTTGGCGACCTGATTGCGGACCGACTGATTGCTGGGCATGAAGGAACGCGGCCAGGTCGGCGTATATTTGACGAAAGGCCGGGCAAAGTATTTGTGTGATTGATTGGCATAACCGATCGCATGCGGCAGACCGGAATCCGGTACTCCTGCTACATAATCGACATCCGGGATCCTGTCCCCTTCTTCCTCTGCCATGATCTGTCCGTTGCGGTAGCGCATCACTTCCACATTGACTCCTTCATAGTTGGAGTTGGGATAGCCGTAATACGTCCACAGGAAACCGCAGATCTTCATATTCTTCGTCCGCGGCGAGAGGATCTCATAGCCGTCCGCATCGATCTTCACGATCTCCTGCGGTCCCAGTTCATAGGCATCCTGATAGCCCAGCTTGTGATAGGCAAACGACTCAAAGGACACACAGTGTCCGATCTCGTTCTTCCCCAGCAGGACCGGGGTCCTGCCGTATTTATCACGGGCAGCGATGATCTCGCCCTTATCGGTCAGGATCAGGATCGTCATCGAGCCCATGATCAGATCCTGGGCATGACGGATCCCATCCACAAAGTTATCTTTCTGATTGATCAGCGCTGCCGTCAGTTCGGTCGCATTGACCTTGCCGCTGGAAAGAGCCATGAACTGATGGCCGTGATCGGAGAAATAGGCCTTGATCAGGTTCTCGGTGTTATTGATGACACCAACGACGGCGATCGCAAAGAAACCTAAGTGCGAACGCACCAGCAAAGGCTGCGGATCAGAATCACTGATGCAGCCGATGCCGGCAAAACCATGGAAATCCGGAAGATCCGGTTCAAATTTGGATCGGAAGGGGGAATTGGCGATATCATGGATGACGCGCTGAAAAGAGGAACCCGCATCATAGATCGCCATTCCGGCATTTTTGGTCCCTAAATGTGTATGGTAATCGGTGCCAAAAAACGTATCGAGCACCACATCGCGGTGCGATACGGCTCCGAAGAAACCGCCCATTACTTAAAGAACAGCTCCGAGAGCGTCATCGGGTCGATGTATTCGCCGTTCTTGTTGTAGACGCGCATGTTGCCGGAAGCGATCTCGTCGATCAGCATGACATCGCCGTTGGCATCATAGCCGTATTCGAACTTGATATCGTAGAGGACCAGATCTCTCCTGGCCATCTCGTCAGCGACGATCTGGGTGATCTTCTGGGTCAGTTCCTTGGTGGTGTCATACTGCTTTTCGGTCATGACGCCCAGTACGACGAGACCGTCCTTGGTAACGAGCGGATCGCCCTTGGCATCGTTCTTGAAGGTCATTTCGACATAAGCCGGCAGATCTGCGCCTTCTTCAACATATTCACTGTAACGGCGGAAGAAGGAACCGACAGCCTTATTACGGCAGATGACCTCGAGGCCCTTGCCGAAGACTTTGGCCGGCTTGACTTCCATCGTGACATTGTCCATATCGGCGGAGACAAAGTGTGTGGGGATACCGGCAGCATTGATCTTTTCGAAGAAGTAGACAGACATCCGCAGGTTGACAGCACCTACGCCGTCGATCGTCAGACCGACTTCGTTCATACCGGGGTCAAAGACTCCGTCCTTACCAGTGCAGTCATCCTTGAATTTCAGAAGGTAGTTGCCGTTTTCGAGTTCGTAGACGTTCTTCGTCTTGCCGGTGTAGATCAGATTCATACTTTTCTCCTCCTCTTCGGTCATCTGTGGTACTTCTGGTTCAGTTCAGCATCCGCTGCCAGGACTTTCGCTTTTCCTTCATCGCGGTCCTTCTGCAGCTTTGCAGCGAGAGTATCGTCGTTCACCGCCATGATCTGGATCGCCAGCAGCGCCGCATTCTTAGCACCGTCGATCGCGACCGTCGCCACCGGGATCCCCGGAGGCATCATGACCGTTGAAAAAAGCGCGTCACTTCCGTCAGACCCGGAAGAGCGGCAGGGAATACCGATGACCGGAAGAGTCGTATTCGCTGCCAATGCTCCAGCCAGATGAGCAGCCATGCCGGCCGCTGCGATCAAAACAGAAAATCCGCTCTCCCGTGCTGTCGCGGCAAAATCTCTTGCCTCAACTGGACACCGGTGAGCGGACAAAACGCGCACTTCAAATGGGACTTCATAGTCTTCCAGCACCTTGATCGCTTTCTCAACGATCGGCAGGTCGGATGCACTGCCCATGACGATACCTACTCTCTTCATAGCCTTCCTCCCGCAACAAAAACCGATCTACGGTCTGCCCAGGCGGTCGGCTCGTCTCATACGGTTCCATGTGGTCTATTCCACTTTTCCGCCAGTAGCCGTATGTATCGACCCACATATTCTAACATCCGACCATACCCCCGTCAATGCAGGAAACAGTCGTTTTTCTATTCACATATTTTATAGGAAAAACTACCTCTTTACTCTGTTTCAGAAGACACAGCCGGAACGCTTTTCCCAGCCTCCAGGATCTTCTTTTTCGTCTCTTCCCGGACCACTTCCCGCAGCTCTTTCAGATACTGCGAAAAGGCGACCTTATCATCGGCATAGGTCATGTTCAGGGCATATTCGTTCTCCGACCAGGTCGCGATATCCGACTCGTTGTGCTGGATCAGGGCTTCCAGGGAATCCAGAGCCTTGTAGATCCTGGCTTCCAGGGTCTTCCTCTCCTCCATCTCCCGATAGAGATCCTTCATCTCTTCTTTATAGGGAGAGGGGAGCGTATCCACCCAGGCTTCCAGCAGACCGTCTTCGACCTTACGGTCATCATCCGTCTTTAAGAAGGTCGGGATATCGCCGGTGAAGGCTTCGCCCAGATCGTGGATCAGACACATCCGGATGACTTTGTCGATATCGGCTTCCGGGAATTCGTCCTTCACCCAGTAAGCCATCAAAGAGACCCGCCAGGAATGTTCGCCGACGCTCTCGTGTCTTCCCTGACTGGTATAGCAGTGTCTGGTCGCATCCTTCAGTCTCTCGGCCACATGCAGGGCCTTCAGGAACTCTTCCGCTCTCATCCGAGATCCTTCAGGCACTGAAACATCAGCGCAAAGTAGCGTTCCTGATCACAGCTCTCGATCACGAAGCAGTTGGTGTCCGCACTTCTGTCTTCCCGCAGATCGGAGACCGTCATCGCCCGGGTGTATTCCCCGTCGAGATCCATCTCCACATGGGCATAGCTTCCGCCGTAGATCGTAGGATCGATCAGCCAGGCCACCGCATGGGAGTCACAGATGTTGTAGTAGGAGAGGCCTAAGGAACGGAACATCTTCCGGTAGAATTCCAACAGTTCCGCAGCGAACTCTCCGGCTCTGCCCAAAGGCCGCATATGTTCGATCTCAGAGTCCTTGACCTGTCCGAGACTGGTGGAGTTGATGCTGTGCATGATGATCGGGATACCGGTCTTGAAGACGATATCGGCGGCTTCCGGATCCTGGAAGATATTGAATTCAGCTGCCGGCGAAGCTCCGTTGGGATGGGCATAGGTCAGACCGCCCATGATCGAGATCTGTTCGATCTTCCCCAGCAGTTCCGGATAGCTGAGGATGAAGGCAGCGATGTTGGTGAGAGGTCCGACCGGGACCAGGGTCACCTTCTCTTCGCTCTCCTTTAAGACTCTGGCGATGAAATCGACCGCATCCTCCTTCTGCAGCGGCGTCTTTACTTCCGGGTAGGAAGGACCTTCCAGTCCCGACTCCCCGTGATATTTCTTGGCCAGATCATAGATCAGCGGTTTGGAGAGCGGTTTGCCGATGCCTTTGGCGACCGGCACTTCCGTCCGTCCCACCTTCTCCAGGATGCGCAGACAGTTGCGGGTCGTGTTCTCGATGACCGAATTGCCGGCCACACTGGTCAGTCCCAGCAGTTCGATCTTCGGGGAAGCGAGCGCCATCATGATCGCAAAGGCATCATCATGACCGGGATCGGTATCCAGGATGATCGGGATCTTCTTCTCTGCCATCATACTTCCTCCTTCAGACGGACGACCAGATCGGTCTTCGCCTCTTTGCCGAGCTGTCCGTACATGTCGCACACGCTCATGCCCAGCGTCTTCGGCGAACGTCTTTCGACATCCGCAAAGACCTTCTTCGTTTCGTAGAAGTCTTCCGTGACAGCTCTCGCCGCCAGCACTTCCCGGTCTTCTCTCCTCCCGACGCTGTCCAGTCCGAAGAGGGTGACCGGGATCTTCGAAGTCAATACGATATGGGCAGCTTCCGGATCTTCATAAAAGCTCTTCTCCGCAAAAGGCGTCACATCGCCGCTCTTCGCACTGCCGCCCAGAACGATGATCCTCTCCGGCTTCCATTCCGGAAAGCGGATCAGGGTGATAGCCAGGGATGTCAGGGAACCGAGTGCCACGATGAGCGCTCCTTCCCCTTCCCGCTTCAGCATGTCCCAGGCTTTCTCTTCCGTATATAAGGGATAGTCTCCGACTTTGCGCGGAGAAAGCAGCGGCAGATCGCTGCCGGCTGCCACCGGGGCATATCGTTTCAATCTTTCGATCTTTTCCGGATCGGCGCAGGAGATGCCAAGCAGCTCGATCTCCTTGTGCTGCTTCAGATAAGCAGCTGCTTCTTCACCGTCGGCGTGTCTGCCGACATGCAGGATCACTTTCTTCATTCATTCCTCCCCGTCCAGACGGACGACACAGTCACTTAAGGGGAAAGAGGTACAGAGCCGGATCTTCCCTTCAAAACGTTCTTTTTCACTGCGGAACTCACTGGCGGAGGGACAGTAGACCTCCCCTTCCTCCAGCAGAGCCGAGCACCAGCCGCAGACCCCGCTGCGGCAGTGAGTCTGGAAGGGCAGAGCTGCCCTCTCCAGCGTCGCGGAGAGCGGCTCATGAGCCAGCGCGGAGATCGTATAGACATCCTGCAGCCCCAGCACCTTTACGGTATAGCGCTCACCGATCGCTTCCGGCGGATAACCGGGCAAGAGTTCCGGGTCCTTGGTGACCGCGCTCATCTCCATGCGGATCCTGGCAGCCGGCAGGCCGAGCTGCGGCAGATCTTCCTTCAGGAAGTCATACATCGGACCGGGACCGCAGGCCCAGACTTCGTAATCTCCCCTGGCGTATTTCTTTACTAAACGGGCATCCGGGAAGCCGGATTCCGCCTCTTTGTCTTTCTCTTCGCTGTATACGGAGATGACCTTCACCCGTTCGCTCGCTTCCTGCAGGGCAGCGATCTCCTCCTGTAACATCTCCGCTTCCCGGGAGGTATTGCCGTAGAGGATCGTCAGGTCAAGATCCAGCTCTCCGTCCGCGATGGCAGCAGCCATCGAGAGGAAGGGCGTGATCCCGCTGCCTCCGGCTAAAGCGATGATCTCTTTCTGTCCGTCCGGAACGAAGTTCCCCAGCGGAGCAGCCACCCGGACCGTCGTTCCTTCCTTGAGCTGTCCGAACCAGTGCCCGGCAAAAGCTCCCGGGAAATCCTCTACGGCAATGCCGTAGAAGCCCTCTTCGGCCAGTTTCGGTGAGGTATAGATGGAATAGGGACGGGCCACCAGGCTCGTACCGATCCGGCTCTGCAGAGACAGGTACTGTCCTGCCTTGAAGGCATTGGCAGCTTTGCCGTCCTTCCGTTTCAGCAGGATCTTACGTACGCTCTTATCGGCAGTCACTTTGAAGACTTCCATCTCCTGGACCGGTGAAAAACGCCCTGCGGAAAAGATCTCCGGGCGTTTCTTCTCATTCTGATCTGTGCTCATAGGATCTTCTCCTTCTCTATTTCTATTATAAGTTCTCTTTTTACTATCTCATACAATTTTCAATTTACAGGTAGGGCTTTTGGTGTATCATAAAAGTGTTTTTTCGTTGAGGAGGATTTCCACCCATGGAAAGAAGAGTTGGCACCATCTCCCGCGGCATTCGCTGCCCGATCATCCGCAAGGGCGACGATCTGCCTGCCATTGTCGCAGACAGTGTCTTGGAAGCTGCTTACAGCGAAGGATTCTCTCTGCGCGACCGTGACATCGTCTGCATCACCGAATCCGTAGTCGCCCGTGCACAGGGCAACTATGCCTCGACTGCTCAGATCGCCAAGGATGTGCGTACCAAGTTCGGCGGCGGTACGATCGGCGTGATCTTCCCGATCCTGTCCCGCAACCGTTTCTCGCTCTGCCTGAAGGGCATTGCCGGCGGAGCCGACAAGGTCGTCCTGATGCTGAGCTATCCTTCCGACGAAGTCGGCAACGCGCTCCTGAGCTATGACCAGCTCGATGAAGCCGGCATCGATCCCTACACCGATGTGCTCTCGGTCGTCAAATACCGTCAGCTCTTCGGCGAGAACCGTCATCCCTTTACCGGTGTTGACTATGTTGCCTACTATGAAGAACTGATCCGGGAAGCCGGAGCCGAAGCAGAGATCATCTTTGCCAACAAGCCCCAGGCCATCCTGAACTACACCAAGAAAGTCCTGACCTGCGACATCCATACCCGCGTCCGCACGAAGCGTCTCTTAAGAGAAGCCGGTGCCGAGATCGTTCTGGGCATGGATCAGATCCTGACCGAATCCGTTGACGGTTCCGGTTACAGTGAATACGGCCTCCTCGGCAGCAACAAGGCCACCGAAGAATCCGTCAAGCTCTTCCCGCGTGACGGGCAGGCCTTCGTGGAAGCGACTGCGCAGATCTTAAAAGAACGTACCGACAAGAACATCGAAGTCATGATCTACGGCGATGGTGCCTTCAAGGATCCCCAGGGCAAGATCTGGGAACTGGCCGATCCGGTCGTCTCCCCGGCTTATACCGAAGGTCTGAAAGGCACGCCGAACGAACTGAAGCTGAAGTATCTGGCGGACAACGACTATAAGGATCTCTCCGGCAGCGAACTGAAGGAAGCGATCTCCCAGCGCATCCGGGCCAAGAGCGGTTCTCTGGTCGGACAGATGGCTTCGGAAGGAACGACTCCGCGTCAGCTGACCGATCTGATCGGTTCGCTCTGCGACCTGACTTCCGGTTCCGGTGACAAGGGTACGCCGGTCGTCCTGATCCAGGGATATTTCGACAATTACACCAACGACTAAGAAGGAGCCTGCACTGCAGGCTTCTTTTCATTCCAAAACTTCTGTAAAGTTTTATTGACAAAAGTATATTTCTCAGACTAGTATCGAGACAGATATACAGCGTTGAAGGGAAAGAGTAACCCTGTGAAAGCTGAGAGAGAGTCCCTGGGTGGTGAAAAGGGATGAGCGGAAACAGAGTGAACACATCCCGGAGCAATCCACCGAAGTCACAGTAGGCTGGATCGGATGCACCCGTTATCGTGCCAGGGTATGTTGGTACCCGGAGAGGTCCTGATCGTGAGGTCAGGGCGAAATAAGGTGGAACCGTGGGATAGACTCCCGCCCTTATGGGCGGGAGTTTTCTGTTTTTCACCGAAAAGACGACTGTATGTTGGAAAGGAAGGAAACTTATGAAAAAGCTGTTTCTCGTATTCTTACTGCTGTGTCTTTCGGCCTGCGGATCCTCCGATGCCCCCAAAGACAAACTCGCCCTCATCAAGGAAAAAGGCGTCATCACAGTAGCGACCGAACCGTATTTCGCTCCCAATGAATTCATCGATTCCACCCGTCCGGAAGGTGAACAGATCATCGGTTCCGATATCGAATTCGCCAGGTACATTGCCGAAAAGCTGGGCGTCGAACTGCAGATCGTGCCGCTGGAATTCGATGCCGTGCTCTCCAGCACTGCCGAAGGCAAGTACGACCTGGCCATTTCCGCCTTAGCCTATACCCCGGCCCGGGCGGAAGCAATGGAGCTCTCCAAGGGTTACTACTTCTCCACGGACAATGCCGGATACGGTCTCGTCATCCGCGAGGAAGACAGGGATCTCATCAAGACCGTTGAAGACATCGCCGACAAGACGATCATCGCCCAGAGCGGTTCCCTGCAGGAAGCCCTGGTCAATGACCAGATCCCGGCCTATGCCGAATTCAAGCGGGTCTCCGCAACTCCCAATGCCTACCTCGCCGTCAGCGAAGGCAAGGCCGATGTCGCCTGTGCAGCCGTCGCCAATATCGAGCTCTACATCAGCGCCAATCCCGACTGCGGACTCTACGTCATCCCCGATTTCCGTTTCACCATGGATGAAAAGTATGACGGTACGCGGGTCGGCACCCAGAAGGGTCAGACCGCCCTGATCGAATTCGTCAACCAGTGCATCGATGAACTGCGGAGCACGGGTCAGATCGACAAGTGGGTCGAAGAATACCGTGAAGTCGCCAAGTCCTTAGGAGTCTGACATGCTCGACAGTATCTTCCGCATCCTGAGCCGTTACGGAGTCGTCTATCTCCGGGGGATCGGCGGTACGATCTCGCTTTCGCTGATCACCGTCTCTCTGGCCACCCTCGTCGGTACCCTGCTGGCGATCATAAAATTATCCGGAAACCGTCTCCTGAACAGCGCTGTCGACCTCTGGCTGGCGATCATCCGCGGGACGCCGGTCCTCTTGCAGATCTATTTCTTCTGGCTCTGGCTGCCCAGGTTGCTGCCGATCGAGCTCTCTGACCGCAACTGCATCATCTGTGCCTTAGTTGCCAATGCCTCGGCCTATGTCTGCGAGATCATCCGCTCCGGCATCCAGGCCGTAGACAGTGGACAGAAGGAAGCAGCCCTCTCCTTAGGCATGTCTTCCTACCACTGCATGACCCGCATCATCCTGCCTCAGGCCCTGCGCAACATCCTGCCGGCCTTAGGCGGAGAGTTCATTTCCATGATCAAGCAGACTTCCCTGGCTTCGATCTTCTTCATCGGCGAACTGACCACGGCCTACCATACCGTACAGTCCGCCACCTATCTGGCGATCCCCTCTCTGGTCATCGCCGGCATCCTCTACTTCGTGCTGACCGGCATCCTGACCCGGGTCATGACCAGAGTCGAACTGCGCCTCAACAACGCGTATTAAGGAGCCTCATGGAACAGAAAGAATTCATTCAGAAGGTCATTGCGCAGAAGAAAGACATCCTGCTCGCTGCCAGTGATCAGATCTATGACTTTGCCGAACTGGCCTTTGAAGAAGTGCGCTCTGCCGCTCTGCTGGAAGAGATCCTGCAGCAGGAAGGCTTTACGGTAGAGACCGGACTGGCCGATATCCCCACCGCTTTCTCCGGGACATGGGGCACAGGTTCTCCGGTCATCGGTTTTCTGGGCGAATACGATGCCCTCGACGGTCTCTCGCAGAAAGCCGGCTGCTGGGTACATACGCCCGTAAAGGAAGGCGCACCGGGACATGGCTGCGGACACTGCCTTCTGGGCAGCGCAGCCTTAGGCGCTGCGATCGCCGTCAAAGAATACCTGCAGCAGAATAACGAAAAAGGCACCGTCATCTGCTTCGGCTGTCCGGCTGAAGAAGGCGCCGGCTCCAAGCAGTTCATGGCCAGAGACGGCATCTTCGATGTCTGTGACTATGTCTTCACCTGGCATCCCGCTATGACCAATGACGTCAGCGCCAACTCCACCACCGCCATCATGGGTGCCAACTTCTCCTTCCGTGGCAAGGCTGCCCATGCGGGCGGTTCGCCCTGGCTCGGCCGCAGTGCATTGGATGCGGCGGAACTGATGAACGTCGGCTGCAACTACCTCCACGAACACATGAAGGACGGTCAGCGTGTCCACTACGCCTACGGCGATGCCGGCGGAACGGCGCCCAATGTCGTGCCGGCCTATGCCCGGGTCAAATACGAGGTGCGGGCCCGTACCGTCAAAGAGTGTCAGGAGCTTTTTGAAAGAGTTACGAAGGTCGCCGAAGGTGCAGCCCTGATGACCGAGACCCAGATGGAATGCCAGATCACGATGGCCTTCTCCGACTTTACCAACAACCCCGTCCTGGCCAAGGTCGCTTCCGATACGCTCACAGAACTGGGAGCTCCGGAATGGAGCGAGGAAGACTATGCCCTGGCCAGAGCCTTCTTGAACTCCTATGAACCGCTGCAGCTCTCCGGCATCAAGGAGAGTCTGAAGGAACGTTTCGGCAGTGAAAAGCTCGAGACGATCCTGCAAATGCCCCTGCATGACAGCGTCATCCCCTACGATCCCGCCAAAGGCATCCCGGTCGGCGGCTCGAGCGATGTCGGAGACGTCAGCTATGCCGTGCCGACCTGTGAGATCCATGTTGCCACGCAGTGCCTGGGCAACATCGGCCATACCTGGCAGAATGCAGGACAGTCTGCTTCACCTCTCGGACGCAAGGGTCTCCTGCGGGCGGCAGAAGCGATGGCGCTCTCTGCCCTGCGCATGCGCGATCCGCAGCTGATCACCGAAGCGAAGAAAGCTACGCTGGCGCGTAACGGCGGAAAGTATGTATGTCCCCTGCCGGCAGACGTCAAGCCGCCGATCGGCACTTATTGAGCAGCCAGACGGCGGTTCTCCTCCTTCCAACGGTAGAATTCCGCGACCAGCGGAGTATAGCCCAGCTTCTTCAGTTCTGCGTAACGGATGCGGTAATTCGCTTTAGTGTGTCTGCCGCTCTGCAGATAGCGCAGATATTCCTGCAGACAGCGGTCGATCTGCGAAAGACCCTCCGTCTCCGTCAGGAGTGGAAAATAGAAACGGCTCCAGGTGAACTCCCCGGTCCCGCTGAGATCGTAGAACTTGTTGTCGAAATAACGGATCAGAGAGCGTGCCCGCTTTTCCCAGGGCACGTTTTCTTTTTCGTCCTGCCGATAGATCCTTCTGGCTTTGCGGCGGATCTTCGCCTGCATCTTCCGGACCGTGACCGCAGAAAGACCGACTCTTCCGGCCTGACAGGAAAGACCGAGGTAGCTGATGGGCTCGCCCGGTGCAAAGAAGCAGGTCTTTTCTTCATTGAGCTGCAGCTTCCTTTCCTGCAGACGTTCTTTGAGCAGGAGCAGTCCTTCTTCTCTTTCTTCTACGCTGTCGAAAAGCAGCAGCAGATCATCGGCATAACGAAAATACGGAATGCCTCTTTCCCGGAAGCAGGCATCCAGGTCCTTCAGATAGATATTGGCCAGGAAGTTGGCGACCGGCACGCCTGGCAGCGCTCCCCGTTTCTCCATGATCTCTTCCCCTCTATAGATGCAGCGCCCCTGCTGCAGGATCTCCCGCAGGAACTGCAGCAGTTCCGGATCGTCATCGAGTACTTCCGCAAGATCCTGACACAGCAGTTCCGGATCGATCGAAGCGAAGTAATCGTGGATATCGGCCTTGAGGACATACTTCTTCTCCAGGTCTCCGACCTGCAGCAGTCTTCCGACCGCTGTCTTCACCTGATAGTTCTTTCGGAAGGAGTAGCAGTCTTCGCTGATCTTTCCGTCATAGGCATAGAGCAGCCAGGCCAATACCTTCAGCACCCGGTTCTCCGCTTCCGGAAAGGTATAGACCGTGCGCTTCCTGCGGGAGCCCTGTTTGGAGAGGATCTTCTTTTCCGGCAACGGAAAAGAAGACAGAGCGACCCTCTGCCAGCCTTCTTCCGCAATAAAAGCTTCGAGATCCCTGATCTCCCGCGGAGACAGCTGTCCCCGTTCTTTCTTTTCCTGCAGGTATTCCTGCCAGGTCTCTTTATCCTGCAGCCTTTTCAGCAGTTCCATCAAAAAAAGAAAGAGAAAGAGCTTTGAAGTAAGCTGTGCTTACGATACCGGAGCGTACCTGTTCCAACGGTCTGCAACGTTCTGTACGGAACAGGCTGGGACCTTCACAGACACAGAAGTGCTTTTCTCTTTCTGTCGAAAAACTACAGATACTTCCGTAATCTTTCTGTAATGTAGGGTACGGTATTGGGATAATGGACGACGAAGTTCAGGAAGGGGATGCCCTTCTTCTCAGCGACTTCTCTGGCCCAGCGGTATTCGCGGTGAGCGGTCGTGGTCTTCCCGATCAGCATCATCACCAGTTTCGGAACTTCTCCTTCAGAAACGACCAGTGAATAGTTCATGAACTTCCCTTCGCCGCCCAGTTCGCTCGGAGAAACATCCTCCCTTACCGTATACTGCGGGAACTCCTTTGCCAGGACTTCCAGGATCTTCTCTTTGCAGTCCCGTCCGTCTTCCTCGAAGTATTCCTGCTTCGCCTCTTCCCGGGCAGTATCCGCACCGGTCTTCAGACTCTGCTTCAGTCCTTCGAGATCAACGTCCTTCAGCTGTTCCTTCAGCTCTCCGGCAGCGTTTTCCAGATTCCCCTTCAGTTCGTTCAGAAAAGAAGCAGCCTTCTCTTTATTCTCTTCGGTGGCTACTTCCTTGAGGGCTTTAGCACCCTCAGAGATCAGCTTATCAAAGATTCCCATATTATTGTCCTCTGTTTCTTTTCTTCAGCATACCATATTCCCGATTTTTTTACAGTTTAATGTTTCGTACAAAATACCAGTGTTCATCATCCGAGATCTCCGGCACATAGCGGTAACCCAGCCGGTCATAGGCTTTGAACTCTTCCGGATCAGTTGTGCGGTGTTCCGCCAGCCAGCGTACGCTGTCGCCCCGGGCGATCTTGGCATAGACGCCTTTGGTGCTCAGTTTCCCTTCTTCCTCTTCCGCAAAGAGGATGCGGATGCAGCGGTCTTCCTTCTTCAGATAAGGGGATACTGCTTTGGAATACTCCTCGGAAGCGAGATCCAGGAAGATGCCGTCGCCGTCCCGGACCTCTTCATAGATCTTCTCTCCCCACCAGGCATAGAGATCCTTCCCTTCCGGAGCTCCTTTAGTCTGCATCTCCAGGCGGTAGGGAATGATGCCGTCAAAGGGCTTCAAAGCACCATAGAATCCGGAGAGGATACGCAGATGCTGCCGGAGGTAGTCGAACTCTTCCTCATCGAAGAGCGACGGTTCCATCGTCGTATACTGGATCCCGTCATAAGCCAGCAGCGCCGGACTCATTCCCTGCTGCAGATCCCTCTGCAGATACTTCTCCGCATTCAAAGCGATCTTTTCACTGCAGGCCCAGAGCTTCTTCCTTTCTTCGTGAGAAAGAGAAAGCAGCCAATGCCGCAGTTCCTGCGCTTCCGAAAGAAAGACCGGCAGACTGCGGTAAACGAAGTCGTCGGTCGCTTCCTTCATCTTCTTGGCCGGAGCGATCAGTATCCTCATAAGTCGAGGAGACGCTTCGAAGCGTCCTCTTTCGCTTTGACCTTCTCGAAGTTCTTCTGAATGATCCCTTCCTCATCGATCAGGAAGGTCGAACGGACGATGCCCATATAGGTCCTTCCGTAGTTCTTCTTCTCCTGCCAGGCTCCGTAGGCTTCGATCACCTTGGCCTCCGGATCGGAGAGCAGGGTAAAGGGCAGACCGTAGTTCTCGGCGAACTTCTTATGGGAAGCGACGGAGTCCTTGCTGACGCCGAGGACGACCGCGCCTTTCTCCTGAAACTGCGGCAGCAGATCACGGTAGCTGCAGGCCTGAGCGGTGCAGCCGCTGGTATTGTCCTTGGGATAGAAGTAGAGGATCACTTTCTTTCCGCGGTAGTCGCTTAAGGAATGCAGGACACCGTCCTGATCGGGCAGGGTGAATTCCGGAGCTTTGCTTCCGACTTCCTTCAACATTTATTCTTCCTCCAGATAATAACAGGGATTATCGCTTTCCCCTAAATAAGCTAATTCATCGAATTCCGGACCGTAACCGAGATCACGGTAAGGAAGTCCCAGGAAGTAACCTTCCTCTTCTTCCTTCTCTCCGCATTCCATCAGGATCAGGGAGACCTTCTCTTCTTCCTCATCGGCTTCCCCGGTATAGACCAGGGCATAGACTTTCGCCTCCGGCGAGATCTCTTTCAGCGCCTGCGGGACAAGGCTCCAGGCTTCTTCCGGATCACCGGAAAGGTCCTTCAGACAGAGCTCCCCTTCCTTGACCGTTGCCGCAAAGAGGACCTCCTTCCCGTCTGCCAGCTTGCACTGGGCTTCTAAGAAGGCATCATCGATCAGCTTCGCCAGTTCTTCTGAAAAGTCAAAGGATACCGTTTCTTCTGTTTCTGTCATTCTTCCTCCTTGCGGAAAGGCTTCAGCAGTTCCTCGACCGAACGGGTCATCTCCACGCTGAAGTCGGAATTGTATTTGCGCTTGCAGAAGGCCTGCAGCCAGCTCTCGCGCATTCCTTCCGGAGCTTTCGGAGCGAACATCTCTTCCAGTTCCTGCTCTTCCAGACGATGATATTTATCGGTGAAGACCATATACTTCGGATCGAAACGCTGCGGTTTCTTGCGTTCTTTCTGCTGCTCGGTCGGATAGCCGAAGACGATCAGGGCCGCCGGGAAGACTTTCTCCGGTAGACCGAGGATCTCCCGCTGGATCTCACAGTTCTCCATGATGTCGCCGATGTAGCAGGAACCGATGCCTAAGGACCAGGCCGCGGTGACCGCATTCTGAGCGGCGATCAGGGTATCGTCGATCGCTAAGAGGATATCGCCTAATCCCAGATCCCGGGGCTCGCAGCCGGCATTGCGGAAGGCATCGTGCCATTTCAGATAATCCGCGCAGTAGACTAAGACCAGTTTCCCTTCGGCGATGAAGGGCTGATGGTCGCAGCTGTCGGCCAGTCTCTTCTTCAATTCCGGATCTTCGACCCGGATCACCGAATACATCTGCATATTGCCGACGGTGGGGGCGTCGAAAGAAGCCTGCAGGATCTGCTGCACGGCTTCTTCGGGAATGGGTTCGTCCGTAAAGACGCGAACGGACTTTCTCTCGGCCAGCTGCTTCAATACTTCGTTCATAGTTCCTCCAATACCGGTCCGTGCACTTCACAGACCTTTGCGCCGATCCTGGCGGCTTCTCGTAAAGCTTCTTTTTTCTCTTTCCCGGCACAGATCAGAGCCAGATAGGTACCGATATGCGAATCTCCGGCTCCGGTCGAATCCACGACATTGACCGGGAAGGCTTCCTGTTCGATGAATCCTTTTCCGTCATAGAGCAGACAGCTGTTGGCGCCGTCGGTAAGGATGACGGTGTTCTGTGTTCTTGCGAACAGTCTTTCTGCACAGTTACGGATATCGCCTCCGCAGTGCAGATAGTCTCTTGCCTCCCGCAGGTTGAGATGCAGCAAGGGATGCAGATCGAGCAGTCGTTCCTGCCGGCAATGATCGACGGAAGCGATCTGCGTGCCCGGGGCATAACAGAACGGCAGTTCCGGGTGGGCAGCCAGGAAATCGACGATATAGTCGCCGCTGTTCTCCTGGACCTCGAAACCGGTGCAGTAAGCCATGCCGTATCCCGCTGCATCCAGGGAAGCAAACCACTCCGCTTTAAAGCGGTATTCCGCCCCATGCAAGGCCATAAAGGTCCTTCTTCCTTCCTTATCGACGATGCAGTAGCAGCAGCCGTTCTCCTCTTCGCTCTCAAAGAGGATCGGGATCTGCCGCTTCTGCAGTTCCTTTCGGACAAAGTCTCCGTAGATCCCCTTCCCGACCGGAGCAGCCAGAGTATAAGGCACCTTGAACAGTTCAAACATATGCGAGACATTGCAGGCGCAGCCACCCAGCTGCATGGATTGTGAATAGGGATTCACGTCTTCTTCCAGAGCCGGCAAGTGGTCGACTCTGATGGTGATATCGGCAACGGCCGAACCGATGATCAGGGCTTTCTTCATGATTCTATCCTAACAGAAAAAAGGATCCTTCGGGTGAGGATCCTGTGTACCGATATATCTGTACTTTAACAGATATCGGATACGATCTTTCATTTTGGAATAAATTTCTGAAAAATGCCGCAGAGTGACCTTTTTCACTTTTTTCTATCACTTTTCTTCTCTTTGGAACGCTTGTCGTTGATGATCTGCATCTCCTGCACATCGATCTTCTTCACACCGTTCTCTTCCGCCCACTTCACGCAGCCTTTCAGGACTGTCGGCAGGAAGATGCGCGGCACCTTCACCAGCATTCCCAAAGCTTCATCGGTGAATTCCACATCGGTCTGCAGTCTCTTGGCGGCATAGCGTACGGAAGCGACCGTAGTCTGCCGCTGCGGAAGCAGTTCCGGGATCAGCCGGCGGTGCTTGTGGTACCAGAAGTTCTTCGAGTCCCGGTAACCGTAATCGACCGGCAGATGCGGGAAATCGGCAGACTTTACTCCGTTGATGATCGCTTTCTGGTACTTCTCCTTCATCAGAATCTTCTCGATCTTTAAGACGAAGTGTGCACCGTAGGGAGTGGTGATCCCGTTGAAATCATGATACTTCTCCAGTTCGTAGTGATCCTGTCCCTCTGCTAAAGGCGGATCATCCTGGGCATTGTCCAGCGTATCCACCCAGGTGCATTCCACCGCCTGCAGAGCTTCCGTAATGACCTGCGGATAGACACCTTCCGGATCCTCCTCCTTGCGTAAGCCATCCTCCAGATGGAAACGGAAGTCCTTCATCTTCTCTTCCGGCGTATCGCCCGGCCAGCCCAGCCGCACCGTCTCCTTAAAGGTCTTCCGGTCATCGCCCAGGAAATTCAGGACGCATTTCTTGTGTTTGATCAGGTTCTGGGCAGTATTGGAAGAATTGCGGCATTCCAGCAGGAAGGCATAGTAATCCTTTCCGGCTACGTAGAACGGTGCCAGTAAGGAATAAGGACCGCAGGTCGTCTTCCCCTCATCCGTCAGGGTGCTGACCAGTACCACCGGCATCGGGAAGAACAGGGAACTCTGGTAGAAATTATCTACCGGACGCAGATTCTGAAAACTTGACATATAGCCTCTCTCTGTTCGTTAGAACTTTCACTAACTATCTTAGAACGAAGGGAAGGGACTGTCAAAGTATGAAAAAGATCCGGGAATACCGGATCAGTGTTCTTCGGGGAAAGTCCCTTCGTTACGCAGATATTTCCAGATCTCTTCATACTCTTCGGACAGGGAAACATTCTGCCGGTAGGCCCGGGCAATGATCTCCAGCCACTGTTCCTTCAGGTCGAGCCGGCGCAGTTCCCTTAACAGGATCTTCGTCCTCTCTCCCGGGGAACGGGAAGAGTTCTCCTGATAGTAGTCGATGCCTACTTCGTATTCGCAGAGCCTCAGCTCCAGCAACAGCACCAGGAAGGCATAGGCCTCTCTGGCCTCGGCAGCGGTCTTCTGGTCTCTCCTTTTGCGGCTCTCTTCGACTAAGGCCATCGCCTCTTCGACCGCGCTCTCCTTACTGTCGGGAGTCTTCAGGAGACCGCAGAGCACCCGCAGATAATCGTCATGATGGGCAAAAGGCGAACCGAGATCAGGCTCTACCGCCAAAGTCAGTAAACGGTGCAGGGTGATCCTTCCGGTAGAGACCTGCAAGAGCCTCCGGGCGACCTGTTCGAAGAACTCGATCTGTTTCATCCCGCAGGAGTAGAAGGGTTCCTGCGAAGGAAAGAGCCAGCGATGCGTGCCGACCGCCATCACTTCATAGATGCCGCAGAGACAGTTGGCTGCCTTTCGGCCTTCATCACCTTCTGCTTTGATACGGTTCAGCCTCCGTACCAGATCCTTCAGATAAGTGCGCCAGCGATAACGCTGGGCACGGGTAACGTAGCGGTTGGCCGAGAAGTAATAGCCGGCTTTGACATCCATGATGAATTCCGCTGCTTCCTTTAAGAGGGCATCGGTATCTTCCGGGGTCATCCCCTTCTGAAAGGCTTTGCCGGCAGCCGAAAGCTCGGGAAGATGTTCCAGCAGTTCCTCATAGCCCTTCTCTTCCCGCACTTTCTTAGGAGTCAGACGGTAGAGTTCTCCGGCCAGATATTCCAGTTCTTCCTTGGAGAAGGACTTCAGTTTCTTCTTCAGTTCGTCTTTCTTCACCCTTCCAGTATACCATGTCCCCCAAAGGAAAAAGGGCTTGCGCCCTAGCCGATCCGGATGTCTCCGGAAACGGTCTTTACTTTCAGAGAGTAAGGTACGGAGGGGTCGGAGACGGCCCGGCAGCGGACGGTCCCGGACAGGGTGGACGTCTTGATGCGTAACGGACTGCCGGAAAGCAGCCGGACCGCCACATCACCGGAAACGGCCGAGACCTCCCCTTCCTGCAGCAGGCCGGCCAGACTGAGCTCGACATCACCGGAAGCCGAAGAGGCATTCAGATGCCCGAGATCGCCTTCCTGGATCAGATCCACATCCCCGGAGGCACTCTGTAAGACCAGCGATGCCGCATCCCGGAAGTTGTGGCAGTCCAGATCGCCGGAGGCATTGCGCAAAGCGACCGTATTGGCTTTGCCGCTGAAAGTGATATCGCCGGAAGCCGCAGAGACATTGAGATCCTCCGTTTCGACATCCTGAACCTGAACGTCGCCGGAAGCAGTACGCACCACGATCTCGCTGCATTCCGAGGGGACCGTGACCGTGACTTTCTCGCCGTGGCGCAGTTCCTGCCTGATCAGCAGGGCGCTGCTGCTTTCCCGGATACTGAAGGCATTGGCAGCCCCTTCCAGGGATACACCGAACTCTCCGCTGCCTCTGCACAGAAGGATATCGGCATCCTTGGTCTCGATCTGCAGAGAATCCTTCGTGGGATAGCTCGTTTCGATGGTCTGGCTCGGGGTACGGGCAGCCGCGATCACCCGGCCGAAGATCCCGTTCAGGTCAACATCGTACTTCAGTCCCTTCTCACTGCTGTACTGCAGATCGATATGCGAATCTTTCTTCTTTGCCCCGTATTCCTTTAACAGTTCTTCAAGATTGCCCAGTACGACCAGCACCCGGCCGGAAGCCTTGGCTTCGCTGTCCCCTTCATTCACATAATCCTGATAGCGTTCCAGGGCATCAGCCTGCAGCTGTTCCTTCAGCTGCGAGAGTTCCGCTGTCATCTCATAGCGGTCAAACACTTCATTCAGGTAGTTTACGATGTCGTTCATTTCAGTAACCTCTCTATCATGTCCCGGGACTTCTCCCATTCCTGCAGATCTTCTTCATAGGCAGCTCTGCCGGCTGCGGTGATGCTGTAGTAGCGTCTTCTGGCGCCGCTGTTCTCGTTCCCCCAGTAGGAAGAGATCAGCTGACTCTTCTCCAGCCGGCGGAAGGCAGTATAAAGCGTAGCTTCATTGAGTTCATACAGACCATCCGTTACTTCCCGGATCCGTTTATTGATCTCATACCCGTAGGAATCCTTCTCCCGAAGGAAACGCAGGATGATGGTATCCGTATGTCCCCGCAGCATATCCGATGCGATCCCTGCCATAGGTACCTCTCTTTCTGTGCCCAGAATATCTTAAGATACCTCATCTGTCAAGGTATTATATGTAACATAGGAACACTTCTTTTCCGGCTGTGTTAAGATAGAATAACGAAGGAGGTACTGCCGATGTATCTTTCGACCGGTGATGCCCAGGGATCTTATCAGGTCCTGGACTGCATCTTTGCGTTCGATACCTGTAAAGAAGGATTACTGCGGGGCTCTGCACCCGGGAAAGCCTTTGAAGGGGTCAAGAACCAGTTACAGAATAAAGCGAAACAGTTAGGGGCCGATGCGGTCATCAACTGTCATTTTGAATACCACAGCGGTTTAAGCGAAGGACTCAATCCCAAGAAGATCGTCGAAGTCTTTGCCTACGGCACCGCTGTCATCTTAGGAGAAAAGAAATGAAGGATTTAGCCGAATTAGCCCGCAAGGAACGGGAAAAGGAACAGGGCCGGCAGAAACGGAAGAAGGTCACGACCCTGATCGTGATCATTGCGGTGATCGCCCTGATCGCTGCCGCAGCGATCGTCGCCTTCACGGTGATGCAGAGAAGAGATTACGAGCCTCCGACTCCGGAACCCGGAGTACAGACAATCACCTTGTCAGATGAGGTCACGGATCTGGAAACACCCCTCACCTTCCGCCTGATGCCGGGCAACTACCTGATCGGTACCGATATCCCCGAAGGTGTCTATGATCTCAAGGCCACCAACGGTGACCATGGCTATGTCTCTACCGACATCAGCAGCTACGAAGGCGGCATCAATGAACTGATGGGCTTCGGCGGCACGGACTACCTCAAAGAGTTCCGCAATGCCTGGCTGGTCAAAGGCGAAGTGCTGCAGATCGAGGGAGTCGAACTGGATCTGACCACGAAGAAATGTGCACCGAGCGTTGAGGCACGGCTGCCGGATATCAGCGATCAGACCTTTATCGACGGAGTCACTCCGGTCGAAGGGGTCTACACGATCGGCAACGAGATCCCGGCCGGTACCTATGATCTCTTCCTTCTGGAAGGAAGCGGCTGGATCTATTGTGAGACAGAGGACTACTCCTTCAGTTTCTACCAGTTCTTTTCCACAGATCCGGAAGACGATGGCTTTCCCGCCTTCTATCATCTGACCATTCCCGAAGGGACGACCATGGAAGTCAACGATTTTGAAGACTTTAAGCTGTTCATGCGGGCTTCCACAGCCGAAAACTTCCTGAAGAGCGAATAGGGACAGGGGATATCTGCGGATATCCCCTTCTTTTTTGGAAATTCCCCCTTCACAAAAAGAAAGAAACTGATTATAATAAGAAACGCTAACGGGGAATAGCGCAGCTTGGTAGCGCGCATCGTTCGGGACGATGAGGTCATGGGTTCGAATCCCATTTCTCCGACCATGAAAAAACTCACCTGCAGATCGCAGGTTTTTTGTTTGACAGAGTGCATTATTTGCATTACTATAATTAATGCAAGGAGGGCAAAGATATGATCCTGAATGTCGACTTCAGCAGCGATACCCCGCTGTACCAGCAGCTGCGCGATCAGATCGTGGTCGGGATCGCCGAAGGAAAGCTCTCTCCCGGCGAACAGCTGCCGACCATCCGGGCTCTGGCCGAAGAGAGCGGCATCAATATGATGACTGTCTCCAAGGCCTACCAGCTGCTGAAACAGGAAGGCTATATCACGACCGACCGCCGCAGCGGCGCCAGAGTCGCTGCTACCGGCCGGGTCACGGTCTCCGATACCGTCCGCAAAGAACTGAAAGTACGCATCTCCGAACTCCGTCTGTCCGGTCTCTCCAAGGAAGAGATCCTGGCGCTCTGCGCACAGGTTTACGAAGAAGGTGAAACACAATGACGAAACTGATCCTCTGGGGCAGCGTGATCTGGCTGGCTCCGCTGCTGTGCTATATGCTGGTGAACGAGACGAAGTCCAAGAAGAATATCATCCTGGGCGTGACCCTGCCGGCCGAAGGCCGCAGCGATCCGGCAGTCGAAGAAGAAACGAAACGCTTCCGCCGCAACGAATGGACAGTCTGTGCCCTGCTGATCCTGCTGGGGGTACTGGCGATGCTGCCGGTATTCCATGATGTCAGTATGACCCTCTGGATGATCTGGATCGATCTCTGCATAGTATTGCCCTATATCCCCTATGTCCTCTCCCGCAATAAGCTTCTGAAGATCAAGGAAGAAAGAGGCTGGAAGCGTCAGGATCAGACCGTCAAGGTCGATACTGCTGCCTGGCAGGAACCAAAATGGCTCTCGCCCTGGCTCTTCGTACCTCCCTTCCTCCTCGCGCTGCTGCCGGTCTTCTTTGACCGGGGGATGTGGCCGGTCTACCTGATCGATGCCCTCTGCATCATCTTCTTCTGGTTCGGCTACCGTTATCTCTACAGCACCCGTTCGGAAATGGTCGATGGGGATACCGGTCTGACCCAGGTCCTGACCCGCATCCGCCGGGTCCGCTGGGGAAGGGTCTGGCTCTTCACCGCTTATTCGATGGCCGCTCTGAACATCGCCTTCTATCTCTTCAGTCTGAACAAGGGACTGGGAGTCGCACTCTTCGTCACGATCACGGTCTTCATCTGCGTCATTGCCTTACAGATGGAGATGAAGATGCGTCAGCTGCAGGAAAAGCTGACCGCTTCTTCCGGCAAAGAGGATTACGTCGATGATGACGAACACTGGATCGGTGGCATCTTCTACTACAATCCCAATGACCGGCGCTCCATCGTCAACCACCGCATCGGTCTCAATACCACCGTCAACCTAGCCAGCGGACTGGGAAAAGTCATGATCGTGATGTCGATCGTGCTTTTGCTGGGACTGCCCTTCTTCGGAGTCTGGATGGACCATATGGGCAGCAGTGAGATCACGGTCAGCGCGGAAGAAGGCGAAGTCAGCTTCCGCAGCGGCATGACCCACTATGAATTCTCCAAAGAAAGCATTCAGGAAGTGACACTGCTCGAAGAACTGCCGCAGGATCTGCGCCGACGCTTCGGTACTGCCATGGATACCTATCTGGAAGGAGACTTCGTTTCCGATGAATACGGCAGGATGAAGCTCCTGCTGGACCCCACGGTGTCGCCCTGGCTGCTGATCCGCACCGATGAAAAACTCTATCTCTTCGGCACCCGTGAAGGGCAGCTGACCCGCGATCTCTACGTGACCCTGAGCGAATAAAGAGAACGAAAGGAACATCATGAATCAAGAAAAGACCTCCGTCCGAAGGTATCTTCTTTGGACCTTCCTGACTGCCTGGATCCTGCAGTTCATTACCTTCTTTCTCTATACAAAAGGCAATGCCGCAGCCGGACAGCTCATCATGGCCGGGATGATGTTCATGCCGGCGCTGGGCTTCCTGCTGGCCGGCGGGAAACTGAAGGAACTCGGCTGGAAGCCGCAGTTCCGGAAAAATCTTCGTTACTATCTTGCGGGCTGGTTCCTGCCGGCAGTCTTGACTGCGCTGGGAGCCGGGCTCTACTTCCTGCTGTTCCCACAGCACTTCGACCTCAGCGGTCAGATGCTGGGACCGGTGCTGCTTGCGCAGCTGCAGGCGCAGGGGCTCACTTACCCCACCTACATCCTTATATCAGCCATAGGCTGCCTGACCTATGCTCCCCTGATCAATACCCTCGTCGCTCTGGGTGAAGAGATCGGCTGGCGCGGCTTCCTCTATCCGCAGTTAAAAGAAACATACGGCAGGAGGAAAGGTCTGCTGCTGGGCGGCATCATCTGGGGCATCTGGCATTGGCCGCTGATCTTCCTGATCGGCTACGAATACGGTTTCGACTACGTCGGTTTTCCGCTCACGGGCATGCTGCTGTTCTGCGTCTTTACGATCGCCTGCGGAGCCCTCTGCGACTTCCTCTATGAGAAGACTTCCGTCATCTGGCTGCCCTCGCTCTTCCATGGGGCCTTCAATGCGGCAGCTACGATCCCTTTAGCGATCTGCGCGGCCAATACGGGCTCCTTCCGGCTCCTGGGCCCGGTGCCCAACGGTCTGCTGGCCGGTCTGCCGATGATCCTGTCAGCTGTATATCTGCTGTACAAAGAATAAAGAAACCCTGATGTGTGTTCTGTGAGAAGTGATACTTTGACAGACTCGGCATAGCCAAAGTGGCTATGCCGCTTTTATTAGTTGTTTGGTAGTGCTACACCGAATCGTAACAGACGACGATGATTGCTGCCGATTAGGATAACAAGCTTTCTGGCATCGATTTCATTAGAAATGTTTCAAATCTTCTCTGCATAAAAACCGCTTAGATTATGATTTTACATATTCTAAGCGGTTAGTTTAAATGGTCCGTAGTTTCGTTTTCACTTCACTGTAAACACAATACGGTGAGAAGTCCATAAATTATCGTTGTATTCAACTTCTATCACTTCTGCGTTATCAGGAACTTCGAATGTAACAGTTCCTCTAATTTTCCTTCCTGCTGAAATTGTTCCGGATAGCGCATCGTCTCTTGCATACATCTGATCACAAGCAGCTCCATCAGCATAACAATCGAAAGAGTAGAAACTAACAGTTTTATCGGAAGTACCTGTATTTTCAAATTCTAATTCAACCGTCATGTAGTGATACCCGGCTTTTGGTTGAATGTACATATTATCGCTTGTGTATGGTTCGCATGAAAGATATGTTATATTTACATTCTTTCCTTCAATTACATCACCAACGTTATATGCATCGTCTGTTCTTGTTGTATTCGCCTCGAGGACATATCCCGAATCCTTATCTCCTTCAAAAACAAACTTTACTTTCTTTGAAGAAAATGCATTTGGCGAGTATTCAATTTCGATATCCTGAGCATCGGTCGGAACCTCAAATGCAATTGTCCCTGAAGTAGATCTTCCGGCAGATAAAGTGGCAGACAAAGTTTCATCGGTACTGTAATGCATTTCGCATGCGTAACCATCTGCATAAGCATCGAAATTATAGAACGAAATGCTCTTATCCGACTTTCCCTCATTGATAAAGGCGAACTTTAAGTATACTAATTTATTGCCTTCTTTCGGCTGCAAGAACTGATTATCTTCATAATAATCACCGCTCGCAATGTAGACTATTTTCATATCTCCATCTTGAAGAATGTCGCCAACATTATACACAGTCTTTACTTCTTCGCTTGCCTTCTCGTAGGAATTGCCAGTTGTTTCTTGAGTTATATTATTGCTCGATACCTCGTCAACTTTATGAACATCAGAGTTTTTCGTAGAGCCCGATCCTCCGCCAATGATTCCAATTACTAAAATCACGACTAACGCAATAAACCAAGGTCTTTGGTAAAACGGTGGTTTGTTTTTTCCTCCGCAATAAGGACACACCTTCGCACTAGTTGCAATCTCTGCACCGCAATGTTTACAGACTTTCATCTTGTTTTTTGCCATAAATCATCACTCCTTCATCACAAAACATATATGAATAGTTTACATATATTATAACAAATATTGTGGATATATCCACAATATGAAAAGGTTTTTGTAACTCCGATAATTTATTTGTGATTAGTTATGAACCTCTTTGGAAGACGATGAAAAAGAAAAACGTATCCCAATATGCATTACTTAAAAATGGGGTCATTGATAATAAGACGTTAGATGCTTTAAAAAAGAACAAGAATATCACTTTGCTGACAGTCGAAAGAATATGCAAAGCATTGAGCTGCACTCCAAATGACGTCGTTGAATATGTAGAAGACCAGTAAATACATGCTTAGATTATTCCTGCTGCAGAACGAGGTTATAGTTTCATATTTCGAACAAATCTAGATGTGTTTCTGCATTAGTCAACATGGACTAATGTTTTTAAGATCAAAGGAAAGGAGTCGGCTTTTATTTGTCGACTCTTTGACTGCATCTGCTGAGCGTTTTCCGATAATTGCTTCCTTATCAAGATGATATACGCACGAGTATTTTTTACAATATGATCTCGATGGTGTGAGTCTGTCCGTCCTGCGGAAGATCCAGACAGAAGTCTGTCTCTGTTCCATCCAGTTTCAGGATACTGTGCTCATTCCGTTTATGATCATTGACCGCTTCGATGCTTACCCGCAGGCTGCACTGCGGCAGCTGCAGGGTATAGGCGAAGCTGCCTTTCTCGATGATCGGATCGAAGACGATCATCCTGCCTTCGCTGCGGAAACCGCAGATCTCATAGAGAGCCAGCGTCAGCCAGGAGGCTGTCCCGGACAGGATCGGTCCGATATTCTCTCCGGTCTCGGAGTTGTTGTACTGGGTGCAGAAACGGGGATTGCCTTTTAAGACGAAGGGATCTTCCAAAGTCTTGTAGGGGAGGGTCTTGTTGATCATGAAGAAGGCCAGGGAACGCAGTCTTTCCGCTAATTCCGGGTCTTCGACCTTTCTCGCAGCTTTCAGGGAGGCTACGA
This sequence comes from Erysipelotrichaceae bacterium, assembly GCA_017512885.1. Classification (GTDB taxonomy): domain Bacteria; phylum Bacillota_I; class Bacilli_A; order Erysipelotrichales; family Erysipelotrichaceae; genus RGIG5669. The sequence continues at coordinate 193,721 of JAFWEP010000003.1, forward strand.
CCGCCATCATCGCGGCATGTTTGAAGACACCGCCGTTCTCCCGATCTCCCGGGAAATAGTAGGAGGATCCGGTCTCCACTCCCAGCTTCTCATAGTCGACAGCCGTACAGAGTTTCAGTCCTGCATCGGTCTTTAAAGTCTCTTCGACCCTCTTCAGCATCTTCCCGATCTCTTCCTCGCTCGCCGTATCGGAGAGGATCGGCCAGCTGTAGGAGTTCAGATAGAAACAGCCGTCCAGTTCCGGATCGGCGGAAAGGCCGTCTCCGGCTGCTCCCAGGTACGAGAACTCCCTTTCGTCATTGATCAAACAGCGGGCATAGTAGTCTTCCTTCCAGGCGTGAGTACGGATATTCTCCCGCATCCTGGCGGCTTGGGCGGCTGCATATCCGGCCGTTTCCCCTTCTCCCAGCAGAGAAGCGAAATAGGTGAGATCATCGGCGGCGATCACCAGCAGACAGGCATTCATGACGCTCTCACTGAGCTCATTCTCCCAGGCGCTCCCGTAGGCCTGACCTTTTTCTTTTAACTGCTGAAGATAGGCTTCTTCCTTCTGCGGACCGTTCAGGACCTCCGGATCGAGACGCAGACAGTCGTTCCAGTCCGCCTTATCCAGAAGCGGCAGACCGTGTTTCCCGATCGAGATCTCCGAGGAATACTGCACGATCGCCCGCAGGGTATCCAGCAGTCTTCTTTCACCGCCGTCCGCCTTCGGGAATTCCTGCTGCAGGAAGGCCGTATCTCCGCTGAGATCTACGTAGCGTCTTACCGCCTGTGAGAGCCACAGCGCATCATCGGAACACATGCCCGGTTCCTTGCCGCGTACCGTGAAGTTATGGTAGGCATAGCCCATCGTAAAGACCTTGCCGATCCAGGAAGATAACAGTTCCTTGATCAGTTCATCCTTCCCCTGGGCATGGAGATAAGGGATCGAGGCATAGAGATCCTGGATCTCCCGGAAACCGGTCTCCCGGTAGGACTTCTGGGTCCAGGCAAAGGAACGGGAGACATAGGTCTGATAGAGGACCTGGAAAGGCAGAACATGCGAGGCATAGGCATTGAGCTGCGGATCCTTACTTGTGACCTGCAGGAAGGCATTGTGCTTCCGTACCCTCTCTTTCACTTCCTCCAGCATGTCTTCCGCAAAGGAAGGCTTTTTCATGGCTGTCCAGAGCGTCTCCAGTTCTCTTTCGAACTGCAGGGAGATATCCCCTTCTCCTTCCGACATGCCGGTGCAGGTCACGACTTCGCTCTGCCCATTGGCCGGGACAGAGACCGTCTTGCCTAAGGCGAAGAAAGCAGCGCCGCGGCGGGTCAGTTTATTGTCGAGCGCGAAGAGCCCTTCCGGACCTTCGATCGTTCCTTTTCCCAGGAAAGAAGCGATATCGGCCGAGAATTCGTCCATTCCCTCTCCGGCATTCTCCAGGATCACGAAACGTTTCTCGCATTGGCAGGCTTTGGGCTGATGGTGCACGCTCAGGGCAAACGGTCTTCCTTCCTCGGAACACAGTTCGCTTTCCGTGACCACATTGGCGTAGACGATATCGGAAGCGATGGTGCCGGGATCGGAGATCCCGAACATGCCGGCCGCTACGAGACGTATCTTACGGTTTTTGCCGGAAAGATCCTGTAAGAGGATCTGCTGTACTTCGACTGCTGAAGGAAAACCTTCTTTCTGCGGCAGGAGGAAGATGCGGCGGATGACCCGCAGGTCTTCCGTTTCGCTCAGGATCTCGGTATGGTTCACTTTCTGCAGGCAGACCGCCTTCTTCATCTTTTTGGGATCTGCCGAGTAATAGATCTGTCTTCCGTTTTCCGTCAGGTAGAACTGGCGGTTATAGGGTTCTCCGTTCTCTTCCGGAGAAAGGACGTAACGGCTGGCCAGGACCTGTTTCTCCCGGGCGGCCCGGAAGGAGCCTCTGCCTAAGCTGTCCAGTACGCTCTTGGGCGTGCTCTGCAGAGGATCAGCATAGCCTTCGCGGTCTCCCAGCAGCAGGTTGACCGGATAGTGGGTGCCGACAGCGGGAGCCTTAAGATCCAGCAGAAGGTCGCCCTCACTGTTCAGCTTTCCGGGAGCAGCTGCTGCCAGACGATAGATCTCCTGCAGACGCTGCTTCGTCTCTTCCTCCAGCGGCATCTCCCCTTCTTCTGTATACGCTCGGAAGCCTTCTTCAGAAAAAACGACCAGTGTATCCCGCTCTGGATCCCTGATCTCCTTCCGGAAGAAAGCAGCCAGCGGCAGATACTTCTTCATGCCGCTGACGGCGAATACATGTTTTCTTTCTGCGCCGGTCCACAGGGCATCGCTCGTGCCCTGCAGTTTTCCCCCGAAGATCTCTTCTGCTTTCCGTAGTGCCGCAGATCCTTCACTGCGGGCTGTCATCCTTTCGATCATATCTCCTCCAAAAAGGCGGTCATGCGACCGCCTGTCCCATCGTTACTTCTACGAACAGTTCTTTTTCCGCGGGCGGGATCACGCCGTCTTTGACAGCCTTCCCGTTGACCCTGATCTCTTTGACGCCTTTCTGTACCCCGTCCGGGTTCGTTACCGTGATGTGGTAATGACATCCGCGGAAGATCCTTTCCGCTTCGTAGCCCTTCCATTCCGCAGGAATGCAGGGATCGATACGTAAACCGTCATATTCCGGCATGATGCCTAAGATCCCTTCCGTGACCACGGTATAGGTCCAGGCTGCCGTACCGGTCAGCCAGGAGTTCTTGCCTTCGCCGAAAGTCGGGGCATCCTTGCCTGCGACCATCTGGCAGTAGACGTAGGGTTCGGTGCGGTGGATCTCACCGATCTCTTCAAGATAGGCCGGGCAGGTCTTCTTATAGAGTTCCAGAGCACGGTCGCCGTGTCCCAGCACGGTCTCCGCAAAGATCACCCAGGGGTTGTTGTGGCAGAAGATGCCGGCATTCTCCTTGTATCCCGGAGGATAGGAAGAGATCTCGCCCAGTTCCAGATGATAGCGGGTATAGGCCGGCTGCAGCAGGACGATGCCGTACTTGCTGTCGAGGCGTTCGGCGACCGACTTCAGCGCCTTCCCGGCTTCGCCGCTCTTCACACCGATCCCGGCCATGACGCACATGCCCTGTGGTTCGATGTAGATCTGACCTTCTTCGCATTCCTTGGAGCCGACTTTCTCCCCGTGAGCGTCATAGGCCCGCAGGAACCATTCTCCGTCCCAGCCATGCTGAAGGACGGTCTTTTCCATTTCCTTAACGGCCTTCCCGGCTTCCTTCGCTTCTTCCTTCTGACCCAGCTTCTTCAGCAGCGAAGCATATTCCTTGCCGTACTTCACGAACATGCCCCCGATGAATACCGATTCCGCGACCGGTCCTTCCGAAGGTCCGGTGATCTGGAAGGACTCGCCCGGATGGGCAGAGAAGCAGTTCAGGTTCAGACAGTCGTTCCAGTCCGCCCGGCCGATCAGAGGCAGACCGTGGGGACCGAGGTTGTTCAGGGTGTAATGGAAGGAACGGCGCAGGTGTTCCAATAACGGAGCCGCCGTCTCTTCTTTATTGTCGAAGGGTACGCTGACATCCAGGATCGCAAAGTCGCCGCTCTCCCGGATATAGGCATCGGTGCAGGCGATGAGCCACAGCGGATCATCGTTGAAACCTCCGCCGATATCGGAGTTGCCCTTCTTGGTCAGGGGCTGGTACTGATGATAAGCGCCACCGTCTTCCTTCTGGGTCGCAGCGATATCGAGGATGCGCTCTCTGGCTCTCTCCGGGATCATATGTACGAAACCTAAGAGATCCTGACAGGAATCACGGAAGCCCATGCCTCTGCCGATACCGGATTCAAAGTAAGAAGCGGAACGGGACATGTTGAAGGTGATCATGCACTGGTAAGCATTCCAGATATCGACCATCCGGTCCAGCTTCTCTTCCGGAGAATGTACGCTCATCTTGGAGAGCAGTCCGTCCCAGAAGTTCTTCAGTTCTTCCTTTCCGGCATCGAAGGCGATATCGTTCAGCCACTTGTGCAGCAGGGCCTTGGCCGGAGCCTTGTTGATAACGGAAGGCGCGACGAATTTTTCGGCTTCCGGCACTTCGACATAGCCCAGCGCCAGCAGCACTTCCCATTCTTCCTGTGCTTTAAGAGTGACATGGAAATGATGAGCGCCGACCGGCTGCCAGCCATGAGCCAGCGAATCGGAACACTTTCCGTTCTTTACCGCCTGCGGCAGCTGCGGGGTACCGTAGGTGCCCATGAAGGCTTCTCTCGCGGTATCGAAGGAAGTAAACGGTCTGTCTGCCGCAAAGAAGGCATAGTGGTCTCTTCTTTCGCGGTATTCGCTCTTGTGGTAGATGACATTGTCTTCGACTTCCACCTCGCCGATCGAATAGTTGCGCTGGAAGTTGGTGCTGTCATCCTGCGCATCCCAGAGACAGAATTCGATGAAACTGAAGAGATCGAGCTCCTTCGTTTCCTTCGTCTCGTTTTTGATCCTCACTCTTTCGAGCAGGATATTGTCATGACGCGGTACATAGAATTCCTGCGAAGCACGGATACCGTCCTTCTTCCCGACGATCGTACTGTAACCCAGACCGTGCCGGCATTCATAACTGTCCAGTGCTGTCTGTACCGGCTGCCAGCCGGGGTTCCAGACCGCGTCTCCGTCTTTGATATAAAGATGGAAGCCGTCCTGGTCCAGCGGGAGCCCGTTGTAACGGTAACGGGTGAGCCTTCTTAAGCGGGCATCTTTATAAAAGGAATAACCGCCGGCCGTATTGGAGAACAGCGCGAAGAAATCATCGCTTCCCAGGTAGTTGATCCAGGGCAGCGGTGTCTCCGGACAGGTGATCACATATTCCCTGTTCCGGTCATCAAAGAAACCGTACTTCATATTCTTACTTCCTTTTCTATGATAACGTAATCGTTTTCGTTACGTTTTTCACTCTTCTGAACACAGAATACGGTATTTTTCGGTTGAAAACAAGGCATTTTACACATTTGGAAGCGTTTTCTCAAAAAGTTGTTGACTTTTCTGAGAATGTGCTATACTAAAAGTGCGAAAACGATTAAGTAGACGAGGTAAATATGGTCTCGATGAAAGAGATAGCCAGAGTATGCGGTGTCTCCGTGGCCACTGTATCCAAGGCTCTTAACAACAAAGACGATATCCCCAAAGCCACCCGGGAGCGGATCCGGAAGAAAGCGGAAGAGATGGGCTACTTCCTGAATGCCTCGGCACGGGCGCTCAAGACGAAACGCACCTACAGTATCGGTGTCCTCTTCATCGACAGTATGAGCGCCGGTCTGGCTCACGAATACTTCTCGGCGATCCTGGAAAGCTTCAAGAACACCGCCGAGGAATACGGCTACGATATCACCTTCATCTCTCATACCATTGCCGGACAGCAGTCCACCTTCCTGAATCACTGCCGCTACCGTGACTTCGACGGCGTCGCGATCATCTCCGCGGATTTCACCGATCCCGAGATCATCGCCCTGGCGGAATCGGAGATCCCGGTCGTCACCATCGACTACATCTACGACAGCTGCCCTTCCGTCGTCTCCGACAACACCCGGGGCATGCGGGAACTGGTCGCCTACATCGCTGCGAAAGGCCACAAGAAGATCGCCTTCCTGCACGGCGAGATGACCGAAGTCACCCGCAGCCGGATCATGGGCTTCAAGGAAGCCTGCCACCAGGCGCACATCGAAGATACCAGGCTGATCAGTGCCAAGTATCACGATATCGAGCTCTGTGCCGAAAAGACTGCGGAACTGATGAAAGGCGACTGGAAGCCGACCTGCATCATCTTCCCCGACGACTACTCCTCCCTGGGAGGCCGGAAAGCTCTCGAAGAAGCCGGTTGCCATGTCCCTCGAGATGTCTCCGTCGTAGGCTATGACGGTATCCAGATGGCTTCCCTGATCGGACTCACCACCTACGCACAGGATACGAGATCGCTGGGCAGGATCGCCTGCCGCAAACTGATCGATAAGATCGAAGATCCCGAAACGATGCCGGAACACGTCGTCGTCAACGGAAAGTTCTCGGAAGGGACTTCCGTCCGGGACATTCACTAAGGTTTTTCCCGGGAGACCGGAAAAAATACATTGCCCGCAAGGGCCGATACTTATAACAGGAGGAACAAATGAAAAAGTTATTAAGTGTCTTGTTAGCAGTACTGATGGTACTCGGAATGGCTGCCTGCAGCGGATCCGGTTCATCCGCAGCACCCGCACCCGCTTCTTCCGATACTCCGGCTGAACCGACAGCAGCGGAAGGCAAGGTCCTGAACGTCTGGACCTGGAATACCGAATTCTGGGATTTCTTAGGCAAATACTATGCTGACGAAGTCGTCGATGAATACACCCTGAAGAAGGGCGATGTCACCATCAAGCGTACGACCTATCCGTCTGACGGCGGCGCTTACCAGGATGCTCTGGATGCTGCTCTGCTGAACCAGGCCAATGCCAAGGATGACGAAAAGGTCGACCTGTTCCTGGCAGAAGCAGACTACATCCTGAAGTACACGAACTCCGATGCTACGATGGATGTCAAGTCGATCGGCGTTACCGACTTCTCCAATACCTATGCTTACACGGTCTCTGCTGCTTCTGATGCCAACGGCGTCGTAAAGGGCGTTTCCTTCCAGTGCTGCCCGGCTGCTGTCATCTACCGTCGTTCCATCGCCAAGGATATCCTCGGTACCGATGATCCGGCTGCTGTCCAGGAAGCAATGAAGGACTGGGATGCCTTCGACAAGCTGGCTGCTGATGCCAAGGCGAAGGGCTACTACATGATCCCGACCACCAACGCTACCTACCGTGTCTACTCCAACAACGCTACCTCTCCGTGGGTCGTTGACGGCAAGCTGAACATCGATGCCAACATCGAAAGATGGATGGATCAGTCTGAAGAATACGTCAAGAACGGTTACACCGCTTACACTTCCAATATCTGGGGCGATGAAGCTACTTCCGAAATGTTCGCATCCGGTAAGTCTCTGTGCTTCTTCGGACCGGCCTGGTACTTCAACTTCTCCATGACCAACGCACAGGATCCTGAAAAGGGATGCCCGGGTGACTGGGCGATCTGCCAGGGCCCGCAGGCCTGGTTCTGGGGCGGAACCTGGATGCTGGCTGCTACCGGTACGGATAACCCGACCATGGTCGCTGACATCATGAACACCTTCATCAACAACGAGGAAGTCTGTGACGCTCTCGTTGCCAAGGAAGCTCAGTTCTCCAACAACCAGAAAGTCAACAACAAGTATGCTACTGACCCGAACTTCGGTTCCGAATTCCTCGGCGGTCAGAACCCGAACGAAGTCTTCGCAGAACTCGCCAAGAACATCAAGTTCGAGAACGTTACGCAGTATGACCAGCTCTGCAACGAAGGTCTGCAGACTTACTTCACGGAATTCCTGGATGGTCAGGTCGCTACCCGCGATGATGCCATCAACAACTTCAAGGACTACATCCGCACAACTTATCCGAGCGTTACGGTTGAATAATCAAAGCTCAGAATCTTAATACTGTGGCAGGTTCAACCTGCCACAGTATTTTTCATGAAAAGGAAATTAAGGAAAGGAGGAATACGCGTTGCCGAAGAAAAAGTCCATCTCCTATGCGAAATGGGGATACATCTTCATCGCACCGTTCTTTCTGGTATACATCATCTTTACCCTGTATCCGCAGATCCTGACGGTCTACAACAGTTTCTTCGAATACTACCGGGACGGCCTGACCATCGTAGGGCCGAACTTCGTCGGACTCAAGAACTATCAGACCCTCTTCCAGGCCAATAATGCCGGCTATGTCCCGATCATCAAGTTCCTGGGCAATACCCTCTGGCTCTGGATCATCGGGGCAGTACCGCAGTTTACGGTCGCTATGCTGCTGGCATTATTCTTTACCAGCACCAGATTGAACATCAAAGGTCAGCAGTTCTTCAAGACCGTTATCTATATGCCGAACCTGATCATGGCCTCCGCTTTCTCCATGCTGTTCTTCGCCCTGTTCTCGCAGGTCGGACCGATCAACCAGTTATTGGTCGCCAACGGCTGGGCTTCACAGCCGATCAACTTCCTGGGCATGCGGGTAACAGTACAGACCCTGATCGGGATTATGAACTTCCTGATGTGGTTCGGCAATACGACGATCCTCTTAATGGCCGGTATCCAGTCGATCGATGAAGCCCTCTTCGAATCCGCCCGGCTGGACGGTTCCACTTCGACTCAGGTCTTCTTCCATATCACGATGCCGTTATTGATGCCGATCTTCATCTACGTCTTCATCACTTCGATGATCGGCGGCATCCAGATGTTCGATGTCCCGCAGGTCTTAACGAATGGTTACGGTATCCCGGACAACACTTCTACGACCTTGATCATGTACCTGAACAACTTCTTAGGCATTTCCAAGAACTACGGTATGGCCGGTGCGGTCTCCGTACTGCTGTTCGTGATCACCGCTGTATTGTCCTCGATCGTCTTCAAGACCATCAATAAGAAATAGAAAGGAGAACCATGCAAAAGGATCTGAATAAGAGCGCCGAGATCAAACTCTGGATCTCCCGCATCGTCGTCTATGCCATCCTGATCTTCCTGGCATTCCTCTGTCTGTTCTTCTTCTATCTGATGATCATCAACTCTTCCCGTTCCAATGCACAGCTGAAGGAAGGCTTCACGGTCATCCCCGGCGGACATTTCCTGGACAACTTCTACAATGCCTGGCATGACGGAGACATCAATATCCCGGTCGGCATGAAGAACAGCTTCATCGTAGCTGCTGCTTCCGCTGTCCTGACCACTTACTTCTCAGCCATGACCGCCTATGGCGTCTATGTCTACAATTTCCGCTTAAAGCACTTCGTTCATATCTTTATCCTGGCGATCATGATGATCCCCTCTCAGGTCAGTGCGGTCGGCTTCATTCAGTTAGCCTTCCAGTACAACCTCACCAACAAGCTCTGGGTGCTCTTCGTTCCCAGCATCGCCGCTCCGGTCGTCTACTTCTACATGTACCAGTACCTGCAGGCAACACTGCCGCTGGAAATGGTCGAAGCGGCCCGGATCGACGGTTCCAGTGAATTCCGCATCTTCAACCGTATCGTCCTGCCGATCATGAAACCGGCCATTGCGGTACAGATGATCTTCTCTTTCGTCGGTTCCTGGAACAACTACTTCATGCCGTCCTTATTGCTGAACGCAGCAGATAAGAAGACGGTCCCGATCATGATCGCACAGCTTCGTTCGGCAGACTATTCCAAGTTCGATATGGGCAAGGTCTATATGCTGATGCTGATGGCGATCTTACCGGTCATGATCATCTATATCATCCTGTCGAAGTCCATCATCAAGGGCGTGACTTCCGGCAGCGTTAAAGGATAAGGAGCATAACTATGGCAGAAGTCGTATTAAAGAATATCAAGAAAGTCTATCCCATCCTGGACAAACCGAAGAAAGGACTCTTCAAGTCCAAGGAGGATACCAAGGAACACCGTAAACACAACCTGCAGATCACCGATGAAGGCGTCGTAGCCGTACAGGAATTCTCACTGGACATCAAGGACAAGGAATTCATCGTCCTGGTCGGACCTTCCGGCTGTGGGAAATCCACCACCTTACGTATGATCGCCGGTCTCGAAGAGATCTCCGGCGGAGAACTCTACATCGACGGCAATCTGGTCAACTCCGTCGAACCGAAAGACCGCGATATCGCCATGGTCTTCCAGTCCTATGCCCTGTATCCGCATATGACCGTCTATGACAATATGGCCTATTCCCTGCGCATCCAGAAGCTCTCCAAGGAAGAGATCGACAGGAAAGTCAGAGAAGCTGCCGAGATCCTGGATATCACCCAGTATCTGGACAGAAAGCCGAAGGCCCTCTCCGGCGGCCAGCGTCAGCGTGTAGCGATCGGCCGGGCCATCGTCCGTGACCCGAAAGTCCTGCTGATGGACGAACCGCTCTCCAATCTGGATGCCAAACTGCGCAACCAGATGCGGGCCGAGATCATCAAACTGCGCAAGCGCATCAATACCACCTTCGTCTACGTCACGCACGACCAGACCGAAGCGATGACCCTGGGTGACAGGATCGTCGTCATGAAGGACGGCTACATCCAGCAGATCGGTTCCCCGCAGGAAGTCTTCGACCATCCGGCCAACCTCTTCGTTGCCGGCTTCATCGGCACTCCGCAGATGAACTTCTTCGATGCGAAGCTGCTGAAGAAAGCAGACGGCTACTACGTTAACGTGGAAGGCATGGAAGTGAAGCTCTCTGAAGAGAAACAGGAACGTTTGAAGGCTCATGACGTAAAGGAACAGGAAGTCACCTTAGGCATCCGTCCGGAACATATCACGCTTGCTGAAGAAGGCATCGAGGGAATGATCGACGTCTCCGAACTGATGGGTTCCTCCTGTCACCTGCACATGACCGTAGAAGGCAAGGACGTCATCGTCATCGTTCCGACCGAAGGTGATGCCTCCGAGTATATGGGCAGAAAGGTGAAGCTCAGCTTCTCCGGCCGACATGCCCATATCTTCTCCAAGGAAGACGAAAAGAACCTGGAATACTGATATTCATTCCTTTCTCCTCGGCTGCCGCAAGGCAGCCTTTCCTTTACGTAAAAAGACTGCCCGCAGTCGTGTTCATTCACAGACTGCAGACAGTCTCTTTTTTCGTTTCTGTGCTCTTTCCTTAACGGAACAGGGTGATATGGGTGAATACCGTAGCCATCGAGTTGGCGACCGTACTCATCGTCTTGATGAAGATATCGAGCGCTACACCGACGACATCCTTCCGGGTATCACCGACGGTGTCACCGGTAACGGCAGCCTTGTGGGCCGGAGAGCCCTTCTCACTGCCGGCGACCGCACCGCGTTCAATGTATTTCTTGGCATTGTCGAAAGCACCGCCGGAGTTGCCCATGAAGATCGCCCGCGGGATCGCGGTGATCGTTGCACCGACCAGCATACCGCCGACGAAATCGACACCGAAGAGCAGACCACCGATGACCGGGATCAGCATCGCCAGGATGCTCGGCAGCAACATCTTCCTCAGTGCGGTATTCGCGGCCATACGGATCATACGGTTGTAGTCCGGTTTGACTTCCCCTTCCAGAACACCCGGAATGGAGAGCTGTCGGTCACCTTCATCCGCCATCAGTTTGGCCGCATCGACGGTGTTGTCCGTTAAGAGGGCACTGAAGTATTCGACTAAGGCACCGCCGATGATACCGCCGGCGATAACGACGTAGGAAGCGATATTCAGGATCGGTTCACTGCCGACCTTGGTGTAGTTGGAGACATAAGCAACGATCAGCGAGACCGTAGCGAAAGCAGCGGAACCGATCGCGAAGCCCTTGCCGATCGCAGCCGTGGTATTGCCTACCGCATCCAGCCGGTCGGTGATCAGACGCACGTTCTGATCGAGGTGGCAGGATTCGGCGATACCGCCGGCATTGTCGGCGATCGGACCGAAGGCATCGATCGATACCGTCGCCGCAACGAACGACAGCATGCCCAGCGCCGAGAGGGCGATACCGTAAGTACCGCACAGTCTGCCGGAGACGAAGAGCGAGATACCGATCAAGAGGATCGGCAATAAGCAACTGCGGGAGCCGATCGCATCACCCTTGGTGATGACGAAGGCTTCGCCTTCATGGGCGATCTTGGCCAGTTCCTGGGTCGGTTTGAAATCGGTACTGGTATAGTACTCGGTGATCGAACCGATGAAGATACCGCTGAGGACGCCGAAGACGACGGAGCACCAGGGCGAGATCCAGCCTAAGCGGAAAGTATCGTAGAGCGTCCTGCCGCTGAAGAGCCAGTAGCAGATAGCCAGGCCCAGCAGCAGGGTCAGCGCCGAAGCGATCCAGGTCATGACGTTCAGTTCGCGGCTCGGATTATCAGACATCTTCTTGCGCTTGGAAGCGAAGAAGAGACTCAGGAAACAGGCCAATAGTCCCACGCCCGCCAGCAGGATCGGGAACAGCATGGTGGCCTCATAGGTCGCTTCCGGGATCGTTTCGCCCCCGGCGATATAGATGGTCACTGCGATCATTAAAGACGCAGAGATGGTCGCTACGAAGCTCTCCAGAAGGTCGGAACAGTTGCCGGCGATATCGTTGACGTTGTCACCGATGAAGTCGGCGATGGTGTTCGGAACACGGGAGTCATCCTCCGGCAGGTCATGCCGGATCTTGCCCAGGATATCGGCCGAGATATCGGCTGCCTTGGTGTAGTTGCCGCCGGCCACACGGTTGAACATGGCCACGACGGAACAGCCCAGGGAGTAAGTCGTGATGCGGGTGATGAACGGATTGCAGGAAAGTGTGGCCAGTAAGCCGTGGCTCTGCGCATCCGGATCGATCTTTCCGAAGATCAGCAGGATCGCCGTCAGTCCGAGGAGACCGAAAGCCTGTACGGCCAGACCGCTGATCGAACCGCCCAAGAGCGCTACCTTGACCGTTTCCCCGATCGACAGGGTGTTCCTGGCGACATTGGCGGTACGCACGTTGGCGTAGGTCGCGCTCTTCATGCCCAGGATACAGACGATCGAAGACATGACCGCTCCCAGCAGTAAGGTCAGACCGCTTGTCTTTTCTACGAAGAGGGAGAAGACCAGCGCCAGTACGACGACGACAGCTCCGATCGAACGGAACTCCGTGTTCATGAAGGTGTTGGCACCTTCCCGGATCAGTCCGGAAAGTTCCTTCATCTCTTCCGTGCCTTCTTCCATTCCCTTGATACGGTTGAAGCACAGGAAAACATAAAGGATCACAATTACTGCCAATGCCAAAACAGCTGCCCAGTATTGCATAATGATGTACCCCTTTTCCCTTGAAATGCTTACCTATATTTTATCACTTTCTGTTTTATGGTTGTGAATTTCCGGATAAGTAAGCGCTTACTTGAACAAAAACGTTTTCTTTGCGTTACAATAAGGGTAATAAAGGGGAAAAGCTCATGAATAATCAGAAACCGAAGATCATGCATGTCGTGGTAAATTTCAGCGGCGGTATTTTCACTTTCCTGCAGTATCTGACCAGAGGACTGGTCGATACGTATGACATGACGGTCGTCTATGTCGCCAGCGGCAACACCCCCAGCAACGTCCGCAGCCGTTTCGACCGGAACGTGCAGCTGATCCGTCTGGCGACCTACGATCCTTCCCATAACCCGATCAATGACAGTACGACCCGCAATGAACTGCGTACGCTTTATGAACAGGAGAAACCGGACCTGATCCACCTGCACGGCTTCCATGCCGGAAGACTGGGGAGAAGGGCTTTTGAAGGCTTTGACGTTCCGGTGCTCTATACCCCGCACGGTTACCGTTATCTGGCCGAAGACCGCAACCGGCTGACCCGTTCCGTCTTCCGCTACAGCGAACAGTCTTTGGCCAACACGGCCAACTGTACGACCGTCGCCTGCTCGAAGGGCGAGTTTGCCGAGACGCTGGGTATGACCGACAATGCGACCTACGTCAACAACGGCATCGATACCGCAGAGATCGACGAACTGGTCAAGGATATCCCGCAGGAAGAACACGAATTACGGGTCTTTACCTCCGGGCTGATCAATGACCAGAAGAATCCGGAACTCTTCAATGAGATCGCGAGAGCGATGCCGGAGACCCGTTTCATCTGGATCGGTGACGGGGAAACGAAGTGGAAACTGACGGCTCCCAATATCGAATTCACCGGCTGGCAGGAACATGACGAAGCCATTAAGAAGATGGCTGAATGCGATGTCTTCCTGCTGACTTCCCTCTGGGAAGGTCTGCCGATCGCTTTGCTGGAAGCGATGTATCTGAAGAAGCTCTGCGTCGTCTCCAATGTCGTCGGTTCCCGTGACGTCATCAACAACGGTGAGAACGGCTATATCTGTGACTCGGCCGCCGCCTTCGTCAATGCGATCAACCACTACAAGGACGAAGAATCCGAAACGATCCGGGAACAGGCTCATCAGGACATCGTCGAACACTACAGTCTCGAGCAGATGCTGAAGAAATACGATAACCTCTACTCCAAAAAGATCTACGCCAAATAACATACAGGGCTGCCGGAAGGCAGCCTTTTCTTTTATCCGGAAAAGCGTAGAATAGGTATCATGAATACCCGAAAGATCGTTAAACAGGCCCTCTGCGTCATCCTGGCGTCGTTTCTGATGGCTGCCTGTATCCTCGCTTACCTGCATGCCGGACTGGGTTCCGACTCCCTCACCGTTTTTGAAGAAGGTCTCAGCAAGTTCTTCCATACTTCCGTCGGCAATGCCGCGATCATGTATAACGTTTCGGCGGTCATCCTCGCACTCCTGGTATCGCGGAAGGATGTCGGCTGGACCACGGTCCTCAATGCGCTCTGCGTCGGTCCCTTCGTCAATATCGTCGAACCTGTCCTGACTCCTTTCTACACATTGAGCACTTCCCTGCCCTTCCGCATCTTCCTGCTGGCGTTGGGTCTCGGACTCTGCTGCCTGGGCTGTGCCTTCCTGATCTACGGCAAGGCCGGGATGAGCTCACTCGATGCGATCTCTACCGGAGTCAGTGAACGGATCCATCAAGAATACCGCTATGTGCGCATCTTCTTTGATGCCCTCTTCCTGCTGATCGGCTGGTTACTGGGAGGCGTCGTAGGAGTCGGTTCGATCGTTTCGATCCTTCTGACCGGACCGTTCATTGCCGCTATTGCCAAGGTCCTGAACCGGGTCCTGCCGGCGATGGAGTAAGACGATGCTGAAGGAAGGAAGCATCACGTTCCTGCCCTGCCGGGATATCGAAAAGACCAGGGAGTTCTACGAAGAAGTCCTGGGTCTCTCGCTGGCGATGAAGCAGGGAGAAACAGTCTGCATTTTTGACTGCGGTTACGGTTACTGGGGCTTCTGTCAGTACAGCGACAGCAGAAAGCCTTTATCCGTTTCGCAGGGCGTCTGTCTGTCTCTGAACTATCCTTCAAAGGAAGAAGTCGATCACCGATACGAAGAACTGAAAGGGCGCTGCACCTTCACCCGGCTCCCGCAGAAACACCCTCTCTATCCGGTCTATTCCTGCTTTCTGCAGGATCCGGACGGATACACGGTAGAACTGCAGACGATCACAGAAAAGTAACGAAAAGCCCGCCAAGCGGGCTTTCACATTTTTGTCATTCTGAACGTGTATTGAAGGATCGGCCGCAAAGAGACACAAAACAGATATAAGCGAAATCAGTTTTCTCATATTACTCCTGTTCTAAAACATTACAAATGATATTGTTGATATTATTGATATCCGTCTCCGTGATCCTATCGGGTTCTGCGCTCAATGAAGTTAAGTTAAAAACGAATATGCGGATATAGCCAAAACCGTTATAAAACAAAAGGTCATAAGCTCTTTCAAGGATCTCATTCACTGCAGAATACAATCTGAAACATACATCCATCTCATCGACTGAGACTGTCCTTTCTTCAATCAAATGGTATCTATTATTCTCTAATAGTGGGAAATACGGATTCGAATGGAACACTTCTATCCGAACGTGAGAGAATCTCTCGTTGAGATTCCCTCTTCCGATATAGTAAGTATCATACCCATTGTTGAACGAAAACCTCCGCCTCTGGGATAAAAGCAGCGATGTCTGAGAGAGACGCAAATGATATTCTTTATCCAATTTTGAAAAGTCGACATTCTGGATCGGCGAATTGTAGGCAATCACTAGATTCCCGATAACAAAAACCAGTGTGATCAGAATTGTATAGAATGCAATAACGATCGCGTTATCTCGATCCTTCACACCAAAGACCTTTCTCTTTCTTTCATCAGTTGAGAGTGCGCATTTTGTCCGAAGCCAAAATGTCTTAGCATCTGATCAAAACAGGGAATAACAACGCTTTTAATCCAGACCGGGGACAGACACCAGTTCTTCCCAGGAATCGGTGTAATTGTTCCTGACCCTTAAGGCAGAAAGATCGGAAACATCCGGTACGATATATCTTTCGACATCCAGTTCCCGCAATCCTCCGGCTTCACCGACAATGTACCATACATTCTCTAAAGTATAGTCGGGATGAGTCAGGTAAGCCAGATAAGTCTTACCGGCCTCGATATCGATATCCCCGGCACTTTTCCAGCTGACATACGCCGGCGGTGTTTTCATCAGGCTCAGCATCTTTTTCCGGGAGGCTTCCGGCTGCCCTTCCAGGTACTGGCTGAAGGTCAGGGTACCGCCCATCCGGCGGTATTCCAGAGTTTCCCCCTCAGGGATCTCGCCGTGAAAGACCTTCAGGATCTCCATCTTCCCTTTGGTATAAGGGAGACTGTATGTGCCAAGGGTCTCGATGCGATTATCTCCACCGTCGATAGAAATGACATGTACCAGAGCGATCGCATTGCTGAACTGGGCGACCTGTAATGGGTCATCAGGATCAAAGCCGCGGGAGAATTCCGAAACAGAATACTGCACATCTTCTTCCGGACCGATCTCTGCGTAGGCATCATAATACTCTGGCCGATCTTCAGTATCACAAGGTGTGTTCTGAGCGATCGTGCTTTCGTTCATTTCCGGTAAAGCAGTTTCTTTTCCGCACGCAGTCAACAGTGCGAATAAACATAGAATAATTAATTTCTTCATATGATTTCTCTCGCTTAATTATACAAATAACAGATCGATGCGTTATCAAATTGATGTACAGAATCGGTACCGGCGGACATATAGTTTCCCCACATGATCGAAAATTGCATCGGACTGTGATCAAGCCCGAATGCATGACCATACTCATGTGTCAAAATGCTCCGAGCTTGAAAGTTGGATACCGTGTCAGAGCTTAAACAATCATGATTGAGATGGATCTCTGCATATAGCCAATCTGTGGTGTATTTGTTTACCTCATTCCCGCTGCTATTAAGCCATCTCGTTTCCGCAGCATATGCCAGTGGGTCATTTCCTGGGAAGAATGTATAACTGTTCCTGTAGAAATCAATCGTACTGCCGTAGTTAGAACTTACAAAAGTAATGTAAAACAGATCCTTAAGACACATCTTCCGTTTTTGGTTCCAGGTACCTGCTGAATAACTGATCTGAGTAAAAAACGGAATCTCTCAGTCATTTCAATTCTCGCTTTTCACAACACAGTCTGAATTAGAACTCTGAAATGTTAGAATGTAAGGATGTTGATCAAATACCTTGACTATGCCATTCTTGGGCGACTGATCCATTATAAGAGAATCCAACAGGGGATCTCGCAGAAGAGACTGATCAGCCTGCTCCCGGCAGGATCTTCCTGCTCCGAGAAAACATTTCGGAATATAGAAAGCGGCATTCCCGTTCGTTATATCCCACAGATCTACCGTTCGATCGCGGATTGTCTGGGTTCTTCTTTCTCCGATGATCAGGACCTGTATAAAGAGATTCGTCTTCTTTCCGAAGAAACTTACCGTATCCTCTCGGAAAATGTCCTTATAGAAGAGATCATTTCCTTTTACAAACAGTTAAAAGAGCAATCGGCCGATCAGCGGGACTATATCTATATTTCCGATCTACTTCAGATCTATATTTCCGCCGTCGAGTATTATCTCTTTGGCCGATTGAATGAAGGATCATTGGGTCTGCTGACAGATCTTTATCCTCAAAGCACTGATACCGATCGAAAACTGATCTCCTATCTGCTTTTCATCGGCGTACGAAACGACCTGCTGTCCGAACACGACATAAATCTTCTGAGACCGGGGAGAGATCTTATCAATGATCCCCTCTTTCTCTACGAAGAGCCTTACTACGACCTGATGAACAGAAGCATTCCGGATATCACCGCAAAGTATTCTGCCCGCTATGCTGCTCTGCAGTCTGATGACGGCATTTCATTAAAATACAATGCAGTCTTCGGGATGATCGCGGCACAGATCAATTCTTCCGATGAGGAAAACGCATTTGAGATACTGACGTCCTTCTTGGAACATAACTCCGATGATCCGGCGCTGCCGGAGCATTACCTGCTGGAGATGGATAAACGAGCCGGGATCGTTGCGTACAGCACGGAACGTTATCGGGAATGTGAAGAAATCTTTCTGTCGATCTTCAGGAGAAACAGAAAGATCCTGGGCATGAATTATCTGCTTCTCTTTAACTGTCTGCAGAAAAATGAACATTTCTCTCTGGCGAAAGATACAGTGCAGGCATTAAGCCCTGACGATGCTACATTCACAGCTGCGAGATCGATCATTGTTTATTTTCAAAAGAAATACGCCGGCGTCCCGGCTGCCGATATTGAACAGTTCCTTCTGAAGGAGCTCCCTCCGAAAGAGGTCCTCAGCAGGATCTACCACAGGGCTCTTATCGATGAGATGAGATCGCTCGTCAAAGAGACAGGACACTACAAACTGCTCTCCAAATATATCGGCTGATGATCTGTGTCAGCGAAAAAGCCCTTCACGGGCTTTTCTGTTTATACCTCTTTCAGAACGAGAAGATCTCGGTATAGACCTGTTTCCCGTTCTTCTGCTGCGAACGCATCAGAGAGACTTTTTTGACCATCATCTCTCCCTTGGCTGTCTTTATGGCTTTCGTATTCCCGAAGACCTTCCTGACCAGGGTGATATGGGGAATGAAGTCCCTTTCTTCCTCAGGAAGATAAGCCGCCAAGGCGCTGCGTACATCTTTGGCCAGCTTGCTTAAGGACTGGTTGCCTTTGACACCGATCCAGAAGGTATCCCCGAAGGTCCCCTTCTCATCAAGTGAAAGACGGAAAGGCTTATAGCTGACAGACTTCAGGACTTCCTTGATGACTTCCGGATCTTCGACTTCTCCCAAGAAAGCCAGGGTCAGATGAAGGTTGGCAGTCGGCGTATAGCTTCCTTTGATCTCCGCTTTCTTCATCTCGTGCATCATTCCCGTCAGGGAAGTCTGCAGTTCTTTGGTAAGAGTGATCGCTACGAATAAACGCATCTTTATTCCTCTTTCGGATCATCCAGAGTGACCAGTACTTTTTCCACACGGTGGTCTTCCATCGCCAGGACCGTGACCGTAAAGAAGTAGGCATGGAAGGAATTTCCGACTTCCGGGAAAGTCCCGAAGGTCTCGATGGTCCAGCCGCCGACCGTTTCGCTTTCCGCTTCGAAATCATCTTCCCGGATGTCCAGGAGATCCAGGAATTCGGCGATCGGCATATCGCCGTCGATCTCGTATTCTTTTTCCGTCAGCTTGACGACTTCGTCTTCGACGACATCGCTCTCATCCCAGATCTCACCGACGACCTGTTCCAGGACGTCTTCCATGGAGATGATGCCCAGGGTCCCGCCGTATTCATCACCGACGATGGCCAGATGCTGGCGGGCCTTGCGGAAGGTCTTCAGGACTTCCGGCAGCTTCATCGTCTTATAGACATAGCAGGGTTCCATCAGTAAGGAACGCAGGTCCGGTGTCTCTTCATCGATCAGAGCCTTGAAGAAACGGTTCAGATGCAGGACACCGATCACATGGTCGATGCTGCCTTCATAGACCGGGATGCGGGTGAAGGGCGAACGTTCGACTGCAGCCAGGACTTCCTCCCAGCTGTCATCGATATCGATCGCTACGACGTCGACCCGGGCGGTCATCGCTTCAGCAGCGGAGACATCGGAGAAACCGATGGCAGCCTGCACCAGTTCGCTTTCGTCCTCATCGATGACATCTTCGTTCTCGGCTGTCTCGATGATGGTCTGCAGTTCTTCGATCTTTTCATCCTGATCGTCGCTTTCTTTCTCTCCCGGCATTCCCCGGGTGATAAGATCGACCAGGAAGACGGTGATCATGACTAAGGGCTTTAAGAGGATCATCAGGAAACGGATGGGCGCCGCATGCCGGACGGCATAACGGGTCGGATCACGTTTGACGGTGATCTTGGGGATGGTCTCCCCGAAGATGATGACGAGGATCGTCAGGATCAGGGTAGCGGCCCAGGTCAGAGAATCATTGCCGACGATCAGCAGGGCTGCTACGGAAGCCAGAGAAGAAGAAGTGATATTGACCAGGTTGTTGCCGATCAGGATGGTGCCTAAGGCATCATTGAAGTGCTCGGCGATCTGCAGAGCGAGCTCTGCATCCTTGGAACCGTCTTCGGCCTCATTCTCCAGACGGAGCTTGTTGCAGGAAGAGTACGCGATCTCGGAACCGGAGAAGAAATTGGAGAAGAAGATGCAGACGGCGATGCCTGCGAGGATCAGTGCGATATTCATGCCTGTTCCTCCTGCTTCTCTTCCGGAAGCTTTAATAAGACCTTGCGGATCCGGTTATGTTCCATGGAGGAAACGACGACCCGCAGTCCGTGATAATCAAAATGTTCCTGTACCTTCGGTACCGCCTGGAAGTGTTCATAGACCCATTCGCCCAGACGCTTGTTGGCGAGAGATTCGTCCGCCTCGGGATCTTCGAAACCGATCTCCCAGAACGCATCGGAGACCGTCTCTTCGGCATCTACGATATAACTGCCGTTCTTCAGATCGATGACCGC
The DNA here is from genome assembly GCA_017512885.1 of Erysipelotrichaceae bacterium. Taxonomy (GTDB): domain Bacteria; phylum Bacillota_I; class Bacilli_A; order Erysipelotrichales; family Erysipelotrichaceae; genus RGIG5669. The sequence goes on from JAFWEP010000003.1 coordinate 214,150, forward strand.
ATCTTCGACGACATCCTCTTCGTCCCAGATCTCGCCGACCAGGGTCTCCAGGATATCTTCGATGGTCACGATACCGACCGTACCGCCGTAGTGGTCGGTGACGATCGCCATCGTATGGCGGCCTTCGCTCATGGCCGGCAGTAACTCATCGACTTTCGCATTCTCGGTCACGAAATAAGGTTCATCCAGGAATTCCCGGATATCGAAAGCCTCTCTCTTCTTCAGGTAAGCGCGGATATATTTCCGGATCTCCAGGATCCCCAGCACATGGTCGATATTGCCTTCGTAGGCGACCAGGCGGCTGTGATTCTGCTTCTTGATGAAGTCCAATAACTCTTCCTGTGAGATGTTCACATCGATACCGACCACATCCACACGGGGCGTGAGGATGCTTTCGGCGGTCAGATCGCCGAATTCCAGTGCCGAGGAGATGAGATCGCCGTGTTCCTCATCGATCGTTCCTTCTTCGGTCATATCTTCGATGATGTCCTGGATCTCTTCTTCGGTAGCAGTGACCGGATCTTCTGCTTTCATGGCGGAAGCAGCGACCTTGCCGATCTTCTCCAGGAGAATGGATGCCGGCCGGAAGAGCGTCGTCAGTACGCTCAGCGGACCGATGCAGCGCAAAGACAGCGTCTCCGCATACTTCTTGGCAATGCTTTTGGGCAGCATCTCTGCCGCAAAGAAGACGACTAAGGATGTAATGATCGTGGATGCCGTAACATAGGAAAGACCCCACTTCTTCGTCACGGCGACCGTGACCAGTGAGGCTGTTGCCAGATGTGCGATATTCGTACAGATCAAAAGTGTACTGATCGTACGATCAAAATTATTCAGGGCATCCAATACCTTTTCTGCCCGTCTGTCACCACGGTCTGCCAGAGTACTCATCCGTACTTTGGACACGGAGACCAATGCCGTCTCACTGACGGCAATGAAGTCCGCAAAAAGGATCAATAGCAGGGATAATATCCAAGGGCCTAGACTGTCATCACCCATAGGGCTGTGGTTACCTCCGGTATCGCATAGCGATGTAATAGATATATTTTATAGAACAGACAAGTATTATGTCAAGAAAGGGGCTGATCCCCAAAGGAAAAGCACCCGTCAAGAGACGGGTGCTACCGGTTCATAAACGATGGTATTTACTTGCTGAAGGTCCAGTTCTTTTCGGCCAGATCCTTCAGATCGAAGATGTCCGGATGATAGACCTTGCCGTTCTCATCCTCCCACAGGTTCTGCGGACCGCGGAAACGGATCCCGACATACTGATCGTGATCATTGGTCGTGACATAGCAGACCGTGGTCAGGATCTGACCGTCGAAATCTTCATATTCTCTTTCACAGTAGATCTGCAGAGCGTCTCTTTCACCGATAGCGGTCTTCGCTCCCTTGATGCCTGTAAATCCCTTGGCTTCCAGATCATGCCAGATAGTATCTGCAGCATCTTCCAGCGTACCTTCACTCACTTCTCCGAGCAGTTCGATGGTGATCGTGCAGCGCTTGTCCGTGCTGACCAGCACGATGCTGCCGTCGACATCATCGACCTCTACGAAATGATCACCGTAGGCGCTGTAATCAAGGTAGCCCAGGGTATCGTTTCCGACGATGCCCGTTTCTTCTTCACTCTTTTCCGGTTCAGCCGTCGGTTCCGGTGTCGTTTCAACCTCCGGCGTGACCGAGGAAGCCTGCGACGACGGCGCAGAACCGCTGCAGGCAGCCAGACTCATGAGCAGGCATGCCGCCAGCGGTGTGATCAATAATCTCTTCATTTACAAAAACCTCTTTTCAACGAAACAATATACCACTCGGGGAACTGCCCTGCAAGCCATCATGAGAGCGCCTTACGGCACTCTTCCAGCCTCCTTAATGTGTGCAAGGTATGCCCGTCCTTCTCACCGTAGTGTTTCTGGCAGAGGGCATATGTTTCTTCGTAGAGCGGCAAAGCTTTCCCGTATTCCTTCAGCAGATAGTAAAGATCGGCTAGGGAATTGAGCGCCAGATAGGTCTCCCGGTGATCATCGCCGAAGATATCCCTTCTCTTTTTCAGAACTTCCTGACGGATGGTGATGGCTTCTTCGCAGAGACCGTTCTTCTCGCAGGCATAGGAGAGATTGCTGAAGGAAGTGATCGTATCGGGATGGTCTGCACCCAGGACTTCCTTTCTCTTCTCATAGGAACAGCGGGACAGTTTCAGGTAAGTTTCTTTGTCCTCCGTCCTGCCATACTCAAAGGCCAGATTGCTTAAGGAGACCAGTGTCTGAGGATCGTTCTCACCCAGGATCTTCTTCCTCTTTTCGTAGACCTCCTGTTTGAGTGCCATCGCTTCCGGTCTGTGCGCATTGGAACAGGCAACAGCGAGATAGTTCAACAGTGTCAGGACATCCGGATCCTCTTCTCCGAAGAGCGCTTTCCCTTTCTCATAGATCTCTTTCTGTTTCTGCAGATCATTCTCTGTTCTTATCCATGCCGTATAAACAGCTTTCAGATTCTTCACGGTCATCATCGTACCGGCATGTTCCTCGCCAAGGATCTCCCTGCGCTTCCGATAGGTTTCTTCGTCCAGGGAAGCTGCCCGTTCATACTGCTTCAGCCGACTGCAGGTCAGGGCCAGATTATGGATGGCCAGCAGGGTGTCGGGATGATCATTGCCCAGCTTTTTCCGGCGCAGACGGACCAGTTCTTCTTCGACCGGCAGTTCCTTACGGTAATCTTTCAGTTTGTAATAGAGATCGGAAAGAGCGCTCAGCGTCCGCATGGCGTTGGGGTATTCTTCTCCGAAAAGAGCTTTGCTGTGGCGGTGGTACTCCTCAAAGTGCTCCAGAGCTGAAGCATCATCACCGAGATCCTTTTCCAGCCAGCAAAGATTCCAGAGGTTGACCAGTACGATCCGGTCAGACGGACCCAGTTTTGCTTTGCGGATCTCCCAGACCTGCCGGTAGATATCGCGTGCTTTTGTGAATTCTTTCAGCCCTGTATAGGCCACTGCCGTATTGTTGAGGAGAGACAGTGTCAGATCGCTTTTCTCTCCCAGGTTTGTGCGTGCTGTTTCATAGATCTGCTGATAGATCTGCAGCGCTTCTTCATAACGTTTCTGATCAAGATAGACATTGGCAGTAGAATTCAGAGTCGTAATGGTATCCGGATCGGCTTCACCCAGTGCTGCCTTCTGTTTCGGATAGACCGCCTGCAGCAGCTCCAGGGCTTCTTCATATTTCCCGCACAAACGGTATTCATTTGCCAGCGTTCTCATCGCCAGCAGTGTTTCCGGATGATCTTCACCGAGCACTCTCTTTCGTTTCTGCCAGACTTCTTCAAAGATCGCAATGGCCCGCGGATGATCGTTCAGCGCCCCGTAAGCCAGCGCCAGATTGTGCAGATTCGCCAGGATGCCGGGGTCATCCTCAGCCTTGATCTTCTTTCGTTTCTCAATGACTTCCTGCAAGACCGAGACTGCTTTTTCCGGTTGACCATTCGTACAGTACTCATAGCCAAGATTGCCCTGGACAGCTAAAGTTTCGGAATGTTCGGGTCCATAGATCTCTTTATCCAGTTCGTAGATCTCTTCCTTCAAAGCCAGAGCTTTCTGCCGATAGCCGGCATAGGAATACGCCATCGCCCTTTCATTCAGACAGACCAGATAGATACGGTTATTTTTGGGATAGACCTGACGATAGCCTTCGACGGCTCTGTCCAGCGAAACGATCGCTTTCTCGTAATCTCCGCAGTAGCGCTGCATCTCTCCCAGCTCATCATCCCAGAGAGCTCTGGACAGCACTGTTTTACAGAGTTTCTCTTTATTGCGTTCCACGGCGCTCTCCAGCTGCCGGATCTCGCCGGTTCCGTAGGCATAGAGATTGCGGCACAGCCGGCGGAAGATATCGTGCAGGAGCTCATGGTCTCCGTCATCCAGCAGGACATTGGCTTCTCTGCAGTGATCCAGCAGATCAGAGACCCTCTCCCGGTAGTAGTGGAGATCTTCTCTCTTCTTCAGACGTTCGTTATAGACGTTCAAGAGAGCGCTTAAGGAGGCTCTTCGGACATCCTCCGGATAGTTCTTATCTTCAAAGATCCCGACCCGGGCAGCCCGGTGCAGGTAGTAACGGGATTCATCGTCCCTGCTGACCATGGTCGACTGCAGTAAGGAATGATAGGCTTCGCTGTAGGGCAGGAAGGATCCGTGGACCTTTTCGAACACTTCTTTATAGTCTCTTTCCGTCCAGTGGCTCATGGTGGCCATCAAACGGATGACCGTCTTCTCTTCACTGCCTAAGCCGCGGATATATCTTTCCAGCAGCATCGCTTTGTCCAGATTCTGAAAGTCCGCTGCTGAAGGTCTTCCTTCCTGCTTGTAGTTGACAGCGCTGAGGTAAAGGTAGATCGGTGCGCCGCCGGCAGCTTCGTAGATCTTCTCGATGATCTCGGGATCGGAGATCCCTTCCTTCTGCAGATAGTCGGAGGCATCCCTGAAGGACAGTTCTCCCAGAAGGTGTTCATTGGCTTCCGTACTGTAGATCTTATTCCTCCCGGCCAGTACCCAGCAGGTATTGCGGATATCGGTCAGTTCCTGCGTGAACCAGACCGGCGGAATGACGCTCTTCTGTAAGAGCTCAAAGGTATCGATCAGGAAGACGATCCCGCAGTCCCGTTCACTGTGCTGCAGGTCGGCCTTGAAGAACTCGACCATGTTGCGGCGCAGATCTTCGGCAGTCTCACTGTAAGTGATCGCTTCAAAGTATTCCCGGTACAGTTCCTTTCTCTGTTTGTCCTCGATATGATTCAGGATCCCGGCCAGGATCTCTCCGCCTTTCTTGACCTTTGCATAAAGATCGGCCAGCGTCCCCAGTCCCGGAATGAATAAGGCTGCCGTATCCAGCATCTCTTCATACTTCGCCAATGCTGAAGAAGACTGGTTTTCTCCAATAGATAGTGAAAGTCCGGTGATCTCCTTATACTTCTTGACCGCTGTATCGAAGATCGGGAAGACCAGATCCGGTTTGACCTGTAAGAGCCGGTAACGCAGATGACAGAGCACTTCTACCGGATCGGTGGAAGTCTCCAGGTCATACAGGACAGAGATATATTCTCCCTGAAAGGAAAAGCCGTCTTCAAAGGGAAAGACATTCATGTGATCGATATTGCGTTTCAGTTCATTCAAAAGCCAGGTCTTGCCGATCCCGCCTTCTCCGTAATAGGTAATGATCTGATGACTGTCGGGTGTTTCTTCCAGTTTCCGTAAGGTCTGCCAGAAGGCCTTGCGTGGCTCTTCACGGTCGGTAAACAGCAGATGTGCCGGTTTTACGAGTGCCATAAGCTTACCTCTTTTTTCTTATTATAGATGATGTCGGCACTCGCTTTTCAACACAGAAAAGTACTTTATGATAAGATGTCTTTAAGGAGGTAACTCTTATGGAAATGAAAGAACTTGAAAAACTGACCGAGACCAGCCGCCGTTATCTTCTGAACGGGGAAAGCGTACAGTCTCTCTCTTATGCCATTGCCGAATACCTCGACACCAAGAAGAATATGGTCACTCAGACCATGCGGATCCGGGACGGGTATATCGTCCAGTCCAAGGGTGACCTGACCGCTGACTGGACCAAATACCTGGGACTGGATGCGGCTGTCAATATCGAACTGCATCAGGAAGGCGATGAACTGAACGTCATCATCAGCAGCGGCAAGTGGATCGAAAAAGCCGGGATCGCTGCTGCCGGCCTCTTCATCTTCCAGCCCTTATTGTGGACTGCCGGCATCGGCATGGTCCGCTCATTGGCTTTACCGCAGGATATCTTCAACTTCCTGAATGACCGGCTGCAGAGCATCGATGATACTCCGCAGCGTACGGAGACGCCGAATGCGAAAGTCTGCCCGGAATGCGGTGCTCCCAACAAAGCCGGTGCCCGCTACTGCAGCAAGTGCGGCGCTTCCCTGGAAAGACAGGTGCGGATCTGCGCCGGCTGCGGTCAGAAACTGGATGAGGACGAGCTCTTCTGTCCCAACTGCGGCAGACGCGCCGAGTAAACGAAAACGGACCTTCGCGGTCCGTTTTTTATACCCGATGGAGATCTTCCCCTCGCTGGAAGGCGGCGATATTCTCAGCCGTCATATCGATGATGCGCTGTCTCGCCTCCCTGGCCGCCCAGGAGATATGGGGCGTGATATAGCAGTTCCTGGCTCTTAAGAGCGGATCGTCTTCGGCGATCGGTTCCTGCTCCGCCACATCCAGCCCGGCCGCATAGACCTTGCCGCTGTTCAAGGCAGCTGCCAGGTCTTCCGCCACGATCAGAGGACCGCGGGCATTGTTGATGAGGATGACCCCGTCCTTCATCTTTGCGATCGTGTCCTTATTGATCAGGCCTTTGTTGTCTTCTTTCAGGGGACAGTGCAGGAAGATCACATCGCTCTCTTTCAGGAGCTCCGGCAGAGAGACATATTCGGCCAGTTTCTTTCCTTCTTCGTCCTCGTGTGGAGATACTGCCAGTACCTTCATGCCCAAAGCTCTGCAGATACGGGCAGTCGCCTTGCCGATCCGGCCCAGACCGATGATCCCGGCTGTCTTTCCGTTGAGTTCGATCAGGGGCGTCTTCCAGTAAGCGAAATCCCTGCTGGAGGACCATTCGCCGGCCTTCACGCTCTGCGCATGCAGACCGACCTGGGAAGTGATCTCCAGCAATAACGCGATCGCATACTGGGCCACGATCTCGGTGCCGTAAGCCGGTACATTGGCTACGGCGATGCCTTTCTCATGAGCATAGGCGGTATCGACGACATTGTAGCCGGTCGCCAGCACTGCGATCATCTGCAGTTTCTCACAGGCATCGATGGTCTCTTTGCCGATCGGCGTCTTATTGGTGACGAGGATCTCGGCGTCCTTCGCCCTCTCTAACAGAAGGTCTTCTGAAGTACGGTCATAAACGGTCAGTTCTCCCAGTTCCTGCAGCTTCTGCCAGCTGGTATCCCCGGGATTGCAGGTATAGCCATCCAATACAACGATCTTCATCCTCTTTCCCTCTCATCCAGTTCTTTCTTCTTTATCATCATATACCCGATGCAGAGCACTGTCTGCAGGAGACTGGAGGCCGGAGTGGCCAGCCCGATCTTAAAGAGCGAGACCGGCACCCGCTTCGACATGATGTAGGACAGAGGCAGACGGACACCGAAGGCACCCAGGATCCCCTGGGCCATTACGAAGCGGGTCTTGCCGCAGCCATTGAAGAAACCGGTGAAGCAGAAGAAGACAGCGGTCAGGATACAGTCGAAGGCATAGGCCTTGAGATAGTCCCAGCCGGCCGTAACGACTTCCGGATCCTTGGAGAAGATCCCGCACAGCAGATCACCGCGGAAGAAGGAGAAAAGACCGATAAAGACCCCGATGCTCAAAGAGACCAGTACGCCGTAGCGCAGGGCTTTGTAGGCTCTGGAGATCTTGCGGGCGCCGTAGTTCTGGGCAACGAAAGCCGCCATCGACTGTCCGAAGGCAGCCGGTATCAGCATGATGAACCCTGCTACCTTCTCCGCTACCCCGATGCCGGCGGAGGCAGTAACGCCTAAGGCATTGACCAGAGCGGTGATGACCAGGAAGCTGATCCCGACCAGCAGATCGGAGAGAGCGATCGGGAAACCGAAACCGAAGACCTTTTTATTGACCGCGTTGTCCAGCCGGATATAGTCCTTCTGAAAGCGGAAAGGCAGCGCGATCTTACGGATGATCAATAAGGAAAAGAGGACGCTGAAAGCCTGCGAGAAGACCGTCGCATAAGCAGCCCCAGCCGCACCCAGTCCGAAGACCCTCACCAGCAGAAGATCCCCGAAGATATTGATGACAGCGGCGATGGTGACGGAGATCAGGGGCAGCTGTGAATTGCCCAGACCGCGGAATAAAGATCCTAACAGGTTATAGGCCGTAATAAAGAAGAGCCCGGCTGAACAGATGCGGATGTAGTCGGAAGTCATCGCAAAGGCTTCCGCCGGGGCCTGCATGATCGTTGAGACCCGCTCGATGTTCAGCAGCATCACCGCTGTGAACAGAAGAGCGATCAGACCGAAGAAGACGATACTGGCGCCCATCGCTTTCCCCGTTTCTTCCCGTTTCCCTTCGCCCAGCAGCTGGCCCAGCAGGATCGTTGCCCCCATCGACAGGCCGGCGATCACATTGGTGACAGTCATCATGAACTGGGAGCCGGTAGCGACCGCCGAGACATCGGCGGAGGTCGCATACTGTCCGACGATCAGGAGGTCAACGGCACCGTATAAGGACTGCAGGAACAGAGCAGCCATGACCGGAAAGGCAAAACGCAGTAAGGGGATCAGGATCCTTCCTTCGGTAAAACGATCTTCTTTTTTCATAACGAATCTACTTTAGTGAAGTTTCTTCCTTTCGTCAATCGAAGGACTTCCTTCTGGTATAATACTTGCGGAAGTATTCCGGTAATAGAAATTATTTGTATAGTTTTCACTTGTCGGATGAAACATTGAAAAATATAATTGAAACATAGTGTGATTATTTCATAGGAGGTACTTTTATGATCGAGGTCATCGCCAACATCAACGATGCGATCAACGGAGTCGTCTGGGGCTGGCCCGCCCTCATCCTGCTGGCCTTCGTCGGTATCCTGATGACCATTCAGACCGGTTTCTTCCAGATCACCCACTTCAGGTACTGGATGAAACATACGATCGGTGCGATCTTCGGAGAGAAACATATCACTGCCCATACGGCAGATAAGACCATCTCCCAGTTCCAGTCCCTCTGTACAGCCCTGGCTGCCACTGTCGGCACCGGCAATATCGTCGGTGTCGCCGGAGCGATCGCTGTCGGCGGTCCGGGAGCAGTCTTCTGGATGGTCGTGATCGCTTTCTTCGGTATGATGACCAACTACTCCGAGAATGTCCTCGGTATCCTTTACCGCCGCAAGAACTCCGAAGGAGAATGGTGCGGCGGGGCCATGTACTACCTGAAAGACGGTCTGGCCGGCAAGGGACTGGCAAAGCTCGGTTCCGTCCTGGCGGTCCTCTTCTCGATCTTCTGCGTCATCGCTTCCTTCGGGATCGGCAATCTGTCCCAGGTCAACAGTATGGTCACCAACGTGCATACCGCCTTCGGGATCCCCAACCTGATCACCGGTATCTTCCTCTTCTTTGCAGTATCGATCGTCATTCTGGGCGGTCTCAAGAGAGTCGCTGCCTTTACCGAAAAACTCGTTCCCTTCATGGTCATCCTTTACCTCTTAGGTTCCGTGGTGATCATCATCCTGCATGCCGGGCAGATCCCGGCAGCACTGGTCTCGATCTTCAAGGGAGCCTTCGGAATGAGTTCGGTCGCCGGCGGCGTCGTCGGCGCCGGGATCGCCGAAGCCATGAGATGGGGCATGAAGCGCGGGGTCTTCTCCAATGAAGCCGGTCTCGGTTCCTCGGTCATGGTCCATTCCAGTTCCAATGTAAGAGAACCGGTCCGTCAGGGCATGTGGGGCATCTTCGAAGTCTTTGCCGATACGATCGTCGTCTGTACGCTGACTTCTCTGGTCATTCTGACCTGCGGCGTCATCGACCTCAATACCGGGGCGATGACGGCGGAAGCAGCTGCTGTCGGCGCTTCCTCTCTGGTCTCTCTGGCTTTCTCCAATACTTTCGGAATGCTCGGCGGCGCCTTCGTGGCCCTGGCGCTCCTCTTATTTGCCTATTCGACTGCCTTAGGCTGGAGCCACTACGGGGCCAAAGCCTTTGAATACCTCTTCGGTACGAAGAATATCATTGTCTTCCGTATCGCCTTTGCCCTCGTCGTCTTAGCCGGTTCAGTACTGGATGCCGAGCTGGCCTGGCAGATCTCCGATACCTTCAACGGTCTGATGATGCTGCCGAACCTGATCGGTGTCCTGATCCTCTCTCCGCAGGTACACGCCTGTACGAAGAACTACGTAGACAGAAAACTGCACGGCAAGGGTAAAGAACCGATGCTGTCGATGATCCCGGAGATCCAGGAGATCGAAAAGAAAGAACTCATCGCTGCCGGCGGCGAAGACTAGAAACACGGTCACGCAAGTGACCTTTTCTTTTACGGAAGAATTTCCTAAACTGTAGGTACAGGAGGTGATCCTATGAAATGTCCGTCCTGCGGCGGTTCCCTCTACTACGATATCGAACAGAAGAAACTGCAGTGTCATCACTGCAAGTCTCTTTTCGATCCGGAGAAACTGTCCACCGACAATACGGCTCAGGAAGACGTCTTTGCCGGCAGCCGTCTGTATATCTGCAAACAGTGCGGTGCCGAGCTTTTGACCGACAACGATGAAGCCGTGACCTACTGCAGCTACTGCGGCAGCGAAGCGATCCTGCAGAGCGAACTTTCCGGCATCCATAAGCCGCGTTACATCCTGCCCTTCAAGATCAGCAAGAAACGCTGCAAGGAGATCTACCGGCAGGAACTGAAGGGAAAATGGTATATCCCGAAGGAATTCCGGGATCCGGAGTTCATCGAGAAGTTCCGTCCCTTCTATATCCCCTACTGGATGTATACCGTACAGTTCCGCCGGGATCCCTTCGAACTGGAAGGCTACAAGAACTATACTTCCCGCGGTTATGACTATCATGAGGAATACGAACTGAAAGCCGTGCTCCACCACGACGGCCTTTACGGCGTCCCCTACGATGCCTCCCGCAACTTCGATGACAGTATCGCCGAAGCGATCGCTCCCTTCAAACGCAAGGAGATGGTCGATTATCAGCCCGGTTATCTGGCCGGCATGTATGCCGACCGGCCCAACGTGGATGCCGGACTCTACGAAGAAGAAGTGCTGGAACGGGCTACCGAAGAAGCCTATAAGGACATCAAAGCCGATTTCGGCAATATCGAACTGAAACTGCCCAAAAAGAAAAAACAGCAGGAATTCCTGGAGAGCCGTCTGACCGGGGAAGACACCGTCTTCCTGCCGGTCTGGTTCCTGACCTGGCGCAACAAGGACCGCGTGGCTTATGCGGTCGTCAACGGGCAGACCGGAAAGATCCATATCGACCTGCCGGCCGATATGAAGCAGTTCCTGCTCTTTACCTTAGGCGGAGCCGTACTGCTGTTCGTACTGCTGAGCCTCTTCCTCTCCGTAACTTCCCGTTTCGTCTTATGGTTCTCCGCCCTGCTGCTCTATCTCTGCGGCAGACGTTACTACAAGGAACTGAAGGAGATCCGGGACCGGGAGAACCATGTCTTCGACAAGGGCTATCTGCTGAATAACGAAGATGAACTGCCAATGTCGGAGAAGTCCCGGGCCAGAGCCCGCCGGAGAGGTCTTTCCGGAGAGAACTTTTCTCCCTCGGTGCTCTTCCTCTTCCTGTTCGTAATCATGTTTTTCAGCTTTGAGATCCTGGGCTTCTTCTTCGATCTGCTGGTCTCGCAGACCGGAGCAGCCGGCATCACCGCGATCGTCCTGCTCCTGCAGACGTTCCTCTTCCTGAAGTCGCTCAATGTAGCCCGCAACCTCAAAAAGAAACATTCCCTGCTGGTCCTGCTGCTGGCGATGGCTGCCATCGGCTACAGCTTCTTCACGGCCTACAGTCAGCCGGTCCAGGACTGGTGGTACTATCTGGGTTCGCTGGCTGCACTGGCTGCTGCTGCCCTGATGTGCCTCGATCTGATCGCCCGCTACAACGAGACCTCTACAAGGCCCCTGCCTTCCTTCTATGAACGGAAAGGAGGCAACGACCGTGCGTAAACTGCTGCGCTGCCTTCTGGTCTTCTCCCTGCTGTTCACCTTCCTGCTGCCGGTACAGGCCGACGGCTACCGGGTCGTCATCGAAGATCAGGAAGACCTCTTAAGCGAGGCCGAAGAGGCAAAACTGAAGAGTGAGATGGAAGCGATCACTGCCTACGGACATGCGGCTTTCGTCAGTGTGAAACAGTACGGTGCTACCGACACCTATGCCAAAGAGACCTACATGTCTCTCTTCGGCAACGAGAGCGGTATCCTCTTCGTGATCGATATGGGCCAGAGGAATATCTGGATCATGTGCAACGGCGAGGTCTACCGCACCATCAACAAGGCCTACGCCAACACCATCACCGACAACATCTATACCTATGCCAGCGAAGGCGATTACTACCGCTGTGCTTCGGAAGCCTTTGCTCAGGCTCTGACTCTGTTAAAAGGCGGAAAGATCGCCCAGCCCATGAAGCACATCTCCAACGCCCTGATCGCTCTGGTCGGCGCCCTGCTGATCAACTTCTTCTTCCTGCTGTCCCAGCGGAAGAAAGAGACTGTCGATCCCTCTGCTGCAGCAGCGGCAATGACGACCGGCGTCACCGTCAGGATCCTGGAGAAGAAACTGACCGGGACCCGCAAGAGCCGTCACTTTGAATCTTCCGGCGGAAGTTCCTCTGGCGGGGGAGGCGGCGGCTTCTCCGGCGGGGGAGGCGGCGGAGGCGGTTTCTCCGGCGGGGGAGGCGGCCACAGCTTCTGAATCAAAAGGCCTCAGGCAAGTGCCTGAGGTCTTCTTTTACATCTTTCGGATCATCAGATCGCAGTCCCGGTCGACTCCGTCGATACAGAGATATCCGGGATAGACGCCGGTCTTCTCGAAACCGTATTTCCGGTAGAGTGCTTTGGCAGCTTCGTTATCGCTGCGTACTTCGAGACTAATATAGCGTACGCCCATCCCTTCTGCATGTTTCAGCAGTTCTTCCATCAGCCAGGAACCGACGCCCTGCCCCCAGTACGCTTTGCGTACGGAGACCGCGATGCGGGCATACTGCTTCAGACGCTCTCTGGCTGAAGAGAAAAGATCGGCGGTCGCGATCAGCTCCTCCCCTGACCATACCGTCAGAAAGACATGACGCAGATCCTGCCGTACCGTTTCCAGATAGGCTCTTTCCTGTTCGACACTGACCGGCAGGCCTTCCGCTCCGAAAGTCAGATTATCGCTCTCACTGCCGACGATGCGGGTAAACTCCAGAAGCTTCTCCGCATCCGCCGGCACTGCTTCCCTTATTCCTAACAAGACAGTATCGCCTCCAGCAGCTCTTCTGCCGTATCTACGACTTTCAGAGCTCCTTCTTCCTTCATCGCTTCGACCGAACCGTAGCCCCAGGAAACACCGATACAGGGCAGGCCCAGTTTCTTCGCTCCCCGGACATCATAGAAGGTATCGCCGATCATGACCGCTTTGCCGGTATCATATTCCTCCATGAGGTATTTCAGTACCGCACTCTTGGATTCCCTGCCGCTCTGCGGATCGGAACCGGCAGTCATTACGAAATACTTCGCCAGACCGAGATGTTCCACGATATGGCGGGCCGTATCTTCCTTCTTGGAAGTAGCCACATACAGTTTGAAGCCCTTCTCCTGCAGCTTCGCCAGCAGTTCCGGCATGCCCGGATAGAGCTCACATTCATACATCGCACCGGAAGTATAGCACTGCCTAAAGAGCCGGATCGCTTCCTGCGTCTCTTCCAGGGTCAGTCCTTCTTCCTGGAAACGTTCGAGCAGCGGCGGACCGACGAAAGTCCTGAGGTCTACCCCCGGGAGCTCCTTCTGCATGGTGTCCAGGGCAAAGCGCAGACTGCGGATGATGCCGGGACCGGAATCGTTGATGGTACCGTCAAGGTCAAAGAATACAGAATCTATCATAGTTTGATCTCCTGTTATAATGTATATGATACCAGAGGTGTGTGTATGAAAGAAATCATCGATATGACTGACCGCGAACTGCTCGAAGAGCTGGTCGAAGCGAAGCGGAAACAGGACCGACGGGAGAAGACCCGCTGGATCATCCTCGGAGTCTTCCTGTTAGTCCTGATCTATCTGGGCTTCCGTTTCATCCCGCCGATCATCGCTACGCTGCAGTCCATCGAACAGGCTCTCAATGAGCTCAACGGTTACGGGGAACAGATCGGACAGTCCTTACAGGCTCTTGACGGTCTCAACATCGACCCGCAGAAACTGAACGAGACACTGGAGAAACTGAATTCCCTGCAGATCGATCCCCAGAAGATCGAAGATCTGATGGATCAGATCGCCACCATCTCCGCTCTGCTGGATCAGCTCGGTTCCTTCTTCCGTTAGTTCTTCCTTTCCAATAATATGGCAATATTCCTTTCCTGATCGGGAAAGTATTTCAGCAGCTGTTCCCGCATGCGTTCATAGGACGCTTCCGGAGAACGAACATAGATCTTTTCCCCGATATCGGCTCCCAGACGGTTCTCCACCGTCGCATAGCGGGCCAGGCCCCAGCCGTAAGGCTCCCCTTTCTTATCGAGGTCATATTCAAAATCCGAAGTTAAGACATAGGCTTCCATCTGCAGACGGTTAATGACCGGATCGAAGCCTTTTCGTTTCTCCTTGCCCCAGTAACCGCACTTCTTCTTCAAAGCCCGGGAGAGGATATCCGGATACTTCTGCAGTTCTTCCATGACGGCGATATCTTCGGCGGGCACATACTTGTCTTCACAGCGGGCATCGAAGTCATAACCGTCCCTCCGGTAGTTCGCAAAGTCATAGAACCAGTCCAGGGAGATATAGCCTGCCTTGCCTTCAAAGAACTTGCCGTAGACACAGTTCCCTCGGCGCAGAACGGAACCCTTCCACTCCCAGGGACCGGGCTCCTCGCTGAACCAGAGCTCCGGCGGGACATGTTCCTGGATGGAGAGGCCTCTGACCCGGTTCTTAAAGAAAGGCAGGAAGCCCCACTCCTGCACCAGTCCTTCCACATCCGAAGGCCTGCGCAGGATCATTTCTTCCTCCCGCAGAGCTGATATCTCTCTGCATCACTGACGGTATAGAAGATATCGAAGTATTCGGAGGCTTCTTTCGCAAGATCCTGCACCTCCGGCAGCAGCGTTGAGACATCGGCAGGAACGTTGTCATGATGGCGGAGCAGCTTTTCCCGGCTCATGCCGTGGGCGATGCTGAAGACGCCGTCGGCTTTCAGGTTCCGAGAGATCTGCTGAAATAAGGCCCGGCGGTCCGAAAAGTGCGGGAAGGCATTGTAGATCATGACCACATCGAAGCTGTCCGGGAAAGATAGCTCCGAAGCATCCGCGCAGATCACCCGGGTATGGGCATCGGCCTTCTTTTCCGCAATGGCGCACATCGCCGGACTGAGATCGACGGCGGTCAGGGATGCCACGTTCCGTTTCTGATAGAAGGGAAAGAGGACGCCGGTCCCGCAGCCGATGTCGCAGACATCCTTCCCGGCAGATACTCCGGCCTGATCGAGGATCTTCCCGATCACTCGCTCATTGACCTCCAGATGGCTGTCCCAGTCAGCGGCCAGGGCATCGAAGAATTCTCTTACTGCTTCGCTGCGCATAGCTCTTCCGCTTTCTGCACCGCTTCTTCGACCAGCGCTGCCACTCTGCCGTCTTTGATGCCGACCACATAGTTGCCGCAGTTGCTGAAGGGGATCAGGATCTTTTCCGCCCGCGCCTGCGCAATGGCCACCGCCATCTTCGGCGTAACCTCGCCGTACATCGCATCAGCGATCATGATCCCCAAAGGACCGATGATCAGATCGGAATCGCGGCAGGCGACGAGAACGGCGTTCTCGCCTCCGGCGGCGTGATCTGCCCCTCCCTTCAGCATCACCTGCGCCGCATAGGAATTGGTCCCGACGGCCAGGATCTCCGCCTGCGGGATTCGCTGCCGCAAGGCAGCGATCAGCTGACGGCCAAGGCCTCCGCCCTGGGAATCTATCACTGTGATCTTCATCGTTCTCACCTCAAAGAAAAACCTGTATGACTATTCTATCATACAGGTTTTTCTTTACAGATAACGTTTCAACGCTTTGATCAGCAGCGGGATCAGGATCAGCTGCAGGATGATGCCGGGGATCGCCGTCGTCAGGGCACCGGCCAGGAAAGCCTGCATCGTGAAGGCATTGCCGCGCAGGGAGAAGAGCACGATCTGCACCAGTCCCCAGACGAGACGGCCGACGATCATCGCCGGGATCAGACTGAGGTAAACGGCCTTGGTATCCTTCTCCTTAAAACGGGCAAAGAGGAGACTGCTGACGAGACCGTAGGCAGCCAGTTCAAAGGCCATCGGCACGGCGCTGACTAACGGCGGCATCTGGAAGAGCAGATGTCTCAACAGCGGGCAGAGCGCACCGACCAGCAGTCCCCACCACGGTCCGCAGACCATGCCGCAGAGGAATACCGGCAGATGCATCGGCAGCAGCATGCTGCCGATCTGCGGCACCTGCATGGTGACAAAGGGCAGTACCAGTCCTAACGCCAGGAACATGGCTGAGAGCGTCAAATGTTTCAGTTTCATAGGATCCTCCAAAAGAAACTCGCTAAGGATTGTCAACAGAAACTGGCATAGTTATAAATGCGCATTATGAAAATCCGTTCTATATAGGACGGTTTTTATTTCGGGCTGATTGTCAGGCAATTATCTCAATGCTTTACCTGTTCATGCTTA